>CAZULT010000006.1:0-85551 GCA_964621295.1 uncultured Anaerolineaceae bacterium | reverse complement strand
CTCTCGGCCTGACGATGTCTTCGATCCAGGTCGTTACCGCATTGAACACGCCCAATCCCACGAAGAAGATCACCAGCAGAAGCGCGAAATCCCTCATGCGCAGGGACTCCTTAAGGCCATCAAACACCAGGGAGCGAGCTTCCTGTTCAGGAGGACATGGAGGCGTTGGCGGGCGTTCCTTCACAAATAGAAAAAAGACAATGACGGCGATCACCGCAATAAGCCCATAGATCTGGAGCATGCTGCTGATCTGGGAATGGACCGTGAGATACGGGGTCAGCATCAATGCCACAACGATGCCAAGGTACATTGCCAGCGTTCCAAGCCCTGCAGCGGTGGCGCGCTCCCGGACCGGGAACCAGCGCGCAGCCACCGTCGTTACGGCATTCAGGATGAAGGGCTGCCCAATGGCGATCCCTATTTGTGCAACAAGCACCATGGTGTAATCGGGCGCCAGGAGGCCCCGCAACAAGCCAAAGATCCCTGTCAGTGCGGCGCCTATCCCCACGGCGACCCGGATGCCGTACGTGTCGATCATCCAGGAGGCGGGAATCGAGATGACGATATAGACGATCATAAAGATCATGGAGAGCAGGCCGATGCTGAGATCTGAAACCCCATAGTAGGCCGCGGCGCTACCCGTGATCGGCGCGAAGGTGATCCACAGGAGTTGGTTGACGGCGACTACGAACATGAACACAGGCAGCACCACCCAGCGATAAGCATAGACCTTGAACTCAGTTTGTTGCATCGGATCAAACCTCCTGAAGATGAACGGATACGGGACGGGATCGACTCTGTGGCCCGGATTGAAAGCCTGGGGCCAGGCGCTTGCTGCCGGAAAGCAGGATGGGCAGCATTCTTACTATTGGAAACACCATACCGGTTCAAGTAGGTACGCGGGGAAGCATGCTTTGTCTTCCCGAAGCACATTGGGATGATGGGCTTGGATGGATTGGAACTAAGGAGGGGCGGTGGTAGACACCACCCATTCAATTTGGCGACCGTTTATTCATGCATGTTCATGCAGCTGGGCCTGACAACTGTGAGTGAGTAAGCCGAATTGTACACTTCAGGGCCCATATTCCTGGAGCAGGCCAGAGTCCAGGTCGTTCCGTCCTGCATGGTCGATTCCGCCAGGTAGGGCTGCCGAAACACATATGCAATTCCGCAAGAAATGAAAAGCCTGGGTTCCAACCAACTGGCTGTATAGTCCAGGTCGGAAACAGGCGCAACGGCAGCGCCTTGAAGTAGCCCGACGATTTCCTCTTTGCCGCTGCCCATGTTGAACTGGCTGGAAGCAACGGTGCCGCAGACACAACCAGCGGAGGTCAATGTAGCAGACAACGTGTGCATTCCGCCCTCGTCTTCAATCGTCCACTGGTAGTGAAGGCCTTCCGCGGTTTGTTCCAAAGGCACCCAGTCCGGCTGAAGATTCATCACCTGTTCAATGACAAAGCTGTAACTTTCGAGGGTGACACACTCTGGACGAGTACTGGCGGCTTGATCGGGTTGATTGAAGGCGCATCCGGTCATGCCCAATATCGAACCACCGCATAGAATAAGAGTTACGAGATAACGGGCCACGGGTTTTATGATACGACGTCCTTGAGAATGGGAAGGTGATTCATCGTTTTGGCAGAGTTGTATGGTTGAGCAACGATTAGCCGGCGCCCACCTCTACCATGCCAGAAAAGAGCAACCGGCCTAACCAGATTGCCCAGATAGGATAGCTTATTCCCAGCGCGAGAGCGCCTATGTAGAAAAGCACATTCTGCTGTCCGCTCTGTAAAAAGCCAATGATCGTCAGGATAAAACCTGCGCCCGCCAGGATGCCTGTCCAGGCCAGGAGCTGAGGCATTTGTCCGCCATAAGCAGCAAGAGCACAAACCAAGATCAGCCGGACCCCGATCGCACCTCCGGCGGGAAAGAACTTGAGCGACTCCTGAAAGTCTATACGACCAAGCACAAGCAGGCCTTGACCGAAAGCAGAAAGGAGCATGCCTGCAGTACCAAACAAGGCTGCGATCCAACCAAGCGCCAGAGGTTGTGCGGGCACTATTTGCAAGAATAGAATCACCAGGGGAACCATGAAGAGCATCTGGAAGATACTTGAAATGTCATTGATCTTGCCATATGGCTTGCCTACAGAGAAAAAAATATCCCTGTTACAAGGGTAAGCGTGCTGGCAGCAGCGCTGAGAAAGGCAAACCATCCATAGAGCTGAAAGGATGCGTTGGTCACCGGGTGGATCTCCTTATGCCGAACCCTGACGTTGGAACGCTGGCCAATTATTTGCCGGATGGGCAAGGACGATCGAACAGCCTGCTGCTGAAAATGGCCACACACCTTGCATGCGCCATGGATCATCGACCAGTCTTGCTAAATATATAATGGCGGGCTACATGCTCGTACACCCAATCACTATACAATGTATTTCTCGCAAGTTCAAGCTTACCGGGCCTGCTCATTGAGCGTCAGTGCGCCTGAGACTGCGAGCCATTTGAAGGTTTCGACGCAACCTGAACATCCGAGGGGATTCTCCGGGAAGTCTTCAAGAGATTCGCGAAAATCGCTGTGGATTCCTCGAAAAATCCACTGGAGATTCGCGCAAATCGCTGTGGATTCCTCCAAATATCCAGTGGAGATTCGCGCAAATCCATTAGGATATTTTGAATGCACCGAAAGTCCGCTTGTGATGACAATGTGGAAATCAGAAGAGCGCCGCTTAGCCCCGCGGCGGAGTCGGTTCCGGTTGCTGTTTCCCGTTCAGAGCATTGTAGCGGCTGATCAGAGCCTCCAGGTAACGCGATTTGACCTGCCGGCTGGCCAGGGCCTGCTTGAGCGGTGGAAGCAGCAGGACCGAGCCCAGCACCGCCGCCAGGGCGCGGTGGCTCCACAGTACGCGGTTATCGAAGATCAGGTTCTGCAATTTTCCACGCTCGATCGCCATCATGACAGTCCGGTGGGTGCCGTCCAGTGGCGTGATGACCCTGGATGGGCGCGAGACCAGCTGAACACCATCCTTGTCACAGGTGCGCACGCAGACCCCGCAGCCCAGGCATAGGTTAGCCTGCAACCGAGCCACCTTCATTTTGGGCTTGTTCGGGTCGTTTGCTGAGACCAGCGTCATCGCTTCTACCGGGCAGGCGCTGACGCATTTGCCGCAGCCGTTGCATAGCTCCTCGCTGATCTCGGGGATGAAGTTTGTGGTGTGCACCGGGTCCAGGATGGCGAATCGGCGGGCGGCGATCATGGCTTCGCAACAGCACCCGCAGCAATTGCAAATGAAGTTCACTCCGTTCCGGACGTTTTCACCGAACTGGACCAGGTTGTGTTCATAGGCCATCTGGAGCAAGTCAAGTCCCTCGCTGACATCCACCTGGCGGGCGTAGCCATGCCGGATGAGCGAGGCCGCGGTGTTGTTGAAGGTCATGCAGATGTCCTGCGGGGCGTCACAGGCGCGCTCCATGTGTTCCATCTTATGGCGGCAGTAGCAGATGCCGATGCCCCGGTGCGTGGCGGTCTTGATGACTTCGCTGGCCCGTTCGTAATCGAGTACGTAGAGGGCATTTTTCGCGGACAGGGCCGGTTCGTGCACGAACGTCCGCCCCAGCTGGGTTTCCCCCTCGGTGAACAATTCCCGGATGAAGTCCTCTTCCACGTTCATGTATTCGTAGAACAGTTCGCTCAACAGGCGCTGGTCGATATCCTCGCGCACGCGCATCATCGAAAACTCAAAGAACCCCGCCATCGGGGGCGGGAGCACATATTGTGTCTCGCCTTCACGCTCGATATCCACCAGGATCGCGCGGCCGGCCAGTGTATCCAGGGCCTTCTGTGCAGCGGCCAGGTCCATTTTCCAGATGCGGCTGGCCTTCTTTGCGGTGAAGGGTTTCACCGGCAGGAGCGCAACGAGTTCCGCCTCCCTCTCACTGAACAGGATCTTCAGGATCGCAAATAACAGCTCAGAAGTGGGCGCACCCTGGGGAAAACGATTCAACCTGTCGGACAGCCGGGCATATCCGGTCTTGGTTGTGTGATGGGCCATGTTTTACCTCCGCATTTCTAACTGGTGTTCATACGGCTCGTCTGGCACTACATGAAAAACAACAAATATCTTATGGATACTGGAGCTGGCTATAGCGTGTGATTTGGAATTCGCGTCGAAATTGTATACTCCTGGCTGGACTAAGGCCCCTTCACCTTCGCCCCCGCTTTCTTCTTCGTGGGCTTTGGTTTAAGGGCGCTTACATATGCATAGCTGATCTCGTAGAACGCTTTCAATTCTTGGGTCTCCTCCAGCAGCGCGTCCGGGACTTCTACATACTCTTTCATCACCGCTCCATGCTGCACGCAGAGTTTGGTTTTGTATTTCTCCAGGAAGGACTCCCGCTCTGGGGAAGGGAGCCGAAGCGCCATTATTCCCTCCTTCGTCAGGAAGCTGAACATGTGCCCATTCACGGAGGTGTACGGCATGGTGGCGCCTTTCCGATCGACGTTCGGGTTCGTTGCGATCAGCTTCTCATATAAAGCCAGCCTGGCTGCGTATCTCTCATCCGTTGCTTTCGTCATGTGTCAGGCTTCCTTCTGCATGCACAACCCTGCTAAGTGTTTCCATATCATTCGTTGGCCCAGCCCCATTGCAGATCGCGGCCTGTGAAGGCGGTCACGACGGCTGGCAGGGCGGCGTCAACCGGCAGAATGGTGATGGCGCCTGTCCAGCCCTGGTTCGAAGTCCCGGTGCTTGCGATGACCGCCTGGCTCATATCCTCCGCCCACAAGATCTCATCGATACCGGCGAAAACATCCTCCCGTAAAAGCTCTCGGCCGGTGGTGCCATTTCGATCCGAACGGACCATCGACAGCCCGGTCGCATTACTATCGAAGTCCACCACCCCCTCCCCATAGAAATAATAAAGGAGGCCGTCAGTCCCCAACCGGGCCGCTTCCAGGTAGCGCCCGAGCAGGCCATCGTCCGTCGATCCAGATTCGACCAGCGTGGTCTTCTCAAGCGTATCCGCTCTGACCAGTATCAGGCTCGGTAGGATGCCTGTCATGCCATAAAAATTCGAGGATACATACACCGACTTGCTATCTGGGGCCCAGGTGAGGCTACGGCCGGCCAGAATGGAAGTCATCTTCACATCCCCGCTCACGATCGGCATGACCCCCACCTCATCGACATCCGCATTGGGCCTGTAAGCGACGACCAGGACTGTACTACCGTCGGGCGACCAGGCATCAAACGCAAGCGGGCGGACAAAGGTTGTGTACTCCGGAGCAGCGGACATCTGGATCAAACGCTCTAATTGGAGCATATAGAACCACAGACCATTTTCACCCCCAAGCGCGAGCTGGGACCCGTCTGGCGACCAGGCCAGGGGGGAGGCGAGATCCCGGGGGTAGCCGACCTGATCGAGTTCCACCTCAACGAGCAGTTCACCATAGGCGTCTGTGATCACCAGTGTGGTTTCGCCTGTCACATAGGCGACCTGGCCGGTGGCTGGTGAAACCGCGTACTCCCTGATACAACAATCCACGACCAGGCTCTGGGTAAGGCCGTCCACTTCGAGGCGCCATAGGCGCTCGCTGCCAGCATTATCTCCCGATAAAAAATAGAGCGGGGCCGGCAATACCGGCGCAGAACCCGCGATCGTCGCTTGCGGCGGTGAGGGGCTCGCATCCACATAATTTAGATTACAACCAACCAAGAGAAGACAGAGGACGAGGGGCGGCCATCGGCATGGTTTCATTTCTTCCTCCCAGGATAATGCAAGAGCTTATAGAAAGTATAGGGGCTTTGTGCCCGAAATGCAATCCGGGGAGGTGGAGAACTATTTAATCGTTGAGAGCACAGGGAACACGGAAAGAGCTTTGGAGAGAAGAAGAGAAGGGGAGGATCGCTTCACTCGCTCTCCCCTGCGAACCCTTCGGGTATGCTGCGCGAGGGATCTGCGGCGGTCACTCGCGATGACAATACATGTCATTGCAAGCCTCCGCAGGAGGCAAAGCTTGCATCCCGAGTGGACCGGGATATTACTCGAGGCTAGTTCGCTTTCAATTGCAAGGTACGGGGAGGGCCTTCAAGCTTATCAAGGAAACCCTTGAACCAACTGCTGCTCCTGACCTGGTCGAGGTCGCGGTCTTCTTTCAGGTGCGCAAGGTCCGGCAACGTCCCTGCCAGCCCGGCTCTGTTCAACCAGATCCTGCATTCCTTTTGGCGGCGGCAAAGCGCATGCAGGCATGCCAAGTCGTAAGCCGCGCGCCCGGGGACCAGCTTCTCGATGCGCAGGTAGACGCTCTTGGCCCTCTCTAGGAGATTCAGTTTCACCTGTTCGTCGCGGGAGTTGTGGTAACGTAGCATCAGGGTTATGGCCCAGTTGTCGAGCGCCTCGTGCTTGTCCGGCCTAACACGCAAGGCCGCAGCGTACTGCTCACCAGCCTGTTCAAACAGGGCGTCGGCTTCCGCACCTTCGGCCTGCTTGGCCCTGGCGACCAGGGCATTGCCCCGGTTGTAATACGCGGCGTGGCTTTCCCATCTGACCTGCCGGGTGGAGATGTAAGGCAGTCCAGCCTGTTCGAAGAATGCGTCCGTTTCATGATTTAAATTCATCTTTGGTCTGACCTGTCAGGGTGTTATCCCATCATAAAGCGCCTCACATAAAAGCTCCAGCACTACTCTGTGCTGGTAAGTACAATACTCCCGCGAAGGGCCTTATCGATAGCTTACAAATAGGGCGGGCTACAAAACAGGCTTCAAAAGATTAATCTAAGATTTAATTGGTAATTTAATAAATCTAAGGGAACGGGCGCGGCAATCCATCCATTGACGCCAACGGGCCGCTAATGACAGAAGTGTGGATCGCCTCCTCCCTCGGGGACAGGAGCTCGTGATGATAATCTGCGGCGAGGAAAGCGCCGCGATTCAAGCTCTTTGTGCTATTCCACGCTGCGGCACTTTTCCCGGTGCATGAGTCCCATAAAAAAAACCGCCGGAGACGGCGGCTTGAGCCTATTCGAATACCCTGCGGGAATTGCGCAGGGACAAAACAACATTTACCAGAGCGGAAAGCCCAGCCAACCAGCTACCCAGGCCAGGGCAGGGGCGTAGAGCGCCAGGCCGAACAGGCCCACCAGCAAGCCCAGCAGTGCGCCTGCCACGATATCCGACAGGTAGTGCACACCCATGGACACGCGCGCCAGTGCCACCAGCGGGGCCCACAGCCACAGCAACGCTGCCAACCAGGCCGGCCCCAGGCCGCTCACCAGCACGGCGATCAACATCGCGCGCGCAGCGTGCCCGGAGGGAAAGGAATGCGGGTCGGTCTGGCGGTAGATGCCGCCCCATTCGCCTTCGGGCCGACGGCGGCGGATGAGGAACTTGAGCGACAACACCAGTACGGCCAGCATGGCGATGCCGCTGAACAGCACCACGGCCCAGTGCTTCCAGGTGGGCGTACTCCACAACCACAGAAGGACCAGCCCCAACCCCCAGAACCACGAATCGCCCGAGTGTGCGAAGAAGACCGCAAAGCGCCGGGTCCAGCCGGGCCGCTCGGCCACGCGCAGCCGCGTGGAAGCGCGCGCGTCCAGTTCAAGCAGCGCGCGCAGGCTCATCCTGACTTGGGTTTCCTTTTGGTCAGTTTTTTGGGATCTTTTGCGGATTTCTTCGACTTGGCGGCTTTTGCAGCCTTTTTGACCTGCTTCTCCATGTCGGCGCGTACGATCTCCAGCTGGTGCGGTTTGTCGACGTCCATGCCGGGCTCGGCCTGCTTCCAGATGATCGGCCGGCCGGTAATGCCGATGCGCTTTGTGACACGTTCGACCGTCTCGGCCAGGGTCAGGCGCCCGAGCAGCAGCAGGAACAGCGTCCCGAAACCGATCGTGGCGGCCTGTTTGAAGGGCGACTTGCGGTTGCCGATCAACTCTTCCCACATCTCCAGGTGGTCAGTAGCCATGCGCACGTGCGTGATGTGCATGTCGGCGCCGCATAATTGCAGGTCCTTCAACTTGGTGTAGGTGCGATTTGAGCCGGGGTAGCGCTTCTCCATCACTTTCCGCGGAATGACGCCGTAGTAAATGTCCTCTTTGGTTTGCATGGCGGTCGTCACCAGCCAGTCAACCATCTCGGGCTTGAGGCCGGGGATATCGGACGAGACCACCAGCGCGTATTCGGCCTTTGGGTTGACCTGCAAGAGTTTATTGACGCCGGCCACGATATTGGCCAGCATGCGGCCCTGGTTGGAGACGTAGTGCAGCGGCTTCTTGCAGGTCACGCCGCTCTTGGGCGAAAGGCCAATGAGGATAACATGATCGACTTCTTTGGCCTCGCTCAGCGCGTCCAGCACCCACTGGATCATGGGCTTGCCGGCCACGTCGACCAGCGCCTTGGCATTGCCGTCGGTGTACGTGTAGAGCGGATCCTCCGGTTGGGGGATGCCGCCAGCGGTTACGATTGCGTCCATAAGTATTCCTCGATCTCATCACAAAGGCACAGAGGTATCTTGATGCACACAAAGAGGATCCCTGTGTCTCAGTGGTGAATTAATTCAACTCCTGCAACTGTGGTTCGAACTTGAGTTTGTCGAGCAACTCGTTGTACTCGTCCCAACTCAGCGGGCGGCCCTTGCCAGAGATGGCTACCAGCGCGGCCTCCATCATGTTGGTGCCGAAGGAGCGGCCGTCCATCACGGGTGTGGTGGTGACCAGGTATTTCACGCCGCAGCGCTTGAAGAGCGCCACATCCTCGGGCGTGGTGGTATTGGTGACGACCACCTTGCCTTTCATGTCGTCCGGCATGTATCGCTTGATGTACAGGCAGTCGCCGGCCACAACCGTGGCCCAGCGGTAGTAGCTCTCCCACTTGGGGGTGCGTTCGTCTTGCTTCTCGCCGGTGGGGTAAAGCCATTCGAAGGGGAAGCGTGTCACAACTGGGATCATGATCTTCGCCAGTGTGCGCAGGCCTCCCAGGCTCTTGATGGCGATCGGTACGCCCAGCGCAAACATCAGGTCGCCGAAGACGACCTCGTAGCCGGCCTCGACGAAGGTCTTGGACAGCCCCCAGCGGTCCACGCCCAGCGTGACGAAAACCTTGCGACCGCGCTCTTTGATATAATCGCCGATCCTGGCGTCCAGGAAAGCCGGGGCCTTGTTCTCCAGGGTGTTCTTCAGCCCACCGCCGTCCACCAGGGGCGTTTTCTTGACGAAGCGCACCATGGGCTGCACCGAGTGAAAGGGGTAGAACTTTCCGTCCACCAGCGCGCCAAGGTCCGCGCCGCCCACGCCAAAGGCGTCCACCTGGCCGTCCAGCTCTTTGTACTTCTGGGCGGCGGCTTCCATGTCGCCGTCCGTGCCGATGCGCTCGATGCTGACCTTCTGCCCAAGCAGCGTCACCTGTACGGCCTTGTTGCGCTTGGACGAACCGATGCTGATACTTACCGCTCGTTTCATGCTGCCTCTCCTCTCCGCAATGCTGCCAGTATACACCTAAGTGCACGTCCTGAAAACGGGCCGGCATGAGTGATAACAACCCGCCGCGGAAAAGGTTGCTGCCGGGGGAAACCATCGCAACGAAAAAGGGAGCCATTTCAATGTGCTCCCTTTCCTGGTCGTTTCTCCCCCGTCCTGCCTCACTGCGCCGGAGCGGCGAAGGTCACATCCACCGGCATGCCGGGTTTGAGCGCCCCGTCCGGGTTTTCCACCGTGAGCTCCACCGCGTAAACTGTGGTCTGGCGTTCCTCTTTGGTCTGCACGTTGCGCGGTGTGTACTCGGCCTGGTCGGCGATGCGGGTCACGGTGGCGGTGAAGGTTTCGTCAGGGAACGAGTCCACGCTCAGGGTCGCGCTGTCACCCAGTTTTACTTCGCCATAATGGTCTTCTGAGATGTAGACGGTCACGGTCAGTTTGTCGAGTCTGGCGATGGTCATGGTGGTCATGCCAGCCTGGACCACTTCACCGGGCTGGATGCTGCGGGTCAGCACCACCCCATCCAAGGGCGCTTTGACGTTCAGCCTGTCCATTTGCAGGTCCAGCAAGGCCAGTTGCGCTTCTGCTTCCATGACTGCCGCATCAGCCTGTTCCATGCCCGCTTTTGCCTGTTCTACCGCATCATGGGCAGCAGTTACCGTCAGCGAGTCTTCTCCAATCCGCAAGGATGCCAGATAATCTCGTGCGCTTGCCACCTGCTCCTTTGCAACCTGGACTTCGGCGCGCGCATCCAGCACATTCCTGGCAGCTTCGCCTCTGATAAGGTCGTTGTACGCGTTTTGAGCATCCTGTAATTCAGCCTTGGCGGCGTCATAGGATCGCTGTGCTGCGTGGACCAGGTTGGGGTCGTCAGACAATTCCCTGGCTATGGCAATGCGGTCCAGATAACTGCCTTGAAAGTTCAGCGGAATATCGGGGTATTTCAATGCATCCGGGCTGATTTTCTGATTGCTCAACTTGGCCCGCTCGTAGACCTCCTTCGTGACCAGGTAGGTGATACGCGCATCGGCTACGCGTTTTTCCGCCTCGAGATAATCAGCATTGTCGATGTCCTTGACGACCTGATCCAGGTTCGCCTGCGCAGTTTCCAGGTTCGCCTGTGCGGTTTCAAGCACCGCCTTGGCGGCCTGGATCTGTTCAGCGCGCGTGAAGTACCAGTTTGGCTGATCGAATGCGTCTTGTTTTTCGCCGACCCAATTCTGGATACGCGTGAAGTTGTCCTCAGCGCGCGCGGAGGTCAGAGCGATTTCATACTGCGTTTGTGCGCTCTCGTAGGCTGCATTCGCGGCCTGGGATGCGGATTTCGCTGTATCAACGGATGCAGAAGCGGCCTGGCGCTGCGCTGCCAGGAGTTCGTCTTCGATGCGCAGGAGGGGGGCCCCGGTTGTGACTGAATCACCTTCTGTGACGAAGACTTCAGCCACCTGCCCGCCTATTTCAGGCGCGATGGAAATTTCCGTCGCTTCGATCAGCCCCGAAGCCTGCAGCGCTGCTTTATTGGCGGACCCGCAACTGGCGAGCAGCACACCGACAACGACCAACAGGATACTTACTTTTTTCATCACAACCTCCATAATCTCCCTTTCCAAAGGCGCTCTCCCTGTTCCGGGTAATGGCGGTTCGTGTGGAGAGGGGAAGGGGTAAGCATATTCATGCTTTCATAGCCGAAATAAATACATCTTCAAGCGACGGTTCAATTATTGCCATCTTTCCAGCATCGATTCCCGCATTCTTTAATACGCCTGCAATGGCACCCTTGTGTTTCTTCATCTCGGGCGCAACCACGTGGACGAGCGAACCGTAAAGTTCAACTTCCTCGATGGGCAAGGCGCCCGATTCCTGGGCGGCGCGCAGCGTTTTCACCGCGTCGACCGCGTCAGAGGGGGCGATCTCAAGCACCTGCCCACGCATCATCTCGGATTTGATCTCAGCCGGCGAGCCGTAGGCGATGATGCGCCCGCGCTGGATGAAAGACAGGCGACCGCAATGCTCGGCTTCATCCATGTAGTGGGTGGTGACGAAGACGGTGATGCCTTCGGCGATGAGCTTATAAAGCAGGTCCCAGAAGGCGCGCCGCGAGACAGGATCCACGCCCGCGGTGGGCTCATCCAGGAAGAGCACTTCGGGTCGGTGCAGGATGGCCGCGCTGAGCGCCAGGCGCTGGCGCCAGCCCCCGGACAGGTCCTTGGTTTTGGCATTTTCACGACCTTCCAACCCGGCTCTGACCAGCGCATCATTGATGCTGGTCTGTAATTCTGTATTGGAGAGACCGTATGCCGCGCCGTAAAATTCCAGGTTCTGCATAACGCTCAAGTCGTTGTACAGGCTGAAGCGCTGCGACATGTAGCCGACGCGCGGGCGAATCTTGCTGGCCGATTCGCTCACATCCATGCCCAAAACTTCCACCTTGCCAGCGCTGGGTTTCATCAGGCCTAACATCATGCGAATGCTGGTGGTCTTGCCTGAACCGTTTGGGCCGAGAAAACCAAATATCTCACCAGGATTGACTTCGAACGAAACGTCATTCACGGCGGTGAAATCGCCGAAGCGTTTGGTGAGGGAGTTGGCGACAATTGCAGGTTGACGGGAATTCATAGGATTTCCAAATAGTGCCTATCGTTCGTCGGGAAAGTCGAAAGCCGTATCGAAACCAACGACGGTATCCATTAATCTAAGGCCTGGCGTACATAGCGCAATGAGAACGTACCGATCACAAGCCCCAACCCCACCAACGCCACCAGGTTGGGCCAGAGCACATCCAGGCCAGTGCCTTTGAGCAGGATGCCGCGCAAGATGGTGAGCCAGTGATGGGCAGGGATGAAATTGGCAAACCACTGCAAGACACGCGGCATGCCTTCCACAGGGGCCGCGTAGCCTGTGAACATGAAGTCCATCATGCCGATCAACATGACCAGCAGAAAGGCCTGGTGCTGGGTACGGGAAATTACCGAGATGATCAGTCCCTTACTTAGTTCAACCATCAGGTAACCGAAAGCCAGCACCAGCAAAAGTAGCAACGATCCGCGCACAGGAACGCCGAAGGCGAAATGCACCATGGTGAGCATCAGCAGGAAGTCTGAAAAGCCGACGATGATGACCGGGATGGATTTGCCAATGATGATCTCCATCGAGGAGAATGGCATGACCAGCAGTTGTTCCAGCGTGCCCAGTTCGCGCTCGCGCGAAAAAGCCAGTGCCGCAAAGAGCAATACGGTGAATTCCAGCATCAACCCCAGTTCCGCCGGCGTGGTGTAAAGCGCCTCGCTGAGCGCTTCGTTGAACCACACACGCAGACTCGGGTTGAATCCTGCAAACTCGTCTGGTGGCAGACCCAGACGCTGGATCGTGATACGTTCGCCCAGGTCCTGCGCCAGCCCCTCGATGGCGCGCTTGGCGGCTGTAGCAGGCGTGCTCTCTGCGCCGTTCAGGATGATGAAGAGCGCCGGCCTGCCGGTTGGGGAGGTCATCAGCTCATTGAACTTCGGCGGGATGACCAATGCGGCGTTGATCTGACCGCGGACGAGCGCATTTTCGATGGTGTGCATGTCTCTGACATACTCCGGCTGGCTAAAGGTGCCCGTATTCTCGAGCGCGACCACCAGTTTCCGGCTGGCTGCGCTTTGGTCATGATCCAGCACCATGATGGGCAGGTTGTTGATGGGGCGCGAAGTGGCCCAGCCAACCAGCAGCAACTCCATTGCGCCGCCCAGCAACATGAAAGCCGGCAGCCACCAATCATTACGCAGGTGGATGAATTCCTTGATGACGAGGGCCCAGATTCTTCTCAGCATACGATTCGTTTCTTTGGAACGCGGACCTTGATCTGTGCTTTTTACGGATATAGGCTTCTTTCCGTTCAGTACACGAGACCGTATTCCGAAATTACGCCAGTTTCTTCCTGAAGAACAGCGCCGCTATTAAGGTAAAGACGACGCCCAAAAAGACCATAAAGACAGCGTTCGGCCAGAGAATATCGATCCCGGCGCCTTGCAGAAAGATACCGCGCGTGATAATGGCATAGTGCGAGCCTGGCAAGAAACTGGCTTCCAAGCGAGCAATTTCCGGCATCGAGGCCAATGGGAAAAATATGCCCGTCAGGAAAAAACCAGGAAAGAAGATCACCAGGAACGACAACGCCAGAGCTGCTGCCTGTGTGCGCATGAAGACACCCACGATCATGCCCATACTCAACACGGCGAACATGAAGAGCGCTGAGAGACCGAAAAACAGCGGGTAATTGCCGTTGAACGAGATCCCAAACCAGGCGATCGCCAGGGGAGGCATAACGAGCACATTGAACAACCCCACGACAATATAGGGGATGATCTTCCCGATGAGCAACTCCCCGCGTCGGATCGGTGTGGCCAGCAACTGCTCCAGAGTACCGTGCTCCCGCTCGTGTGCCAGGGTCAGCGCCACCGAGAGGGCCGGGAATCCCAGCACCATCGAGATCAGGCCAGGGATGATGTCGTTGCGAGGTTTCAGGCTTGGATTGAACCAGGTGCGGATGCGCAAATCAACCGGCTGGAGCGTCTCCACTGAAAAGCCCCGCATCTCCAGTTGTCTCGCCAGTGCCGTACTGACAAACTCCTCAGCTCGATTGGCGATATGCTCCACCGCGAACCCGCCGCTCTCTGGCTCCGTCCCGTCGATGATGACCTGCATCGGCATGCCTTTCAACGACTGAATATCTGCTGTAAAATCCGGCGAAATAACCAGCGCCGCTTTGATCTCGCCCTGCATCAGCATCGACTCGATCTCAGCCATGCTCTCGGCATAGGCGTACAGGTCGAGGTCTTGCCCGGCTGTGATCTGCTGGACGAATGCTCGCGAGGTCTGGCTTTTGTCCAGGTCGAGCACGGCCAGCGGCACATGCTTCAAGTCCACGGTCAGCGCATAGGCCATCAACAACAGTAAGGCGGTCGGCGTGAAGAACACCAATATCAATGTGCTACGGTCGCGCACGATATGCTGGGATTCTTTGCGGGTCACTGCCCAGATATGACGAAGTGACACTATGCCTCCATCCTGCGAATCAACGAAATGAACGCTTCTTCCATACGGATCGGAGCGATACGTACGCTGCGATATCTGACCTTGTGTGCCTTCAGGGCGCGCTTGATCTCGGGTAGGCGTTTTGCTCCGTTGTCGACAAGCAGATTGACCGCCTCGCCGTAGGTCTGTGTTTCGCGCACGCCCTTCCGGTTTGCCACAGCTTCCAGGGCTGCCTGCCAGTCCTCAGCTTGGATCTCGATCACCTCCCCTTCCAGGCGGTTCCGAATAGCCTGCGGCGTATCGCATTCGACCAGCTTGCCGGCGTACATCAACCCGACCATCGAACAACGGTCGGCCTCGTCCATGTAGGGCGTGCTGACCAGAATGGTGGTGCCCCCCAGATGCAGCTCGGTCAAAATGTTCCAGAATTCGCGTCGTGAAACCGGATCCACGCCTGTAGTGGGTTCATCCAGCAGCAGAATCTCGGGCTGGTGGATGAGTGTGCAGGCGAGGGCAAGCTTTTTTTGCATCCCGCCTGAAAGATTCACCGCCCAGCGATCTGTGAACTCTGTCAATCCGGCAAACTCCAGCAGGCGTTCTGTCCGTTCGCGGCGCTGCTGGGGCGAGACGTCGAACAACTCGGCAAAAAACTGCAAATTCTCCAGGACTGACAACTCTCCATACAGGCTGAATTGCTGCGCCATGTAGCCTACGTGCGACTTGATAGCTTCGGCCTGTGACTTGAGATCGAATTCCAAGATCCTGGCACTGCCCTCGCTCACATCCAACAAGCCGGCCAGCAGGCGCAGCGTAGTGGTTTTGCCGGCACCGTCGGGGCCGACCAACCCGAACAACTCACCAGGCGCGATCGACAGGGTCAATTCGTCCACCGCGCGCGTTGATTTGAAATCGCGCGTCAGGCCATCGGTCTCAATGATTGGAGAAGTCATACCTTTTCCTGAGTTACCCTTTGCGTCCGAATGTAGCGTTGAAGTGACTTTCCTGATCCAGACCGCCACCGTTCATCCTCTGGATTGCTAGGCGGATGCTGCGCGCACGCCTCCCCTTCCGCTACGCTCCAGGGATACTGCGCGAGTGCGAGACGGCAGGACCGGGCAATCGCTGTTTCTTCAGAACGGCAGAAGCCGTTGCTTCCTATGAAACCAATTACTTCTTCGCCACGCGGATGATCCATAGCACCAACAGCGCGCTCAAAGCCGGCTCCATGGCCACGCCCAGGTTCCGCATGGTTTCGCTGAAACCCATAGCAGGGATGACGAACCAGTCAAGCAGACCAACGACAACAGCGGTGATAATGGCAGCGATGTAGTCTCCACGCACGCCAATGGGGCGGTTCTCCTTCCAGATCAAGCCACCCACCCAGCCCATCAGCAGGCCAACCAGGATCATTACTGCAACAAGAATTAGGATTTCCATGTTTCGCTCCTTTTTGAATAGGATTTAGCGCGCTCATTTTGGGAAGAACGCGCCGGTTTTATACCAGTATTCCACGTACGCGTCACCGTAACGCAAGAACAAATCGTGCTCCTCAGCCCAACACATGATCAGGAAAATGGGAAAGTAAACCAGAGAAAAGGCCAACAGGAACGGCGAGTGAAGCAGGAACGCGAACCACAGCCAGGCGAACACCTCTCCGGCTGCCTGCGGGTGGCGGATTTTGGCGTAGATGCCGCCGTACATGGTATGTTCTTTTTTAGGGAAGGCCAGTTCCTCGCCGGCATCCTTCATGCCAATGACCATCAACCAGGTGGTTGGCAGTCCAATAGCGGCTGCGATGAGCGCTGAAAGCCACCATGGCCAGGGGAAGGTCTCCGGCAGGGGTGTGGTCAGCGGGAAGAAGTGGAAGAGTATATAGTTGACGATTGTGATGAACTCGAAGACGATCGCTACAGCACGGTATCTCCCGCACAGGGGATAAGCCCGTTCGCCGAGGACTCTTTCGAGGGCGGCCGGGCTGACACTAAGAAAATAGAAATACAAGAAGAATAGCGTTGAAAAAATCAGAACGGTGAAATTGATCCAGGCGATCATGCCATACTCCTCTTACGAAACAGCTCCACCAGGACCTTTTGCCTGAACGTGAAAAGCCACCACCGGTAGGACTCTTGCAATCGCGCTGAGGCTCTCCTGGCTGCCGTCATAGGGGATCTTCAGCAGGCGGCTGATCTCGCGCAGCGCGGCGGGATGCTGGCGGGCATACCCCTGTAGGACGCGCTCGCCAACACTGACAGGAAGCCGTTCCGCGTGCGCGGCCATCTTATGGCTCCCCACCTGGATGGTGACTTGCGGCGTTTTCAAGATGTTTTGAAACCATTGCGCCTTTTCACCAAATCCGGAGACCGCATAGTATGTCTTGGTCTGTGCGTTGAACTGAACGATTTCCACTACCGCCTGGCGCGCCCGGCCACTTATCCGGCCGGTGTGGGTCAGCAGCAGGAAGCGCCCCCCAAACATCCAGCCCTGCCCCAGGCGGTAGAACCAGATCGGCAAGCGCCACAGGATGGCCTTCCAACCGCGCGGGGGGTGGGGGAGTTGAGTGGTTGTCATCAGCTTTTCATTCTCCGAATCTGCCCCATGCCCTGGCGACCGTTGGGTTTCGTTTGAAAAAGTCTGCACGAACCTTTTCTCCTACGATATTGAGCGGACAGGCGAAATTCATGCACTCTGAGCAGTAGGAGCGTCTCAGGGTTGCAAAGAAGCTTGCACCCGCCAGGAGGTAAATTGCCAACAGGAGCCACTGCAAACCCAGCAGTAGGAAAATGAGTGGATATCCGAAGATGAGCACGAGACCCGCCTCGAAGATGAATTTTTCAGTTGTCGCCATCGGGCCAGGACGATACTTCCACAGGCGGGGCGAGCCGTAGTTGGCCCAGCATTGCAGGCTCTTGCCGGGTTCAGCGTAATGCGGACAATGGGAGCACATGACCCAAATCTCGACAAAGCCAAAATAGCTCACGGCCATGACTGCCCAGGGAACCAGCCACCAGGCATTGATGTGGTAAATTCCTGCCCCGCCGACTAAAAAACTGGGGAGAAAAAGGAACAGGAAAGCGGTCAGATCACGGGCTTTGAAATGACAGTGGACATCTTTGCTCACCGGGCAGCCGTCGCAGCTTTTTGCTGTACAGGTGGTCAGCGGTTGTCGGGGATCCAGGAACATATTGGACACTTTGACATTCTCCTTAGTTATTCTCACAAACTGACTAGTCAGTCATATATCGACGCCAAAAAAGGGCCGGGGTCAGGCAGGTGCAAGAAGACCATCCAATAACAACTTCATCCCAGAGCGAATATGCTTCTCAGGTTCTACCATGGAGTTGTCATAAATCCATAGTAAAAGCGTACCTTCCACAATTGCGCCGATAGCAATCCCGACTTCCTTCACATCTACCTGGCGGAATTCACCTGTTTCAATGCCGTGCTGGATGATGGGGGTGAAAATATCCATATACCGGTTGAGGTACATTTTGAGCGCTTTTTGAACGACCTTGTTGCGGAACGCCAGAGCAAGAAATTCGTACGCAATGGGCATCAAGCGCAAGATGATTTTGATATCCTTGATGACTGTGTCAGTGAAAAGCCAGATAGCATCTACTGCACTTATAGTGGAAAGGTCAGTGTTTTCAAATGCCCTGAACTCACGCTGGAAAATGCGGTCCAAAACGGCAGCAATCAGGTCATCTTTGCTTTTGAAATACAGGTAGAGCGTGCCTTTGCTCAGGCCGGTTTCCTCGGCAATATCCTCCATACGAGCATTGTCGAGGCCCTTTTGAGTAAAGACTTCTTCAGCTGCATTCACGATCTGGTCTTTGCGTTCGTCGCTGACGCTGGGGCGTGGGGACATGTAGTTTTCCTTTTATAACTGACCGGTCAGTCATTTATAGTATAGCAAATAAACCCTGGTTGTCAAGTGGGCATTATTGAGACTTTCCCCTGCTTGTTCCATTCTCAAAGGCCGAGAAACGAAAAATCCCTCGAATGCCTCTCGAGGGATTTCCAGGTTTCGGTTCTGCTAAGCCTTTGCCAGCAGCTCGTCCAGCACCTGTTTCGAGCGCTGGTCGATGACGGCGTGCTGGCTGCCGCCGTGGGCATCCATGGTCACCACGACTGGAAAGTCTTTGACCTCGATCACCCATATGGCTTCCGGTACGCCAAAATCCATTTTATAAACCCCCAACACCTTCTTTACCGATTGAGCGATATACGAGGCTGCGCCACCGATCGCGTGGAAGTATACGAACGGCACTTGCTGACAACCAGCCAGCGTCTTAGGCCCCATGCCGCCTTTACCGATCACGCCTCTGGCGTTGAAGTGCTTCATCACATCCGCCTGGTAAGGCTCCTCTCGGATGGAGGTGGTCGGACCGGCGGCCACGAATTTGTACTCTTTCGTCTCAAGCCCTGAAACGACCGGCCCGCAGTGGTAGATCACACCCCCCTCGAGCAAAGGTCTGATGGCCTCATAAGTGGCCTGGTCATCGCCCTGGGGTTCGCGGGTCTTCTTGATGAAGGTTTCGATCATCCACTTGTGGACAGCATCGCGCCCGGTCATCATGACGCCGGTCAGCAGGGCGGGCTCACCGACCTTCAGACCGCGGATGGTTTCATCGCTGATAGGAATGGTTATCTCGCGCATACTCTTTCTCCTTCGCTCAACACGAAGGACACAAAGGGTGCCAAGGTTCTTCTTTGTGTATTTCGTGTCCTTTGTGCTTAATCGTAGCTAACTTCATCGCCTGCTACGGTCATCTTGCGACGGCGGTAGGCCCAGCACATGTAGGACACCGAGACGAAGAAACTGGCCGGCAGGCGGTGCAGCCCGGTGATCTTGGTATCGATCACGGTCGTCTCGCCGCCAAAGCCCATTGGCCCGATGCCCAATTGGTTGGCCTCCCCCGTTAGCCGCTCTTCGAGCGCGCCTAATTTGGGGTCAGGATTGCGGGTACCAATCTTATCGTAGAGCACTTCCTTTGATTTGATATAGGAAGAGCCCCGGTCCCCGCCAATGGCCACGCCGAGGATACCCGGCGCGCAGCCCTTCCCCTGTGCCTGGTACACCGCATCCAGCACCATCTTACGCACGCCCGCCAGGTCGCGTCCCGCGCCGAGTTCGCTATTGGGTAGCGAATACTGGCGCCCGACGTTCTCACAACCACCGCCCTTGAGCATCAGTTCGATCACCAGCGGTTCGCCGGCGTCCACCTCCTCGAAATGGACGTATGGGAAGTCCTCGCCGCCCAGGTTGTTCCCTGAATTCTTATCGTAGACCGCGTCCACTGCGTTCGGTCGCATGTAGGCGCGTTTGGTCGCTTCCACCATGGCGGAGCGTATCTGTTCCTTAAGCTTACGCGTGGACCAGCCTTCAGGGTAGTGCACGTAGAAGATGGGCGTGCCGGTGTCCTGGCAGATGGGTGTGGAGTTCTCACGCGCGAGTTTGATGTTCTTCATGATCGTCTCGAGCGCGCCGCGCGCCGCGGAGCCGGGCTTCTCCTTTTCCACGGCAGCCTTCAGCCGCTCCTCCACATCCGGCGGCAGGCTGGAGGAGGTCAGGCGGATGAGTTCGAGGATCTCGTTGGTCAGGTCTTGCATAGAAACCTCCTATGGGGAGTATGAGTTAATCATACATCAATTCATCGAGAACGGCACGCATCGGTTCGAAATCGGCATTCAGGCGCGTAGGTCGAGGTTCCGATGGTGCTGGCAGATAGGTAAGTAATATTGAACGCGGAACGTTCCGGTAATTTCATTCTGGCTATCCAGTAATCTCTTAGCTGCTGGGCAAAGAAAGAGATCGGCTCAGGCAAGCCTCTTTTTTTCCCGAGAGTCTGTGAACAATGTAAAACGAGTACTGAAAAGGTTGCCGACACTACTGGCTTACTGTGACGCGCATCACATCCCGCTTGACCCCGCCAAAGCGGTATTTATACTCTTCGTCCCCGCGCATAAAGTCGAATTCGCGCTTTCCGTTCTCGTTTGCCCATTGCAGCAGGTAACCAAGAAGCACCCATCCAGGGGAAAGATCGCCGTATTCAAAATCCAGCCCCGAGTTATAAACCCAGATACGCTCACCGTAATCGAAATTAAGATATCCGGCAGCCTTGCGACCGTCCACTTCCATGAAGGCCAACTGCAGCCAGCCAGCCTGAAAAGCCGCGTGGACGGAGGTGCGCATATGGGTACGCATCACTTCGGTCAGGAACTCTTCCTTGTGATGGTCGTTGGCCATCAGGGCCAGTAAATCATCGATCTCGGCATCCAGCACAGCCTCATCACTAACGATATACCAGCGCACATCCAGTTCACTCTCCTCGGCACGACGCATCTTGCGGCGGATCTCATGGCGCTGTTTCTTATCGATGTTCATCAGGTAAGTTTCAAAATCCCCCGGTAATGGCACGTACAACGCTGGGCGAAAAGTATCCTGGTTGAAGGACCAACCGCGCTTGTCGCACTCGTCCTGCAGGATTGGCAGCGTGGGGGAGTCCTCGGGCAGGTTGAACCACTCAAGTCGAGACCAGTTCGGGGTGGAGTCCGAAGCCAGGGAGTCCAGCAAGGCAGGCAGAAAGCGAGGCAAGTCCTTCGGGCGTACGATCAGGTCCAGGTAATCCGATATTTCGATACTACCCAGCAGGAGCAAAGCAGTGTGCCCTTTGTATTCGTTCAGGAATAATGGAGCAACGCCCACCAGTTGGCCGTTTTCGGTCGCCGAGACCAGTACCAGTTCTGCTTGCGGCCACTCACCCCCGCCGCGCGTTTTCCACCAGGCGTTCAGGTATTCGTAGCGTAAAAAGGGCACATTGCTAGCCCCCTCGGCGAGTAACTGGTTCCAGGCGGTAGCATCCAGATCAGGAAAATCTTTGTGAAATATGAAGTTCATGTTAAATCAGGGCAAGCAAAGCTTGAATAGATTTTACCAGTATAATGATGGCTAACGGACGGATTATCTTACAGCGTGGCTCTCCTAGACCTTTCCCTGCTTCCCCTATATCGCCTGAAAAACCAGGAATTGACGGTGCTCCCGGGCTTGCTGGCCATGACTCCGCCTCGCAAGCCAGCGCGCGGCCGTGAGCAAGACCGCTTGATCGTCTACCTGGTCCTGACTGGTAAGGCCTCCCTATCCACCGCCGAGTACCTGCAATTGACCAGCCAAACGGCCAACCAGTTCTTTCAGACGGCTGGCTCGCTTACTTCAGCCATGCGCGCTGGTGCAGACGTTCTCAATCGCCTGTTACTTGACCGCAACCTGACTTCCACAGATCGCGGACAATATGCTGTAGGCTGGCTGGTACTGGCTGCCCTGCGCGGCGTCCAGTGCACGTTACTGCAATCCGGTCCGACCCATGTGCATTTAATTGGACGAGACGAGAACCGGCAACTGCACGATCCTGCTCTTTCAGGGAAAGGGCTTGGCCTGAGCCAATCCGTTTCCTTTTACCTGAACCAGCGCGAATTGAAACCTGGTGATCGCCTGGTCCTTTCAGGCCGCTCTCCGGAGGCCTGGGAACGAACGCTGAGTGAAGATCTACAGCGCATCTCGCTTGATTCACTCCGCAAGCGGTTGTTCTCCCTGGCGCCAGGCGACGTGAACGCGGTCATCCTCGAGGTCCAGCAGGGAACCGGGCAGGTGACTTTACTGCGTACGGCTCCGGAAGAGGTGGGTCCGTCCGCAGAGACACCGCGTGCCAGTACAGCAGGTCCGGCTTCGCCCACAACAGACCAATTGCCGGCCTCAGCTCAAACTGAACCGCGGCCAACACAAGTTCCAGAAGCCGACCAGCTTGGAGAGCGGGAAGAGGGCGTGCCGGATTATTCCGCTTCAGCGTATGCCATTCCCCCCCAGGCTGACGAGCAGGAATTTCCGGAGGTGGAAGAAGTCGTACCGCAGTTCCCGCCGACCTCCATCCAGGAGGAGCATAAGCCAGAGGCGCCGCCAGCGCTGCGAGAGATGGACGAGCCCTTCATGAGCGAAAACGGCCTCCCTGAGCAACCTCACCAGCCGTCTGAGACTACCCGGCATGTAGCGCGTAGTCTGATAGGTGGCATGCAAGCCTGGCGTCGAATGCGCGATCGCCTGGTGAACTGGTTGAGCCGATTCCTGCCGAACTTGTTGCCGGGTGAGGGGACGATCACGCCGTCTTCTTCGATAGCCATGTTCTTTATTGCCATCGCGGTGCCAGTTCTGGTGGTCACCATTGCCAGTGTGATGTATTTCCGTTTTGGGCGAAGTTACCAGTACGACAATTTTCTTTTACAGGCGAAAGCCGCCCGCACACAGGCTCTCAGTACTACAGACCCCGCCCGCCAGCGCGACGGGTGGCAGAAAGTACTTTCCTACCTCGATAGTGCTGAGAAATACCGGGAAACTCCCGAGTCGCAAGGTTTGCGACAGGAAGCCCAAACTAATTGGGACTCGTTGCTGGGCATCCAGCGCCTGGCCTTTTATCCTGCCTTTAACAGTGGCATCAACACTCAAATCAGCCGCCTGGTGGCAAATGAGACCGACCTGTACCTGCTGGATGCGGAACGCGGGCGCGTGCTGCATGCCAGCCAGACCGGCAGTAATTTCGAATTAGACAGTGCCTTTCGCTGCGAGCCAGGCGGGTACGGCGGCTACCAGGTCGACCCACTGGTGGACATCCTGATTCTGCCGCGCTTGAACTCACTCAATGCGGCCGTTCTGGGAGTGGACGCGAGTGGTAATCTGCTGTATTGTGCGCCTGGTCAGATCCCTCAAGCCATCCCTCTACCCACCCCAGACACGAACTGGGGTCGCGTGACCGGCTTCACCCTGGATAATGGAAACCTGTACGTGCTGGACGCCAGTGCACGCGCTATTTGGGTCTATACTGGGAAGGATGCCTCTTTTATCGACCGACCTTACTTTTTCTTTGGGGGGCAGATCCCAGAAATCGAAGATTCGATTGACCTGGCAGTGAGAAACGATGACCTATACCTGCTGCACGCGGACGGCCATCTTTCTACCTGTTCCTACAGCCGACTAGAGACCGTTCCAACGCGCTGCCAGGATCCGGCTGAACTGGTCAGCACCTTGCCGGCCTCCCAGGACCTCGACCCGTTTGCACAATCGCACTTCACCCAATTATTGTTGACCGGCTCTCCGGATGCCACGCTGTTGTTGTTGGATGCGGACAATCGTAGCATCCTGCGTTTCAGCCCGCGATCTCTTGAACTTCTTAACCAGCTTTATCCCCTACCGGGAACCTCCTTAAAGACTGGTCCGGCTGGTGCCATTGCTGTCAGCCCTAACCGAGAGTTGTTCATGGCAGTGGACGACCAGGTATTTTTTACGACTGAGATGCCCTGAAAGCAGGTAGGATTGATGAGCAAAAATAAACAGAATAACCGAAACCTCTTCTGGTTGGTAATCAATTTCCTGGCCTCCCTATTTAGGAAAAGGCAGGTTGCACCTCCGCCCAAGCCCAGCCCCACCGGCTTTGACCCACATGAACCGGCGCAGGTTACGCAGAGCAAAGTCCTGGTGATCGTCTATGATCCGATCGTTGATCCCGGGAGTGCCAGAACGCTTTCCGAGTACCTGGGGTGGCACAAGACAGAGGATCTGGCCAGCGGTTTCATCAGTGATATCTCTCAATACAGTCATGAAATGGCTCGCTACCAGGTTGTCGAACGGATCGACATGAACGAATTTCCGGCCAAGGTGGATGGTTTCCGGTATTCATCAGAACAATACCTGGATGTGCTTCGCGGCAGTTCGCCTCCATACCAACCCCAGGAAGTGGATTACTATGCCATCCTGACAGAGTTCGGCCTACTCAGGCGCGTTGCCAAAGAGGAGATCGACGAGGTTTGGATTGTCGCTTTTCCTCACGCAGGGTTCTTTGAATCGATCATGGCCGGACCAGGAGCCTTTTGGTGCAATGCACCCGCTTTGAAAAATACGGATGCTTCCAAGCGCCGTTTCATCCTGATGGGTTTTTCACTCGAAAGGGAAGTAGGGGAAATGCTGGAATCCTTCGGACATCGCGTCGAATCTATCATGGAAAAAACGTATGAGCCAGTTGCTGGGGAGGCCAATTTGTGGAAACGCTTTACCCGGTACGAAAAAATCGCGCCTGGGCAGGCGGCGCTCGGCACCATCCATTTCGCACCGAACAGTGAGCGGGACTACGATTGGAACAACCCTACGCCCGTCAAAAGCGAGTGTTTTG
The DNA here is from genome assembly GCA_964621295.1 of uncultured Anaerolineaceae bacterium. Taxonomy (GTDB): domain Bacteria; phylum Chloroflexota; class Anaerolineae; order Anaerolineales; family Villigracilaceae; genus JAABUE01. Next base: position 60,856 of record CAZULT010000006.1, on the reverse strand, counting down.
ACTGGTTGTTGAACTTTCCTAATTTCAAAGGCGATGTTAGGGAAGTCACCGCCAGGGATTGGGGTAACGGTGATATGCGCCTTCACCATCGCTGGTGGCTCCAGCATATCCCTCACGTCGAAGGTCGCCAGCATGGCCTGCGGAACAACTGGTGGCCGTATGTTCTCCATCCGCACCAAGTAGAAGTATAAATAATCTGAATAGACGTGATGCAAAGCGCGCCGATGAGGTTTTCATTGGCGCGCTTTGTTTTCAGGACTGTGTTACCCGGCGGCTCTTTTTCTGGGAGCTTTTTGTTCTCTGGCATAGGCTTTGCGCAGTTTGACCGGTTTCCCCTCTATGCGGTCGCGCATGCGCAAGTTGAGCGTCTCTACGAATACAGAGAAGCCCATCGCAAAATAGACGTAGCCCTTGGGGATGTGCTGGTGCAGCCCTTCCACGATCAAAGTAAAACCGATCATGAGCAAAAAGCTCAAGGCCAGAATTTTGATGGTTGGATGCTTCTCGACGAATTCGCTGATTGATGTGGCCACCCAGATCATCACCAATGCAGCCAGTATTACAGCTGTGATCATAATTAACACTTCATCGACCATTCCCACGGCTGTGATGACCGAATCCAGGGAAAAGACGATGTCCAGCAGCATGATTTGGACGATCACACTGGTAAAACTTGCCGCAACCCTGTTTGAACTGCGCCCTTCAACTCCCTCCAGTTTGTGGTGGATTTCAAGCGTGGCTTTCCCCAACAAGAACAAACCGCCAGCCAGTAAGATCAGGTCGCGACCGGAAATATCCAGGCTGAACACAGTGAAGAAAGGCGAGGTCAGGCCGATCACCCATGAGATCGAAAGCAGTAACAGAATGCGGGTAATGACGGCCAGGGAAATCCCCGTCGTGCGCGCTCGCTGTTGTTGGTCTGGTGGCAGTTTACCGGCCAGTATCGAGATGAATATGACATTATCCACTCCCAGCACCAGTTCCAAGGCGACTAATGTCAGCAAGGCGATCCAGGTTCCGGGTTGTGTAATCCATTCCATCGGGTAAGCTCCTTGTCAACGGGTGAGTATATGATACTCTAACGAGAGACGCAAGGAAACGTTGCAGTGTGCGGTTTGAATTCGTTGCATAAATGTAATGTCTATGGAGAGTATTTTGACTTAAAATAATAGCGAGATTTCCAGGATGACACTTAACGGCCAGACTCTCTCGCTGAGCTTATTTCTCATTGCAGCGGCCTATACGGGGATGGGCTTGCTGGTGTGGAGCCGCCGTCCCGGATTGGCCATTACCTCCTTTGCGTGGACAATGTTCAGCCTGGCCGTATGGTCCATGGGGTATGGATTGGAATTCTTGACGCCATTGCTCAGCAGAAAAATGACCTGGGCCAGTCTGGAATTCCTTGGGATTGCCAGTGTGGCGGTCTTCATATTTCACTTCAGCGTCACCTACACTGGACGACGTTCACTGCTCACTCCTGCTAATCGCGTATTGTTGTGGGTCATTCCGGTCATCACTATCATCTTGGCCTGGACAAATCCCTACCATCACCTGATCTGGAGGCGTAGTTGGATCGAGGTTGCCAGTGGGGTAGAAGTGTTTGTGGCGGAATTCGGGACGTGGTTCTGGCTGCAAATTCTCTTCTCCTACCTGTTGTTGTTCGTTGGATTTGGCCTTCTCATACTGGAAATGATCCGCTCTCCTATGCCTTACCGGCTCAGGGCAGGAATCCTATTGGTCGGGACCGCCTTTCCTTGGATTGGTAGCTTGCTCTATCTGTCCGAGTCATTCCTTCCGGGTGTAGATCTGACGCTTTTCTTTTTCCTACCCACCAGTTTATTGATGGCCTGGGGCATCTTGCGCTATCACCTGCTCGGCATCCTGCCTATGGCACCTGCCATGGTGTTGCATGATATGGATGACGGCATCCTGGTTGTCGATGCCCGCCAGCGTATTCTATACCTCAACCGTGCGGTTGCCGGCATACTTGGTATAAAAATAGATCAAGCCCTTGGACAACCGCTTGAATCTCTGCTGCCCGACATCGCAGATATGCATCTACATCTGGTTGAGCAACGAGAACCTTATCTTGAGCGAGAATTCATGCTCAATGGCGCCAGCAGGACCTTTGATGTTCGTTTATCGCAAATGAGCGCGGAGGTCAGGGGAGCCAAGTCTGGCGAAAAGGGCGGCCTGATGGTCTTCAGGGATATCCATCGCAGAAAGCAAGCTGAAGTTGAACTTCAGAACCGTGAGGCGATTTTGGGGGCCATCAACCTGGCTGCACAACAATTTCTCAGGACGACCTCTTGGGAGTCTAATATCCCGGCCTTCCTTGAACGCCTTGGCCAGGCCGTGGGATCGGGCAGGACATTTATCTTTCAGAATTACTGCAAGGAAAATGGGCAGTTACATACCCGCCAGACTTACGAATGGACCGCTCATGGAATTTCGGCGCAACTAGGCAATCGTAAATTCCAAAATATCCCGATCACCCAGATCGGTCCAGAACCCTGGAGCGCGCAACTGCATCAGAGGAAACTCGTCACGGCCACTACTAGCCAGATGCTGGTTTCCGAAAGCCAGGAAATGGTTGAAAGAAAGGTGCTTTCAACCACACTGGTACCGATATTTGTGGAAGGCCAATGGTGGGGCATCCTTGGGATGGAGGATTATGCTCATGAACGCACCTGGGAAACAGCTGAGTTGGAGGCGCTCCGGGCTGCAGCGGACATCGTCGGGGCGGCTGAAATTCGTGTTCGCAATGAGGCTGCCTTGCAAAGCCGGCAACGGGCGCTCAGCTTGCAGCACGAGATTGTGGTTTCTGCCCTGCAAAGTAGTGATCTGGAGACCATGGCGCAAAACCTGGTCGATCGTTTGACAGAGTTGGTGCGCGCGGATGGATGCCTGGTCACCTTATGGGATGCAAAGGAGAAGAGGCCCAAGCCCCTGGGCGCCACTGGAAGACAACAAGAAATCTATCAGGCGCACCCCTTGCTATACGGAAAGAATACGCTGACCAGCAAAGTTTTGAAGTCTGGTTCGACCTTGGTGATAGAAGATACGGCTGACCAGAGCTTTAGGAAGAGGCATTCTTCTCCGGAGTTTCCGTTCCGGTCCGCATTGATCCTGCCTTTGATCGCCGGAAAGAACAGTTTGGGTGCCATTCATCTTGTGTATGAAAGCCTGCATCGTTTTCAAGAGCAAGAAATCACCAGTGGCGAGCAGGCAGCCGGCCTGATCGCCCTGGCCCTGGAAAAGTTCCAGGCTGTTGAGGATGCCAGCCGCAGGGCGGAAGCTTCCGAGACTATTCGCATGGCAAGCGCCTCTGTGGTTGAGACCTTGCGCTCTGAAGAAGCCGTCGACCGCATCCTTGAACAATTATTACATGTTGTGCCGTATGACAGCGCTTCCGTTCAGTTGATCCGTGACAATGAGCTTGAAATTGTTGGTGGGCGGGGTTGGGACGATCCAAATGCCATCATCGGTTTGCGTTTTCCGGTTCCCGGAGATAACCCCAACACGGTGGTGATCCAGACGGGCACACCAAAAATCCTCCATAACGCAGGCGAAGTTTATGAGGCTTTCAGGGAAGGGCCTCACAGCCACATTCGCTCCTGGTTAGGCGTCCCGCTGATCGTGAGCGGGCAGACCATTGGCCTGTTGGCCATTGACAGCAAGCATCAGAATTTCTTCACTACGGAGCATATCAATACGGTCTCTACGTTCGCCGACCATGTGGCCATTGCACTTGAAAATGCACGGTTGTTCGAAACCTCGGAGAAAAATACCAGGCAGCAGAGTGCCTTACTGCTGCTCAGCGCCGAACTTTCGGCGGCCTTGACGGAAGCAGAAATCTATCGAATTGTCACGCGAGGTCTGCATAGCACTCTTGGATATGATCACGTTGGCATATTTGCGGTGGAAGAAGTCACGGGAGATCGCGTTTTGCAGGCCAGCATTGGTTGGCCGGATGCTCCTGATGACTGGCGCATTCCGGTTGGGCAGGGTGTCACTGAAAATTCTATACGCGATGGCCAGTTGCATTATTATCCCGATGTCAGTAAGGAACCAAGCTATATCCCTGGCATTGGTGGATCTGAGGTAAACATTCCGATTTGGATGGGGGACAAGATTGGCGCAGTGATGTCGGTAGAAGACAAACAGACTTTTGCTTTTAAGCAAGACGACCTTGACTTGCTTTCTGTCGCTGCTAATCTGACCGGCTTGGCGCTTACGCGAGGCAGGTTGTTTTCCATTGAGCGAAACCAATACGAGGAATTGGCTGTCTTTCATGCCATTGCTTTGGCTGTCTCCGAAGCGGCCGATGAGAACCAGTTGCTGGAGCATGTCACGCAGGTCATCGGTGAAAACCTTTTCCCGGACAACTTCGGTATTTTGATGGTAGATGAAGCCTTGGGAGAATTTAAAGTCCACTCCTCCTACCACATCAACAGGGAATTGTTAGGTAAAGAGACCATAACACCGCTCGATCAGGGTGTGGTGGGGCATGTCTTTGAAACGGGTATGCCGGAAAACCTGGCCGATGTGGCCTCCTGTTCTTATTACTTGAACATCGATTCTACAACCCGCTCCGAGTTGGCAGTGCCTTTGCGCCTTGGCAAGCGAGTGATCGGTGTGATCAATGCGGAAAGTACCAAGTCAAATGCGTTTTCAGACTCGGATGAACGCCTTTTGACTACATTAGCCGGCCAACTTGCTACAGCTATCGACCGCTTGCGCACCACCGAAATGGAACGGCAACGGTCGACTCAGCTGGCGCACTCGAATGCCCTGATCGAAGCCCTCGGGCAGGTCGCGGCGCGTATCAGTTCTGCGTCTGACCTGGATGGCGTGTTGGATACCCTGGGGAAGGAACTACAAAAATTACATTTCACCTGTCTTGTAGCGTTGACCACGGCAGACCATCAAAAACTGCGATCCGGTACACCTCCATGTCCAGCCATTTGGTCCAATTATATGTACGCGTATCCGGCTACCAATTGGGTGAGTTCAGCGTCCCTATCGAGAAATTAGCCCCGCATGTGGACCTCACAAAACGGCCAATGCCCATGCTCCTGGCCGACCCCATCGCAGCCACCGCAGATCTCTTGGGCGGCATACCACATGAAATGATCGCGCGGACTTTCCATAAATATGGGTTGACGGATGATGCCAGGGTAGGGCACTTCCCGCTCATGATGGAAGAGAAGGCCCAAGGCTTTCTCTGGCTTTGGGGAGAAAACTTGCACGAGCAGGATCTGTTGGCGTTATCTATTTTTGCTAACCAGGTCGCTATTGCGGTTGAGAACGCCCGCTTGTTTGAAGAGACACAGAAACGCCTTCGAGAGCAAACAATCCTTCGTGAGGCTGGCACAATAATTTCTTCTGCTCTTGACTTGAATACGATCCTATCCCTGTTGTGTGCACAACTAGGTCAGGGCATCGACACGACAAGCGCTTATATTAATAAATACTACGAAGAAAACTCTGATACTGTAGTAATTGCGGAGTATTTCAGTCCGAATGCATGCACGGAGGAAATGGTTTCCGATCTAGGAGTGACTTACTCAATCCAACAAACCGGAAAAAGATTTCTTGCGCGCATAAAGGCTGGAAAACATGAAATCGCTCACAATGACGATCGAAATATGCCCAAGTTTGATTCCGAGCATATGCAACAGCACGGAGTAAAGTCAATCCTGTACATACCTCTGCTGGTGAAAGACCAATTAATAGGTTTTGCGGAGCTCTGGGAGAGCCGTTATAAGCGCGAATTTTCAACTGAAGAAATCAACATTTGCTTCCTATTAGCGCAACAGGCAGCCATTGCTATTGAAAATGCTAGCTTGTTTGAAGAAGTCCAGAATCTTGCCCTGACAGATGAACTGACGGGCCTCTATAACCGGCGCGGTTTGTTTGAGATTGGGCGTATCGAATTTGCTCGTGCACGTCGTTTGGAAAAGCCTTTTTCGGCTATCATGGTTGACATCGATCATTTCAAGGATGTGAACGATGACTTCGGTCACCCTGTGGGCGACAAGGTTTTGCAGCGCATGGCTGGCGTTTTTCAACAGGGGTTGCGATCCGTTGACCTTGTTGGTCGTTTTGGCGGTGAAGAATTCGTAATTCTGCTTTCGGAGACCGACTCAACGAGTGCAAAGGAAGTGGCTGAACGCTTGCGAATTGCAGTTGAACAGTTGAGTATCAATATCGGAAAGAAGAAAGTCAGCGTGACAATCAGTGTAGGCGTGGCGAGTTTTGATAAAAACAGCCCTGATCTGAACACATTGGTTGCCCGTGCGGACCAGGCGATGTACGTTTCGAAACACAAAGGACGCAATCGCGTATCGATAGCGCATTGATCCGTGCCCATTCGAAGAACTGGTCTAAGCGCATGGGTATAATAGGCACGGCGATCCAGTAAATGAAACTGAGTTATGTCAACTACCCAAACGACCCTTGATTTTCAACTCTACCATTCTGTACAGGAGATCGGCCAGAACGAGTGGGACGCATTAAGCGCAGGTCGCCCTTTCGCAAGTTATCGGTGGTACCTTTTTGGGGAAAGGGTAATGGCCAACTGTCAACCATTGTATATTGTAGTGTCATCACACGGGAAGACCATTGGGAGAGCAACTTTTTGGCGCATCGGGGATGAACCCTTACCGTTGTCGGTCTGGATCCGGGTACCAGCACAGGCCATGATGCGGCGCTGGCCGTTGTTGATCTGTCGTTCACCGCTTTCCAGCTCTTCTGGGTTAATCCTGCCTGAGCCGCCGCTGCGCCAGCCGGCATTGGAAACCATTATGCATGTCGTTCAGGCCGAAGCCCGAAGACTTTCTGCCTCTGCGATCCTATTTGATTATCTTGAGACCCGCCACACGGCCTGGCCGGATTGGCCAGCGAGTGTGACCTTCGCGACCGTGTCGGACCCGGGGACTTACCTCCCAATCGCATGGGAGCACTTTGAAGATTACCTGGCAGGCAGAAACAAGAAAGAACGCCAACACTACAAACGCAGTGTGCGGGAGGCAGAAAGGTTGGGGAGCGTACTTGTTGTCAACCGAACTGGGGATCGGCTCGACGAAGCAGAAACGCTGATTCGAAACGTCGAGCGTAAGTTTCGATCCGCATTCAATCCGTGGGCGCGCAGTATGATCGCACACCTGGAGCAGGCGCATGGCATCTGGCTGACAGCTTCCATCGATGAGCGCATGGTGGGATGTGGATTGCTGTTGCAGGACCATGGGCATATGCTGGCAACCTGCCTCGGTTTGGATGGGGACGTGCCCTATATCTATTTTCAACTGGCCTACTCTTCATTGAGGCAGGCAATGGCTGGCGGGACAACACAATTGCGTTTTGGCAGCAACGCGTACGACTTCAAACGCAGGTTGGGTTTTTCGATGGAAGATAACAACCATACTGGTTTTCAGATATGCAATCCTCTGCTGCAAAAAGCAACTGGCTGGTATTGGGGAGGTGCCAAATGATCACTGGATGGCTGCTTTCTCTTACCCTCTTAGGTATCCTTGCAACATTCTTTCTGATCAATTGCACATTCATCCTCCTTTTTAGAGACCAGCGAAGGTCTGGGAAGGCCTGGGCGTGGGACTATACTCTCTTCGTGATTGCGTTCGGTCTCCTGCTCATCTTTCAACCCGTCTTCTTGCCCTGGCTCGGCTGGAGCACCCAACATGCTTCTGGATTGGCTATGCAGTGGGTGGGATTGGCTCTGGCTGCCGCCTCGTTGGCCCTGCATGTGTGGGCACGCCGTCACCTGCAGCAATTCTACGCCGAACGTGTGGAAATCCAGATTAACCACCGGCTTATTGATAGCGGTCCGTATACCTATGTTCGACATCCGATGATCGTCTCCTTTCTGGGTCTGGCGGGCGGACTATTTTTAATGAATCCTGCTGCGACCACCCTGTTTGGGGTATTCTATGCTTATTGGGATTTTGGACGCGCAGCCAGACAGGAGGAAGAATTGTTGGCCCGGGAGTTGCCGGGGTATGCTGAATACAGCCGGCGCGTGCCTCGCTTTCTGCCGCGCTTTGGTCGGAAGGGTCACGCATGAGCCTGGGTGTAGAAGCTTTCTTAGCACTTCCGGTTGCGCGGGTTGCCAGCCTTGTGCGTGAACGAGAACCGCTCGTGTGTGTCTTTCCCATCAACGGCACCAGAAGATGGTTTATGCTCGAACATGCTCACCAATCGGGGGATGATCCAGTTGCAAATTATATGGAGATCGCCAGCCGTAACCACATTGATTTATACCGGCTGTTCTTTGATCACGGGGTGGATACCTTGCTCACCCCAGCTTTCGGCCCTGATTTGCTACAACGTGGAGACGAATACGTACAGCGAATAGGCGCAGCCGGACTAGCGCGCCTGGCTAGCGATCCACTCTTCCTGGATTTCTATGAAGCCTTCCAGGTGCGCGTTCGTTTCTATGGCGACCATCGCAAATTCTTACGCGATACGCCGTTGGCTTATCTTTCTGATTTGTTTGATGAGGCACAGGAACGGACGCAAAAGTATGCGCGCTTCCGTCTCTTTTTTGGAGTATTCGCCCATGACGCCACCAGGACGATTGCCGAACTGGCAGTGGCCTATTTCCAAAGGCATGGCCAGATCCCAGACAGGCAGGATTTGATTGCACTTTATTACGGCGAAGTTCTCCCGCCTGTTAATGTATTCATCGGCTTTGATAAGTTCAACGTTTTCGATTACCCCTTGCTGGCTACAGGGGAGGAAGATCTGTACTTTACAGTCGCCCCTTCTCCCTATCTAGGCCAGGAGCAACTGCGCCGTATTCTCTTCGATCACCTCTTCACGCGACGCGTCCCGGAACCGGATTATAGTTCAATCCCGGAGGCCGATCACACCTCGTTGAGGCAATTCTATACATCTCATCTAAATAAGATCTTCGGGCTTGGAACCATCCGCGCGGGACTATGGCTTCCAGAGGAGTAATGAGTTCTTATGTACTTTAAAGAAGAAATCATTTCATTGCTCTCAAACCTTGGACCGGGGCGGATGTCTCCATCGGCTTACGATACGGCATGGGTCGCACGCCTGGGTGAGGTTGACGCCAATCTCAGCAACCGGGCATTGGATTGGCTTTGCGAGCATCAATTACCTGACGGTAGTTGGGGCGCCGAGCAGCCATTCTATTACCACGACCGGGTCATCAGCACCATGGCCGCAATGGTGGTACTCGCTTGCGATGGCAAACGCGCCAAATATCAGCGCCAGATTGAGAAAGGCCTGTTGTGCCTCGAAAGTATCACGGAAGGCGCCACCAAAGGCTTGCATGCCGATCCGAATGGCGCCACGATTGGTTTCGAGTTGATCGTTCCCACCTTGGTTGCTGAAGCCGAATCGCTAGGTTTGATCAAGCAGCAAGGGGAAAGAATCTTGGGCAGGTTGGCCAACTTGAGGAAAATCAAGCTGGAGAAGATAAGAGGGATTAAGATCGATCGTAGTGTGTCCCTGGCTTTCTCAGCGGAAATGGCTGGTGTTGACACTCAGGAACTGCTTGATGCGGACAATTTACAGGAGGCCAATGGGTCGGTAGGGCATAGCCCTGCTGCTAGCGCTTATTTTGCCGGGTACGTCAAACCTGGAGATGCCAGCGTCTTGCAATACCTAAGAAGTATCCTTTCGGAGGATGGGTCCGTGCCCGATCTGTCACCCTTCGAAGTGTATGAGAGAGCCTGGGTGCTCTGGAATATTGCTCTGATCGGTGATCGCGAGATCTCCCGGGAACTCGAGTTCCATAGGCAGCTGCGTTATCTCCAATCCGGTTGGGATGCGAAAGCAGGAATTGGTTTATCGATCGGCTACTCGGTTCCGGACGGTGATAACACGAGCGTGGCCTTTGACTTGCTGGCTCAATTTGGTTATCCGGTCGACATGCAGGGATTACTTTCATTCGAAAATGATGATCACTTCCGATGCTACTCACTGGAGGCGGATCATTCGATCAGTGTCAATATCCATGCACTTGGTGCTCTAAGGCGTGCCGGGTATGAACACACCCATCCGGCTGTACTGAAAACAATTCACTTTTTAAGACGTAGAATATCGAGGGGGATGTATTGGATTGATAAATGGCAGATTTCTCCATATTACACTACTGCTCATGCTATCATTGCCTGTACGGGCTTTTACGATGATCTGATCCGTCCATCCGTCCAGTGGATCTTGGATACTCAGAATGAGGAAGGTAGTTGGGGATTCTACGGTCCCACTGCAGAGGAAACGTCTTATTGCATCCAGGCGTTATGCCTCCATCAGAAACACCACAGTAATGTCCCAAAAGAAGCGATTCAGAAAGGATACCGATGGCTGAACGACAACAGGAACCATCCCCTTCATATGTTCTGGATAGGTAAGGGCCTTTATGCAGGTGAACATGTAGTTCGCTCCTCTATTCTGAGCGCGCTGGAGCTCGCGCGTAGGATCTAGACATGTCAATATTGAATCGTCTGTTTGAAATCCCATCAAGCGATCCGGATGATGTCCGCCGCCGGAAGTTGCTTAACGTCCTGCTGATTGGTGTTTCCGTTCTTACCATCATTGGTTTGCTAGCTGCGGAAATTCTCTATACTACCGGTCAGGCGATTTCTGCAGAAGAAAAAACCCTGATTCTGATCAGCGGGCCGCTGTTGTTGCTCAGCCTGTTAATCATCTTCACTATCAACCGGTTTGTTGCTGGCAATCTCGCCAGCATTGTCTTTCTTCTCCTTTTGCTCGGTATTTTCCTTTTCACCGATACCCCAAGCGAGCTTGCGAACGGGCGTTCACTTTTTGTGTTCTTCATCCCCATCACGATCGCAAGCCTGCTCATCCGTCCTGGGGCCAGCTTCATTTTCGCAGCCCTGGGCAGCATCGAAATTGCCTTACTTGCGGACTACCTCGGTATCCTTCCCAATGTTCCAGCCATAACAGGTTTCTTTTTGCTTGCGATTATCTCGTGGCTCTCTTCACGCAGCCTGGAGCAGGCTCTTCGCGACCTGCGCACCGTCAACGCTGAACTGGATCAGCGCGTCGAGGACCGCACGCGCGAGCTGACCGAATCGCTGGCACGCGAAGTGGCTGAGACCAGCAAGACCCAGGCCATTCTCGAAAGCATCACGGACGGTGTCATCGTGTTTGATACAAGTGGAAAAGCCATGGTCGCGAACCTTGCCATCGACCGTTTGCTGGGGATCAAGCCGAACGACTTGATCGAAAAAACCATCGAAGAAATCGCCTTTCAAATAGTACTGAACGATCAGGACAGACAGGCGCTTTCCCAGCTCTTGGACAGCCCGTACGAAGGCAGCTCCCCAGTCCGGTTCAAACGGGGAGGCAAGACGCTATCGGTAATTGCTGCGCCGGTACAGAGTGAGGCTGGCGGAGTGTTTGGCACCGTGGCCGTTTTTCGTGATTATACTCGCGAGGCCGAAGTCGAGCAGATGAAAAACACCTTTATCGCCATGGTCTCTCACGAATTGCGTACGCCGCTCAGCGCTGTGCTGGCGTATGCAGAGATGTTGCGCGACAAGGTCTACGGCCCGGTAAATGCGAAACAGGCCAACGTCGCCCAGCGCATCTACGCCAACAGCCAGCGCCTCCTGATCTTGGTGAGTGACCTGCTCGATCAGGCCCAGATCGAGGCGGGTACCCTCAAGATTCACCTCACGGAATTCAATCCTGGTGAATTGATCGATGCCATGCAAGGCACCATGGAAAAACCAGCCAAGGATAAAGGTCTGGAGCTGTCCAGCCATATTGATCCAGGGGTACCTGGGATCTTGTACGGGGACCCGCAACGATTACAGCAGGTTCTAGTCAACCTGGTCAATAATGCCGTGAAATTCACGGAGAAGGGCAAGGTAACCGTCAGTCTTTATCTGCACGATGCTGAACAATGGGCGCTTGAAGTCATGGATACCGGGCCCGGCATTTCGACGGAAGCCCAGGAGTATATTTTCGAATCATTCCGTCAGGTGAACACAGGTGATACTCGCAACCATGGAGGCATTGGGTTAGGCCTTTCCATCGTTAAACGCCTGGTAAACTTAATGTTCGGAGAGATCAGCCTTACCAGTACGCTCAACCAGGGAACCACGTTCACCGCCAAATTCCCACTCCACCCACCCACGCGGGAGCATGTACATGACACGACCGATCGCATTGATAGTGGAAGATGACGAGGATTTATCCGATATCTTCGCCGAAGCTTTAAGTGCCGCCGGTTTCGAACCGCAGATTATCCGGGATGGCCGGCAGGCATTGGAAGAACTTGAGACCATCCAACCGATTGCCATTATCCTGGATTTGCACCTGCCTCATGTTCCTGGCAGGGACATCCTGGCGTACGTCCGCGGGCAAGAGCGGTTTGCCTCGACTCGTGTGGTAGTCGTTACTGCCGATGCCCTGTCCGGGGAGATGATGACAGACGAGGCGGATTTTGTCTTGATCAAGCCGGTAAGCTACGCTCAATTACGCGATTTGGCAAAACGCCTGAGTCCCTCGCGAGGCCAGTAACTCCACTCCAACATCGAGGCTTTGACCGGGGGACTGGCATGGATGGTTGGGCATTACTGGGGGAAAGTTTCCCGGGACGTATCGTGTTGCTGGCATAATTCAGAGGGCTTTCTGTGATGCAAAAGGTCAGGGGCGATATCACATCTCGGCTTGGTGAGTCGGTGGCGGTTTGCGGTCATCGAGCAGCAACGAACAGCATGTCAGCGCCCCCTCCGCCTTCGCCAGTTCATCCGCTTCCAACGTCACAACCTGAATCCCGGCCTCCAACAGGCGCGCTTTCGTTTTGGTGTAAGCCGACGGGTAGATCACCGTGTCTCCAATCCGCAGCGCATTGGCTGCGTAAGGCTCGGTTGGATCGACCCGGATCAGTCGCAAGTTTGGAAAATCCTCTTCCTGAATCCAATCAGGATTGACTAGAAGCAGTTCATCATCTATCTGTGTGACCGCAGACTTAAGGTGTAGGCAGCCCGATACCTGCACCGCTCGGCAGTGATACTTGCTGCCGAATTTCAGGTTGATGGAATGGAGAATATGTTCGAGTTGGTCGACCGCAACCTGGTTGCTGCGATCCGAAAGACCCACAAAAAGCGTGTCCTCCACGCGCAATACATCTCCGCCATCCAACGTTCCAGGTGCCTGGAGAAAGAACGTCTCCCGGTAGGAGCGTAAGGCATCTGCCACCGAGTCAACTTCCGGCCGGCGAGATACTGCACCGGGGTTGGTCAGAATGGCGCACTCATCCAGCACCAGGGCGACATCCTCCACGAACACCGCATCTGGCTGGTCGTCAAGTGCAGGCAATCGATGGATTTCAACACCCAGCGACTGTAAGGTCTGTTCATATTGGGCATGCTGGCGGCGAGCCCGTTCAAGGTCGATTGGCTGGCGGGTGATGTGGGTTAACTCACACTGGTTGATATTGGCGCTGACCGGGCGGGTAATGGCTATTTTCATTGGCTCCTCAACTTCAGACTTTTCATCGCTAGAAATACAAATGTTTTACAGTCAGGCCGTTGTTGATAAGTTCCTTGAGCGAATCAATGCCTATTTTCAGGTGGATATCCAGATATTCCTGTGTGACCTTTTTGTCGCTGGCAGCAGTTTTGATGCCTTCCGGGACCATGGGCTGGTCTGAAACCAAAAGCAGCGCGCCGGTGGGGATTTCGTTGTAAAACCCGGTCGAAAATAATGTGGCCGTTTCCATGTCGACTGCCATGGCACGGATCTGGCGCAGGTATTCCTTGAACGCTTCGTCGTGCTCCCAGACGCGCCGGTTGGTGGTGTACACCGTACCGGTCCAATAATCATGATCGTGGTTGCGGATAGTGGTTGAGATGGCTTTTTGCAGGTTGAAGGCGGGTAGAGCCGGGACCTCGGGCGGGAAATAGTCGTTGGACGTTCCCTCACCGCGGATACCGGCTATTGGCAGGATTAGATCGCCAATTTTATTCTTCTTTTTGATCCCGCCGCATTTCCCCAGGAAAAGCGCCGCCTTGGGCCTGATCGCACCCAACAGATCCATCACGGTGGCAGCGTTCGCGCTGCCCATACCAAAGTTGATCAGCGTAATGCCTTCGGCGGTGACATTCGGCATGGGCTTCTCGTGTCCGCGGATAGGGACGTTGTACCAGTCGGCGAACATGTGCAGGTAGTCTTCAAAATTCACCAAAAGAATATATCTTCCAAAATCTTTCAGCGGGGTGTCGGTGTAGCGCGGCAGCCAGTTGGCAACAATTTCATCCTTCGTTTTCATGGATACTCCATCATTCACTCATCGATCCATAATAAAAGCGAGCTTTCTATAGCTATCTTACTCGAATTTAGATAAACCTCCATAAAGTCTGTCGCGCCTATCCATAATATCTCCACAATTGGTTGGTATCTTTCAGACACAAGAACCATATACAACCAATCTAACCCAAGGAGGTAGAAATGTTCAATAACAGAGGTTCTTTTATCTGGCGACTGATCGGCATTTTGGTGCTGGTTGGTTTGGTGGCTGGCGGCGGCGTGATGGCTTACCGCGCCGGAGTTGCACAGGGTATCGCCCAGGCGCCCGAGGTGGCCGCCGCGTTTACGAGTGCCGCTGAAAACGGACAGGGACTGCCTATGCCCGCTTATGGGTTCGGCTATCCTATGTATGGGATGCGCCCACACTTTGGCTTCTTCCCATTCGGTGGTATCTTCGGGATCTTCATGTCCATCTTCCTTTTCTTCGGTCTGTTGCGTCTGATCTTCCGGCCCTGGGGTTGGCATTATGGTCCCATGCACGGCCGTGGTCCTTGGGGGGGACACGACTACCCTTGGGCGCGCGAGGAAAATGCTGGCGATACCGACCAAGACGCCAAGAAAAAAGCTGATAAGTAGCTTATCGTTACCCAGATGCCCCGGCGTAAGTCGGGGCATTGTACGATTGTACGGTTTCCCCAGGAGAATGTGGGAAGTGTGATGAAAACACAATTATTTCGAACGTGGAGCAGGATATTCCTGCTGATTCTCGTGGCGATTCACCTGGTCTCATGGTATGTGTTGGGGATTCACGCTGTTGGAAGTATTGGGATCGAAGCCTTGCTCTCCGGTCTTTCACGGGGGATATTGAATGCAGGGTTTGTATTCTGGGTGTTGGTATTTGTTTCCGTTCTGCTCTTCGGCCGGGCATTCTGCGCCTGGTTCTGTTGGTTTGGAGGTTATCTGGACCTGGTTGAATGGAGCCTTGGCGACAAATTAAAAATCAAACTCCCACGCACCATGCCCTTATTCTTGGCAGCAATCCCTTTTATTGCCCTGTTTGCAAAGGTATATAGCAGCCTCTTGGTAAATTGGTTTGATGGTCTTCCTGGTTCATTTGTATTCGACCTGGCGGATACGCAACCCTGGGGCGGTCAACAGACAGGCATTTCGATATTGATCACTTCTATTCTATATGGGCCAGTGCTTCTTTACTTCTTCGGGAGGCATGCCTGGTGCCGTTACCTGTGCCCGATCGGTGCATTACTGAAAATTTTCAATAAATTCAGTCTCGGTAAAGTAAGGTTGGTGAACGAGGCTTGTAATGGTTGTGGAAAATGCAACCGTTTGTGTGAAATGCAAGTGGATGTTTTGGGTAACCTCAAGGAATATGCCCAGGTAATCAGTTCCGATTGTATTCGTTGTCTTAAGTGTACTGAAGGGTGTCCTACAAACGCGATAGCTCTTCGAATGCGGAAAGACGAAAGTATCAGTTTGAACACCGAAGCAACCAACAGGGCAGAAAAGTCCACTCTCAAACGCAGGCGACTGTCAGCATTTGACATTGTTATTGCAGTATTGTGGAGCAGCATAACGCTTTACTTTACGTTTTCAACACGCCAGGGAGTCCCGCAGGAAATAAAAGTCACAATGGCTGCGGGATTGCTGCTGGTTATCTACGGTGCGGTTTGGTTTACGCGAAGGATCTTGCAGAGCCTCACCGAAGGAAGCAAGCGAAAGGGATAAGAAGATGAAAACCAAAAAGATCATGCCACCGACATGGCTGCTCGCGGCGATTCTCGCCATGCTCATTTTGCATTTCCTTGCCCCGGCTGGATGGGTTGTTCCACAGCCTTGGAATTTGACCGGCTTGATTTTCTTGATAGCAGGCATTGTGCTAAATGTAATCGCAGATAAAGTTTTTCACCAGGCTTACACCACCGTCAAACCCTTTGAAGAATCAACGGTGTTGATCACCAACGGTGTGTTTCAACTCAGCCGAAACCCGATGTACCTTGGTTTTGTGTTGATCCTGGCAGGGATCGCGGTACTATTAAGGACGCTATCGCCATATGTTGTGATCCTGGCCTTTATAGTCCTGATTGACACAAATTACGTAAGGGTCGAAGAGCAGATGCTGGCTGAGAAATTTGGTGCATCCTGGGAGACCTATAAATCAAGGACAAGGCGCTGGCTGTGAGCGCCAAAGTGCCCCCATCTTTGGTACACTTTGCCTATGTCTACGCTCATCCTCGTCGTGGATGACGAACCCAAGATTGTGCGCCTGGCACGCGATTACCTCGAGAAGAACGGTTTCCGTGTGGTCACAGCCGGGGATGGGCCCTCCGCACTGGCGATGGCGCGCCGTGAGCGTCCAGATCTTATCGTACTCGACCTGCTGTTACCTGGCATGGACGGGCGCGAGGTCTGCCGCATCTTGCGGGCTGAAAGCGATGTGCCCATCATCATGCTGACCGCGCTTTCCGAGGAGAGTGACCAGATCGTCGGGCTGGAGATCGGCGCGGACGACTACATTGTCAAGCCTTTTTCCCCTCGCGCGCTGGTGGCCCGCGTGCGCGCACTACTGCGCCGTGCGCAGGGTGGTGTTCGGCCTCCGGCTGTCATCCGTGTGGGAGGGCTGGAGGTGGACAGCCTCCGTCACACAGCCGTGCTGGATGGAAAACTCCTTCGCCTGACGCCCAGCGAATTCGACCTGTTGATCGCTCTGGCTCGCCATCCCGGACAGACTTTGACCCGCGAACAGCTGATGGAGTCGCTTTACGGGTCCGCAACCCTGGGGGTGGACCGGAGTGTCGATTCCCATATCAAGAACCTGCGCCGCAAGCTAGAATCCGTTTCTGATGCACGGTTCATCGAAACCGTTTATGGCCTGGGTTATCGCTTTCTCGAAGGGGATCCAAAATGAGACCTCACGAATGGCGAAAGCATGCCAATCATTTCAGACCACCCTGGAGGCGCAACCGCCGTTTCATGTTCTGGCGCTTTGCGATCATTTTCGGCGGCATCTCCATTCTCTTTCTGGCGGCGATTGGCATCGTCATCTATCTGTCTATGCATACGCCCCAACCCGAGCGACCGCGCATCGGCATCCTGATCCCGTTCTGCGGCGTGCCGCTGGCCTTCATGCTGGTTTCGTTTCTGCTGGGTGGACTGGCCTTTCGACGCCTGGGCACGCCCTTTGCCGACATCATGTCTGCCACCGACGCCATCGCCCGGGGCGACCTGAGCGTACGATTGCGCGAGAAAATCCCAGGCGAATTGGGAGTCCTGGCGCGGCGCTTTAACAACATGACCTCAGAATTGGAACGTGCCGAGCAGCAGCGCCGCAATCTGACTGCAGACATCGCCCATGAACTGCGCACGCCGCTGCACATTATTCAGGGCAACCTGGAAGGCATACTTGACGGTGTGTACGAGTCAACTGCAGAAAACATTTCCGATACGCTGGATGAAACCCGCTTGCTGGCCCGTCTGGTGGATGATCTGCAAACCCTTTCACTGGCCGAAGCTGGCCAACTAGCGTTATACCCCACCAGCTTCCGGGTTGCTGACTTTTTGGAGGATCTGGCAAGCGCTTTTTCCACCCAGGCAGCAAATGCGAACATTGCTATGCGTGTGAATGTCCTTGCCGATGACCTCAAAGTATTGGCAGACTACGATCGCCTCTACCAGGTGCTGGTCAACCTCGTCTCAAATAGTCTGCATCATACTCCTGAGGGCGGCCAAATCCACCTGCAGGCTGAGGCATCCGATCAGGATGTGATCTTCACTGTCCGCGATACTGGCAGTGGTATCCCACCTGAAGACCTGCCTTTCATATTCGATCGCTTTTGGCGGGGCGATCGCGCCCGTGAACGCACCGTGTATAAAAGCAGCGGACTTGGGCTTGCCATTGCCAGGCAACTCGTGCTGGCGCATGGGGGTACGATCGATGCAGCCAGCCTGCCAGGGGAAGGGACAAGTTTCACCATCCACTTGCCCCTATCCGAATGAATCCAATCAACTTTCCCGGTGAAGCTGGAAGTCCTTGACATGTAGGAACCTTGCGAGTTTTGAGTGATAATAGAAGCATAACCCCGTTATTTTTCTGGAGGCCCTCATGCCCACCCTCAATGATATTCTGGGTGTCATCCTGGGCGGCGGGCGTGGCACACGCCTATATCCGCTCACCAAACAACGCTCCAAGCCTGCTGTGCCGATTGCAGGTAAATACCGCCTGATCGACATTCCCATGAGTAATTGCATCAATTCCGGCATTCACCGTATTGCCATTCTGACGCAATTCAACTCGGTTTCATTGCATCGTCATATCAGCAGCACTTACAATTTTGACGTCTTTCACAGCGGTTGGGTGCAGATCCTGGCTGCAGAACAGACCATGGAGAGTGCCGATTGGTACCAGGGCACAGCGGACGCCGTCCGTAAACAGTTATTCGAAATACAGGCTACTGGTGCTGAATATGTACTTATTTTGGCTGGCGACCACCTCTACCGTATGGACTACGTTGCCATGGCCGAATTCCACTGGCAGAAGCAAGCTGACATTACCGTGGCTGTGCAGCCGGTTGCGAAAGACGATGCGGTTCGATTCGGTTTATTGAAGCGCGAAGCTGATGGGCACATTTCCTCCTTTGCTGAGAAACCCAAAGATCCTAAAGTCCAGAGGCAATTCGTCAGCCGCGATGATTCGGAACGACCTTACCTGGGTTCGATGGGTATCTACCTGTTCAACACACAGGTGTTGGTAGATCTATTAACCTACCACCGCAGGCATGATGACTTCGGTGGCGACATCATTCCTGAGGCCATCAGTTCTCATGAAGTTTACGGATTTGACTTTGATGATTACTGGGAAGATATTGGGACTATTCGCTCCTTCTATGAGACCAACCTGCAACTGACACAACCGAACCCGCCCTTCAATTTTTACGAACCCCAGCGCCCGATTTATACGCATGCACGCTTCCTGCCCGGCTCGGTTGTGGAGGACAGTGATTTGCAGGATGTGTTGTTGGCGGAGGGCTGCCGCATCCGAAAGGCCGAGATTCGCCATTCGATTCTGGGTGTACGCAGCCAGGTCGCAGCAGGATCGTGTGTGAAGGATAGCATCGTGATGGGCTCGGATTATTACGACAGCGAGACCACGCCCCGTGCGGTCCCACTCGGAATTGGTAGGGATTGCTACGTGGAAGGCGCCATTCTGGACAAGAACGTCCGGTTGGGACCTGGTGTGGTCATCTGCCCATTCCCGCGAGGCACAGAGATGGACCGAGAAACCTGGTTCGTACGTGATGGCATCGTTGTAATCCCGAAAAGCGTCGAACTTGCAGCCGGCATACGCCTGACGCCACAGGATGTGAAATGAGACCCGGCCGTGGGTGCTATGTGATAAAAGTCTTGAGAAGAGGTGTCGATTTCCCTTGACAAGGCCTTTTCCAATGAGTACACTGTGTGTGGATGGGGAGTAGCCGCCCGGTATTCCTCCGGGATTGGTTGCCGTCAGGACGGAGCATTGCTCCCGGCAACCCGACGCTTGACAAGCGCAGGCGAGACCACCACATTGGTGTGGTGGCCTTTTTTTATACTTAAACGCCACACAACCTAAGATATGAGGTGAAAGGTTGAGATGGAAGAAAACCAACTAGAAAAGAACAATACTGTCCCGGCAGGCACTGATGAAGCCTGGCACGCGCTGACCACTGAGAATGTGCTCAAGCATCTGGAGGTTCAGGAAGAAGGCCTGACGGTTGAGCAGGCGGCTCGTCGTCTGCGCTATTACGGACATAACCAACTGGAAGAAGCACCCCGTCCCACTTTCCTTAAAATGTTGTGGGAACAGTTGAACAATTTTGTGGTTGTCCTGCTGATTGTGGCATCCTTGATCTCAGCCTTGCTGGGCGATTACATCGAAGCCGGTGCCATCATGGCCATCGTGGTGTTGAATGCTGTGCTGGGAATTGTCCAGGAGCAGCGCGCCGAAGAAGCGCTGGCAGCGCTCAAACGACTGGCCGCACCCGATGCTCAGGTCTTGCGGGATGGTCGCAGGCAGTCCGTCCCGGCCCGCGAGTTGGTGCCAGGCGATATCGTCTTTATGGAGGCCGGCAATTATGTCGCAGCGGACGTGCGCTTGCTGGAAGCGATCAACCTCAGGGTGGAGGAAGCATCCCTCACTGGCGAGTCGTTGCCAGTGCAGAAGAACGCAGCGACTGTGCTGGACAAGAACGTCCCGCTGGGGGATCGCAAGAACACTGCCTTTATGGGCACTCTTGTCTCCTATGGGCGCGGGCGCGGCGTGGTGGTGGCTACAGGGATGCGCACTCAATTAGGCTTGATTGCGACCATGTTGCAAGGTGTGGAAACAGAGGAAACCCCACTCCAGCGCCGGCTGGACCAGTTGGGAAAAACGCTGAGCATAGCCTCCTTGATCCTGGTCGCGATTGTGTTTGTAGTTGCCCTGGTAGATTACACCAACATCAGTGAACTTTTCACTGGCCCACTGGCTTATTTCGAGAACTACGCCCGCGAGATCACGGATGTGTTCATCATTGCTGTCAGCCTGGCCATTGCCGCTGTTCCGGAAGGGTTACCGGCAGTGGTGACCATCAGCCTTGCGCTGGGCATGCATGAGATGATCCGGCGCCATGCGCTCATCCGCAAGCTTTCGTCGGTAGAGACCCTGGGCTCTGCCACAGTGATCTGTTCCGACAAGACGGGTACGCTCACGCAAAACGAGATGACCGTCACGCGTTTGTGGGCGGACGGGCAATTCATTGAGATCACTGGGTCAGGGTATGAACCGCATGGGGATTTCTTGGTGGACGAAAAGACGGTGGATTTTACCAAATACCCGGCTGCATTGACTACCCTCTGGCTGGGTGTGCTCAACAACGATTCGGAACTCGAGATCACTGGAGAGACGGCAAGCCAGCAAACCTACCGAATTGTGGGCGACCCGACGGAAGGTGCCTTGCTGGTGGCGGCCACCAAAGCGGGTGCCGCGCCACTGGATATCAAGCATGCTTATCCCCGTGAGAACGAAGTGCCCTTCGACTCTGAGCGCAAACGTATGATCACCATCCATGATGTAGGCGCGCCGACCCCAGAGGATATTTCTCCTTTTTATGACGATGAAATGAAGAATTGGGACATCATTGCGGTGAAAGGCGCCCCCGATATCGTCCTGGAATTGTGTTCGCGCTACCAAACCATGGATGATCGATCGAAAGCGCTTACCAAGGAACAACGCCAGCGTATCATGGCGGCGAACGACGAAATGACCAGAGATGCGTTGCGCGTGCTGGCCGTAGCCTACCGGATGGAAAAGGACGTTCCCGATCAGGCTGAGGCTTTGAAGACCGAAGAATTGGAAACTGACTTAGTCCTTGTAGGTTTGATCGGCATGATCGATCCGGCCCGATTGGAAGTAGAACCTGCGCTTGATGAGGCGCGCAGGGCGGGAATCCACACCGTGATGATCACGGGGGATTACCCTAACACGGCCCGTGCCATTGCCGAGTCCATAGGATTGATGAAGCACAGAAAGGGTCTCATGACGGGCGCGGAATTGGACGCGATAAGTGACGAGGAACTGCGTAAAGTCATCGTGGATACGGCTGTGTTTGCGCGCGTATCGCCGGAGCATAAGATGCGCATCGTGGATGCTTTACAAGCCAACGACGAGGTGGTGGCAATGACCGGGGATGGCGTCAACGACGCTCCGGCGATCAAGCGCGCTGACATCGGCGTGGCGATGGGTATCACCGGCACTGACGTAGCCAAGGAAACAGCCGATATGGTGCTGACCGATGATAACTATGCCAGCATCGTGGCAGCGGTAGAACAGGGACGCATCATTTATAGCAATATCCGCAAGTTTGTCTACTACCTGCTTTCCTGCAATGTGGCTGAAATCCTGGTAATTTTCCTGGGCACACTCATCGCTAAAAACTCCCCGCTCACTGCCATTCAGTTGCTGTGGCTGAATCTGGTAACGGATGGTGCACCTGCGCTTGCGTTGGCTACAGAAAAAGGCGATCCTGATATTATGGATCACCAACCGCGCCCGAAAAGCGAGCCAATTATCAATCGCTTCATGCAATTGGGAATCCTGATTCAGACTATTGCCATCACAGGTGTAACCCTGGCCGCCTACTTCCTGGGATTAAACTTGCATCCGGAACAGCCTGAGTTTGCCGAAGCGATGGCCTTTGTCACCCTTTCACTTTCTGAACTGGTCCGCGCGTATACTGCCCGATCAGAGTATTATCCCTTACTTAAAATCGGGATTTTTACCAATCGCAACATGAACCTGGCAGTCTTGTTCTCGGCAGTATTGATCTTTGCAGTGATTTACGTCCCGTTCTTCAACCCGATCTTCAATACCGTCCCGCTTGGCTGGCAACAATGGGAAGTTCTACTGCCGTTATTGCTGGTACCCTCCCTGGCGGCAGAACTGGTCAAATGGATCAACCAAAGAATTAAAAAGAGATCGTAAAGAGAAATTGCCTCAAATGGACTACGCATTTCGTAGCTGGTATAGCTATGGAATGCGTACTTCTTTATAGTTAAATGATTTTCTATGGATGGGAGAATAACCCAACTGCATCAGCGCGGTGCGGTGGGCCAGCGTCCCGTAACCCTTGTTCTGACCCAACCCATAACCCGGAAAGCGTGTGTCCTGCTCGCGCATGAGTTGGTCGCGCGCCGTTTTTGCCAGTACTGAAGCTGCCGCAATGCTCAAGCAGACTTGATCGCCTTTCAGCACGGAGGTTTGGGGCAGTTCACTTTCGGGGAGTTCGAGGCGAAAATCGGTCAGCAGGAAATCCGGGGAGATTGAAAGAGACTTCAGCGCGCGTGTTGCCGCCAGCCGCGTGGCGGAGACTATTCCCAGTGCATCGATCTCTTCAGGTGAAGCATAGGCTACTTTCCATACCAGAGCTGCCTGGCAGATGCGGGGGGCACACAGATCACGCTGCAAAGGGGTTAGCTGCTTGGAATCACGGCAACAATCCAAAGTCCTGGCGAGCTGCGGATCGTTCGCTGGCAGAGCCACTGCCCCCACTGCCACAGGTCCGGCTAACGCGCCACGACCGGCTTCATCCAAACCGGCAATATTGGTTAAGCCCTGGCTCCAGAGGACTTGTTCGTAAAAGAGGTGAGGGGGATCAGTCCTGGGGGTCATATAGACCGCGGACATGATTAAAATGGATGAAGAAGATATCGCGCAGCATGTAGAGGGCGTCTTTAACAGCACGCAATTTTGTGTCGGGATCGAAATACCATTCAATAGGCACTTCGCGAATGTCATACCCTCGGACCCGCGCCAGATAAAGCAATTCGATGTCGAACGACCAGCCGGTAAGTGTTTGGTAGCGGAAAAGGTCGGCCGCGACTTCGCGGCGAAAGCATTTGAATCCACATTGCGTATCCTGCAATCCTGGCAAGATCAACATGCGAATCGCCAGATTGACCAGCCGTCCACCCAAGTGACGGTAATCAGGTTCATGATACCGGACCGCACCCTCAATTTCGCGGGAAGCTATAGCGACATCAAATTCCCCAAGGGATTCTGGGAGAAATTTATTGAGCTCCTGGATAGGCATGGAAAGGTCCGCATCGCACATAAAGCAGTAAGAGCCCTGCGCCTGAAGCATTCCGCTCCGGACGGCATTGCCTTTGCCAGGTCGTTGCTCCTGGATGACGCGCACGTTGGTATGTTTCTCGGCAAATTCCTGTGCGATAGTAAAGGTCCTGTCGGTGCTGCCATTCTCAACGATCAACACTTCAGCTTGATAGGTCTGCTCTCTTAAGAACGAAAAAATCTGCTCCAAGGTACGGGGCAGGCGACGTTCTTCGTTGTATGCAGGGAGGATGATGGAAAGAAAAAGGCCGGACAAGGTATTTAGAAATAGAAAAGGAACATGGCTGCAAATCCGACCAGGATAAAGATCTCGAGAAGCAGGATACCGCCCAAAATGATCAAATGTCTCCGCGACATACCAAACAGTCCCTTATTCCCGCCACTTGTGGAAAGGGGCATCTCTGGACTGTTTTCAACCAGTTCACGTGGGATCTCCAGATTTGGGTTTTCTTCTTCAAACGCAAACCCCAGGTCATTGGCGTCAAAGGATTCTGCCTCTTCTGCTGCACGGAAAATGGCTTGAGCGCGGGATGGCTCAAGTTCATCGTCATCAGGCAGCATTTTCTCCAAGTCAGTTTCTGTAAAGGATTCCTCCTCCTTTTCCATATCTGATTCAACGGGTTGAGACCCGGAGTCCGGTTCGGTTTTTTGCCTGGGCTGCCGGGGATTGATGATCCGTTCGGCCAATTCCTCCACATTCATCTCTGAAATGATCGGAGGAGCTTTCATGAGGCTATTTGCCCATCTTTCCACTCCATCGCTTAATACCACTCGCACAAGAGGGCGCTGGGTTTCGACAAACAGACCGGGGTCCGCACACAAGATGACCGGCTCAACATTAAGAGAACGCTTGACCCCCTGCCGCTCGAGAAAGACGTTCAGCGCCCGGGCCATACGCTCGGTGCGGGTGAGCAGATTGACGGGTGTCTCTTGAAAATTACTGCCGCGCAGCACCCGCCAGCTGTCTCCCTTTGCGAGGTACGTTCCACGCAAGTGGGTGACGTAGGCAACCGAGATTCCCGATTTCCCCATTACGATCAATGGCAATACGATGCCGCTTCCATCCAGTGTGTGGTTACGGATGATGGTAAAACCTTGCAGTATGTGGTCGATTGCAGAAAGGATTGTTTCTTGGCCCTGAAGTTCCGGGTACCAGCTCAAGCCATACCTGAGGGTGCCCTGCAGGCGTTGTAAAAACCCAATCTCGCCATTCTCATTCTGGAAGGGGGTCCGATCGATCAGTTTCATGGGTAGCGGGTTCGGCTAGAAAGCCGGCGTTCCTTCAAGTTTGTCTTTTCCAGTTGGATTTTCGAAGGTGGTTAGAATATCTTTTCCGTTCCTGGTAACCACCCTTACTATTTTGCCGGTATCAAAGGTGCTGGCCCAATACTCCTTACGCTGGCCTGTGATGAATTCTTTACCATCCTTGATCCGCTCCAACAGGGCCTTGCGGTCCAGCAGTACACGATCAGAAAAGGTAAAGCCACGGCGTTCGTAAGCCCGCACCAGTCCTATTTGACCGTTGCGGGTGTACCTGACTGCTTCGATCACACCATCGAATTTCTTTGCCATAGGAACCCTCCTTATCTATTTTAACACAAGCTGAAGGTCCTGTTTAAAGACCAAAGTCTAAGGAACATATGGCCCAGAATCATGAAGCTATGCGACCTGCAGTAATGTGTCGGGGTGGGCGGACGGTTGAGCCGCGGGCGAAATCCCTGAAAGGGAAACCGCCGACCCCTTTTACAGGATCGGCAGTAATGTGTCGGGGTGGGCGGACGGTTGAGCCGCGGGCGAAATCCCTGAAAGGGAAACCGCCGACCCCTTTTACAGGATCGGCAGTAATGTGTCGGGGTGGGCGGACTTGAACCGCCGACCCCCGCGTCCCAAACGCGGTGCGCTGGCCAACTGCGCTACACCCCGAGCAGGGAGAGTATAATGCGAAGGTTAGATACTCGTCAAGCTGCTAGGACTCCATGATTCATTCCCGCCAATTCCTGCTACTCCTCTTGCTAGCCGGGTTGGGAGCCTGTGCTCCCGGCATCCAACCAACGCTGACTCCAACAGTTGTTCCGGCAACACAGACCCTGGTTCCCACGATTGTGCCCCCAACGGAAACCCCCATCCTTACCCCTACTCCGCTGGCATGCCTTACTCAACCCGGCCGTCTCGAAGGGGGAAGCCTGGAACAGACAAATCCGGCTCAGCAATTTATGATCTACCTGCCGCCTTGTTACGATGAGAGGCCGGACTTGAGATACCCGGTGTTGTACCTGCTGCATGGACAGACCTATACCGACGATCAATGGGTCCGGTTGGGTGCGGTGCAGGTTGCCGATCGCCTGATGACAAGTGCAGAGGCGCCGCCCTTTCTGATCGTCTTTCCGGACGACCGATATTGGAACTTGCAATCAGGCCCCGGTTTTGGGCAGCGCCTGGTGGATGTGCTTATCCCCTATATCGACGAAACCTACCGAACAATCCCTGACCGCGATCATCGTGCTATCGGTGGGCTTTCGCGCGGGGCCGGCTGGGCTGTCAGGCTCGGATTACAGCGTTGGGACCTGTTTGGAATCCTGGGTCTGCATTCATTGGCAGTCTTTGGGGATGACCGTCTCTTCTTGCAGGAATGGCTTGAACAGATTCCACCCGACTCCTGGCCGCACATCTTTTTGGATATGGGTGAAAGCGATCAGGAACTGAACTTCAACTTGCAGTTCGAAGGTGTGTTGACATCAATGGGCATCCCCCACGAATGGCATCTCTACCCTGGAGCCCATGAAGAAGGGTACTGGAGCGCCCATGTAGAAGAGTATATGCGCTGGTATGCACAGGGTTGGAACCAGGTTGAGAGCATACCATAGCAAGGTATAATTTTCCCATGTCCCTCTCCATACAGGAAGTTGAACATATCGCGCAACTCGCGCGCCTCGAATTGACCGATGCGCAAAGGGCGCGCTACCGGGTTCAGTTGGAAGCCATCCTCGACCACGTCGCGAAGCTCCAGCAACTGGATACGAAGGACGTTTCTCCCACTACCAGTGTTAGCGCTATTGGCATGCCCTTGCGCATGGACGAACCAGCCAAGTCGCTGCGCGCAGAAGAACTTCTCAAGAACGCACCAGACCAGGAGAGCGGGCAGTTCAAGACCCCACCGGTTTTCGACTGATTGCCCATGACTATCCTGTCAACCCTGGGTGTGAAGGAGATGCAGGCCGGCCTGCTTGAGCGGCGTTTTTCCAGCCGCGAATTGGTGCGGGCCGCGTTGGATCGCATCGCGCAGCTTGAGCCCTCCTTGCACGCCTTCCTGCACGTGGCGTCCGTTTCTGCCCTGAAAAAGGCTGAGCAGGCCGATCAGCTGGATGCGACTCGGGCAGGACCGCTCAACGGCATTCCCATTGCGATCAAAGACGTCCTGACTGTAGAAGGTATGCCTGCTACAGCAGGTTCGAAGATCCTGGAGGGGTTCACACCTTCCTACACGGCTACAGCCGTGAAACGCCTGCAGGCGGCAGGAGCTGTACTGGTGGGCAAGACCAACACTGACGAGTTTGCCATGGGCTCTTCGACCGAGAATTCTGCTTACGGACTGACACATAACCCCTGGGACCCGGCGCGGGTGCCGGGCGGCTCTTCTGGTGGGTCGGCTGCGGCGGTTGCGGCACGTATGGTCCCGGCGGCACTTGGCACGGATACGGGCGGATCAGTGCGCCAGCCAGCCTCTTTTTGCGGTGTCACCGGATTGAAGCCCACGTACGGCAGGGTGTCGCGCTATGGGTTGATCGCCTTCGGCTCGTCGCTGGACTGCGTTGGCGTATTGGGGCGTTCGGCGGAGGATGTGGCCGAAGTATATGCGGTCGTAGCCGGGTCCGATCCGCTGGACGCGACCTGCTCCACGGTGAATGTGCCTCCGCTGAGGCTGGCGAGCACGAAAGGGCAACCGTTGGGTGGGCTGCGTCTAGGCGTCCCTCAGGAATATTTCCTGGAAGGTCTGCAAGCCGAGGTCCAGGAAGCGACTCGGACTGCCATTGCGCAATTACAGTCTCTTGGGGCACAGGTACGTGAGATCAGCCTGCCGCATACCGAATATGCCTTGCCGGTCTATTACATCCTGGCTCCTGCGGAAGCCTCAGCCAACCTGGCTCGCTTTGACGGTATCCGCTACGGCCGGCGCGCACAGGCGAAGTCACTCCGGGAAATCTTCTTTAAAACGCGCGGCGAGATGTTTGGTGAAGAA
Organism: uncultured Anaerolineaceae bacterium; assembly: GCA_964621295.1. Lineage (GTDB taxonomy): Bacteria > Chloroflexota > Anaerolineae > Anaerolineales > Villigracilaceae > JAABUE01. The sequence continues at coordinate 32,687 of CAZULT010000006.1, read as the reverse complement.
GTGCTGCGGCGCATCATGCTTGGCACGTACGCGTTATCGGCCGGTTATTACGAGGCCTATTATGGGCAGGCGCAGAAGGTGCGCACATTGATCCGGCAGGACTTTGAAACCGCCTTCGAACATGTTGACCTGGTCGCCTGTCCTGCCACGCCGACAACGGCCTTTGAGATCGGCGCGCACACGGATGACCCGCTGGCGATGTACCTGGAGGATGTGTACACCTTGCCAGCCAGCCTGGCAGGCATCCCCGCGATTTCCTTCCCTGTCGGGTTCGATGGGGCCGGTTTGCCGGTCGGGATGCAATTGCTGGCGCCGGGTTTCCACGAGCCCTCCCTGTTGGACGCAACGCACGCCTACCAGCAGGTCACTGATTGGCACCAGCGCCAGCCTGTGCTGTAGCGGCATTTCTGGAAACATCCACTTAGTAAGAATTCTTGAACCAGGTGAGGCAGGATGAACATTTTTGTTACCGGAGGGGCAGGCTACATCGGATCGGCGACGGCTGAGGCGTTGCTTGAAGCCGGGCACCGCGTTACGGTCTACGATTCGCTTGTCACCGGTCACCGCCCGGCCGTTCCTGAAGGAGCTCGCTTCATCCAGGCCGACCTGGCGAACGGGGAGGCGCTTGAAGCTGCCCTGGCAACGGAAGCCTACGACGCGGTCATGCATTTTGCAGCCTTTATTGAAGCTGGCGAAAGCATGAAGGATCCTGGACGGTTTTATCGGAACAATCTGTCCAATTCACTCGCATTGATCGAGAGCGCTACACGCGCTGGGGTGGGCCGGTTCGTGCTGTCTTCCACGGCAGCAGTTTATCGTTCCAGCGATGCACCACTGATGGAGGAGTCACCGCTCGGACCGACCAACGTCTACGGGCATACCAAGCTGGTCATCGAGCAAACCCTTGATTGGTACTGCCAGATCCATGGCTTGCATTATGCAGCGCTGCGATACTTCAACGCATGCGGCGCGCTGCCCGGCCGTGGTGAAGCGCACCAACCCGAATCGCACTTGATTCCTCTGATCTTGCAAGTCCCCCTGGGGCAGCGTGAGAGCATCGCCGTCTACGGGGACGATTACCCCACCCCGGACGGTACCTGTATCCGCGATTACATCCATATAGCCGACCTGGTATCGGCGCATTTGCTGGCATTGGGGGCTTTGGAAGAGCATGACAGTTTGATCTACAATATCGGCAACGGGAACGGGCACTCCGTCCGTGAGGTCATCGAGACTGCCAGATCAGTCACCGGCCATGCCATCCCGGTAGTTGATGCCCCGCGTAGGCCTGGCGATCCGGCCCGATTGGTAGCCTCCTCGACCAAGATTCGCCGCGAGTTAGGCTGGAGGCCGCAATTCCCTGATTTGAAAGACATCCTCGCCAGCGCCTGGGACTGGCATAAAAACCATCCGAAAGGGTATACGTCATGACGTTCGTGGTTGTGTTGGTCGGCTGGATCTTTTCGCTTTGCCTGCACGAATTTTCACACGCTGCGGTGGCCTACCTGGGCGGCGATACCACCGTGCGCGAAAAGGGCTACCTGACCTTCAATCCCTTCAAATACACCCATCCGGTCTACTCCCTGTTGCTGCCGTTGCTCTTCCTGGTGATGGGCGGCATCGGCCTGCCGGGTGGCGCGGTCTATATCGAAACCTGGCGGCTGCGCTCAAGGAACTGGGTCAGTGCGGTCTCCCTGGCCGGCCCGCTTTCGAATTTATTGCTGGCCATCCTGCTGGCGCTGGTCCTGCAATTCGCCCCCGTCAATTTCTCGGGCATCTGGCCGGGGTTGGCGTTCCTGGCGCTCTTGCAGGTCACGGCCCTGGTGCTCAACCTGATCCCCGTGCCACCCTTCGACGGTTTCGGTGCAGTTGAGCCTCATCTCAGTGAAGAGGCCCGCATGCGCATCGCCCCGTTACGCGGCGCTATGATCTGGATCGTTTTTCTGGTGCTGTGGTATGTGCCGATCGTCAACAACATGTTCTGGAATTTGATCTACTTCCTTTCCAGGATCATTGGCGTGCCGCTCACATTGGCCGCGACTGGCTTGCAACAATTCCTGTTCTGGAGATAAACACCAATCAAGCCCCCACTGCAGAGTTCCCGTTGGGGGCTTTGTCTTGATGTCTACTGGCCCGGGGGCGCCTCAACCGCTGGCGCCTCCTCCGGCCGTCGGGCGGTCTTACCAAAAAAGAGGCCTCCGAAGAAGATCATGCCGCCCAGAGTCAGCAAGCACATCCCCGCCAGCAGCAATGGGGTCAGCCAGGAGGTCCCCACGGTTGACAGGTTCAATGCGCCCTGTACAGCATTAAGCACGTCCACGTAAAAATTATCACGTGAAGGTTTGATCAAATAGAACGGGTCATCCGGTCTGCCGATGAACGGGCTCAAGCGCCAGGTCATCTGGGTGCCGACAAAGGCATACAGCACGAACCACAGCATCAGGATGCGTTGACCGAAACGTTTTTTGGAATCCTGGCCGCTCATTTCTACCTGTGTCATGCCTCGCCATAGAAAATAAACCCCGATCACTGCGCTGGCCCCCACAAACAGCACTGCCATGAGCTGAAAAAAGGGGTAGTTGCTCGACGTCAACACGAAGAACAGGGAAATGGGGGCCAACCCCAGAAGCAAGAAGGCGGTCACTGCAATGCCTGCCAGTACCACGGTCTGAACCTGGATCATGCTCAAGGGCGTTCGCAACAACGTCAGGGAGAAGAAGTACAGCGACGGCAGGCAGAAGGCCATGGTCAGCAGGAACAGAACCGGCATTTTGAGCGCAGAAGAGAGCCCCTGTAATGGACTCTTGGCCAGACCCACTGCAAAGCCATACACCATCAGGCACAGCGTGGCCGTAAGCGCCAGTGCTACGGCTTTTGAACGGACGTCTTTTCCCTCTTGAATGCTTGCAAAGAATGCATCCGGGTCGCGCAGAAAGTCTGGCATGATCGTGAAAATCTTGTTCATACTGTCCTCCTCAATGGATAGCTGAGATGATCAAGTATGGACGATCTGCGCTGCCAACTGCTTTCGATGACTATCAAAACAAATCAATTTAGCAAGAAAAGCCCCTCTTTGAAGAAGGAGGGGCCAGAAAGATGTAGTGTTGAAATACCCGGTTGGCGCAGTGATGAGATAGATCACAAGAAGGGTCACGTTGCAAACGTGACCTACCTACTCCGAAGACCGTAGGTCATGCCTCCAGCGTGACGAGATGGATCTAGGACTGCGCGCCTGTCAGGCCAGCTCGCGGTATAGGAACCACTGGCCCTTGCGGTCGTCCACGCTCTTCATGGCGCGGTCGTAGTACAGGTCGAATATCCGGCTTTCAGAGGCACTGGCAGAAGTGCTGCTGGAGGACTCGACTCTAACGCGGAAGTAAAAGCGCCCCACGTTGAGCGAGCCGCGCGAAGACGCTACAGCCGCGTGTGCAGGCTGCATATTGCGCGCCATTCTGCCCCGCCGCTTGAAATCGCTCCATTCGGAAAGCACCTGTGCTACGCGGTAGGTCTGACCATTCCAAAGAAAGCCGTCAGGGCAGGGCGGCGATTTTTCCAGGACCGGGGACGTATCGAACATGACCTCCACAGGTTGGTCATAGAAGTGAATGGGCGTGAGCGTATCCATTCCTATTTGGATTTCTCCTTCTACCTGAAGGATTCCTTGTCGATTAGCGCGGCTGTCAGGTAGACGAATGCGCACCAGGACTCCCTGTCGAACAACCGAACGGTCGCATGGCTCACCAGCCAGACCAAACTGAAGAATGCAAAGCCGCCGTTCAGAAAGAGCAATATCGCGTTAATCTGCAAGTTTCACACTAAGTGGGGCTAGCTGGAGGGTCTCGAAGGGCATTTCCACGCCGGCCCGGGTGAGGGTATTGAATGCTCGTTCGCGCAGGTTGGACCGTTTTTCGACATGCTCGCGTTCGTTGTCGAGCCAGGCTTGCAATTCAACAGTCACGTTGTAGTCGTTCAATTGCGTCACAAACACGCGGGGAGCAGGCTCCTGTAAATACTCAGGATCCTGGACCACCAGGCCGAGCAGCATTTCCCTCACACGCTGGATGTCCTCATGCACGCCGATCGTGACCGGAATGTCCAGCCGCAGGTTCGGGAAGTTTGTGTAGGATGCCACGGTCTTGTTGACGATCTCGGTGTTGGGCACGGCCAGCATGCGGCCATCGCTGGTGACGACGCGCGTCGAGCGCAATGTGATTTCGCTCACCCGTCCGTATTTTTCTTCGATCTCGACCAGGTCGCCGATCACGAACGGGCGGTCGAGGAAGATGATGATCCCGGAGATCAGGTTGGAGAGGGAATCACGGGCAGCAAAACCGATCGTGACGCCTACCACCCCTAGAGAAGCCAGGATGGCGCCGGTGTTGATGCCCACCGCATCCAGGGCGCTCACCAGGCCTATCGTCAGGATCGCGTACTTTACGGTCGTCTCTGCGAACGAGTAGGCGGTTTCGTCCAGCCGAGTGGAATGCACCGTTCTGCGCATGATCGCCATCACGATCCGCCAGACCAGGAAAAAGGCCAGGAATACGACCAGACCAACCAGAAGGTTCGCCACTCCCTCGGCCAGTTGCCCCCCAAGGTCCTTGGGGTCGAAGATTTCCTGCAACCTGGTCAGGACGCTCTCCAAAAATGTATTCATCGATCACCTCCATTAAATTCCACTCAGTAGGTTTCAGGGCTTTCTTTCTGGTTTGATGGACGCTGGGTTCACAGCCTCCGCAAATTCAAACGATAATGGACCCACACGATCCAGAAGGCTGCGAAGATTGCCAGGATCGCCCAGGCCGTGACCGGAGCGCCCTCCAGCAGCGCGGCCGAAATGGCGAAGATGGCGCTGGATGACCAGATGATCTTGAGGTTGAGCATGGCGCGGAAGGTCTCGGACGAGGCGTTGCGCCCGAGCAAGGATTCCAGGCCGATGCCCATCAGGGCTGCGCCCACCAGGCGCGCTGTAAGCGGGTCGTAAGTTTCCCAGCCCAGCAGGCTCAGCAAGGCCCGCGGGAAGAACAACAGCGGGAAGGCAAAGAGCATGTCTGCCGCAAAGTGCACCACGAACCATGCCCGCAGGCTTTTTGGGACGGAGTTTACGTTTGTCATAGGATTGATCCTTATCGATAGGTGCTTCTCCCAAGGGAGGCCGGGTGTTCGCAAATTTCCCCTTGATCAGGTGTATAACTACACTCCAGGTGCTGCCAGAGGGCGAATGGCCTTCGGGAGCATGGCTTGCACAGTCTAAAGCTATTGATACCCTAGCATGTGGAGTGGAACAATCCGCCAACCCGCACGCCCTTACCGGCCAGGTCGTTGAACAAGACCACGGCTTCGGGGGTCTTTGCCATGTGACAGGCAATACCGCGCTCGCGCAGCAGGGCTTCCGTTTCGGTGCAGACTTCCAGGCGGCCCAGCACGCCGCGGCCCAGCACAACTGCTTCAGGGTCCTGCTCCAAGATCTCCTCGAGGTCCACCGGCTGAATGCCCGGGCTGTGACCCGTGCCGGTTTCCTTCCAGTTCCACTCCCGAGCGCCGCCGGGCCAGACCTTGCAGTCTTTGAAGCGGTGCGTCTGACCGCCGACGTCCACCGCCATGTTACCCCAGGCGATCTGTGTGATGCGCGTCTCAGTCATTCTTCATCCTTGGTAGGACCAATCCCAGAACCAGAAAGCCAGTCCCTTGAAGTTGCCCCATTTCTCGAAGTGGGCCTCCACCTGCGCGGGCGTGACGGGCTCCCCACCGTGCCACTCGTGCGAGACGATCTTCAAAGCCCACGAATCGACCGGGATGAAATCGCTCCTCCCCAGGATCATAAGCAGGTTGGCTGCCGCGTACGGGCCGACGCCTTTGATCTTAAGCAGTTCCTTCCGCAACTCGAGCGTGGGCAGGTGGGAGGTTTTGAGCGCTTCCAATGGCATCTCACCGGAGGCCACGCGCTCGGCCAGTTCGTAGATGGACGGGGCGCGGTAGCCGACCCGCACGGTCTCGCGCAATGCCTCAGGGCTGCCGGCTGCGATCGCGGCCGGGGTGGGGAAGGCCTTTTTGCCACTTGCAGGCTCCGGCTCCCCGTAAGCCTCGATCAGGTTCAGGTTCATGCGTTTGGTCGCGGCCCAGAGCGTGTTGGTCGTCAGGATGGTCTTGAGCACGTCCTCGAAGAGTGTGGGGGAACGCAGCACGCGCCCGTAGGCCTTTTCCGTCACGTGCGCCAGCTTGGGCTCGCCCCGGGCAGCGGCGTAAAAATCTGTGAAGTCCATCTCCAGGCCGAGCATCCAGGTGACTTTCTGCTCCAGTTCGGCCACTTCAGCCCGGGTCAGTTTCCCGCCCGTTTCCAATTTGACTCCGCCGGGTGCGGCGTTCAGGCGCAGTTCGCGCACCTTGCCACTTCCCAGGCGCAGCACGTAGTGCAAGACACCGGCCTGCTCGTCGTACTCGAAAGGCGCCAGCTGGTACCAGCCGTGCGAGCGCACGGCGTGATGGAAGATAAAGGGTTGGCGGGCGAGTAGGGTGAGTTCCATGCATTAATAGTAGCACAAATGTGCCATGCAACCCAGTCCCAGGGTCACAGGGATCGACCTTGATGACTTTTCCAAGAATCGTTCGCGTTTCTTGGAAAGAACGCTAAGGATCCTGAAGGATCCTTACGTGAATCCACATGGATTTTCCGAAATATCCACCGAAGATTCACGCGAATCCATGTGGATTTTCTGCAATTAACACCGAAGATTCGCGCGAATCCACGTGGATTTTTTGAGAAACTTGCTGAAGCTTCACGTGTGAATTGCTGGCATCCGGAAAAAGCCCGTCCACCGTTTCCCGGGAAAGAAAGAGAATCGGCCTGGGCGAAGCTCAGGCTTTGCGCGCGTAGACGGCGTAACCGCGCGGCGCGGCGTAGAAGAGCGCGCGCCCGTCGCGGTCAGTGGTTTGGTCGATCGGGCGGGCCATGTCACTCTTGCTCCACCAGGCGACCGGCTCGAAGGTGGCGTTCGGCCATTGCGTGCCGACCAGGCTTCCGCGCCAGTTGTCCCCGCGGTTGTTGAGCACATAGACCAGGCCGGGTACCTCCTCGAAGCCGGCCCGCTGCATGATATAGAGTTCGTCGTCCAGCCACAGGGTTTGCGTGTCGCCCCCCGCAAATTTTTCATGCGCCCGAACCAGCGCAGCGATGCCGTTGGGTGTATCGGCCAACGCCAGGTTGTAATTGAAGTAGTCCTGCCAGAACACGCAAGGGTAACCTTCGTGTGTCAGGATGTAGGAGTAGGCCAGCAGTTTGTCGTTGATGATGGGGCGGCCCTCGTCGCGCAGGTCGTGGTTCTCAACGAAGGTCACGGTATTCTGCGGCTGCTTGCCCAGTACGGTCTCCCATGTCGCCAGGTTGCGCAGGCTGAAGCCGTACTGGTCGCAGAGTTCCTTGAGCATCTCGCGCAGCGGGAAGTCGAAGGCGTCCACAGGATTGGTTTTTGAGAAGTTGGCCAGGTCTACCCAGCCCTCGATAGCGCGCGCGTCGTCCCAGAACTCGGCCACCCCGTAAGGGAAAAAAGGTGCGCCGTCGCGCTGGTAGCGGTATTCCTGGATGGCGGTGATGGTATCGGCGCCGTAGCCCTTGACGAAGTCGTAGCGAAAGCCGTCAAAGCCGATCTCCTCCACCATCCAGCGCGCCAGTTTCAGGATCTCGTCGTAGACGTAGGGGTTGCGGTGCGAGAGGTCGGGCATGTCGCCGAATGCCCCCTCGTCCCAGCTCTCGTATTTTGAGGGGTGGAAGCATTCCCAATCCCGGGGGAATTTCCCGCTCTTGGGTTCGAAGCGCGTCCAGCATTCCTGCCCGGTAAGGGGATTGACCTCGCTCGCATCCGCGCCGGAGTTGTGGTTGATGACCATATCCGCGATCAAGGTCACCTGGTGCTTGTGCGCCGTCCGGATCAGCTTCTCAAGTTCCGCGCGCGTGCCGAACCAGGTCGGGATCGAGCCTTTCTGGTCGAACTCGCCCAGGTCGTAATAATCGTAGGGGTCATAGCCCATGGAGGGGCCGTTGAGGTTGGCGGCCTTGTGGGCAGGCGGCAGCCACAGCGCCGTGAAGCCCACTTCCGCCAGGGCCGGGAGTTGTCTGGTAACGTGCTTCCACCACCTGTATTCTTTTTTCTCCATGCGGGGACAGTCCCAGTAGAAGGCCTGCAGCATGACGCCCATGAATTCCACTCCTGAAATGGTCTGGCCGTAATTCTAACCGCAAAGTTGGAAAAGGAAAAAGCCGAAAGACCTTCCCTTGGGACGAGCTTTGGCTTTTTCAAGGCGGTTCCCCTGGATTTCTTACAGCCCGCTTCACTGGTCTGCTACGCTTGTCTGGCCTTCACTTGCTTCCACCACCGGTAGATCCTTTGCCGGAGCGCCGGAGACAGGAACGGATACTGGCTCGCCAGTTTTGCAGCCGCAGTGGCCTGGTCAGCGCCACCGCGTTTTTCTGGGAAGAAGACGTACATCATGGTCTCCTTCGCAATTTTCACGCACATATCCAAGAACGCGTCGATCCTTTGCGGGGATAGATCGGGATAGAACGGCGCGATGCGGAAGGCGGCCTCCTCGCCGTACAGGCCCTTGAGGCTTTCGGCAAAGGCGGTCACCTGGTCCTCGTCCCCGGGGTCCAGTTGCGCGACGATCCGTCCATTAAGGACCTGCCGGAAGAAGACTTCCGCGACGTGCGCCTGGAGATCCTGGTCCTCCCGGCTGCCAAAACTCGCCACCAGGATCTGCTTTTCCTTTTCGATGATCCCCGGGACGGAGGCCAGCAGGACGAAATACAGGATCCCTGCGATGAACAGGTAAAAGGCTATGTCGCTGGAGCTCCAGAAGACGAAGTTGAGGTAGACCAGCAACAGACCTCCCCAGGTGGCGAGGTGGAAGAGTAGGAAGAGTCTCTTGTATGGCATGTGTTTATCCGTAGCGCAAGGTTGGTTGGATTTGATGGCCCAGGCAACACGTTGGGGCTTTGTCTGACAGGCGCGGAAACAACCAAAGTATCAATCCAAATCCGTCCGCTGTGATCACGCACTGCGCGCAAAGGCCAGGGCATAGGCATAGTACTATTCAATCAACTGCCCCAGGCTGCGCTGCCTGCCGGGGTAGCATTGCCGTTCGATGCTGACTTAGGAGCCTTATGATCAGCCAGCCGACCCCGATGACTCCGCACCCCAGGAACCGCCAGAGCGCATTCAGGACAACACCGCTCACTGTCAGGCCTCGATTCGTTTCCCGCCTCAAGGCCAGGATGCCGTGTAAGGCGCCCAAAAAAGGCACTACCTGCAGGAGGATCGTACTCAGGATTGTTACGCCAAGCGCAGAATCCGGTATTCTCCCCGCATCAAAGATGCCGCCTATCAATGCGCCGCTTGCAAGCAGCTAACCGACAATCCCAACAGCCGAAAAGATTCCCAGTGCGAAGGAAGCGATGCCCAACTTTCGTCGTCTCTTCTCCGGCGCGCTCCGGTCTGGTGCTTCCACGTCAACCTCCTGGATCGTTGTGAACAGGGGCGGGTGAAGACGTCGTCGATAGTTGAAATGCCGGATGGCTCAGGTATCGCGATGGTCATGGGTATGGCTGGCTGGTCGTGCTATTGCCAGGGTATCAGGGCCGGTGGACGCTGAAGTTGTCGAAGGCCACATCCGTTCCGGGTGTATCCACGGTCCCGGCGATCAAGCCGGCGTCACCGCTGCTGAAGCTTTCATCCGTGGCGGTCACCAGTTGTTTATCGTTCACATACAGGCTCAAGGTATTGCCGACACACTCGGCACGCAGGTGAACCGTACTGCCCGCACTGAGAGCCGGAACCGGGTCGGCCTGCGCATTGCTCAGGCTCGACACGCTGTTGTCAGCCAGCTTGTTGATCGAGGCCGCGCCGTTCCCGTCGAAGACCAGAAAATAGAAATGCTCCTGGCCATCGACCTGCTCATCCCTGCACACGATCCCTAAGAAACCATCCGGCGCTCCGCCCTGCTTGACGGCATCGACTTCAATAACCACGTCCCCTTCGAACGATTGGCTGCCGGTCACGCCCCAGGAAATGTTCTGGGTCTTGTTCACCAGGATGCGGTAGCCGGCATCCTCGTACCCTGTGCTGCTGCCATCGGCCGAATCCCAGACCCGGCCCCAGGCCCCGGAGGTGTTCGTGAAGTCGTCCTGGAACAGGAGCGACGCATCGGTTGGGATCGGCGAAGCCACTTCGGGCTGGGCTGGGGAGGACACGCTTCCCCCGCAGGCCAGGCTGGCAACCAGCAACACAACTATAAAAAAAACTCCTCGATGGATTTGAAGTTTCATCAGTGGATCTCCTTTGGCGAGTAGGATTTCAACTACATTAGGTTGCAGAATGAACGGAAATATTCAACCAGAATTATCGAATAGGGACCTCCTCATGGTGCCGATATATCTGACAACGATAGGTTAGCAAAGCCTTTCTACTTTAATCACTGAGTAAACTATAGCAAATTCCCCCGACCAGTGCATGTGACTTTTGTCATATCGTTGGGTTCCACAATTATCCGCCAGCTCACCAGGCCTTTCATGATAGCCGGATTCCCTATCACCATTGCAGGGTGTTCTTCAAGGTCTCATCTCCAGGATCCGCTCCGCCAGCCACAGGTCGTACAGCCACAGGTTCTGGCCGCGCGCGTCCCGTTCCACTACCACACCCTGCGGCCCACCCTCCACCTTTACGCCGGTCCAGCGTTTGGCTTTGCGCAGGTCCTTCAGGGCGGTATGCGCCGGTGCGGGCAGGTCATCCGGCAACAGGAACTTACCACTTCCGGATTCCACAAGAAAAGATGGTAAGGAACCGTTCACCTGCGTCAGGCTGTGCCGCCCTTCCGCTACGATGCGTACCGTGCGCCCGTGGCGCTGTCCTTCCAGGGTCCTGGGCGCAGCACGCGAGGGGACGGCCTCGACCAGCGTCAAGCCCAGCGGGGCGTAAATGGCTTGCTCATCGGAGCGGTTGGAGCCTTTCATCAGGAAATACGTGCGCACGATCATCAGCACGATAAGCGCGACGTAGCCCTGCTTAACAAGGAGCAGGAACGTCTCCTGCGTGAGCAGGCCGAACAGGTAGAGCCACACGTTCACGATTGGATAAAGCGCCACGGCCGTCGCCCACCCGAACCACTCCAGCAGGACGCGGCGCACCCTGCGGCGGTCCGCTTCGAGCAGGGCGGGAACGCCGCCCCAGACCACCATCGCCTCGAAGAGCCGGCTCCAGCTCTTCAGCGCGGCGATCTTGGGCAGGCCTGCACCCGCCTCTTCCAACTCGGCTTTCCCGACGCCGTATTCCGCAAAGAGAAGCTGCCACCACCAGTACGCAAGGATCCCAAGCAGGAACAAGGTGGCGCAGCCTCCGCCGGTGTACACCGGCAGCATGGTCGCCCCCTGCGGATCAAAGAAGATGACCGTGCCGACGGTGACCGCCACGATCCCCGCCAATCCGCCGATAATGTAAATACGGTACAGGATCGAATCCCAGCCCGCGTTCGTGCCTTTCATGGCAACAGACTCCTATGAATATACCTGCACATCGACCCGGATAACCCGCTGGCTTCCAACAGCCCTTATTCTCCTTACACTTTGCCGTCCATCAACCCGACTTATCCGCCAGCGCGGCGGTAAGCCCCAGGCCGATATATACGCTCCCAACAATGAACCGGTTCGCGCGCAGCAGACTTCGCTTCTTCTTCAGCCAGCTGCCGGCCGTGCTGGCCAGCAGGGCGTACAGGCTGTCGGTGCAGATGGCCATGCTCACGAACAGGCCGCCCAGCGTCAGGAATTGCAAGGTTACTGAACCCGCCGACGGATCGACGAACTGCGGCAAGAAGGCCAGGAAGAACAGCGCTGTTTTCGGGTTGAGCGTCGCAACCGCGACACCCTGAGAGTAGATTCGTCGCAGACTCTGTCGCCGGGCGCTTTCGAGTTCCCGCTCAGCCTCGTGCGTGAGGAGCCGGCGAATCCCAAGATAGACCAGGTAGCCTGCGCCCAGGTATTTGACGACCGTAAAGGCCAGCGCCGACGTCATCAGGATGGCCGACAACCCCAGCGCCGCCGCCAGCACGTGGACCGAGTTCCCGGTCTCAATGCTGAGGACCGATACAAAACCCGCCAGGCGGCCCTGGTCGATGCCCCGGGCGGTGATATACAGCACAGCCGGGCCGGGTGTCAGCAAAAGGATCAGCGCGGCCAGCAGGAACACGGGCAGGTTGGGCAGATCGAACATGAAAGCTCCCTAGGAACCCTTTCTCTTCTCCAGCCATTTGAGGGCTTCGCGTGCGCTGAGCGGATGCAGCGGCGTGGCGGCCACGAAGTCGCGCACGCCCTGCGGGTCTACGCGCGAGTGCTGGCGCAGCGCCCAGCCGATGGCTTTATTAATAAAAAATTCCTTTGAGCCCAGGTTTTCGCGGATGAGCGCGCACAGCAGGGGAAAGTCGGTCTCGTCCTTGTATTTGAGCTGAAATAGCAGAGTTGTGCGCCGCAGCCAGAAGTTCTCCGCTCCGCGCCATGCGGATAGATAGGTATCGCGTATATCCGGAAAGCGCTTGAAGTGCGTCCCCACCGGCCCGGCAGCGAGACCATCGACCGTATCCCACCAGGACTTGGTGACCAGCAGATATTCCAGCGTCTCAATGAATTTCGGTGGGAGTTGCTTATCAACCCTGCCCAGCAGGTAATCCCCCGCATACTGGAATTCGCGCTGGGGCAGGGCCCACAACTCGCGCAAGATCTGATCCAGTTCGGCTGCCCCGGGGAGCCCGTGTTCCGCGATGTGCTCTTTGAGCAGCGCGCGCATGTGCGGGATCTTGATACCCAGGTACTCGAACTGGTTGCGCATGTAGCGCTTCATCGGTTGCGCGGCGAGCGCATCAGCGTGCCCTTCGATCAGAACCCGGATGGCCCGAGTATAGCGATTCAAGTGCTGTATTCCTCTATCAACAACGATGTCACCCTGCTTTAGGCGGTGCGTTCGCGCATGAAGAGTTCCAGTCCGCGGCGCGCCTCGCGGCGGATGCCGGATCGTACGAACGGGGTCCAGCCCAAGAATGCGCCGGGCGGGCCGAGGGCCATGGCAGCCCACTTCCACAGGTTGAACCTGTCGGTGTGCCGGGCGATCTTCCCATCCTTAAATTCGAAGGAGGCGTAGACCACATTGAGCACGCGGCGGTTGCTTTTCGAAAAGCTGTACCGGGCCTGCCAGCGCGCGCTGCCCCTTTCGTCATCCGCCTGGATGCGGTCGAACTCGATCTCCAGATCCTTGCCGCGCACACACAGCATGCGCCACATGTCAGCGGCTTCGTTCCCGCGCAGCACGCCAAATACGGGGTCGGAAAAGGTGACCCCGGCCTGGTAACAGGCGATCATGCCCTCTGCATCGCGGGCCTGGAAGGCGGTGTAAAAAGTATGGATCAGTCTGGCGTTGGGGTGCATGGCTCATCCTGGAATACCAGGGGCGCGAACTGCCGGCATATTAAAATGGAAGAAGCGCAGGACAAATCTGGCCGGCGCTTCTTGCGTAACGGTCAATCCGTTTGATATTTGAAAGAAACCTTGACCTTTACCCGGTAGGCGCTAACCTTACCGTTTTCGATCTGCAAATCTTGTTCGACAACTTCCGCAATGCGCAGGTCTTTCAGGCTTTTGGCTGCTGTTGCAACAGCAGCGGCCGCCGCCTTCTCCCAGGATTCGCTGCTGGACCCAACCAGTTCGACGACTTTATAGACGCTCTCTGCCATGTGATGCTCCTTTCATAGTAAATACTGTTCCGATACGGTGAGTATAGCATGGCTGGTACTTGGAATCGATCGAGTTCAACGGCGGGCAGCTAGCGCCCGGATTGGGTGAAGCCTTCCTTCTGTCAACCACATTGTTCTCCGGCAGCTTGTTAACTTGCCGGCTATCTATGCTATTGGTGAATTATTCGATGCCAGATAAACTGCAAACGTGCCTCCGGCCAAAATGCTTTGTTTTACCGGTTTCAAGTGATGTTCCGCTATCAAGGTAGCGAGTCCCTTGGTAGCCATAAAGTTCCTGTAGTTCTTGAAGTGCTCCCTCCCCGCGGCCAGCTCAGAAAAGAATATGATCGTCTTGGAGATCCAGCCCTGCAAGGGCCGGTAGGGGCCCGGGTGAAAGTCGATCAGCAGCAGGTAGCCATCGTCTTTGAGAACGCGCCTGACCTCTTCCAATACCGCTGAGCGAGTTTCTGGGGACATTTCGTGCAGAGAAAGCATGGACATGACCAGATCGAACTTGTCATCGGTGTAGGGCATATTCATGGCATCACAAAGATCGAGTTGAGCAGTATCGCCCAGCCGTTCCCGCGCCACTTCCAGCATGGCAGGTGACATATCGAGGCCGTAAAGGTTGCATTTGTAGCGTTGATACAGTTCGAGGTGCGAGCCCGTCCCACAGCCGACATCCAGGATGTTCATTCCTTTGGAAGGGCGGAACATCCTGATCCCGACCAGCTTCAAACCCTTGTTCATCGAATCGAAGAGCCGATCGTAGATGCTGGCAATCTTACGATAGGGATCTATTACCATCAATATCCTGACGAATAGGCCAGACCAAGTGAATCTGGGCCGGCATGGATTCCAAGTACAGGCGTAAGCTCTGATGTGATCAATTCATCCGGGGAAAATCGCTGGCGAACTGCTTTCGCCAGTTCCCATGCCTGGGATTCTGCATCTGCATGGACAACCGCCATCCGAATCGGTTTTTCCACATCCAGACGTTCGGACACGAGATCCATCAATCGCGGAATCACGTTCTTATGGTTCCTGACCCGCTCCACTGGTTTGATAGGGCTATTCCTGATTTCCATGATAGGTATCATGTTTAGAACCGAAGCAAAAAAGTATTGAATGTGATTGATGCGACCACCGCGCCGCAAATACTCTATATGCGGCGCTGCAAAAACAACGCCCGAGGTAAGCCTTACGTGGTCTAGAATTGAGAGAATTTCATCCAGGTCTTTCCCATCTTTAGCCGCTCGCGCGGCGGCAAGAACTTGAAAACCGTGCCCCATGGTATTCGATTCAGAGCTAAACACCGTCACGTCGATATCGGATACCATCTCTGCCGCCAGTTTTGCAGCTTTATTAGTGCTTGAGAAAACCTTCCCTACTGTAATGACTAAAACTGGCTTACCATCCTTCCCCAAAGTCTCGTATTGCTCCTTGAACAAGGCTGGCGGCGGACCGGAGGTCTGCGGGATCGTTTTGTTGCTTCTCAATCTAGCGTAGAAATCTCTTGGTCCGATATCGAAATCGAAATGTGTTTCCCCATCCCAAACATACGGTAATGGGACAACTTTGATGCCATACTCCTGGCACAACGCATCCGGGACATGCGCCACGCTATCTGTAACTATGTGTATCTTGTCCATATCACGAAATCCCAAGGTAATTCACGACTCTGGATATTGGCGGGCATTATTCCTTTCTAATTCAAATAATTGTTCTTAGTGCGTCGTAGTGTAGCCTGCTACATTGAAAAAAGCATGATGGTGTATAGGTATGCCACATCTTTGGCAGCGTAATCCCCCAAATAAGGCATAGTTTGGGCAAAAAGTTTCTGCTAATACTTTACAACGCTTCGAGTCAAAAGTCAAACCGCTAACGCACCAGTTTCCAGAACAGGAACACGGCCAGCAGGGCCATGCCGGCCCCAAAGATGAACGGCGCGGAGGCGCCGAAGCCCAGCCAGGTTCCCAATCCCTGCCAGAGCAGTCCTGCGATCACGGAAGCAGGCAGGGCTGTCAGTCCGATGGCAGCGTTGAACAGCCCGTAGGCCGTGCCTCGCTGCGAGTCGGGTACTAGGTCGGCTACCAGCGCCTTGGCCACGCCTTCCGTGGCGGCGTAGTACAGCCCGTAAAACCCGAACAACGCCCAGATCTGCCAGCCTGCCCGCGACAGCGCAAAGCCCAGATAGACCAGCCCGTAGGCCAGCCAGCCGCCGATGATCAACTTGCGCCGCCCGATGCGGTCGGAGAGCGCACCCAGTGGCCCGGAAGTGAGCGCGTATACGGCGGTGAAGGTCATCAGCATGAACATGGTGCCCAGGACGGTCAATCCGCGCTCCTGTGCGCGCAGCACGATGAAGGAGTCGGATGAGTTGCCCAGGGTGAACAGCACCACGACCAGCAGGAAAACCTTAAAACGCGGGTCCAGACCTTTCAGGCTCAGATGCACAGCTTTGGTCCCCTTATCCGCGACCGATACCTCTCGCGCTCCCAAAGCCAGCACGATCACCGCCAGCACGGACGGGAAGATGCTGACCAGCACAGCCGTGCGGAAGGTTACGAGGGACAGCAAAGCGTCATTGGTCTGCGTCAACCAGATGATCAGTGCGGCAATACCAATGCCGAGGAAGGCTCCGGCCGTGTCACCGGCGCGGTGCAATCCGAAGGCCAGCCCGCGCGCATGCTCGTCCGTGCTGGCGGCTACCAGGGCGTCACGCGGCGCAGTGCGGATGCCCTTGCCCGCCCGGTCCGCAAAGCGCACGCCCAGCACCCAACCCCACGAGTTGGCAATATACAGAAAAGGTTTGGCGACCGTCGAAAGTCCGTAGCCCAACACGGCCAGCCACTTGCGCTTCCCCAACCGGTCCGAGAGCGCACCGGAGTAGACCTTGAGCAGGCTGGCGGTGGTCTCCGCCACACCGTCGATCAGGCCGATCACGGCTGTGCGCACGCCCAAGATGTTGGATAGGAAGAGCGGGATCAGGTAGACCAGCATCTCCGAAGAGATGTCGGTCAGGAAGGAGGTGGCCGTCATGATCCAGATATTGGGGTGAAGGCGGCGCAGGCTTGAGCCGGTCGGATGGGAGGAGGGGTCTTCAGTCATTGAATATCCTGTAGTGAGAGAGATGTTCTATTATACAGCGCGCCGGAATTAAAACGCGCGTGATAGAATAGCCAGTTGAGACCAACAAGAAAGAAGATTTATGGAAAGCATTCGCTTACGTGTACAAGATCTTGCAGACCGCATCCGGTTTTCAGAGACCACCATATTGATCGGCACTGCCATCCTGATTGGGGTGGGGACAGGCGCAGGGGCGGTCCTGTTCATCCGCTTGATTGAGTGGGTGAAGGAATTGTTTTTTCAAGGCAGCGAGATGGTTTTTTCAGGGATCGATAGGTGGCTTTTGATCCTGATCCCGGCTGTGGGGGGGCTGATCGCCGGTCCGATTATCGCCTTCTTTGCCAGCGAAGCCAAGGGGCATGGCGTGCCGGAAGTGATGCAGGCCATTGCGTTGCGCGGTGGGCGCATCCGCCCACGGGTGGTGGTGGCCAAGATCGCGGCTTCTGCCGTCTGCATCGGCAGCGGCGGCTCGGCCGGGCGCGAGGGTCCGATCGTGCAGGTGGGTGCGGCCCTGGGTTCCATGCTTGGTCAGTGGCTTAAGTTATCCTCCAACCGCATTCGCAATCTGGTGGCCTGCGGCGCGGCTGCCGGCATCGCGGCTACCTTCAATGCGCCCATTGCAGGCGTGATCTTTGCCATGGAGGTTATCCTGGGCGAACTACATCTGGGCGACCTGGGCAACGTCGTCATTTCAGCCCTGACAGCCTCTACCATCGCCCGCGTGTTTTTGGGAGATTACCCGGCTTTTTCGATCCCGCGCTATGCCATGCGCACGCCCTGGGAAGTGTTCCTGTACGCCTTGCTGGGCATCCTGGCGGCCTTCGTGGCGGTTGGGTTCATTCGCGCCCTGTACTGGTTCGAAGATCTGTTCGATAATTGGAAATTCCCGGAGGCGCTCAAGCCTGCCGTTGGCGGTTTGCTGCTGGGTGTATTGGGTTTCGCCTATCCAATCGCGTTGGGTTGGGGCGGGTTGTCCGCATCCGAAGCCGCTTCTGGTTTGCCTATCTCGGCCAATATTCCGCATGTCTTTGGCGCAGGTTTTGAAGTGATCGGGGATGCGCTCTTAGGCAAGACACCTTTCCTGTTGCTGTTCGCCCTGATCTTTCTGAAACCCCTGGCAACCTCGTTCACACTAGGGTCGGGTAACTCTGGTGGGGTGTTCGCCCCGTCGCTGTTTGCCGGGGCTGCATTAGGCGGCGCTTTTGGCCTGCTGGTCGACCAATTCTTCCCTGGCGCAACAGCAGGGGTTGGCGCCTTTGCCACGGTCGGCATGGCGGCTGTCTTCGCCGGAGCTGCACGAGCGCCTTTCACGGCGATCCTGATCGTCTTCGAAATGACAAACGATTACCGCCTGATGGTGCCACTCATGGCGGCGGTCATCTTCAGCATGCTGGTGGCAGAACGTTTGCACAAGGAGTCCATCTATACCCTGAAACTGACCCGCCGCGGGATCCATCTGCGCCGCGGGCGGGATATAGACGTGATGGAAAACCTCACTGTGGCCGAAGCCATGCGGCCGGCGCCAGAGCCCGTTCCCGATAAACTGCCCTTGCGCATGGTGCCCGCATTGTTGGATGGGGTGCGCATGCATGGTTTGCCTGTAGTGGACAAGGATGGCAAGCTGTGCGGAGTCATCACCATTCAGGATGTCGAAAAAGCGACGGACCATGGCGACCAGTATCTCGATCGCCCCGTGATCCAATTTTGTTCGCAGAACCTGATTGTCGCCTACCCTGATGAGACCGTTCACCACGCGCTTGAGCGCATGAGCCATCGTGATATTGGACGCCTACCGGTGGTGGACCACAACAGTCCCACCAAACTCGTCGGCTGGATCAGCCGCGCAGATATCGTCCGCGCTTACGAGCGCGCGCTCACCCGACGTGTCGCCATGCAACAGCAAATGCATCAAATGCGCCTGGGTACGGTTGCCAGCGTTCAAATTGTCGAAGGGACTGTCAGCGCCGGCAGCCCTGCTGAGGCACACGCGCTGGGTGAGATCCCCTGGCCAGAAGACAGCCTGGTTGCCAGTATCCAGCGCGGCAGCCAGGTGCTCATTCCGCATGGGCACACGCTGCTGCAGGCCGGGGATAGTCTCACCATTATTTGTAAGCACGGCGAAGAAGAAGACCTGGCCAGATTGTTCACAACAGTACCGGAAGGAGAGAAAGATTCGAAAAAATAAGATGGGCGCAAATGACTCCGTCAAAGGAGATTGAACCCGTACGAAATTTCAATTTTATACTAACGAGAAGGAAACAGAATACCCTGTACTGCAGAACCATAGTGAGAATGGTAAAATCAATTCTATTCCAATCCGTTTCCATCTGAGGCAAGCATCATGGCGAACCATCCAGATAAAGTCCATCAAACTCTCGAGGCAAAGAGAAAACTGATGGACTTTTTCCGTTGGTTTGACAGGATTTCACTTCCCGAACCTGCTTCCATCGTGTTCACGGCCGTGATCGTGGGCATCGGCGCCGGATTAGGAGCCGTATTCTTCCGCTGGTTGATCGCAACCATGCAAACCCTTTCTTTTCGTGTATTGGGGAACGCGCTTAGTAGCATTCAGCCCTATCATCTCTTGCTGATCCCCGCACTTGGCGGTGCGATCTACGGCCCTTTGATTTACCGTTTTGCGCGTGAAGCCAAAGGACACGGCGTCCCGGAAGTGATGGAAGCCGTGGCACTACGGGGAGGTCGCATCCGGCCGCGCGTGGCAGTGATCAAATCTCTGGCTTCGGCCATCTGCATTGGAACCGGCGGCTCGGTGGGGCGCGAGGGCCCGATTGCACAGATCGGTGCCGCCCTGGGCTCCACCATCGGCCAATGGCTCGGACTCTCCAATGATCGCATCCGCAGCCTGGTCGCTTGCGGCGCAGCCGGGGGCATTGCAGCCACATTCAACGCGCCCATCGCCGGGGCCATCTTTGCCCTGGAGATCATCTTGGGCCAATTCCATGCCACCTACTTCGGTGCGGTCGTCATTTCCGCCGTCACAGCCAACGTCGTCACGCAGGCTTTCGAAGGTTCCGTGCGGGCTTTTGTGATTCCAGAATACATCCTGGTCAGTCCCTGGGAACTGCTCTTCTACGTGTTGCTCGGGGTCGTGGCGGCCGCCCTCGGGGCCGCCTTTACCCGTCTGCTCTACTTCTCTGAAGATATCTTTGACAGACTTCCCTTCCCGCCTGAATACTTCAAGCCTATTCTTGGCGGCCTTCTTCTGGGCGTGATCGGCTTGATCTCGTTCAAAGTGGATGGTTTTCCGCGCGTCTTTGGGGTTGGTTACGAAAGTATTGGCGAGGCGCTTTTCGGGAAGCTGGCGCTGCAGGTCACGTTCGGGTTGTTTGTGCTCAAATTCCTTGCTACCATCACCACCCTGGGTTCCGGCGGCTCTGGGGGCATCTTTGCGCCTTCGTTGTTCATGGGCGCCATGTTGGGTGAAGCTTTCGGGCAAATCATGAACATGCTCTTTCCGACCATTACGGCGCCTCCAGGTGCTTATGCACTGGTGGGGATGTCCGCTTTCTTTAGCAGCGCTGCACATGCTCCTATGACAGCCGTCCTGATCCTCTTCGAAATGACCGGCGATTACCTCATCATCCTTCCGCTCTTGCTGACGACAGTGATCGGTACGCTCGTTTCGAGGATCATCAGCAAAGAATCGATCTATACGCTGAAACTGACGCGACGCGGGATCAACCTGCAGCGTGGCCGTGCTGTGGACGTGATGGAAACCTTGCTGGTCAAGGAGGTCATGCGCCCTGCCCCCGAGCCTGTCCCCGGTTCCCTGCCTCTCGGTAAAGTTCCCACCCTCCTGGACCGCGTCCGTATGCACGGCTTGCCAGTGGTCGATAAAGACAGGAACCTGTTGGGCGTGATCTCCATCCGCGACATTGAACGCGCCACTGGCCAAAGCGAGGACAACCTATCCAAACCCGCGCAGGAATTTTGCTCACGCAACCTGGTGCTGGCCTATCCGGATGAA
Organism: uncultured Anaerolineaceae bacterium; assembly: GCA_964621295.1. Taxonomy (GTDB): domain Bacteria; phylum Chloroflexota; class Anaerolineae; order Anaerolineales; family Villigracilaceae; genus JAABUE01. The sequence goes on along the minus strand of CAZULT010000006.1, from coordinate 11,806 downwards.
TCGGTTGGCACGGCCCTGCAACGTATGAGCCGAGGCGATATCGGACGCCTGCCGGTCGTCGATCCGGATGAGCCGAAACAGCTGATCGGTTGGATCAGCCGGGCAGATATCATCCGCGCCTATGAGCGTGCGCTTACCCGACGCGCGGCCACACAGCAGCAACTCAACCAGGTCCAGTTAGGCATGGTCGCCGGCGTACAAATCATGGAAGAAACTGTGGAGGCAGGCAGTCCCGCTGATGCGCACGCGCTTTGCGATATTCACTGGCCGGAAGGCAGTCTGGTGGCCAGCATCCAGCGCGGCAGCCAGGTGCTCATCCCCCATGGAGGCACTTTGCTGCAAACCGGCGACCGCCTGACAGTGATCTGCAAACAGGGGGAAGTTGGCGAAATGGCCAGGTTGCTCCTGCCAGGAAGCGATGAAGATCAGGCCGGAGAGCAGGAACCCGGCTAAAGCAAGCGACCGCGCCTTGGGGCGCGGTCTCGTTTCTAAGTGATCCTCTTCCAGAACCCTTATTCTTCACCCTCTTCGTCCATGGCCCCGGGTTGGTCCACGCGCAGCACCTCGCCGCTGTAATCTACCACGATCCTGAAGCCGAGCATCCCCAGGTAGGCGCGCGCTTCCTCCGGCAGGCCGGCTTGCAGCAGCGCATCGAACTGCTGGTCCATGTTCTTGAGTTGCTGTTCGATAGCTGCCACAGAGAACAGATCCTCCTGGCCGAGCATCTTGGCAGTCTGTTCGGAGAGCAACGTTTCACTGCCTTTGATCATCTCCTGCATGCGCTGCAACACCTGGCGGTCGATCCGTTCGGCAGTGATGTGGCGGCGGAAACCGGCATCGTCGAGAACGTAACAGGGCTCCTCGCCTACGAGGGCGGTCTCGGCCGGCCGGCCGGTTTCGTCGAAGACCAGGCCGGCGAAAAGCGGTTGGTGGGCCATCTAGTTCTGGCGCCCCTCGATCGCGGCCAGTAGAATACCGGCGGCCAGCCCCACGCGCCGGTCGAGCGTTTTGGCAGGGTCAAAACTGAAATCCACGTCCAATTCATACCGGAAGAGGTTGAAGCGTTGCTTGAGATCAGCCACGCGTTGCTCGCCCAGCGCCAGGTCGTAATTCTGCGGCAGCAGCGAGCCCAGCAGCAGGCGCCGCAGCATGGCCAGGCCCATGCTGTCCTCGTAGAGCATGCCGATTACGCGGTCGTTAGGGTCCAGCACTTCCCATTCATCGCGCAGGATCGAGCGCATGCCCTTGCGCCGCAGGGTACCGACCTTCTGGTTGAAGGCGCTGTCGATTACATCGTAGGCTGCCGAAAAGTCGATGATCTGGCGCGCCTTGATTTGCAGCACTTCCTGCGACTTGCTCTCGTCGGCGAAAACGCGGATGTCTTCGCGCAGCTTGAACATCTTCTGTTCGCTGAACATGATCAGATTACCGCGCGGATCGTAATAGCGGAACTTTCCGGTCAGCGCGAAGACCTGGCGCTTGAGCAAATAATGGTCGAATTGGAAAATGGGATTCATAGGCAGGTACTCCTAAGCGGATGTCGTGACCTGCACGGGCGTGCCCTGTCCTGGCAGATGCAGGTAATCGACGTCGGGCGGGACGACCGGGCTGGTCCAGCGGTAGATGAATTTGGCGTCAAGTGACGGCAGGTTCACGCAGCCGTGACTGCGCGGGCGACCATAATCATTATGCCAGTACGTGCCGTGAAAGGCAATGCCTGTTCCGGTGAAAAAGGAAACCCAGGGCACTCCCGGCAGATCGTAAATGCCGGCATCGTCATCGCCTTCATTGGTCATGTGTACCGAAGGGCTCTTGTGGTATGTGCTGTACTCTCCCAGCGGGGTCTTGGTATTGCCTGCCCCGCTCGAACAGCGCGAGACCAGCACGGGCTGGTCCGCTTCGAAGGCCGTGACGGTCTGCGTGGCCAGGTCTACGTGCATGGATTTGAGCACATCGGGCACTTCTGGGGAGAGCGGCGTGAGCTCCTCGTCCGGGACAAGGCGCACGTCATACGCGGGCAGATAGTAAGATTTGTGCAGGTGGAAGTCGTAGACCTCGTACCAGATGCTCTTCTCCTGACGGTTGACGACCGTCCCTTTCACCCAGTGCGTGGTCTGGTAATACAGCCGGTAGTAATTCTTGGCGCGCGTGTCCGGGTAGAGGCGCGCCTGGCTGTAGGGCACTGTGACCTCGCCCACCTGGCCTTCCGGCCGGATTTTGAAGATGGGGGAATTGTAGCGCGTCTCGACGGGTTGCAGCCAGCCTGAGTACGTGTAGCCTTCCTGGCCGACGCGGTACCAGGTCCTATTGAAGGGATTGCCTTCTTCGCCCTCCACCACTTCGGTGATGGGCACCACCTGGTCTTTGCCGAAAGCCTTGTGCTCCTTGCTGTCAAAGTCTGGCGCCTCGTACAGGAACAGACCACTCATCAGCACGCGCCCGTGGCTGGCAGGGGTTGTGCCGGCCGCCAGCGCCTTGTCCAGGCCGCTTTCGACCAGAAATAGGCCCAGAGCACCGGTGGCGCTGAGCTTCAGGAAATCGCGGCGGGAGAAATCCGATGTGGGCTGCATGCTTATTCGAAAACCCGTACCTTCGTGCCGAAATACTCGTAAGCGAACTGTTTACCAGGTTGTACAGCCGGCAGCGTCCAACGGTAGAGCCATTTGGAGGCTTGCGGCGTCAGGTTGATGCAGCCGTGGCTGCGCGGCTGGCCGAAGTCGTTATGCCAGTAGGTGCCGTGAAAGGAGATCCCACTTTTGGTGATGTAGAGCACCCAGGGCACGCCGGGCAGGTCAAAGCCGTCGGAGGCAATGTCGCCGGCCGCCATATGGCGGGTGGGACGTTTGTAGGAAGTGATGAACTCTCCCATAGGTGTGGACCAGCGCCCGCTCAGGTACTGCTTCCCGGTCGCGGCTCGCGTCGCAAACACCAGGCGGGTCTCTTCGAACGCCAGCACCAGCTGGTGGGTCAGATCGACATCAATGCGCTTATACACGCCGGGGACATCCGGGGAGAGCGGCGCAAGCTCCTCTTCCGTGACCTGGCGGATATGGCGGGCCGGAATGTAGTAGAACAATTCCCACTTGTCGTCCAGCAGGCGGTACCAGGTTTGCCCGTCTGCCCCGATAGCCTTCCCCAGGATCCAATGCACGGTCTGGTAGTACAGGCGGTGTGTCACGGCCGCGCCGGGATCGGGTTCTTCGTGTGCGTCGGTGAAAGGCACCGAAATTTCACCCAGCAACCCATCAGCGGGCACCTCCAGGACCGGCTCGTTGAGCACGGTCTGCACCGGTTGGACGCCACCCGAGTAGATGTAGTTCAAATCTTCGACCTGGTACCAGATGCGGTTGTGCGCCTCTTCATCCGGGCTGACGACGGCGCCGGCGAGTGGAAGGACCAGGTCGCGCCAGTACATCTCCACCCGCTCAGAATTTGCGGAAGGTTCGTCGTGCGACCACAAGGTCTTGTCGGTAATGCGACCCTGCAGCGCAGGATCAGGGGTTTGAGAATACGCGTGGGGAGAGAATTCGGGCAGCGCCAACCCGAGCATGCCGCAACCGGTCAGTTTCAGGAAGTCGCGGCGGGAAAGCCTATCGAAAGGGGCGTTCATGGATGATCAGTAATGCACCTTCACGGTCAAGCCGACGTAGGCCCAGTTGTAGAGCCATTCCGAATCGGGGATGGTCAGGTTGACACAACCATGGCTCATGGGCGTGCCGAAGTTGTTGTGCCAGTACGTCCCGTGCATGCCGTAGTCTTTATAGAAGTACATCACGTAGGGCACATCGGGCAGGTAATACCCGGGTCCAGACATGTCCTGAATGCGGGTCTTGTTCCAGATGTGGAAGGTGCCGGTAACGGTGGGGTGTGCCCAGGTGCCGGTCGAGACCACGAAGGCGTTGGCCATGGCGTTTCCCTGGTAGGCGTACAGGCGCTGTTCCGAAAGGTTGATGTCGATCCAGCGCACGCCATCCCCGACCGGGGCTGGTCCCTGGGGCGCCGTGGTGGCCTGGACGTAGGCGCTGGTGGGTGGGGCCTGCGGGGTGGGCGTATCCTCCAGCACTTCCATGCTCAGCACGCCTTCCGGATCCACGCTCTCAGGGGTGGCTGTGGGCGGTTCTGGGAGCGTGGGCGCCGGTTCTGTAGCCGGTTCGGAGGTCGTGACGTCCGTGAGCGGCGCAAGGGTCGGGAGGGGTGTGGGCGGCGCCATGGTCGGTAGGGGTGAGGCGATGGGCGCGCTCTCCTGCGCCAGAACCGGCGCGGGACCCGGCGTGTAGGTGGGTTTGGCGATGCTGACGCGGGCCCATACCGGAGGGTGGACCACCTCGGTTGGCCGGGAAGGTTCGCTCAGGATGGAAGCCAGCACCGGGGTCATTCGGGCCGTCCAGGCGGCAAAGACAACCACCAGGCAGCCCAGGGTCAGTAACAGCAGGGGCAGGACAGCGAAACGACGCGCTTGCTTTGGCCCAGCACTTCCTTTTTGACTCCCTGTGTTTCCCCGCCGGGCGTGTGCTTCCTGCGTCGCGGTCGCGCCCTGTATGCGGGTGAGCGCCCAGCGCATGGCGCGCTTCGCGCGCGGGCTCTCAGGGTTGAGCTGTAGAGCCTGTTCGATGTATTTGATGCTCGCCCGGGGGCTGGCGACCGTCGCCAGCACCAGCCACGGTTCTTCCAACTGCGGGGCCAGGCGCGCAGCCTGCTCTGCCCAGCGGCGCGCAGCGCTGCGATCGCCGTCGCGCAAGGCCGCGCGGGCGTTTTGGACGGCTTGCCGGGCCTGGTCGAGTTCAACGCTCATGGAGTGTAGGGGGGCTGGGGGGTTGGTTCGATATTTTCGTTGCGCACGAAGCACAGAATGCCGTTCACCACGCCCTCGGCGACCTTATCCGTGCGGTTGACCAACAGATCCTGGTCCAGGTTCAGGAAACCGGTCTCGATGATGGCGGCGATGGTGTTCGGGTCGATTTCCGAAAAGGCGTGGTAATCGCGCATGTCGGTGGTGATGCTGCCCGCATGGAACTTCAGGCCGGTGGTGGCCTGATAGCGGTCGCGCAGGCATTCGGTCAGGCGCGAGGCGCGGTTGAAGTCGTGCGTGTTGACGGCTGCAGCGACCTTGAACCCGGTGGCGTCGTCGTTGACGTACTCGCAGGAGTCGTTGTGGATGGATACCAGCGCCACAGCGCGGTAGCCGTTCAGGCGGGTGTCGAACTCGTTGAGCAGGTCCACCTGGTAGCCCTGCTCGGTAAGGGATTTTTGCACCAGGCCGGCGATCTGCAGGTTGACATCCGCTTCGGTGAGTGTGACCATGCCATCGCTTCTGCGGCAAACCGCGCCCGCGTCGTTGCCGGCGTGGCCGGCAACGATTCCTATGCGCAATTGGGGGCGCGGAGTGGCCACCAGGTTGTTCTCGGGTTGGGTGGTCAACAACAGGCTGAGCTTATCCGATAGGCTGCTGGTGAAGAATCCTTCCGAAGGCGTCCACAGGTTGAACAGGGTCGCGAACAGGATGGCCAGCCCGATCGTGCTGGCCAGTACCCGCTCCGGATTAGCGCGCTCGCGGGAAGGCGGACGAACCGCTGGGGAAGGAGTAGAGTCCATAAGCTTTCGTATAATGGTACCTAACCCGGGGCGAATTAGCAAGAGGTAATTCGGAGTCATCTTGGAGTATTTTTGACCAGCCCGGGAAGGCGATATTTTATGGTATATCGCTCAACACAGGTTTCTTGCTTCCCGTACGAAGCATTTCTCGCGAAGGACACCGGGACGGTGTGAGGGGATATTGATTGTGACAGAAGAATCTTCTTGGCTGTGCGGAAGCGGCTTGGCGGCGCAATCGCTGGGCATCGGGAAGGCATACGAACACCATGAGAGCCGAAGGCCAGGCTTGACTCCCGGGCCGCACATGGATATGATGAACAGGCTATGGCGAAACCAAACACAGTCGACATCGAATTACTGCGCCAGACCATGCGGGCCTGGTCGTCAGGCGTGACCGTTGTAACCGCCACCCATGAAGGCGCCAGACACGGCATGACAGTGAGCTCCTTCACCTCAGTTGCGCTGGATCCGCCGTTGGTCATTATCTCGCTACAGACCAACAGCCGAACGCATACACTGATCGCAGGCTCCGGCACTTTTGCAGTGACGATCCTTTCGGCTGACCAGCGTGAGCTCTCGGAACGTTTCGCCGGGCGCCTGACGGACACGGAGGACCGCCTGGCCGGATTGGCGACTGAGACCCTGGTGACCGGCGCGCCATTTCTTAAGGGCGGGCTGGCTTATCTGGATTGCCGCGTGGTGCAAACCATCTCGGCAGGAGGCAATACCCTGTTCCTGGCGGAAGTGGTGGCGGCGCGCAGCAGGGATGGAGCGGCCCAACCGCTGGTGTATCACGACCGGCGCTACCACCGTTTGGCGGAGTAAATTCGCTCTCGAGGGAAGGCGTGTGGATATAGATCCGTTGACCGTACAGGAAAAACAGGGCCTGCTGCTCCTGGCGCGGGAGGCTATGGAGCATGCCGTGCGCGGTGAGCCTGCGCCTGCCGTCGAGCTGGATGTGTTATCCCCCCACCTGAAAGAGCACGGCGCTTCGTTTGTCACGCTCACCATCCAGGGCAGACTGCGAGGTTGCGTCGGCGCGCTTGAACCTTTCCAGCCCCTGGCATTGGATGTTTGCGAGCATGCCGTGGCGGCTGCGCTGCACGATTTCCGCTTTCCGCCGGTCGAGCCGGACGAGTTAGCACGCATCCTCATCGAAATATCACGCCTGACCTTACCGGTCCCTCTGGCTTACCAGAAACCGGAGGAACTGCTGACCAGGCTTCGCCCCGGTCAGGATGGCGTCACCCTGCGCGACGGGAGCCGGCGGGCCACCTTTTTGCCGCAGGTCTGGGAAAAGCTCCCGGACCCCGGGGATTTCCTAGACAACCTGTGCTACAAAATGGGCTCCGCGCCCGACCTCTGGAGGACCAAGCCGCTGGAGGTCTCGACCTACCAGGTCGAAGAGTTCCACGAAGCGTAAACGAAACTGCAAGGTTCATTCCTTGTCCCAACTCCCAGCCTGGTTTACAATCTAATTATGGCCGAGGACACTCTTTTTCAGGAAGCGGTGGACGCCCTGCGCCGGAAAGACAAGGCCAAGGCAAAAGAGCTGCTGACCGAGTTGATCAAAGCCGACCAGAAGAACGTCACGTACTGGATCTGGTTGAGCGCGGCTGTCGACACCACCAAGGAACGCGTCTACTGTCTGCAAACCGCCCTGGGAATCGAGCCCGATAATGCCACGGCCAAGCGCGGCTTGGTGTTGCTTGGCGCACTGCCGCCCGATGAGAACGTCAAACCTTTCCGATTGGACCGCCCGCGCCTGTGGGAGGAGCAACTTGCGCTAGCCAGCGATAAATCCGAAGCCAGGGGTCTGCGGGCCTTCACCGGTAGCCCGCTGGTCCGGCTGACCGCCCTCGGGGTGCTCAGCCTGGGCCTGGTAGGCCTGGTGGTGTTCGGGCTGGTCTTACCACGCCGCAACGTGTTCGGCCCCGCGACCTTCACACCGGGACCTTCTCCCACCTTCACGCTTACCCCTACCTTTGTGAACGCTACAGCTAAGGCGCCACCGCCCGGCGCCACGCTGGTACCGCTGGCGGAACTACTCGAAGCTCCGCTCACCCCCACACCACTTTACGTCAATACGCCGCGTGATCCACTTGCGGGCGACATGTTCCGCCGCGCCCGCAGCGCCTATGAAAGCGGCGATTGGGATACGGTCATTTCCAGCATGAAAGAGATCGCCAAGCTCGAACCTGACTCGGCCGACCCGTATTATTTCATCGGCGAAGCCTACCGATTCAAAGGTGATTTTCGGAGAGCGCTGGATGCCTACAATCAGTCTCTCAAGATCGATTCGCAATTTGGTCCGGGCTACCTGGGTCTGGCTCGCGCGCGCCTGATGCAGGATCCCAATGCCGACACCACATTGTTGCTGGCCGAGGCCCTTAAACGGGATCCGAACTTTGGGGAGGTCTACCTGGAACGCGCCGAATTTTACCTGAGCCGCAAACAGCCCGACCTGGCGCTTTCGGATTTGGAGACGGCCGAGAAGTTGTTGGAAGGCTCCCCCCTGGTGTACTACAATCTGGCGCGCGCTTACCTGGCGCTTGATAAACTGGAAGAGGCGCAACAGGCAGCCGAGCAAGCCAAAGAGGCCGACCCGACCCTGCTGCCGGTCTACTACCTGCTGGGCGAGATCTACGTGGAGCAAGGCGATTCATACCAGGCCATCGTCGCGCTGGAAACCTATACCAATTACGAAACGCACGATGGAAAGGCTTTCTCCTTCCTGGGGCAGGTCTACTACCAGACCGAAGAGTACGAACGGGCCAATGAGGCTCTCAACCGCGCCCTTTCACTGGACGCCACCCTGCGGGCGGCCTACCTGTATCGCGGCCTGACGCGGGTCGAGTTGGGGGAGGCGCTGGCGGCTGAAGAGGACCTCAAACGTGCCTCCCAGTTCTACAAGAATGACTTCAACTACAATCTGGGCCTGATGCGAGCTTACATCCTGCAGGAGCATTATGGGGACGCCTACCTGCAGGGCGAACGAGTGCAGGCCTTCGCAGAGACGGACGAGCAGAAAGCTCTGGCATTTTACTGGCGAGCGATCAACTTTGAGTACCGCGAGGAAGAGGCCAACGCCGCCGATGCCTGGCAGGCGCTACTGGAACTGCCGCGCTCGGCTGTGAGCGCCAGCTTGCGCAAGACCGCTGAGGACCACCTGTACGGCATTCGCACGCCCACGCCAAGCGCCACGCCCAAGACGACCAATACGCCCACCCCCAGGCCGCGCACGCCCACCAAGACGCAGGCTTCCTGACCTGGACGCAATTCTTTCTATATTCTCACTATAAGTCAATAGTTGAGCGAGGTTGCTCCGGTCTCATTTATAATAAAGGCCCCTTGTTTCCAATTGGGGCCTTTGTATAGTGGGGTACTCATGGTGCGTTTTTTCAAGTCTTTCATAGTATTGATCTTCCTTTTCAGCGCCTGTACCCTCTCGCCAAATGGCGCAGGGAGAGCTTAAGCTAGATACTTCTACTCCTCAAGGCGATGTCCAGTCCGACGGTATAGAGCGCAACCAGCATGGTTATGGAGAGGTAGACGGCCAGGAACTTTAGCAGGCCGCGTTTGAGCGGCGGCGCCCGGAAGTAGGCAGCTTGAGTATCTCCTGTATTTCCCACCTCGCTTTATTGTTTCCTTCCATGCAAAAAAGTGTTCACGTGTTCTCTCGTATCGATGTCCGGTACAGGGAGGCCAAGATTTGCGCGTCGAAACATTTGGCTGGTCATCATAGGGCCAATTAAGGCATTCAGGCTGGCAAGCGGAGATTCCTGTTTCAATTCTCCCTGTGTCTGGTACTCTTGAATGATCTTTACAACAACTTGTATGTTTCCCCAGGGTGTATTGAATGCCCCCTTTAGCTCCGGATGACGTGGCAATTCAGCCAGGATGGCTGGGATGATCTCCCCATATGTCTCATTTGTATCCATGTAGGCTTCTATGATCCCCACCAGGTCAGTTTCAAGATTGCCAGTAAAAACAAGCCTGTTCAAAGGAGTATCAGAAAGCTGGTGGTTGATAGCTTTTTCGAAAAGTTCTGCTTTGTTCCTATACTTGCGAAAGAGAGTGGCTTCATTGACTCCGGCGATCTCCGAAATTTCTTTGGTGGTTGCGCCTTCATACCCGTGTGCCACCAGCATCTCGATCACGGTTCTAAATATACTTGCTTCGTCGATGACTTTTGGCATTCTAACTCCTTATTGATGCGTTTGTACCATAAGTAAGTATTGACTAGCAATAAAAGGGGGTTACAATTATTGCAAGTAATCACACGCAATAAAGTTTGCTGGAGTAATTTTATGCCAAAGAATCAGAGCAATGCCCGAAAAAGCGATGAATTTATGCAAGGTCTCGGTGCAAACGAGAGAGCGCTCCTGGAGCGCATTCCTGTTCTCTTCCTGAGAAAAATCGCCGCGACAATTGTGCGTGCGAAGATGCGCGTTCAATTCACTGGCTGGTTGCAATACCTTCTTCCTATGATATTCATACTTCTGTTTTTCCTGATCGCCGGAATAGCATACCTTTTCAATGCAAGGTCCCTCGCAATCCCCTTCCTGGTTCTTGGAATGTCACTTTTCAGTGTAGCCATTTTTGATCTGGTGACCGTCAAATATAAACTGCGTTTTCCTGAGCGCCTCCCTGAACGAAACGATGACCTAGATCTGTTTGATCTGATGCGGGCCAGACGCTCCTGTCGTTCCTTCCAGACTCGAAAACTGACACCCGCCGACTATAAAGAGCTTATGGAATCCGTGCGTCTTCATAGCGATGCGCCCACGATCGGTAAGGCATCTGTTCGATTCGAATATGTTTCCGCACCGCTCACCGTCTGGCCGACGGTTAACGCGACTGAGTTCCTCGTGGCAATTGCTCCGAGCGAGTACGACCGTCTCGCTGTCATCGACGTGGGCAGAAGCTTACAGAAGATCGTTATGGATGCAACACGCATGGGGTTGGGGACGTGTTGGATTGGACCGGGTGCAGATCACTCAAGTATCATGCGGTACCTGGGCGACCGCTACAACCCGAAGGAAGACCACATCATCTGCGTGTGCGCGGTTGGATACAAATCAGGGTATATCCCAATGTTCTTGCGTATCTTTAATTTCCAGTTTCGCCGGCGAATACCACTTTCCTCGCTCTTTTTCGCCGATTCCCACTTCAAGGAACCATTGAACCTGGATGCGTACCCTTTCAACCGATTTGGGCGCAACTATGAGATATGTCAGTGGGCTCCCTCCTCCTATAATGGACAGACAACGCGATGCGTTGCGGTCATGGAGCGAAATGGTGTAAAAAAAGGGGAAAGCGATAAGGATGGGCCGCGTTTGGCGAGGTTTGACTTCTATGCAGTCACTGAATCGCGTTACTACGCGGCGGTGGCGCTGGGCATTTGGTGTGCGAATTGGGAAATGGGATGTGAGGCGCTGGGCATTCATGGGCACTTTGCTGTACTTTCGGCGGAAGAGAGAGATGTTCTTGATGATAAAGATCGCCCCCAGTTGCCCAGATGCGACGTGAGTTGGGTGTTGGACGAGGGTTTTTAGAAACGTAGTGGAGCACCCTTTAGGGTCGCGTAGCACCCTGGAAGGGACCTGCTGGCGGGGGGAGCGTGGACTCGGCTTGAGAGCAGGATTCCGCTTGGGCGGAGAAAAAAGTCCGAAAGTGCCGCCGAATCCCACCAGTCAGGTGCATACTGTGTCAGGTGGGGAATAATTCAAGATTGCCATAGTCTTAGTATTTGATCGTTGGTCTTAAATTGACTCTCTTGGGATGATAAAGATAAGATAAAGTCCCACAATCAATGCGGCAATGCTGACAACCGGAACCACTAACGGTAATGAAAACCAATTACTTATTTTCGATATAAGAAGAACAACAAGGCTTACTCCACTAATTCCAACTAAAAACTTGCCGACGATATGATATGTTACTGGTACAAGGCCTGCGGGGCGACTCATGATGAAACACTCCTGAAATTGTTAATTCTTGGCTGAGATGGGATGAGAAAAATTATATGCATAAGATAACTCTCATTTCCTAGGTAATGCACTACGCCAATAAAATCCATAGGTATATCTGATCTAATTATAGCTGTTCGCAAATATAGATTGTTGCGCCACCTAACGGCCTGCGTTATTAGAATGGACTTGTTTGGGACGTGGCATCCGCGTATCCTTGGAGTGATTGTATCGCCGGGGAC
>CAZULT010000005.1:85286-89772 GCA_964621295.1 uncultured Anaerolineaceae bacterium | reverse complement strand
CTTGGTAGGCCATTACCCTACCAACTAGCTGATGGGACGCAGGCCCCTCCCAAAGCGGATTACTCCTTTAGACATCGGTTTCTAATCCCGATGACCACATCCGGTATTAGCAGTCCTTTCGAACTGTTATCCCAAACTTTGGGGCAGGTCACCAACGCGTTACTCACCCGTTCGCCACTAGGAATTCTCTCGTATTGCTACAAAAGGTCCTCGTTCGACTTGCATGTATTAGGCACGCCGCCAGCGTTCATCCTGAGCCAGGATCAAACTCTCCGCAAAAAATTCACTCTTGCGAGTGGATATTACGAAGTTACACTGGATTGACGGAAGTTGTTGCTTCCTATCACTTTTCAGTTGTCAAGGTTCTGTTAACAAAGCGGGCTGAATTCTACTCGCTTCGTTATCGACTGTCAAGGCTCAGACAGACGAAAGCGCCGATGTCCGCTTTCAACATCGGCCCGCCAGACTGCAAACCAGTTGGCTTGTGTCTCTGACGTAACAGGTGTTCTCAGTTGTCAACGATCTGTCTTGGGGACGAGATCTGGTTGAATGTACTGGCAAAAAATAATTATACGCGAATAACCTGCCTTGTCAAGGAAAATTGGGGGCAATTTCGAAATTGCCTGTGCCAGGCGCACCGCGGTATGACCGGTTAACACGGCGTGTTCCATCCGAAAAGACGGTATGTTCTCTCCATTAATACGGCGTCTTCTTATAAAAAGACGGCACGATAAGTCAAAAACACGACATCTTTCAGTAAAGAAGACGGCCTCTTTTGGTAAAGAACACGGCGTCTTAATTGAGAGCATGGCAGGAGTGCCGCCGCTACCCCTAGGAGGTCGCGTGCTCAAGGATGAGCCGCACCGCCGCCCCCACCCCATCCTCGGCGCGGATCGCCCGCCCGAGGGCCTGCGCGTTTGCGCGCAGCGCCGGTTCGTCCGCCTTGGCCAATGCCTCGGCCAACCTGGTAGGCGTCAATTTTCTGACCGGAAGCGGTGAGGGGCCGGCCCCCAGGCGGTGCACGCGCGCAGCCCAGAATGGCTGGTCCGCCGCAGAAGGCACCACCACGTTCGGGATGCCAGCCCGCAACCCGGCCGCCGTTGTGCCCGCGCCGCCATGATGGACGACAGCCTTGCAGCGCGCGAGCAGCCAGTTGTGCGGTGCAGACTTCAGCACCAGCAAATCTTCAGGCAGCGAGCGCGAACGCAGGTCGCTCCAACCGCTCAATAGGACCGCGCGGTTCCCGGTTCGCTCCAGCGCTTCCAGCACACAGGTATAGACGCGCTGCGCATCTCGGTGGATCGTTGAGCCAAACGTCACGCACACCGGAGGCTCGCCGCCCGCCAGGAAAGTGCGCAAGATTTCAGGGGGTTGGTAGAATCGGGAACCATCCAGGAAAAGATACCCGGGGATATGGATGTGAGGGGAATGCCAATCCGCAGGGCGAGGCACGACCGTTGGGCTGCACGCCAGCAAGAGCGGGGTCGTGGGGCGCGTTTCGTCCGTGTCAAACGGCCAATACAGGTCCAGGTCGAACGTACGCGGGTCATTCTTATGCAGGCGCGCGAATCCGAACTTTCCGCCATACCAGAATACGCGGGTGAACAAGCCGTGAAAGAAGTAGCTGAGCGTGCCGGGCGGCAGGCCCGGAAGCGCGACTGGAGGCATGGCACGCGTGGGAGCAAAGATAGGAAAGGTTTGCAGCGAAACATCCAGGATGCCAAGTTTACGCGCCAGCGAGTGGCCTCCGACGGTGAACAAGAAGGAGTGCACGATCAACTCTGCATCATCGCAAGCCTCGAAAGCCTGGCGGACGACCTGATCGGCGATGGAAAAGACATAATCGCTTATGGCGCGAACCATGCGCACAGGATTTCGACCGGCTTCATTCAAACGGCTGCTGATGATCTCAGGGTCACCTGCCAGAGGTGCAAAGGTTACGCCGTTTTTCCCCACAAATTCTGCAAAGCGGCCCGGTGCCGCCAGCTTCACCTCGTGCCCGGCCCTCTGCAGGCCCAGCGCCAGCGCCAGGAAGGGCTGCACGTCGCCGCGCGAGCCGTAGGTCAACAGGGTGATCTTCATTTAATTCGAAACTGCCACACACTTTGGTTATGCGTGGCAATGATCCATCTTAATCCATTTCCTGGCGCCCGGCCAACGCACGCAGCAGGGTGTTCTGGTCGGCGTACTCCAGGTCGCCGCCCACCGGCAGGCCGCGCGCCAGACGCGTCAGCCGCACGGGATAGGCCCCCAGCTGTCCCTGCAGGTAAAGCGCGGTCGTGTCGCCCTCCATGCTTGGGTTGGTAGCCAGGATGATCTCCTTCACGCCCCCGCGGGCCACGCGCTCGAGCAAAGGCTGAATCTTGAGGTCCTCCGGGCCGACGCCCTCGATGGGCGAAAGCACGCCGTGCAGCACATGGTATTTCCCTGCATACCCGTCGGTGCGCTCCAACGCCAGCACATCCAGCGCTTCTTCTACCACACACAGCAGGGAGGCGTCGCGCTCAGGTGATGCGCAGATCTCGCACAATTGCCGTCCGGCGGTTGTGATATTGAAGCATTCCTGGCAGAAGGCGACCTTGTCCTTTAAACCGGCCAGGGCCTCAGCCAGGTCATCGGGGATAGAGGCTTCCGCTCGAAGCATGAAGAACGCAAGCCTGGAGGCGGACTTTGGGCCAATTCCCGGCAAACGCTCAAAGGCGTTGATCAGTTTCTGGAGCGGGGAAGGGAGCAACATTAGGTATTGGTTTCAGGTGCAAGGAATCAGAGTTCAGGGAACAGGTGTTGGGTGCGAGGTGTCAGTCAATTTCCAACTTGATACTTGATCCCTGACATTTAACACTTATAAAGGCAAACCGCCCGCCAGCGGTCCCAGTTTCTCTTCGGCCAGCTGGCGCGATTGATCCAGGGCCAGGTTGACCGCCGAAAGCACCAGATCCTGCAGCATCTCAGCGTCAGCCTCCTTGAGCAACTCAGGATCGACCTGCACGCTCCTGCACTTCTGGTCGCCGGTCATGACAACCGTGATGGCGCCGCCGCCGGCTGTGGCTGTGACGGTCTCTTCAGCCAGCGCAGCCTGGGCCTCGGCTAGTTGCTGCTGCATACGCTGCAATTGAGCCATCATGCCGCCACCACCTCCACCTGGAGGCCGGTTGAATCCTTTCGCCATAAGCTCTCTCCTACTCCGGACTGTCCACGATCTCGCCGCCATTCTGGATGGCGGTTGCCACCATACCATCAGGGTTGACATCCGGGGGCAGTTGACCTTTGGCGTTGGTGACCACACAAATGATCTTCAATTCTACCCCCAATACTTCGGCGATGCCCTGTTGTGCCACAGCGATCTTTTCAGGCACATCCATCAGGGCGCGCACCGTCTCCGATTGGAATCCCAGCACCAGCGTGTCACTGCGCACGTCCAACGGTTTGCAGGAGTTGAGCAAGGCTTGGATGCCGGGATGGTCCGCTTTGAGGGCCTTGCGGATTTCACCCCAGGACTTGGAGACGCTCCCAAGGCTGACAGCCGGGGCTTTCTCCTTGACCTGGGAACTCGCCTTAGATTTGGTCTTTCTCTTCTCGCGAACGGCTTTCGGGGACTGCTCCGGCTCTGCCTGCTGGTAGAGCATCACCGCCTCGCCGTCCTGCGCCTCCTCAGCCGGTATCAGCGCTTCTGCCAGAGCCAGTTCCAGGCCCAGGGATGGCTGCCAGCCCCCGCGCGTGTCGGCTGCAGCCGCATTGAAGGCGCGCAACATGCGCAACACGTCCGTTGTGGAAAAGGCTGCAGCGTGACCGGTCATGTGTTCGCGGATCTCCTTGGGCATTTCAACCTGCCCGGGATTACCAAGCTGGATCAACAACAGGCCGCGCAGGTAATCCACCAGCTGGCGCGCCAGCGAACGCGGGTCGACGCCGGCGTCCAGGGCGCGCGCCAGGGCCTCTATTGCGGCGGCAGACTGCCGGTCCCGGATGGAATCCAATATGGCGAGTACGGTTTGCGAGGTAGCCGTGCCGAGCACGCTCTGAGTCAGCTTCAGATCGATCTTCGTGCCGATCGAGGCCAGCTGGTCAAGCAAAGAGATGGCGTCACGCATCGAGCCGGTCGCCTGGCGTGCGATCATCGCCAGCGCATCGTCCTCCGCTTTAAGCTTTTCATCCTTGGCAATCTTCTTGAGGTGGGTAACGATCTCATCCACAGGCAGGCGACGGAACTCATGCCGCTGGCAGCGCGAGAGCACGGTGGCCGGAATCTTGTGGATCTCGGTGGTGGCCAGCACGAAGATAGCGTGTGGCGGCGGCTCCTCAAGGGTCTTGAGCAGAGCATTGAATGCTGCCGTGGAGAGCATGTGCACTTCATCGATAATGTAGATCTTGTACTTGCCCTGGGAGGGAGAAAAGTTGATCTTGTCACGCAGATCGCGCACGTCATCGACGCTGGTGTTGGAAGCGGCGTCAATCTCGATCAGGTCCAGAAAACGGTTCTCATTGA
>CAZULT010000005.1:39730-85276 GCA_964621295.1 uncultured Anaerolineaceae bacterium | reverse complement strand
ACTCCTTCTCCAGCCGCACCATCAGCTCGTAGTTCTCCATGGCGCCGATGTCGAAGATCCTGAGCTCAATGCGGTCTCCGTACTCCGCCTTGAGAGGAGCGAGCACCTCCTCACGCACCGCCTGGCAGTGCTCGCAGGCGTTGCAGGGACGTTGGGCAAGGTCGTCGTGGGTGCAGTTGACGGCCTTGGCCAGGATGCGCGCCACGGTCGTCTTGCCGGTGCCGCGCGGACCGGCGAACAGGTAGGCGTGCCCTACCCGCCCGGCACGCACAGCGTTGGTCAGCGTCTGCAGGATGTGCTGCTGTCCGACGACTTCATCCCATTGGCGCGGTCGCCATTTTCTATAGAAAGCCTGTGACATTACCATTATTTCCTTCACGGCACGCGATACAGAGCCCGTACATTGTTCCCGGGATCGTACAGTTCTGCCACCTCGCCCGAGCTCCAGATCGGGTCGCGCAGGTCCCAGTACAGGTCCACGACCGTATCGCTGCCGGAGGCGGTATGCACCTGCACGGCGCCGTTGGTGTACAGGGTCAATTGCGGGAAGGTGAAGGTGTTGCCGTCGCCGTCCTTTAGCTGCCAGTTCAACATATCCAGCTGTCCGGCGCCATTGTAGCGCACCACCACCACTTCGGCCTCCAGCGTGCCCGCGCCTACCACACTGACGATCTCCACCTGGACCTCCTGGTCCGGAGGCAGGGCAGCCTGCGGAGCGGGCGCTCCCGCGGCAACGGACGCAACTGGTTGAGGGGACGGGGACAGTGTAGCGCGGTAGTTGCGGTCGTACCAGAAAAGGATCGTGCCGGTGACGCACGCAGAGACGAAGATGTTGATCAAAATATAGTTAAGCAATCTGCGGCGCCGGCTCATCCTATCTCCTCGCCTGAATCATAGCATAAAGTCAAAGGAAGCGTGAAAATTAGTCCGATATTGAGAGGCCTGGACATTTTGCGCAAACCTTACAAATCTGTATAGTATTCCGTTTCGATGGTTGTTAACATTTTTTCTTGAGTATGTTAAGATAGTTTCATGACTACTGATCAAGGGCAATTTTGTCCTGTCTGTAAGTTTCTGATCCAACCGGAAATGAAGATCTGCCCGAACTGCGGAGCCAATTTGATTGGCGCGGACCAGTTGCGTTCGACCACGATCCAGCTGGAGGAAACCGAAGCCCGCCAGCTGGCCGGTGAAAAAGCCATTGATGACGCGCTCCTGCCGGAAAGTGGAATAGCGGTCTATACGTACAAAGAACCCAAGGTGCTCATCGCCGTCCAGGAATCGACGGAGTTCATCCTGGGGCGGAAAACCGGCAAAACGGGCAGCCTGAGCGAATCCGCCCTGATAGACCTGGGCCCTTTCAACGGCTTCGAACTGGGCACGTCGCGCCGGCACGCACTTATCAGCCTGAAAGGAACAGGGTATACGATCGCTGACCTGGAAAGCACCAACGGCACCTGGTTGAACGGCGAACGCCTGGTCCCAAACCACTCCTACGAATTGAAGAACGGTTCGCTCGTACGGGTGGGCAAAATGCTGCTCTACCTCGTCTTCCGCCCGCCTGCCAGCAAGTAGAAGGGAGAGGCAGAGGCAAGCCACCGCTCTGCTGGCACCCGCATGAGCGCTCCCGACAAATCCATTCAATCCAGTCTGAGCAAGGCCTCCTGGTTGATTAAAGACGGTAAAACGCGCGAAGCGCGCAAACTACTGCGCCATTTGCTGTTGAAAGACCTGGATCAACTGGAAGCCTGGAAGCTGCTGGTGGGCATCTCCGAGCATGCCGAGGAGAAGGCTTTCTGCCAGGGGCAGATCCGGCGCTTGAGCGCAGCGGCCCCAGAGGCGCCCGAAAGTGAGCCCATCCGCGCGGACCTGCTGGAACCCGTGAAACGTCCGGCGCAGCCGCCGGAGCTGCTTCCAAGTTCGCCGATCTGGACCAGCGAACTACTCCCAGAGCAAGACGCATTCCCCCAAGACCCCTACACACCCCCCGAAGAAAAACGCAGGCGCAAACTCTCCCTGGTCCCGCTCTGGATCGGGCTTGTCCTGCTGGGCTGCCTGGGCCTGTGGGGGATGGCCCTGGCCAGTTCAGGCCTGCTCTTCAGAGGCGGCACCGTCAACCTGACCGCCACAGCCATGGCCGAGACCGACGCCTACTGCGCCGCTCTGGTGCAGAATGCACTGGTAGCCTCCGGGGAATTTTGCGACAAGATCGGCCCCAACCGTGCCTGCTACGGCAACATCACGCTGCAGGCCGAATTACAACCTGACACGGTGGAGCGCTTCGCCGAACGCGGCGACGTGGTTGCGATCGACCGCTTGCGTCGTCTGGCTGCCGCTCCGTTGAACCTGAACTCCAATGAATGGGGCGTGGCGATCTTCAAAGTGATGGCCAACCTGCCAAGCGCCCTGCCGGGCCAGACCGTGACCATGGTGGTGTTTGGCAACACCGTGGTCGACAACCCCACCGAAAATCTACAGGCTTTTTACTTTTACAACCAGTTGGGCCGCATCGTGTGCGAAAAAGCGCGTTCCGATGGACTGCTGATCACCATGCCAGACGGTGCGGGCATCACCTTCACCGTCAACGGCACCGAATTGACCCTGATGGGGAATGCCAGCCTGACTGCCACCCAGAACGGTGAGATGGAGGTCTCGCTGCACAGTGGCACGGGCAAAGTCAGCGCAAACGGTGTAGAAAAGGATCTTTCCGCCGGGGAGAAGGTGACCGTGCCATTAGGGGGCCCGAACGGTGCGGAAGCGATCGGACCGCCCTCCGATCCAGAACCGCTCTCCGACCAGGAACGCAAGGAGATCTGCCTGCTTACGGGCGAACAATGCCCGTCGGAGGCAGGCGAGACGCAAGGAACCACGCAGCCCACTCCCACTGGGATCACGGCCACCACCACGCGCACACCCACACGCACCCCGACGCGTACCGCGACCCTGTCGCCCACCACGACGAACACCCTGTTCTACAAGACCCTGACTCCCAGCCGCACACCTACCTTGAATCTGACGCTGCTGAGCACCCTCACCGGCACCATCACCCCGCACCCCACCCAGACGTCTGGTGGCGGTGGGGGTGGCGGTGCGCCCACCCGCACGCCGACCCGCACACGCACGCCCACGCCCACGTCGACATCTACCAGCACGCCAACCCAGACCAATACACCCACCCAGACCAATACGCCCATCTACACCCCGACACAAACCAATACACCGACCCAGACCAATACGCCGACCAATACACCGACACCCAGCGTTTGCGCGAACGTGTCTGGCAGCGCGCTGTCGTTCCCCAACACCGATGAACTCAACATGGACATCACCAACAGCAGCAGCGGCACCGTCCGAATGGATTCGCTCTTCGTAGATTGGCCCTACATTCCACCAAGTCAATCGATTCAATTCATATATTTGAATGGTATCGAAATCTTTAACGCGTCCGAACCGCTGCCTCCCAGCGATTTTCCCAGCGAACATGCCTGGAGCGGCGCACCGACCGACCGCGATATCGCCGACGGCATGACTGTGCCGCTACTGATCGGGTGGAACGATGCCGTGCAACCCAGCGGCTATACTGTCAGACCCACCTTCGATATAGGCTGCTATGTCGTGCGCTCCAACTAAGCACCTCTTTTTTCGTTGACCATTGATGAATAAACCTCACACCTTCCAGCTGAACGACTTCCAGATCGGGCACAAGTTCAAACAATACCAACTGCTCGAGCAGATCGGACAAGGCGGGCAGGGCGTGGTCTGGTCCGCGTTGGAACCCGCGCGGGAGCGCATCCTGGCGATCAAGTTCAAGGAGATCGGCACGGAGGTCACCGAACTGGATGTCAACGATTTGCTGTTCGAACGCCAGGTCGGTCGCCTGGTAGACCTGCGCCACCCGCACGTGCTGCCCATCCTGGATTTCGGCCAGGCCGGGCAGATCCAGTACCTGGCTTCGCCCTTCCTCTCGGGCGGCTCGCTGCTCGAACGCATCCGGCTCTCAGATATCCCGACCGCGGAGGCGTTGCGTTACGCCGGGGAGATCATTTCCGCGCTGAGCTACCTGCACAAGAACGGAGTGATCCACCGCGACCTGAAACCCTCCAACGTGCTGATGGACGAACAGCAAAGCCTCTTCCTGGCAGATTTCGGGTTGGCGCGTGTAGTCTCGGACACCACGGCCGCCATGCACACCGGGCACGGCACGCCGCCCTACGCACCCCCTGAACAGCACACCATGGATGAGATCACTGTGCAATCCGACCTTTTCAGCTTCGGGATCATGCTCTATGAACTTTTCACACGCCAGCTGCCCTGGAACGGGAAGAAGACTCTTGGCATCCAGCAACTGCACACCCAGGACCAGATCCCCAACCCGCGCGAGGTCGATCCCAGCCTGCCATCCCACCTGGTGCTGGTGCTGCGCCTGCTGACGGCCGCCAAGCCCGCCGACCGACCGCGCACAGTTGACGAAGTGCTGCCGATGCTGCAGTATGCTTTCAAAGACCACCCTTTGGAGTTCATTGAGGCGGGGGGGGCGACGGACACCTCCTCGCCACAGGAGCATGCAGACGGTAGCGAGGCCGAGGTCAGCACGGTGGCGCTTAACCTGACGCGCTTCGCGATGGTCGAGTTGAAAAAGAATGAGGCTGCCGAAGAGGTGCCCACAGGGGAAACGGCGCACTTCATGCTCTACAACGCGCTGACCTTCGATTACAAGCACGAGTACTGGTGGGCGCTGGTCAAGAACCCGCATACCCGCCTGGACGTGGCGGCTTCCTTGCTCCAGCAGAAAGATGAGAAGATCGCCGCGCGTGTGCTCTACCATCTGACGCATGACCCGGAAGTGTACACGCTGGAGGACCCGCTCCCAAAAAACCTACTGGGTAGTCTGTTGGAGATCGCCACCACCGCCGAGAATGCCATGTCACGCCGTCTCTCGCTGGAGGCTTTGCGCAATTTGACACCGCCGGCCAGGGCCTGGCAAGACTCGCCGCTCGGCGCTAACCAGGATCAGGCTCTGGTTGCCATGGCACTCGAAGACACACCTACCGGAGACCAGGCCGCGCGCCTGATCGGGCACTGGCGCCTGCGCCCGGCCGTGGAAGTGCTCGCAAAAGGGGCTGACCTTGAGCGGCGTGTTCCAGCCCTATTGGAAATTCAAAGACAGAGCGGGAACCTTCCCGGCTCTCTGGCTTTGGGTCTGCGCCTGGGAGTGACCTTCGAATGGATCTCACAGCGCCTGAGATCCCGTCCGCTGGTCCTGTTATCCACCTTCCTGCTGAGTTTCCTGGGCGCAGGGTTGACCTTCGGGCTGAAAGAATATCTGTCGGTAGCCGGAGCCGGTTTTTTGAATATGCTCAATGTCGTCATGTCGCTTGAAAGGGGGGCTTTGCTGGGTGCTCCTTTCGGATTCGGAGTGCTGATCACGAGGTTGACCGCGGAACGCTTTCCGAGCTTGCGCCCACTCAATCGTCTTGGCGCAGCCGTACTCGCCGGAGGCACCTTTTTTAGCATCTCCATCTTCACCTACGATGTGCTGGTGCTGAACACGGTTCCGGAAGGAGTCCTCTACCTCGGGGCTTGTTTCCTGATCGCGCTGGGGTATGCACTGGGCACGCTCACAACCGACCGCTTGTGGAGGATACTTATGGCATCACTGGCTACCTTTGCTGCCCTGGCAGGCAGTTGGTGGGCCTATCTCAACCTGGCCAGTTCTTCGTATGCCCTCTCCCCTTTGTTCTACTTCAAACCAAGTTGGTCCGATACCCAGATCGGGGAAATGATCCTGCTCTTCACCCTGGCCACCGCCATCCTGAGCAACCTGCCAGACCTGACACTCAAAGACCAAGCTCTTTAAATCTCACAGGCAATCAGTAATGTGGCTTTGGGTGGGCAATCTGGAAGAATTCTACATGCCCACTGATGTTTGAATTCCAGAGCAAACTGTAGCAATCCTAACAATTTTATTAAGGAACTCTAAGGATAATCACCATGTTCACCAGGTTATCTATGCTAAAATACCTTGCTATAATCCTAAAAATCACGAATGAGTTATGAACAATAATATTTCTGGAACTTTTTGTCCGGCATGTAAAATGCGCAATGAACCTGGGGTGGAAGTCTGCGTGTATTGCAACGCACCTATCCCAACTGAGCAAAATAAAGCGATGAACCAGAACAGGATCGGGGGCATGACCGCCGGCTTGCAAACCACCTCCCTGGAAGACGTCCTGGATGCCCCGATGAACGTTGTCGAAGGCTTCATGGACTTCGAATTGCCCGAGAAAGGCATTGCGCTGATCAACCTGGAAGACGGCAAGCCTATCGCAGTGGTGGAAGAGAAGGTGTTCCTGTTAGGAAGGAGATCGCCGGATCTTGACACGCAGGAACAGTTGGTCGACCTGATGCCCTACGGTGCCCTGGAATTGGGCATCTCCCGTCTGCATGCTATGATCCGACAGACCAAGGACGGATATAAGATCACGGATTTGGGCAGCAGTAACGGAACCTGGTTGGAAAACCAGCGCCTGACGGCCAAAAAAGCCTTTCCGCTCGCCAGCGGTGACCGCGTAAGGCTGGGACGGATGAACATCCTGGTCTTCTACGCCAGTAGATCGTAGCAAGGCCTTACAATTAGAACAACTGCCCCTCACGCGAGGGGCAGCCTGCTTTAATCCACAGGGTATCCAGAGAGAACATGTCAGACCTGTACGCGAAAGGCGAGCGCTACCCAATCTCCCATCTGCCGGCGACATTCCAGGGTGAGGTTATGAGACCGGGTAGTACGCAGGATGGAAGGCTCTTGCTCCAGCAGGATACCGCTCAAGAGCAACCTGCCGCCAGGTTCAACCAGTTTCGCAAGCCCATCTCCGAGCAAACGACTGATGACCGGGGCCAGGATATTCGCCACGACCAATGAAGCTCGACGAAAAAGGAATTCTCCGGCCAACACCTGTTTCACCGAACCTTGCGCCAGGGTCAATTCCGCGCCGATGCCGTTCCTTGCAGCGTTTTCGAGAGCATTTGCTAGCGCATCTGGATCGATGTCCAGGCCCAAGGCAGATCTGGCGCCGAGTTTCAAAGCGGCGATCGAAAGGATACCCGAACCGCAGCCGATATCTATCACAGACGAAGAACCACGAACGACAGGAAGCCTCCTGTCGTTCGTGGTTTGTGTTCCATTACTCAAGAAAAATTCCTCGATCAACTCCAGGCACAGCTGCGTGGTGGGATGCGTGCCTGTCCCAAATGCCATACCAGGATCGATCTTGATCGAGACGCGACCTAGTTCGGGCGACTCCAACCAGACCGGCAAGATCATGAGCCGTTCTCCAATGGGGATCGGACGGTAATGCTGCTTCCAGGCCTCCATCCAATTTTGATCGGCGATTTCGCGGTAGGTCGGATCGGGTAAGGATTGGATCCTGCCAAGGAAGTAAAGGGATTCTTCCAGTTTGTGACGTCTCTCTTCCAGTCCTGCGTCCACAGGAAGGTAGGCACGCACGGTCACCGGACCGGTCCCTGTGCCTTCATCTTCTTCATTCAAGTACTGGATCCCCTGTTCAGTGAATACCCCATTCGGCGCAAAACGAGCCAGCACGTCAGCGACAGCTTCGGCCAGCTCGCCATCCAAAGTAAGGGAAATTTCCAGCCAGCTCATCCCCCGAGAGCCTCATTCAACCAGTCCAAAAAACCTTTCTCTTGCGGCTTCACCGTACTACCCAACGAAGCTGCTAATTGTTCGAACAATTCCCGTTGCTCCTTGTTCAACTTGACCGGGATTTCCACACTGACGATCACCAGCTGGTCACCCCTCCCATTGCGCCGCAGGTGAGGCACGCCTTTCCCTTTGAGCTTGAACACTCGCCCTGGCTGCGTACCCGAGGGTATTTTCAATTTCTCATCCCCTTCCAGGGTAGGGACATCCACTTCAGCACCCAGGACGGCCTGGGCGATGTTGATATCCAGATTCAGCAGGACATCGTGTTCACGACGCTTGAAGAATTTATGTGGTTTGACCTCTAGCACCAGGTAAAGGCTACCGTTCGGTCCACCAAACGTGCCCGGTTGGCCTTCGCCTGCCAGACGGATCTGCGTGCCCACATCCACGCCCGCCGGAATCTGAACCTTTTTCCTGACCGTCTTGCGTGCCAACCCTGATCCACGACAGGTGGAACATGGGGACGAGATCACCTCCCCGTTCCCATTACAAGTGGGGCAAGTCATGGTTTGCACCATCGAACCCAGGAAAGTCTGGCGTACCTGGCGCACTTCGCCCTGCCCGTTACAGGTAGTGCAACGCGTGGGTGAAGTTCCCGGGTCCGCTCCGGAGCCGCCACAGGCCGAGCAGGTTTCATCTCGCTGGAACTCGATCTCCTTTTCTGCGCCGAAGACAGCTTCTTCAAAGGAAAGCGCAACCGCCATCTGCAGGTCGCGCCCGCGGCGGGGTGATCGGCGCGAACGACGTCCTGTTGCAAAACCAAAACCACCCAATATTTCTTCGAAAATGTCGCCAAAGTCCATGGTGGCAAAGTCGGGCATGCCACCCAGGTCGCCCAAGCCGGCGCGACCATAGCGGTCGTAACGCGCCCGCTTGTCCGCATCCGAAAGAACACCATAGGCCTCGTTGATCTCCTTGAATTTTTCCTCAGCGTCGGCTTCTTTGTTGACGTCCGGGTGATATTGGCGCGCCAATTTGCGGAAGGCAGTTTTGATGTCTTCCGAAGAGGCGTTCTTGGGTACCCCCAGGATTTCGTAGTAATCGCGATTGCTCATAACTAACTATAGGTTAATAAATGATACCGGTCTCATGGTGACACCAGGGTGGAGTTGCCATGCTGCCATGCATTCCAGGTTGACCCATCGTCTCAATCCTCATTTAAGACTCTTGCACTTCTCCATCGATCACATCCCCCTCCCCGGCTGCTTCAGGTGTGGGATCCGTTTCGTCTTGAGGTGAGCTGCCGTTCCCACCGGGAACGGAGGGCTGCTCATATACGGCAGCTCCGATCTGCTGAATGAGCTGACTTAATTCTTCAGTATGCTTCTGAATAGCCGCCACATCTTCGCTATCGGCGATCTTTCGCACCTCGACCATTTTGGATTCGATCTCATCCTTCTTCTCCGAAGAGACCTTTTCACCAAACTCTTTCAGCACCTTTTCCGCCGAATAAGCAGTGTTGTCCGCGTGGTTGCGGGCTTCGATCAATTCCTTCCTTTTGCGGTCGTCCTCCGCATGTGCCTCCGCTTGCTGCTTCATTTGTTCGATTTCATCGTCGGTAAGGCCTGAAGAAGCAGTAATGGTGATGTTCTGCGAACGACTAGTCGCCTTATCCTTAGCATTGACCTTCAAGATGCCGTTGACATCGATATCGAAAGTCACCTCGATCTGAGGAATACCACGCGGCGCAGGAGGGATTCCGTCCAGGATGAACTTCCCGAGCGATTTATTATCAACAGCCATCGGTCGTTCCCCTTGCAGGACATGGATTTCTACCTGTGTCTGGTTATCACTGGCCGTTGAGAAGACCTGACTCCTGCGAGTCGGGATGGTGGTATTGCGCTCAATCTGAGGCGTGGCCACGCTGCCCATCGTTTCGATCGAAAGAGTCAATGGCGTCACGTCGAGCAGCAGGATATCCTTTACATCCCCGCCCAGGACGCCAGCCTGGATCGCTGCGCCGACTGCCACGACCTCATCCGGATTGACTCCTTTATGCGGTTCTTTATTAAAGAAGGAACGCACTCTGTCCTGGACAACCGGCATGCGTGTCATACCCCCAACCATGACGATTTCATTGATATCCCCCGGGGTAAGGCTGGCGTCTTCCAGAGCTTGTTTGAGGGGCGTGATCGTACGATCGACCAGGTCACTGGTCAGTTGTTCGAGCTTGGCGCGCGTCAAGGTAGTTACCAGGTGTTTCGGCCCGTTCGCGTCCGCAGTGATATAAGGCAGGTTGATTTCAGTTTGCATGACAGTGGACAATTCGATCTTGGCTTTTTCGGAAGCTTCCTTCAAACGCTGCAAAGCCTGGCGATCTTTCATCAGGTCGATACCATTGTCCTTCTTAAACTCTTCGATCAAGAAATCCATGATGCGTTGGTCGAAATCATCGCCACCCAGGAAGGTATCGCCGCTTGTAGAGCGTACCTGGAAAACGCCATCGCCTACGTCCAGGATCGAGATATCGAAGGTGCCACCGCCCAGGTCGAAGACGGCAATGACTTCGTTGGTCTTCTTATCAAGACCATAAGCCAACGAGGAGGCCGTAGGCTCGTTGATGATTCGCATGACTTCAAGACCGGCGATCTTGCCGGCATCTTTGGTCGCATTTCTCTGAGCATCGTTGAAGTAGGCTGGGACGGTGATCACGGCCTGGGTGACCGGCTCCCCCAGGAAAGCTTCGGCATCGGTCTTCAGCTTGGTCAGGATCATTGCTGAGATCTCGGGTGGGCTGTATTCTTTTTCATCCAGTATGACGCGCACATCCCCATTTGCAGCTTCGGCCACCGTATAAGGCACACGTTTTTTCGTGCGTTCTACTTCGGGGTCTTGCGCTTTTCTACCCATAAAGCGCTTGATGGAGAATATGGTGTTTTGTGGATTGGTGATGGCCTGGTTGCGGGCTACGCGACCTACAAGCCTTTCGTGATTCTTGTTCACCGCCACCACGGACGGCACCAGGCGTTCGCCTTCCGCGGAAGGGATGACGACCGGTTCCCCACCGCTCATGACGGCTATAACAGAGTTGGTCGTTCCCAGGTCAATTCCGATGATTTTTCCCATACAATGATCTCCTCAACTTATCAATGACTAGCGACCGAGGCGAGGATCGATTGAAACTCAAGGCTATTTTTTTCGAAGATAACCCAGTTTACTGTCACCTGCAATCTGTCTTTTACAATTCATTGCGCCACGCGTACAACCGCCGGGCGGACGACTCTTTCCCCTAGCAAGTATCCATTTTGAACGACTTCAATAACGTGGCCACTTTCAACCTCATCACTCGGCTCATTGGAGATCGCTTCGTGGAAATTGGGATCGAAAGGTTGGCCTTGTGCATCAATGCGCTGGAGTCCTTCTGACTCGAGAATGGATTGGAACTTGCGCGCGATCAATTCGATCCCCCCGCTCCAAGATTCCTCTTGTGGACGATTCGCCAGCGCACGCTCAAGATCATCCAGTACGGGGAGCACTTTCTTGATGACCTCCCCTTTCATAAAGGCTTGCTCCAGATCGCGATCACGCTCGAGGCGCTTTTTGTAATTGATGAATTCGGCCTGGGCTCGCTGCCAGCCATCCAGATTCTCAGCAGATTTAGCCAGCGCCTCTTCCAACTGCTGTGCCAGCGCGGTCATTTCTGCTTTGACTTCTTCAAGCTCCATCCCGGTGTCATTACCCTCCGGGGAAATTTCCGGGGCAAGCGTCTCTTCTGCTCCCTGTTCGGGTTGTGGTTTTCCGTCCGTTTTTTTCACTTTGTCGCTCATACCCTTATTCTCCAGCAATGGTATCGTTGACAAGATCACTCAACAGCCTGGCTACAAAGCGGACGGTCGGGATGGTCCTGGCGTAAGACATGCGCATCGGGCCGAGCACCCCCAGCATTCCAGTCGCCATACCTGGAACGCCGTAGCGTGCCAGCACCATGGAACACTGGCGCAACTCTTCCCAGCCGTCTTCGCCTCCGATCAGGACCTGCAGTCCGCCCACCGTACTGTTGATTGTTGTGCGTGCCAGCAGGGTCTGCAGCGTGGAATGCTCTTCGAACAACTTCAAAGCACGCCGGGCCTCATCGGATTCGGCAAATTCAGGCTCAGCCAGCACATTGGTCAAACCGTCCGTATAGATCGTACCTGAAACGCGTTCCACCATACGATGGACCTCATGCAAAATCAGGGTCAAGATGTCCTGATCCAGGTTTTTGGCGCGAGCGCCAAGTGCAGCGATACTTTCCACCGTCTGGCCAGACAGCAATGCGTTTAAACGATCAGCCGTTTGGCTGAGTTTTTCCTGGTTGACCGGTTCCGCCATCGTCAGGATCTGCTGAGAGACCTCTCCCCCAGCCAGAACCATGACCATCAAAACCTGGCGCCCCTGAGTAGAGATCAATTCCACATGTTTGAACCGGGGTTGCTCAGTCTGAGGCGCGGTGACTACCGATGCACCCTGGGATTGGTGTGCCAGCACCGACGCTGCCAGGGTCATCCACTGATCAATATCAGGGCGCGCCTGATAAAACTGATGCGTGATGGTATGCTGTACGGTTTCCGGAAGTTCTGCCTGGTACATCATTTGGCTGACGAAGAAGCGATAACCTTCCTCAGTCGGGATTCGACCCGCAGAAATGTGAGGTTGCCGCAGGTAACCTAGTTCATCAAGAGCCGCCAGTTCATTGCGAACGGTAGCCGAGCTCAGGTCGAGATGATAGCGCTCGACCAGCGTTTTAGAGCCTACCGGCTGGGCGCTCTCAATGTGATCCCGGATCACCAACATCAGCAGGGTTTTTTGGCGTTCGCTTAGTCTAAACATGGCATGTCATAATTTAGCACTCTCGTTCGGAGAGTGCTAAAAGGATGCTTAAAATTCTAACATGTTCGAAAATGAGCGTCAATAAGAGGAATGTAAGAAATCTCAATAAAGAGAGCGCATGAAAGGTCTCTTGAAAGCCTTAAGAGGGCAATCGGATCCAGGCGTCTGTTGATCAAGGACCTGACAGAGGTCTCCAGGCCGGGTCAAAATCGTCAGCCGGATCGGTCGTGAGGCGTGTGCGATTCTCGCCACCGGTTGTCATATAGTAAATATCCTTGTTCTCCTGCTCGTCGACCCCCTCGTAGACCACCCATTGTCCATCAGCGGAAAATTGCAGGTTCTCCACGCCTGAGGCACCCAATTTCAGACGGTTTGCGGTCTGCGTCTCGCGGTCTTCGTATCTGATTTCCATGACCCAGGGGAGCGAAGCGACATTGACCTGTCGCTGGCTGAACCAAATACTCTCTCCATTCGGTGACCATACTGGATCAAAATCCATCAACTGCTGCCCGCTGCGCACCATTTGGACCGGATTTTGGCCCACATCGGTCATGGTCCAGATTTGCATTGCCCCCACGCGCTGCTTCACAAAGGCAAGTTGGTTGCCAAACGGCGACCAAGTCGGTTGGCTATTCTCTTCGGTCACTATGGTGCTTGTCGTCAAACGAGTGGTTTGCATGCCATCCAGAACGAGCACGTAGATATCCTTGACGCCATCCCGCAGCGATGTGAATGCCAGGCGATCCCCATCGGGGGACCAGGCTGGTTCAAAATCTCCCCCCGGCACTGTCTTTACAGCGGTCACATCGGACCCATCTGCATTGGCGAAGTACAAACTAGAATCGCGGTAAAGGTCTGTATCGCGCGCGCAGGGCGAGACAAACACGAGCTTTTCTCCGTCTGGCGACCAGGAAGGTTGGCAGGCCCCTTCAGGTAAGTTCGTAACGGGGTGCAGGTCGCTCCCATCTTGATTGATGAGATAAATTTGCGGCACACCCGTGCGGTCTGAGGCAAACGCCACCTGGCCGAAGCCACCGCCAAGCGGCGTCGGCGAAGGCGTCAGGGTGATCGTGGGCGTGAGTGTTACAGCCTGGGTTGGCAGGCTCGTACTCGTAGTGGTACGCGAAGGCGATGCGGTCGGAACAATCAGGGTAGCCGTGCCTGAGGGCTTTGGAGTGGGGGTCGGAAGCGGTGTCGCCGTCCGGGTAGCAGTCGGTTCGATCCATGGCAGGTACCCTGATAACGGGACAGGCACCTGATTCGGATAGACATACGAATAACCTCCCAGTCCGAGCAGGATCACAAGCAGGAACAGCAAGAACCTTGGAAAACAGCCCAAGCCCTTTTTTCGCTTTGCGGGTGGGCGAAACTCATTTTCTGGTTCTTCAACCAAGAGCTGCGGCTTCCGGACGACAGGCGTATCCTGTTTCGTTTTCTCTTCATGAGCATAAACGGCTTTGCCTGTTTTTAACGGGGGGGGCGGAACGGTATATTGGCCGGCCTGGCGCTGTGTTTTTGCTTTCGAACCCAACAGTGCGTACTTGAACTCCTCCGCAGACTGGAAGCGGTCACCGGGATCGACAGACATGGCCTGCTCAATGGTGGTTGCCAATCGGCGGGAAACTTTCTTGTTTCGTTTTCGCAAGGGAGTAAGCTGGACGTTTTCCATCGCTCGCGCAAGACCGTCCTCGGGAATAATTCCAGTCAAGGCAGCATACAGGGTCGCGCCCAGGGAATAGATATCGGTACGCGCATCCGTCCGGGCAGTGCCGTATTGTTCTGGCGGCGAATACCCAGGCGTCATGGCGCGGGCCCCAGTGGTGGTGGTCTGGCTCCCTTGCACAACCTTGGCCAGGCCAAAATCCACCAGGAAGATATGGCCGTCAGGCGTGATCTTCACATTCCCAGGCTTGAGATCGCGATGCAGGATAGGCGGTTTACGTGTGTGCAAATAGGTAAGCGCATCGCATATCGCCGCCCCAATCATGATGGCTTCCTCGTCTGAGATCGTCCCAATGCGCTCCATGCGTTGGCGCAGATCCTCGCCATCGATGAAATCCATCACCAGGTATTGTCCTTGATCGCCCACTACAAAGTGGTCTGAGACTCGCGGTAAATTTGGATGGCGCAAGTTTGCCAGGATGACAGCCTCTAGGCGAAATTGGCGCGCATACTCATCTGTGGTAAAGAGGTTCTCTTTGAGAGCGACGTCGACACCCAGGTTTTCATCCACCGCGCGATAGACAGATCCCATACCCCCCTGTCCCAATATCTCAACGACACGATAGCGTTTATGGAGTAGTGTTCCGCGTTCCAGTGTCATTAAAGCCCGGACTCTCCCAAGTGTAATTTTGACCCAAGGCCTTCGATTATATCATCAGGCTTATTCACGATGAATCAGGTAAGCCTGATCCTCTTCAATAACCAGGGTGCGCCAGCAGCGACCCCGCTGCAAATCCCCACAACGCCACCGCTTGCTAGGCATGCCCGGAGGGGATCCCGAATGGGGTTTCCATCCAGAACGGCTTTACCTCGGTGCTCACCCAGTAGGGACGTGGACTGCGAAACGGGATCTTGAGAATGAAATTCACGCCACTGCTGAAGAGCACAATCACATCAACCCGTAATCCCAAGCCGGCAATGACACACCAATACAAGAATGGCAGTGCAATCAGATAGAGTTCTTCAATCCCCAAATACTTAAAGAATTTCATCGGCCCAAGCAAACCTACGCCCAAAGATTGAAATGCCACACCCAGGACAGGCCCGATTGATAGAAGCCAATCATATTCAACTCCTTTTCATTGACGCTATGGTTGTGATATTGTACACTCATTGCATGCAAAAGATGCGTTCGAGGCAGGTAGACTGGCTTTCGATCGGCTTGTTGATACTCTTGTTCGAAATAGCGGCGACGAGGCTGATCGTCACACGGTGGACGGAGCTTCTGGTGTTAGGCCAAAGCTTGGCTACGTTCGGATTGGTGCTCGGCCTGGCGCTTGGATATAGTCGTTTCGGAAGAAAAACCGTTCTTTGGTTAACAGCAGGGTATACATTCATGTTAGTACCCTGGCAATGGACACTTGCCATCCGAGGTGATGTTCAACTTTCAGAGAAACTTGCCAGTGTTGCCGGACGGCTACTTTACTCACTCGGACAGTTTTTTCGCCGCGAAGTTGTTGAGGACGGGTTTCTTTTCGTTGCCTTCATCACTCTGGTGCTTTGGTGCATCAGCCTGGTTTCTGGCTATTACTGGGCAAGGCGCCGGAATTTTCTTGCAGCTGTCTTGCCTGCCGGACTCTTTATCTTAATCATTCAACTATACGATTCTTACAACAACTCTCGTATCCTATTGGTAGGAATTTATTTGCTGATGGCGTTGTTCTTATTAGGGCGCGTGTATTACCTGCAAAACCGGGATTCCTGGCAAACACGGCGAGTATTTCAAGTCCAGGAATCTACCTATGACCTGACACGTGGCTTGGTCATCACCGCCACTCTCTTTGTATTGATCGCATGGACTGTACCTGCATCAGCAGCCGGCTGGCAATCAGCCGTGCAAACGTGGAGTCGATTCACGGAACCCTGGCGAGACACGCAGGAGTGGTTCTCCAACGCTGTGGAAGTTCTTGAATCGCAAGGCGGGCGCCGTACAGGCGAAATCTATGGCGACAAGTTAACTCTAGGCATAGGCAATCCGCTGACAGACACTGTGCTCTTCACTGTGAAAGATCCCCTAACTCGCGATGAAAGCCCACCGCGTTACTATTGGCGTGGCTATGTGTATGACCAATATACTCACAATCAATGGTCAAGTTCCTTCACTAATACCGAAAACTACGAGCCCACCGAAGAATTGCTGCAAATCCCAGATACGGAATGGAGAACAACAGCGCGTTTTACCGTTTCAATCCAGGTCAACCAGTCGCTTTTATACACACCTGCACAACCCAGTTGGGTAAGTCGTCCGGGCTCTATCAAATTCTCCCAATTGGGATCTGGTGAGCGGGATATTTCTGCCTGGTATGCAAACCCTGTTCTGGTTTCCGGTGAGCAATTTGAGATTGAATCTAAACTTGCAGATCCCTCCATACAGGAGCTACAGGCTGCTGGCAACGACTATCCCGAATGGGTTCTTGATAGGTACTTGCAATTGCCAGAAGATTTCTCTCCCCTTATTCGGGATCTGGCTGAAGAAATTACACGGGGAGTTGAAACCCCATACGATCGGGCGGTAGCGATCACCAACTATCTGCGTCGAGAGATCAAGTATGTCAATCCGTTGCCTGAACCACCGCCAGATCAAGGCGACCCACTTGAATGGATGTTGTTCGATACGAAGATCGGATTCTGTAATTATTACGCAACTGCTGAAGTGATGATGCTTCGCTCAATCGGGATACCTGCGCGCATGGCAGTGGGTTTTGCGCAAGGGGAACTAGACCCGCAAACGGAAACCTACACAGTGCGAAACTTGGACGCACATGCCTGGCCTGAGGTCTACTTCCCTGAAATTGGGTGGGTTGAATTCGAACCAACTGGCAATCAAGCGGCCCTCTTCCGGCCGAACAGGCCCACAGGAGAAGAATCAACCGGGCCGAACCGTAACCCCGGATTGGATGAGGCCGAAGCGTCGAATCATGGTCTGTTCGCAGAAGAAAGAGCCTTTAACAACCTCAACAATCAGGAGAACAACTTCGATCTTGCCAGCCAGCAGCGAAGAATTGATCCATGGATCTTGCTTGGGATAGCCGTTGTACTGGTAGCCTTACTTTGGGGTCTTAATCGGCAGTACGCGCTGCTCGAGCGATTACCGTCCCAGATTCAAACGGCTTTCGAGAACAATGGAGGGCAGGCACCGAAATGGATCCGCAATTGGGCGCGCTGGAACTCACTTACGCCCATCGAACGGTCCTATGAATCCATTAATCGTTGCCTACGATTGTTGGGAGAGACCCCACGGCTGTTTACAACCCCGGCCAAGCGTTCTGCTGCCCTGATAAAACGGCTTCCAAAGGCAACCCGTCCAATTAAAACGTTGACCGCCCAACACCAGGCAGCACTTTATTCCAGACAACCTGGCCATGAAAGATTAGCGAAACGAGCCAGTCTCGCGATTTGGATGAACACCCTGGAAACGCTACTGAAGAATTTTGTCAATAGTTTCGATGATCGCTTCTCAAGTGGACGATTCGGATGAACGAACAAAATACCAAGCCCACCTCCATCCACCAACAACTCACTGCGCTTGGTGCCCAAGTAGAATCAATTCGTGCAGTGCTTCAGAACAACGCCACACTTCCAGATTCGGTACTGGACAAACTGACTCACCTGGAAAACTCGCTTTCCCATCTCGGCCAAAAGATTGCGTCTTTCGAAGGCGAGCATGGAAACCTTCAGGCCCTGGCAGGGATTGGGCAGGTAATCAACTCGACCCTGGAATTAGACTCGGTACTTCAGATCGTGATGGATACTATCATACGTCTAACCCGGGCAGAGCGCGGGTTCTTGATGTTACGTGATGATCACGGCCAAATGGAAACCCGGATCGCGCGAAACTGGGAACAAGAATCCATCAACCCGAACGAATTTGCGGTCAGCCAAACCATTATCCAGCGCGTGATCGAGTCAGGCATACCGATCCTTACCACAAACGCGCAGGAAGATCCGCGGTTTGGTGGCCAAGAGAGCGTGGTCGCTTACAACCTTCGTTCCATTCTGTGCGTTCCTCTTAAGGTCAAGAATGAAATGATCGGGGTCATTTACGCTGATAATCGCATCCGAAGCGGCATCTTTTCCGAGGACGATCGCGATCTTCTTACGGCGTTCGGCAATCAAGCCGCGGTAGCGATTGACAACGCCCGCCTGTTCTCCTCCCTTCGACATACGCTCGCTGAAGTCACCGAACTGAAAAACCTTATGGACAACATCTTCGCTTCCATCGCCAGCGGGGTAATCACGGCGGATATCCAGGATCAAATCACTCTTTGTAACCGCGCCGCGGAAGGGATCCTCGGACACCCAGCCACTGAAATCATAGGCCACCCACTCAAAGAAGCCTTGCCTGAGATCGTGAACAACATCTCGGAATTCCTGGCGGCGGTCCGCAGTACAGACCGCCCAGTAGTCGGGTTAGAAATCAGCCATACTCTCCCAATACGTGGCCCTGTGGACTGGCGACTGAATTTGTCGCCACTGAAGGATGCGGACCAAACCACGCAAGGAGTCGCCATTGTTCTGGATGACATGACCGAACGCAATCGCTTGGAAGCTCAGCGCCGATTGTTCGAAAGGATGGTCTCTCCTGCCGTTATCAAGCAACTCGACCCTAACAGCCTTCAACTCGGCGGCAAGAGGGTCAATTTGACGGTATTGTTTGCCGATATACGAGGGTTCACCTCCTTCAGCGAGACAGTGTCACCCGAAGAATTGGTCGCGGTGTTGAACCGGTATCTGGCTGCCATGGCAGAAGCGGTGCTTTCGCAGGAAGGCACAATCGATAAATTCCTTGGGGACGCAATCATGGCCTGGTTCAATGCGCCCATCCCCCAGTCAGATCACACGTTACGCGCAGTCAAAGCTGCGCTGGCTATGCGGCAGGCAGTCGAGGAACTTTACAAAGAACTCCCCAGTGAGTTCCATCTGTCTTTCGGAGTGGGCATCCATTTTGGTGACGCGGTATTGGGATTGATCGGCACAGACAAACGGTTGGAATATACTGCCATCAGCGACAGTGTCAATACAGCTAAAAGGATTCAAGAGAACTCCGCTAAAAATCAAATCCTGATCAGCAATGAAGCCTACCAGCGTGTCAAGAATGAGATCAGTGCCCAACATTATGCCCCATTGATGGTCAAAGGTAAAAGCCAACTGGTGGACGTGTTCGAGGTGCTTGGTTTGCAAAACCAGGCCATTCGTTAAAATGAAATGCATCTCCCCAAGAGCCAAAGGGTGGCAATCTCGTTCTCTTTACTTCACACTTTTTTGAAAGAGTTTACCCATGGCATATTTTCCTGGTGTGACAGACAGCAGCAGGAGCAAGGTCATCACGATTGAAGAGGTCAGGCACCAGGAACAGGTGGCCCCAATGACAAAAGGTTCCAGGAACGTCAGGTAAATTGAGAACAAAACCCCTGCCAACGTTAAGCCCAGCAAGGTAAAAGCTGCAAATTCCCCCATGCGCTTGCGCCCGATACGCGCTACAAGCCAGGCCAAAAGGATACAAAAATACCCTGCCAGCCCGAGCACGCCAATAGGAATACGGCCGAACAATCGCGCATACTCGCTCTGCTGCACCATGTTGCAATCCCCCACTGGGCCGCATACCGCGGCAGTATTGGTTGTTTCAATAAAAGCCAGATACCCGGCCACCAAAATACCGACCAAACACAGCCCAGGTATGGCCCAGCTGACGCTCACTGGTGGAATTTTCCGCCCAGTGCGAAACAGCGCTGTGAAAGTCCATACCAGCACACCCAACATCGCTGCGAGTACGACAACCGAAAGCGTATTCCCGGTTGGATCAAGGGCATACCTGGACTGCCAAGTCCCTGAATGTCCGCCCGTGAGATCCAATCCAGGCAGCAATGTTGGGGTAGGAAGTGTTTGCAAAGAGTCGGGTTCGTCTGGGAGGGGAACAGCAGTCGGCACAGATTCCTCTATCACGGCCGGCGTTGGAGACCCTAACGCCTCTTCGAGTCCGGGAATGTCTGGCCAGTCCAATCCGCCTTCTGCCAAATACGCCTCAATCAAGCCCGGCAGCCGATCGGGTATTTCTTGATCACCAACCAGCACATTTTCACCCAGGATCAACGTGGGAACGCCAAGGCGTTCTTGCGGAATTTGGAATCGCTCGAGCGCAGCCTGATACAAAGTTAATCCAACCTGCGTGGACACATCCACGCCAACAATGTTTAGATTTGCGCCATACTGGTCAAGGATCGGCGGCAAATAAGTTTGGATAATAGCCTGACAGTGAGGGCAATTAGGAGAATAGAACAACACAGCCCGGACGATAGGGGCGGACGATTGTGCCTTTACAGACCTCACACAGGTGGAGAAAATGGTCAACAGGCAACCGATTATTGTCACCAGGAATTTGAAAACTGTTCGCTTCACTTGATACTCCTGTTGTCGTACCAGCCGGCACGAACATCTGAGCGTACGTCGAATTCTGGCATATAAGGTTTAATATCCAGGAGCGGCGTCCCGTCGAGAACGTCAATGCCCTCCACGATTAATTCATCTGCATGTACAGTTTGCAAACGAACAACAGAAAGTCCGATCGGGTTGGGCCTGACTGGATACCGCGTCGAAAACAAGCCTCGCTCGAGAGTGTCTAGAAAAGGCTTGACTCGCAAGGTAAAACCGGCAGATTCATGGAATACGTACACCAGGTAAATATGGGAAAATCCTTCAAGGTCTTGCAATCCATCTGTAAATTCCGGAAATACAATTACTTTTCCGATCGCCTGCGACCTGGACGGTTGAATTGGCGTCTCCTGTTTTTCTTTGAAAGGAGAATGGATGATCCCTATCGGGCACATGATGAATTTCATCAAAGCAGTCTCACTCCTTGGTCGACAAGAACGTCAATAGCTTGACACCTTCCACCTGGCGGAAGGAAGCACCCTGTCCGACCGTCCTCAATACCGCTTCTTCATCCACAACGCGCGTGCCTGACAGGATGTCTATCCCGTGATTGAAAAGTACCGGCGAAAGCGGCGTACTGGGTCCCAGAACCATGACCGTCGAACCAGGCTGGCAATACCCCAATAATTCCTCCAGGGTACCGTTGAGGAGCGTCGTACCGGTGATAGCAACCAGGTCAGCGCGAGGCAGCAAGTCTGCAGCAGCTTCGGCTGGAAATTCATCCGGGGCCGGATTCTTTTCCAGGACCCAGAGTTGTTTGGCAGATTGGCGTAATTGAGGAATAAATGGAAAGTGGCCTACCAGCGCAACATCCTGGTTCTTGCCCCGTTCAACCAATACATCCAGAGCATTGATCTCAACTGCCTCTGATTCATCGACCGCCAGCAAAGAGTTCAAAGCAGCCATACCAATGCTGACTTCAAGCAGGGAATCAGATTGCAGCAGTCCAAGCAAATCGCGTATCGACTTTAAATGTAATTGCCCGGCGGCGTGGACTTCAGGCACACCATGTCGGTGGCTACCATGAAGTGCAGATGCCATTCCGCAATTGCGGCTGCAAACAACTACCCAGTGTGAGCCCACCAGTACTGAACGGACCTGGGCATCCAGATCAACACTCTCTTTGATTTCTTCCAGTAGACGCATGTTTCTTTCTCGGGATTGCCACCTGGTTGCCTGTACAAATTTCATCAAACCACACGCCCTCCCACCTGGAACACCCGCGCTTTGCAGAGAAAGCAGAGCAAATCAATCATGAGCGTTTACCGCAGGAAGGACAGGTCTCAAATGTATTATAGTACAGAGTTTCACAAGGGGTTGATCGATGCAAGGACCACACTTCATTAGTGAAATGCCCCCACAAGTTGGATCTCCTGATTGGTTACCTATTGATTGAAAGGGATGCCCCACACTTTAGACACGAATTCTGCCAACTGATCCATTCCGCGTAAAACAGGTTCAACCTCGATATATTCGCTGAGGGTATGAGCCCCAGCGCCAGTGGTAACCCCCAAGACAATGGCCGGCAGGCCAAGGCTTAGTGGAATATTGGCGTCTGTCGATCCAATGGTTTGCTTTGGCTGAATCCCTTGCGCGCGCAGACAATCTTCCGCTAAACTCACGAGAGGGTGGTCATCCGGCAACTCACCGGCAGGGCGACGTCCAATTGTTTCCGCCTCCATTTTAACTCCCGGTTGGTTTGATACCTCCACCAGGCGCTCCACTTCATTTGCCAGGTCCACCAGTACAGAAGGACTCTCGGAGCGCAAATCTAATTCCAGCCAGGCCTCCGCTGCAATCGCGTTGACAGACGTCCCACCGGCCATACGCCCGACGTTCAGCGTTGTTCTCGGTTCAGTCTGCAAATCAATTGCCAGCAACTGTGTAACCAATGACGAAAGGGTATGCAATGCTGAAGGCTGACCATAATCCGACCAGGAATGCCCACCAGAGGTAGTTGCGCTGATCCGGTAGCGATGAACACCTAAGGCCCGTGCCTGGATAAATCCAAGAGCCATACCTTCGATCACAAGATAGGCTTGCGCTTTGAATGAAAAACGGTCAACCACAGCACGCATACCCCTCAAATTGCCAAGCCCCTCCTCACCCACATTTGCTACCAACCACAGATCGCCTCCAAGGGAAAGATCACGCTCGCGTAAAAGCCATATTAAACCAAACAGCGCAGCCACACCAAGGGCATTATCGCCGATTCCCGCTCCTGAAATCTTTTTCGTTCCGCGGTTAACCTTCAAGTTCGTTTCCGGGGGAAAAACAGTATCCAGGTGTGCGCTGACGACCAGGGGCTTACCATCGCCACTGCCCGGAAAACGCGCAAACACATTATGAGCCGGATCCATGATGACATCCGTTAATTTCTCCTGCTCGAAAAGCTCC
Source organism: uncultured Anaerolineaceae bacterium (assembly GCA_964621295.1). Lineage (GTDB taxonomy): Bacteria > Chloroflexota > Anaerolineae > Anaerolineales > Villigracilaceae > JAABUE01. The sequence continues at coordinate 62,199 of CAZULT010000005.1, read as the reverse complement.
TTTACAAAAAGTGCACGCTGGTACTCATCGGAAGTCGGTGCTGGAATCTGCTGAATTCCCACTGCCAAATCAAGCAAACGACGAACCGTATCCGTCATTCTATACCTTCCTGACAAGATCTTTGATGACAGTTAACCTAGCCTGAGCCAATCCCGGTAATACATCCAGAGAGTTAAAGGCTCCGCTGCCTTCGATATTCAGGGAAGCCGATACATTTCCATATAATGTGGCTTCCAATGGGTCGTAGGTAATCCGGATACCAGCCAGAAAACCCCCACAAAAGGCGTCTCCAGCACCGGTCGGGTCGGCCAAGCGAGCTGGATAAGCCGGAACCTCCCACCGTTTTTTCCCAACAACATCATAGAGCCATTGTCCACGTCCGCCACGCTTGATCACGATCATTTCGCAACCGAATTGCCCCAACTCTTCTGCAATCTCCCAAGGGTCGGTAGATCTTCCCCAGTATAAAGATTCGAGTTCTTCTTGCGAAGGTAAAAACGCTGTGATGCCGTTAAGCAGAACGCGGATTTCATTCAAGGATTTCGGTGTCATATAGTCGGAGGAGGGGTCCACGGTGAGGATAGAAGCAGAGCCAGACTTGAAAGCGGTCAACAATTGTTCTTGGCTGAAAAAATCCATTGGGCACAAATGAACCGCTCCGGCTTCAAGAAATTCCTCCGGGATATCACCTACCACAGGTGCGTTCACTGAAGATCGCTTTGGGTCTTTCTTGATCTCTTCTGTTGGCTTGTACCCTAATAAAGCTTTCGGAAAATCAATCTTGTGGCGCGCAAAATGCGCAACTGGTGCGGTTTGACTCAACTCAAATGTGGTTGAATACGCCTTGAATGAGCGCAAATCCATACTGCCTGGGAGGACACGGATCCCACTCGTATCGAAACCGCGTTTCTGGAAATCCTTGATCCAGGTATGCGGATAATCTTCGCCTGTTCGACTTAAGAGGCCGATATCCGTTTCCCACACCCTGGCTCCAGAAGCCGCATAAAGCATATTGCCGCCTGGAGCATCAATGACGGGGCGGTGAAATGGGGGCAGGATAAATTCGCGTCGCAATTGGCCAGCGAACACATAACGGGGACCCATCTTTTTCAGGAAGCAGCCGCCTTATCCTCGTTGGTCTTGACTTCATTCGGCAAGGGGAGGTGTACGAAAAAGGTACTGCCCTGCTCCTCCAGGCTTTCCACCCAAATTCGGCCCCCATGCATTTCGATCATGGACTTTGCAACCGATAGTCCCAAACCCATACCGCCGTGACGCCGGGTCAGATGCGACTCGATCTGGAAAAAGCGCTCAAATACATTTTTTAAATCTTTTGCTGGAATTCCAATACCAGAATCATTTACAGAGATCTGCGCAAATCCTGGAACCTTTTCAATCTTAATGCACACCTTGCCACCACTGTCTGTAAATGTGAGCGCATTCTCGACCAAATTACTGAAAACCACCAATATTTTGGTTTCGTCCAAATCCAGAATCATATCTTCATCGATTTCGGTAAGCAAAGTAATATTCTTGCTTTCAGCCATATCTTTAAAAGAGGAGCGTACACTTTGTACTATTTTGGAGATCGAGATCGGGCGTGCTCGCAACCTCGAAAGCCCGCCTTCGTAATTGTTGACATCCGTCAAATCCTCTACGATCTCCTTCAAACGGACTGCATTACCGATGATGACATCGATTGGCTCCCGGTTCTCTTCATCAATGATTTCGCGCAAGAAGGTGGCGTGACCCAGGATCAACCCGAGGGGTGTGCGGAGTTCGTGCGAGGTGATGGCAATGAAGTTCTTTTTCAACCGGTTCAATTCTGTCAATTCTGCCAAGGTATCCTCTGCTGGTAATTCTGGGTCAGAGTCATATAATAAGACCGAGGCGTAACCGGCAAGAAGCTCTAGGATTGTGACGTCATCCTCGGTATAATAAGCACTGTCAAGTTTATTGATCACTTCAAGTACACCAGCGGCTTTCCCTTGGAAGACCAATGGAACAGCCACTAACGAAGAGGTCCTGTAACTCATCGTCATATCAATAGCCTTGAAGTGACGCGGATCTGTCTCAACATTTTGAACGACAAGGGTCTCTCTGTTTGAGAACGCCCAGCCGGCCATACTATCGTCGATAGGGATAGATACCTGTTTCAACGGTTGTTGATGGAACCAAGGAGCAGCAATGAAGCGCAGACAATTCAACACAGGATCAAATCGCAGAATCGAACCGGCTTCGCTATCGGTAAGATTTGCTGCTGCCACCGTGAGTCGTTGAAGCATCTGGTCTAACTCGGTAGCGGATCTTAGACCCGTACTGATCGCATGTAGGGTTTTTATTATTTGCCTTTGGTCCGGTGAAGACATCTTTACACTCGAGGAAACCTTTTTCTCATTATACAATACGGCGCATTCATGCAGGCAACCATTTATGAGGGAAGCGTGCCCTCAAACCATTCCACGTAATCTATTTGGTCAGGAGCAAACAATTCTATGGCAACAAAGAAAGTTCGAGTGGCGCTCATTGGTGTAGGAAATTGTGCATCGTCTTTGGTGCAAGGAGTGCATTACTACCGCAACACCAAGGCCTCTGACATTGTGCCTGGTTTGATGCATGTCAACCTTGGTGGATATCATATTAGAGACATTGAATTTACACTCGGCATTGACGTCAATGCAAAGAAAGTCGGCAAAGACTTATCTGAAGCGATCTTCGCTTTTCCGAATAACACCTACAAATTCACAGATGTTCCAAAATTAGACATACCCGTTGTTCGAGGGATGACTCATGACGGATTGGGAAAATATCTGTCGGAAGTAATCGAAAAAGCTCCTGGACCCACCGCTGACATCGTGGGGCTACTCAAGGAAACAAACACGGATGTGGTTGTGAATTTCTTGCCGGTTGGCTCGGAAATGGCTACCAAATGGTACGTCGAACAGACGATCGAAGCGGGTTGTGCTTTTGTGAATGGCATCCCAGTCTTCATCGCCTCCAGTGAATACTGGTCCAAGCGCTTTCGCGACGCGCAATTGCCTCTTCTTGGAGATGACATCAAAAGTCAGGTTGGTGCCACAATACTACACCGCGCTATTACCAGCCTCTTTGTAGACCGCGGGGTGCGTATTGACCACACCTACCAACTAAACTTCGGCGGAAATACTGATTTCCTTAACATGCTTGAAAGGGAGCGTTTGGAAAGCAAGAAAATTTCGAAAACAGGCGCTGTGACCAGTATGATTCCTTATGAGTTACCAGTTGAGAACATCCACGTCGGACCCTCTGACCATGTCCCCTGGTTGACCGACCGCAAATGGTGTTATATCCGTATGGAAGGTACTACCTTCGGAGACGTACCACTCAACGTGGAGACAAAAATGGAAGTATGGGACAGCCCCAACTCGGCCGGAGTGATGATCGATGCCGTACGCTGCGCCAAAATCGCCATGGACCGCAAGCTCAGTGGTCCCATCATTGGTCCCTCCTCTTACTTCTTCAAAACCCCGCCCAAACAGTTCCGGGATAACATTTGCCGCGAGATGACCGAAGCCTTTATCAAAGGGGAGAGCAACGATTAAGCTCGGCTGGGTTTGATGGTACCTGAGCCTGTTTCTCACAACAAGATTGGTAGAATACTATTAATGGTTAATCCATCTCGTCTATTTTCGACCATCAGTCTTCTGGTGGTGTTATTGACTGCCTGCCGACCTGACCCGAGTCCGGCTGCCACACCTGATATGGGCAGCATCATGACCCAGGCCGTGCAAACAGCCTTTGCAGGCATCGTCACCCCGACACCACTGCCCAGTGAAACCCCACTTCCAACGGCGACCATGCCTCCGCGCACGCCGCCTGCACTGCCACCTGTCTTCACTAGCAGTATTCTTCATCCCCTGGATACCCCGCATACTTACGTCGCCGATACCTGCCAGTATTTGCAGGATAAATGGAATCCGGCTAACGCCGCTCCGGGCACTGTAGTCATGGTGATCATGTTCCACTCCATCACCAAAGATCCTACTGCTGGAACCAATCAAATCACTGCCTCAGACCAGGCTCGCTTGATGAACGATCTGCACGACCAGGGATTTCAGGCGATTTCCATGCAGCAGATGGTCGATTTCATGGAACACAACGCCTTTATCCCTAATCGGTCAGTCCTGCTTGTAGTGGATGATCGGCACTTTGCCGAGTATTTCAATGCCCATTTTCGCCCATACTACGAAAAATGGGGGTGGCCAGTAGTCAACGGCTATATTGCAAAAGACGAGCGTCAAGATTTGTGGGCCGAAAACGCAGCCCTTTCTGCAGAAGGTTGGGTGGATTACCAGGCCCATGGGGTGATCCATAACATTCCCATGGACAATTCCTCTTCAGACGATTATCTAAACAGTGAATTGATGGGCGCAATTACCAACTTTCAAAAATATTTCAATAAAACCCCTTTTGCCCTTATCTGGCCTGGGGGAGGCTTTGGGGTGCGCCCGGTGCAATTCGCCCGCCAATATGGATACCGGCTGGGGTTCACAGTCAATCCACGCGGACCTCTCATGTACAACTGGGTTCCGCTTGGGGACCAGGCTGACCCACAACGTCCTTACTATATCCCGGAAGGTCCGGTGGGGGATCCGCTCATGACTCTTCCCCGCTATTGGGATATTGACGCCCGCAATCACCTGGATGAGGTGAGACGTATGGGCCAGGATGCTGGCGCATATGCGGAGCAGAACAAAGCCATCGAACTGGAATATTACGATATCGTCTGCGCTCCAACCTATGGCCCCATCCCCAACCAATAACACTTTCCATTATTAATAGCAAGGACTTACGCCAGAAGCAGCGTAAGTCCTTTGATGATTAAGTCCTATCTATTTTCGTAAGAAGCGGTTGCTCCTCATCCGGCGTGTAGGGTTACGCGACTGGAAAGCGAACCACGCCAAAGCTAATCCCCCCAATAAGAGCACGCCTCCCAGGATCCCTAAAATGGGAGAAGTCCCACCGTTACCCCCATTCTCCGGCTCCGACTGTGGGTTCGTCTCGTCTCGCGATTGTGCCCCGAAATCCACAAACGCCCGGTCACCTGCTTTGATACTGAAAGTGTTGGTCAATTCCATGGTTGGATTGTAATTATCGGGCACGGCAATGCTGACATTGTATTCCCCCTCCGGCACATCCACAAAGCAGGTTTGCTGCGGTTCCTCGGTATCCGGGTCGATGGCCGAAACGGTCGTCTGCGTATTCGAGTACGTTCCAGCGGTATTGCTGACGCTGACCGCGCCTCCTGCGATTCCGGGTTCACTCTCCTGTCGCAGGGCATCACCATTCAGGTCCTCGTACAACAAGACACAGATCTCAGTGGTGCCTGCCGGCGGTGTGGGTGTGACGGTGGGGGGTTCTAACGTTGGAGCTGGGCCTGGGGACGGTGAAACCGCTACCGGCCCACCAATGCCAAGCATCAATTCGCTCCCTACCTGGAGCAGACAATTCTCATCCAGTTGCGGATTCAGTTGCAATAACTGGTCCACTGAGATGCCATTCAAGAGGGAGATCCTGATGCAGCTATCCCCCGGTTGGACAATATAAATGATGCGTCCATCCGGTCCAGCTGTAGGGGTAGCATACTGGACTTGGAGTTCCGGAGAAGCCTGAGCCGGAGCCCTCATTCCGAACAAAACGAGCAGGGAAACAGAAAGGAAAACAAACAGGAATCGCCTGGGATTCATAAGTAGGCGGATTATATCAGGATTCAACTTTTCCAAATTGGCGGCTATCCAACCGCAGGGCCCTCCGGACTTGCCAACTGGTATCTTTTCCTGATCTCAGGCAAGAAATATTCAGTGAAAAAGCGGACCTCATCGTAATCCGGTTGCCAATTCCATTCCGAGCGGGCTTTGGAATCATCCAGGTCTTCCGGCCACGAATCGACGATCCCCTGGCGGCGGTTGTTCGGTTCAAAGGTAATTTCAGCGCCAGGAAAGGATTTGACAGCCCAGTCGCGGAATTCTCCGGCGGTCAGGCTGAAGGCCGCAATGTTGTACACCGGGCAGGTAAGTCCTCTACGGGGCGCATCCATCAACCACAACAGGGATTTGATTGCGTCCGGCATGGCCATGAAGGAGATTTTGGTATCGGCGCGCACAAAACAGGTATAGGCCTTGCCCTGTGCCGCTGCGTGCAGCATCTCTGGCCCGTAATCGCTGGTCCCCCCACTTGGCACCGTGAAGGCGCTGATCAATCCGGGGAAACGAATGGCACGGAAATCCAACATTCTGGGAGGCGATTCGTCCAGATGCCGCTGACCATAGAACCGGCTGTAATACAATCCCAGTTTCTCACAGTAAAGTTTGTTACAGCCATACATCGTATGAGGTGCATTCCACTCATCTTCTTTAACACGACCTGCTGTTTGCTTTTCCTCCAGGTCGCGAAAGCCATAAGCTGCGATCGAACTTGGGAACAGGAATTTGATCTCCTTTTCGTATTTCCTCGAACGGTAGGCAGCCATCGTCAACAATTGCATGGTCCCTTCGACGTTGATCCGGTGCGCCTCTTCAGGCGCTATCTCCGCCTTCGAGGAGAGTGAGGCAGCCAGGTGAAAGATGACATCAAAATCCACGTCGTATAAATATTTGACCTGATTGACCAAATCCCCCCGCACATGTTCGGCAGGCAGGCCCAGGAGGGCCTCAGGTAACGGCATCAGATCCGCGGTAATAATCCGGTAACCACCACGCTTGGTCAACCCTTGCACCAGAGCCTGTCCAATTTCTCCGCAAGCACCCGTCACAAGGACCAGTTTTTCACGCATAGTACTCTCCTTTGTGCTAGAATGAACCGCAAAAATATCCGCAGGATCCGGTTACTGTAGAGTCTGTCTATCGCTACCTTTCACCGAAGAAACTGCGGACCATTTTTACCGTTTTGCTGGTTTCCTGCATTGCGCCATTATTGTACAACATCCCTTGCCAGATTTTTGTCACCAAACACACATGACTTTACATCGTCCTCTCCTGATCTCCCTGCTGATGTGGCTGGCTGCCTGTTCCAGCATCGGGGCGGAAAGTATGACCGCCACCCCCCGTCCTGCCACCCCCACTCCGCTGCAAACCTCAACGCCGATCTGGTTCCCGGCTACCAATACGCCCAGCCCCCAGCCAGTCCACACCCAAGCCGCCACACCTGAGCTTCTCATTGGCCTGGGCGGCGTGATCACCATGGATGATTTCAGCAATCCCACCCTCTGGAATACCGCCCAATCCGATCAGGGTTCAGCCACGATCAGCCGTCAACGCCTGACTCTTTCTGTCCAGCCGGGCATATACCTTTTCAGTCTTCATCGTGATCTGTTCGTGGGAGATTTTTTCACTGAAATCACTGCCCGCCCCAGCCTTTGTCGCGGTGCCGACGAATATGGGCTGCTTGTGCGAGCCCAACCCATCACGTACTACCGCTTTGCCCTGACCTGCGACGGCATGATCCACGCCGAGCGTATCAGCGTCAAAGAGCGGCATGTGTTACATGAGCCTGTTCTTTCGGGCGACGCGCCTCCCGGTGCACCAAGCGAAGTGCGTATCGGCGTCTGGGCGGCCGGTTCGGAATTGCGCCTGTTCCTGAACGGTCGTTTCCAATTCAGCATCACCGATTTGAATCTGTCCTCAGGCACATTCGGCGTCTTTGCCCACGCCACCGGTGATACACCTGTTACGGTAACTTATTCCGACCTGGTCGTACAGTCGGTAGAGTACACTCCGCCGGTGGAAACACCGACTCCGTGAGTCTCATTTTCCAGAACGTTCGAGTCTTAATGAGGGCGCACAAGGGGAAGGCTTTCCCCACATCCTAGAGCCCTTTGCGGTCCTTGAATAAACAGGTACTTCGCGGGACCTTGCATGGATCTCCGCGAAGCCCATGTCGCATGTATAATGCATACATGAAGCGTCCGAACAAACTGAATGATCTTGATCCTAAATCCTGGTTGAAATTTCAAAAGTCCTGGTTCATCCATAACCCGCCACCGCGTAAGAAAGGTGTGCTGGTACATCCGGCTAAATTCCCGGAAACCTTGGTAAAGGAATTCGTTGAGTTTTTCACCAAGCAAGGCGAAACCGTGCTTGACCCCATGGCCGGTACCGGGTCGGCGTTGCTGGCAGCTTTGCGCGCGGGACGCAACTCGTACGGTATTGAACTCAACCCCAAATACGCCGATATTGCCAAAGAGATCCTGACCGAAGAACGTAAGGTCTTGGGAAAATCAATCGATACCCTGAAATCTGAGATCATCCTTGGCGATGCTACCCAGGCTACGAACTACAAACTCCCTCCCATCGACTATGTACTCACTTCTCCACCCTACTGGGATATGCTACACGCGCACGGCGCAGAAACACAGAAGAAACGTCGTGCTACCGAAAAATTGGACGTGTTCTACTCCGATGATCCTAATGACCTGGGTAACATTCACGAATACGGGCCCTTTCTGGAAAGGCTGGTCGGTATATACGCTGGCCTGCAGCCTCTCTTGCGCGATAAAGCCTATTTGACGATCATTGTCAAGAACATTAAAAAAGGGGGAAAGATCTACCCTCTGGCCTGGGATATCGGACAGGAATTGGGAAAGACCTACATGCTCAAGGATGAAAAGATCTGGTGCCAGGACAACCAGCGCCTGGCGCCATACGGGTTGGGCAATGCCTGGGTCAGCAACACCTTCCATCATTATTGCCTGCAATTCAGGAATGAATAGCCAATCGTTGGAGCGTCTGATGGACCAGAAAGTAGCGATGAAATTATGAATTACCAGCCTATTGAGAATTATGGTGTGATCGGCGACCTGCATACCATTGCCTTGGTGGGAATGGACGGATCGGTGGATTATATGTGCTTTCCGGAATTCGATTCTCCATCTATTTTCCTGAAGCTGCTAGATTATGAGAAGGGCGGCTATTTTTCCCTTGCTCCAGTCCTAGAAGATGCTCATCAAAAACAGCTGTATATTCCGGACACCAATGTGCTGCTCTCGCGTTTCCTCTCTCAGCAGGGTGTAGCTGAGATTTCCGATTTCATGCCCATTGATGCCACTGAACAGGCGCACAACCTGGTCCGTCGGGCTAAGACGGTGCGCGGTGACATAAAATACCGCATGATCTGTAAACCGGCCTTTGACTACGCCCGCGCAACCCACCAGATCGACATCCATGATGATGAGGCTATCTTTTCTTCGAATGGCAAGGATAAGACCGTCCTGCGCCTGCGCTCCAGCCAGCCACTGCGCGAGGAGGATGGTGCTGTGGTCAGCGAATTCACTCTCAACACCGGCGAAACTGCCTCATTCGTACTCGAAAACGCCCTGAAAACAGTCGCCGATTCCTCTGCCCCCAATTACGTAGCCGAGGCCTTCAAGGACACAGTCAATTTTTGGCGCCAGTGGGTCGGTGAATCAAAATACCAGGGCCGCTGGCGAGAGATGGTCAACCGTTCTGCGCTGATACTCAAACTGTTGAATTCCCATCATGGGCCGCTCCTGGCTGCGCCAACGTTTGGTCTACCTGAGGAAATCGGAGGCGAACGCAACTGGGATTACCGTTTTACCTGGATCCGTGACGCATCCTTCACGATCTATGCCCTGCTCCGCCTCGGATTCACCGAAGAGGCAACCAGTTTCATGGGATGGATCGAAGAACGCTGCGCCAACCTCGCTCCGGATGACACTTTGCAGATCATGTATGGGCTGGATGGGCACCGAGAGCTGACCGAGACTGTGCTTGAGCACCTGGAAGGATACAAAGGCTCTAAACCCGTCCGAATTGGAAACGCCGCGTATGACCAACTCCAACTCGATATCTACGGTGAGTTGATCGATACGGTTTACTTGTATGATAAGTACGTCCGGCCGGTCTCGCATGACTTGTGGGAGAGCCTGGTGCGAATTCTCAACTGGTTGTGCAATAACTGGCAGCTACCTGACAATGGCATCTGGGAGGCGCGCGGCGGGCAGCGTGAATTCCTTTACTCACGCTTGATGAGCTGGGTCGCCTTCGACCGGGCGTTGCGTCTGGCCAGGAAGCGCTCACTCCCGGCCCCATTCTCACGATGGCTTGGCGTCCGCGATACCATTTACAACGATATTTTCGATAAATTCTGGGATGAGGAACTGGGGGCCTTTGTCCAGTACCGCGGTTCGAAAAGCCTGGATGCCTCGAGTCTACTTATGCCGATGATGCGCTTCATCAGTCCAACCGACCGACGCTGGCTATCCCACCTGGACGCCATCGATCAGGAGCTGGCTTACGACACCCTGGTCTACCGTTATAAACTTGAAGACACCCCGGTTGACAACCTGAAAGGAAACGAAGGCACCTTCACGATGTGTAGTTTCTGGTTCGTGGAATGCCTCTCACGAGCCGGGGATTTGCAGAAAGCGCGCCTGTATTTCGAGAAAATGCTGGGTTACGCAAACCATCTTGGCTTGTACGCCGAAGAGATCGGCCCCCGCGGCGAGCACCTGGGAAACTTTCCCCAGGCCTTCACCCACCTCGCACTTATCAGCGCCGCTTACGATCTAGACCGGCGCCTCTCCGGCGCAGGCTTGTAGCGTGATTATTCTTTGGAAATGCCTTCCCATCTTGCTCGTCGATGATCTTTGCGTTGCACCCCACCAGAGTTCCTGGAAAGAAAAAAGCTGTCCTGCCGTGAGCTTCTATTGCTCGGGAGAATGATGTCTTATGCTCACTGCATCTGATCTCCTGCGCCTACCCTACACTCCCAACCTCACTGAAGGCGGAATCACCTACGCCATCCGTTCACTGCCTTACACATACAACCGCATGGGTGGTTCCCTATACAACCGCCTGCGGCGCATCGTGGCTGGCGTGGCAGCCGAGTTGGCATTCCGTCGCTACCTCAGCCAGGAAGGCATTCCTTTCGATGTCCACGGTGCCACGCCTTTCACCGAACCAGACCGTTACGACGTCGCCCTGGGCGGTCACCGCTGCGACCTGAAATCTTTCCTGATCTCGAATCGGGCACAGATCGCCGCCTTACGCTCGAATCCGGAACTTTTATTGAAAGCCCCGGCTCTGGTTCCACTGGACCAGCACACCGGCGGTAGTCACCGCCCGGATGACCTGTACGTTTTTGCCTTTCTCTTCGGTTTGATCACCGCCTCCCGGTCGGATCTGCGCAAAGCCCTGGATGCGGACCAGCCTGTTTACTTGACGCACCCACTGCCAAGAGCCTGGTCGAAACCGGCCAACTGGGTCCCCCTGGGCCCTCTGGCGCTCAAGTCCGAATCGGACGAGCCTCTTACCATCGAGCTGGGCGGCCAGACTGAGGAACGAGAATTCCTGACATACAGCGTGGAACTACCCGGCAAGGAACGCATCCTGGTGGAAGAGCCCTTTTATTCACTTTCGGCGCTTCATATCGACCAACTACCTGGCGCTCGCATCGGGCTGCACAGTGCACAGATTGGCAAGACTTACCTCATTGATCCATACACCTGGGGCAACCTTTGGGTATATGGAACAGAGCTGATCCTGGTCGGGTACATCCCCTATGAAGAGTTCCGCCGCCGTGCCCGCTTGATCCAACCCGGCAGCCGGGTAGTGCAATACCATAAGACCAGAACCAGGAACCTGGCTGTCCCGGTGGAGGATCTGAAACCCCTGGACGGATTGTTCGAAAAAGTCAGAGCCTGGGAGCAGTTTCAAAAAGCTGAAGATTAATCCGTTCTCAGGATTAAGTGATACACTTTCCCGCATGTCAAAAAAGGCAAGGATCGTCACAATGGCAGCCGCAGGCCTGGCTCTGTTGGCGGTCGTCCTGTGGCAAATCCCGGCGGTGCGCTACGCGGCCTCGTGGCGCATCGAGAAATTTATGATCTACACGAGTAATATGTTCAACCCACCTGGTCCGGTACCCACCGCCCTGCCCGTGACACCACCACCCACTTCAACGCTGGCCACCCCGACCATCCCGGTTGAAAGGACGCAACCGGCTTTTACGTCCACCCCCATCAGCACTCCGCTTCCGGCGCAGGTCACCCTGACCAGCCCACCCTACGAACAACAGACCCCCAACAATTGCGGGCCGGCTACACTTTCGATGGCCTTACACCTGTACGGCTGGGAAGGGGATCAGGAGCAGATCGCTGAACTGATCAAACCGGTCTTACAGGATCGCAATGTCAATCCTGAGGAAATGGCTTACTACGTTCGCACGAATGCCGGCTGGTTGAATGTCCAGTATCGCGTGGCCGGCGATTTACTGACCCTCAAACGCCTGCTGGCAGTGCACTACCCGGTGATTGTGGAAAGCGTCACCGGTCTGGATCCAAATGACGCGCTGGGGCCCACGGATGACCTTTGGGCGGCGCATTATCTGCTATTGACCGGCTATGACGATGCCAGCCAGACCCTTACCGTGCAAGACTCCTATCATGGCCCCAATTTAACCGTCCCTTACGAACAGCTCCAGGCGGAGTGGGAAGCTTTCAACAACCTTTATATGGTGCTGTTCTTTCCGCAGGACGAAGAAGAAGTCAAATCCTTGCTAGGTGTCGACTGGGACCCGGATGCCAATCGCCAGCGCGCGCTGGAACAGGCCCAGGCCGCCACCATGGCAGATTCTGACGACGCTTTTGCCTGGTTCAATCTGGGCAGTAACCTGGTGTACTTCGAGCGATATGAAGAGGCAGCCCTGGCATACGACAAATCCAGGGAGATCGGGCTGCCCTTACGCATGTTCCGCTACCAGTTTGGGCCTTTTATCGCGTATTTCCAATCCAACCGCATCGAGGACCTGCTGGTGCTGACCGACTACGCACGCGGCATCACCGACATGTCTGAGGAGGCCTGGCTCTGGTACGGATGGGGACTCTACCGCCAGAACGACTTCAAAGGCGCCCGGGCTGCCTGGCAGAAAGCGCTTTCCATCAACGGCGCAGCTTATGTCGACGCCCGCACCGCTCTGGACTATGTAACGCCATGAGATTGTTCTCCTTCTTTGGTAGCTGTACGATCTTGCTGGCCGCCTGTTCGCCCGGCACGCCGGAAGCCGTGCATCCCATTCAAACCGCGCCTGCTCTACCGCCTGCGAATACTCCAACGGTGGTGGCTATGCAACCCGCCACCCAACCGGATGGCGCAGAACGAACAAAGGCACCAACCCAGCAGATTTCACCCATCGATGGCATGCCACAGGTCTATGTCCCGGCAGGCCAGGTACGCATGGGAGGCATGGACGTGCACGCAGAAGACGATGAGCTACCCGTCCACTCTGTTACGCTCGCAGAATTCTGGATCGATCAACTCGAAGTGACCAACGCCATGTATCTGTTGTGCGTACAGGCGGGCGCGTGCCAGCTGCCCGCCAGTTGGGCCTCCGAAAAACGCCTCTCCTACTTCAATGAGGAGAACTATAAGGATTACCCGGTGGTGCAGGTCACCTGGGAGCAAGCCAACACCTACTGTGCCTGGGCTGGACGCCGCCTGCCTACCGAAGCGGAATGGGAGCGCGCCGCGCGTGGCGACGACTTCCGCACATTTCCCTGGGGTGATGAACCTCCCAGTGAAATCTATGCCAATTATGACCGTTTGGTTGGCGATACCAGCCGCGCCGGTTCATATGCTGCCGGCGCCAGCCCCTTTGGAGCGCTGGATATGGCCGGAAATGTGTGGGAATGGGTCAGTGATTTATTCAATCTCCAGTACTACAGTATTGCGCCTGCCATCAATCCCACAGGACCGGAGAAAAGCGCTACCAGCCGCCGCGTCATCCGGGGCGGTTCCTACCAGGACGAATGGATCAATCTGCGTGTTTCGAAACGCGGTTCTGCACAGGGACCCAACCCCCTTGCCCCATTCGACGAGCCGGACCGAACTGGCGAGCACTCCTCTAAAGTCGGATTCCGTTGTGTCGAGCAAACAGAACACTAGATCAAAACTGTAGGACTTCCTCGCTGGTCTGCTCAGGGCGGCCGGTGCGTTCGATTGCCAGCCCTGACTTCCCTAATCTTCCTGAAAACTGTAGCCGCCAGGCCAGGTCTGGATCAGGTTTGTCTCCCCCGCTTCTTCCTCCAACTTCTTGCGCAAACGGTAGACCATGTTCTTGAGCAATGACTGGTCGTTTTCGCGCTGATTGCCCCATACCGTCTGGATGATATCCTCTCCCTTGAATACATACCCGGGTCTGCTCATCAGCAGGTGCAACAGGCGAAATTCCAGATTCGTCAGTCGAATTTCCTCCCCCTTCTCACCGATGGCGGAACGGTGGGAGGGATCAAGCTGTAATTTCTTGGTGCGGCGAGGCGACATGGGTTCCGACCAGTTTCGGCGAGACCAAGCCACAATCTTCGCCAGGAAGATGGACGGGCTGATGGGTTTCACCACGCATTCATCCACACCCGTACTGTACGCCTCCAACATCTCCGCCTCGTTGTTGGCAGGCAAGAATAACAATATCGGACTGGCGCTTAGAGCTCGGAACTTCTCGCACAGGGCAATACGCTCTTTGTGGGAAGCATTCACATCAATGATGATCAAATCGGGGACATCTTCCACAGCGCGGTCCATCGCACGTTGTACGGAAGTCTCCAAGATTGCGACCAACCCTTTTTCTCGAATGATGTAGCCCCAGATGGGAGCCGTATCGGTTTGGTCGCAAACCACAAAGACTCTTAAGTTGGCTTGCGGGGTCGAAGGAGGAGTGAGCATAGCGAGGCACCCTTTGAAACTGAGATGACTTCTTCTTATTATATACAAGATTTCCCTGAATTGGTAACAAGATGTCACAAAATAGCACCGGTATATTACCAATGGGTGATACAGCAAACGTCCGTAGACGCGTATACTCTTGGTGAATAAATTTTAGGAGGTTCGCTATGAAAAAATTGTTACCGATCGTACTGGCCATCGCCTTACTAAGTACCGCCTGCCAGTTGGGGGGAGGCCCGGCTGAACCAACTGCCATCGCATTCCCAACCGCGGGCCCAACCGCCACTCCCGCGCTACTCAACCCCACCGTCGAACCAGCCAAAGGCAACGTGGAGGCTGGCGCGGAGCGCGTGGCGAACGCCGACGGCATGATCCAGGTTTACATCCCGGAGGGCCCCTTCCAGATGGGTGGTCTGGACGCCAATGCCGAAGCTGACGAGAAACCCGTCCGTAAAGTCAGCATGCACGGGTTCTGGATGGATAAGGTAGAGGTTACGAACGCCATGTATGCGCTTTGCGCCCAGGCCGGCGCCTGCAATATTCCGCAGGCCTTTAGGTCGGAGACCCGTCCTTCTTACTTCAACAACGCCGAATTCGCAGATTATCCGGTCATTTACGTGGGGTGGGGAGACGCAGCCGCTTATTGCCAGTGGGCGGGCCGCCGTCTGCCAACTGAAGCAGAATGGGAGCGAGCCGCCCGCGGTAATGACTTCCGGACCTACCCCTGGGGAGACGAGCGAGCCGATTCTTCCCGAGCCAACATCAACTTCTTTGTCGGTGATACCACCCGTGTTGGCAGTTTCCCGGCCGGAGCCAGTTATTTCGGCATCCTGGACATGGCCGGCAATGTGGCCGAATGGGTCAACGACTATTACGATGGCAACTACTATACAGCCTCGATCAATGCCAACCCTCCCGGCCCAACGGCGCGCAACAATTACTTCAAGCGCGTGCTACGGGGCGGCACCTACCAGGACCCGGAAACCTATGTGCGCGTCTCCAAACGCTCCTCCTTGCTGGGTCCGGATTTCAACGCCGATCTGGATTCCCACGAGTACGTCGGGGAAACCTCTCCCAAGATCGGGTTCCGTTGCGCAGCTGATTAGCGGACGCCTTTCCCCCTTCCAAGCCGCCGGGCACATCCGGCGGCTTTTTAGATTTGACGGTTAACAGCCCCTATGGTATCATCGCGCCACAATCGAATAGCCCCAAACGGCACTCTTATCCAGAGAGGCGGAGGGACCGGCCCTGTGAAGCCTCAGCAACCGATTAGCGGTAAATGATCCGTTTTCAGCCTGTAGCTGATCACGAAATGCCAAAAGCTAAAATCGGTGCTAATTCCGGCAGGCGGAGGTTCTGGAAGATGAGAGGGCAGCCAAATTTGCATGTGATTTGCCCTTTCGACCTGAAGGGGCAAATTTATTTCAAAGAGGTGCAAACGTATGAGTACAACCTTCATGACCTCCCAAAAACTGATGTTCACTTCTGAATCAGTCACGGAAGGTCACCCCGATAAGATGTGCGACCAGATCAGCGATGCCGTGCTGGATGCCTGTCTGGAGCAAGATCCGTTTTCGCGTGTCGCCTGTGAAACCGCTACAAAAACCGGCTATGTGATGCTGCTGGGCGAAATTACCACACAAGCGTTCGTCAATTTTGATGATCTTGTTCGAAAAGTGGTCATAGAAATTGGGTACGATCGCGCCAAAAAAGGTTTTGATGGCAACACCTGCGGTGTCTTATCTGCCATCGCCAGCCAGAGCCCGGATATTGATATGGGAGTCAGCAAGTCACTCGAAGCCAAAGGCGGAGAGGATGCAGAACTGGATGCCATCGGGGCAGGCGACCAGGGCATGATGTTTGGATACGCCTGCAACGAAACGCCCACGCTGATGCCGATGCCGATCTTCCTGGCACACAAGCTGACCCGCCGCCTGAGCGAAGTCCGAAAGGATGGTACCTTGGAATGGTTACGCCCAGATGGTAAGAGTCAGGTCACGGTCGAATACGCTTATGGCAAGCCCAAACGCATCGACACGGTGCTGGTCTCCACACAACATGCGCCAGAGATCTCTCAAGAAGACATCCGCAAGGAAATCCTCAAACACATCATCACGCCCTCCCTTCCCAAGAAGATGGTGGACGACGATCTGAAGGTCTTCATCAATCCCACCGGGCGGTTTGTGATCGGCGGCCCGCTGGGAGATGCCGGCGTGACCGGCCGCAAGATCATCGTCGACACCTACGGCGGCATGGGTCGCCACGGCGGAGGCGCCTTCTCCGGTAAAGACCCCACGAAGGTCGACCGCTCGGCTGCTTACGCGGCGCGCTGGGCAGCCAAGAACGTGGTGGCGGCCGGTCTGGCAGACCGCTGCGAGATCCAGGTAGCCTACGCCATCGGCGTGGCGCACCCGCTGTCCGTTAATGTGGAAACCTTTGGGACTGGAAAGGTCCCGGATGACAAGATCGCTGACCTGATCACCCAGCACTTTGACCTGCGCCCCGGCGCCATCATCCGCGATCTGGACCTGCGCAGACCGATCTATCAAAAAACCGCCGCCTATGGCCATTTCGGTCGCGATGACATCGAGTTTCCCTGGGAGCGCACCGATAAGGCGCAGGCGCTGAAGGCAGCTGCCGGTCTTTAATTATGTTTGAAGCGCCATGAATTGGCCGCATTGCAATCGCAAGCCGCGACCGCAAAGGTATGTGTACGAAAAGCGCCCCTGATCTCTCAGGGGCGCTTACCCTTTTCAAGCGTACTCTATTTTATCTCAATCGAATAGCTGGCCTCTTCGCGCGTGAAGCGCGTTGTGCCACTCACCACGAGCGTGGCGTTATCCACATTCCCGCCGAGTGAAATCGGAATCTCAACCGTCTGGTCCCCATTGAGTTTGATCGTCTCTACGGTTGTGGCGGTTCCCTCTTTGATCAATGCCAGCCGAAAGGTCTGCGGTAGGGCATTTTGCACGCGCACGAAACCATCTGTCACCCAGTCATCCTCGCCGGATTCAAAGTCGCTGAAGTAGCCAATGGCATCCACGCTGACATCGTCGATCAACATACCCTCTCCATTGACCGCGGCGTCGGTCACATATTCGAACCGCACAAAGATTTTCTTCCCTGCGTATTGTGAGAGATCAATGCTTTCCTGGATCCATCCGTCTGTGACGCCGTTATATGCCCACCCATAGGAGTTGCCAGAGGGATCATCCGCCGTCCCAGAAGGAGTCGTGACGATCTGCCACAGTTCGCCGTCTTCAGAAACCTCAAAGTAAAGGTAGTCGTAGTCCTCTTCCAGGTCATACCAGGTGCGGAATGAGAAGTCGATCGGGCCAGTGACCCCGGTGAGATCAAGCTCCCGCGTCAGGGTCATATCCGACTCGTCGCCTTTGTTGGACCAGAAGGCGTAAGACCCGGAGTAAGCATTTTCAGGGAGCAGGCGCGCGATCGTCGAACCTTCAAACCGCAGGGTGTAATCTCCGCTACAATTGATCTGGATGTAATCGACCCCGTACTGCTTGACCGTCCGCCCTATTGGACCACTCGGGCATGTGTTGACCTCTTCGGTCGCGGAGGTCTGCGGGGCGTCCGGATAATTATGGTACGTATAGCGCCCATCTCCGATGGTTTCATCCAGCAGGTAATTGGTCACTACCCAATCCATGAACAGGTCGTCCGCGCCGATCGCCTGGCCATTCTGGGGGTCCGTTGCCGCGATCTGACGCAGCACGTTATCCACGCTGTCAAGGCCGTTCTCAGGGTCCTTGACCAGCGCTTTGGTGGCGTCTTCTCCAAAACGATCAAGGAAATAGGTCAAATACAGGAATCCGGCCCCGTAATGCGGCGTGGTGGCACTTGGGTCATTAGGCCAATCGTTGAGTTGCAGATCCGGATTGGTGCTGTACAACCAGTCGAAGCCACCGACATCGTAGTTGTTCAGGAATGCAGCCACTTCTGAAAAGCCCTCGTTCAGGTAAGAGGATTCATTGCGGTCCTGGGCCCAGTGGATCATATGCTGGAACTCGTGCGCGAGCACCCCGTAAGTGAATTCATCACCCAGGTCCGTGTTGTCCGCATTGAACAGGAACATCTCGTGTGCATTGGAATACTCATGCGCCTGAGGAGGGACTTCGTCGGCGGAAGAGAAGTATCCGGCAATGGAGAAGCCCAGGCCACGGGCGTAAAGGATGTAAATATGGACATCCCCGTCAATACCGGGGCTCCATTCGCTCCCAAAGAACTCACGGTCGGTGGGGTAGATCTTATTTTCGAAGGCATCTACCAGATCCTTCATCTCTGTTTCATCCACCTTGACCCCATCCTGCACCCAGAAGTAGACATGCGGCGTGACATATTGCAGGGTTGCGTCCACCCGGAAATTTTCATTGGTTTCTACGTTGGTGACCCAAAACTGGTCCTTCTCGTTTACCTGGCGCGGACCGGCAGGTGGGGGCAACGTCTCGGGGATATCGCACTTTCCTTCCAGGCGGCAGGCTAATTCCCGCGGGTTGTTCTCCGGAACAATGGCGGATTTCAGGGTCTCCAGTGTATCCGTCGGCACGTCTTCCATGGGTGGGCGTGTGACGGCCACCTCCGGGGTCGAGGTGGGCGGGCCCAAAGATATACTGGGGGCGCCAGGGAACGCAGCGATCTGCTGGTAATACTCGTAGCCCACTACACCCACTGCCACCAGGATCAAGACGCAACAACACAAGACTACCAAAACGATTGCAATTACAATTCCAGTTGAATTCTTAGGTTTTTCCATCAAAGCCTCCATCAATTCCCACAATCTTACTCGATTTCTGGCGATATACGATTAAGAAACTGATTAAAACAATCGGGCGGGAGTACTCCCGCCCGATTGAAGGTCATGCATCCACCGGTTGTTTTGATTTGGCTACCGGGTGGCCGGTTTGGAAGACCAGTTTATTTGCTTCCTCGTCCGCGTCCACCAGCACAGTGGCGCCATCTTTATACTTACCCTCCAGTAATTCTACGGATAGAGGGCTCTCTACAAATTTTTGGATCGCGCGTTGCAGAGGCCGCGCGCCGAAGGCCGGATCGTACCCTTCTTTGGCCAGCCAGCTGATCGCTGCATCCGTCAGTTCGACATGGATGTTGTGCTCGCTCAAGCGTTCTTGCACTTCCTTCATCTGAAGTGCCACGATTTCCTTCATTTCGTCGATGCTTAGCGGGGAGAACATGATGATCTCGTCAATGCGGTTGAGAAACTCAGGCCGGAAAGCGCCCTTGAGCGCTTTTTCGATCTTGTCGTGCGACTCCCTTTCTTCATCGTCCGCTTTTTGCTGCAAGAACCCCAGGGTGCCGCCTTTCCGAACATATTCGGTTCCCAAATTGGAGGTCATGATCAACACCGTGTTGCGGAAGTCCACCACGTTGCCCTGCCCGTCGGTCATACGTCCGTCGTCCAGGATTTGCAGCAGCGCGTTCCATACTTCGGGGTGGGCCTTCTCGATCTCATCGAACAACAGTACGCGATATGGACGGCGGCGCACGGCTTCCGTCAACTGGCCGCCTTCTTCGTACCCCACGTAGCCTGGGGGCGCACCAAACAAACGAGAGACAGTGTGTTGCTCCCGGTATTCAGACATATCGATCCGCACAAGGGCTTCCTCATCGTCGAACATGAACCAGGCCAGGGCCTTGGCCAACTCGGTCTTCCCGACGCCTGAAGGGCCGATGAAGATGAACGAACCAATCGGCCGTGAGGGATCTTTCAGGCCCGAGCGGCCGCGTCGGATGGCGTCCGACACCGCGTGAATAGCCTCGTCCTGCCCGATGATGCGCTCATGCAGGCGTTCTTCCATGTGCAGCAACTTCTCGGCCTCGCTTTCCATCATCTGGCTGAGCGGGATGCCCGTCCATTGATGGACCACTTCAGCAATATCGTCGACGTCCACAACTTCATCCAGCTGGTGCTCGGATTCCCATTTGTCACGCTTCTGGTTGAACTCTTCTTCCAAGCGAATGCGCTCGGCCTTCTTTTGGGCAGCGCGTTCGTAATCTCGCTCCAGGCCGGCCTGTTCTTCCTCCGCACGCAGTTTCTCGATCTCCGTCTTCATTAACTTGAGATCGTCAGGCATCGAATACAATGCCACGCGCAACTTGGCGGCGGCTTCATCCATCAAGTCGATGGCCTTGTCCGGCAAATGCCGGTCGGTGACATAGCGGTCTGCCAGGCGCGCCGCGGCCACCAGGGCTTCATCCGAAAAATGGACCTTGTGATGGGCCTCGTAACGGTCGCGCAAGCCCTGCAGCATCAGGATGGTATCGTCTACGCTGGGTTCTTCGACATAAATCGGAGCAAAACGACGTTCCAGTGCGGCGTCCTTCTCAATATGTTTGTGGTACTCGTCCAGGGTGGTGGCGCCAATGCACTGCAACTCGCCGCGCGCCAGGGCCGGCTTGAGCATGTTGCTGGCATCCATCGCGCCCTGCGCTGCGCCGGCGCCCACCACGGTGTGCAGTTCGTCGATCATCAGGATGATCTCACCCTGCGAGCGCTGCACCTCCTCGATGGCGGACTTCAGACGTTCTTCAAACTCGCCGCGAAAGCGCGATCCTGCGATCATGCCGCTCAAATCCAACGCAATGACCTTCTTACCTGTCAATATTTCCGGGATATCGTTATTGGCGATCTTTTGCGCCAGGCCTTCCACGATGGCAGTCTTGCCGACGCCGGCCTCGCCGATCAGCACCGGGTTGTTCTTGGTGCGGCGCGAAAGGATCTGGATGAGACGCAGGATTTCGGTATCCCGGCCGATGACCGGGTCCAGCTTGCCCTCGCGGGCCATCTGCGTCATATCGCGTGAGTATTTCTCCAGCGTGCGGTACCGGGCTTCAGCCTGCGGATCGGTTACACGCTGCCCGCCGCGCAATTCCTGGATGGCATCGTGTACGCGGTCGCGCGTCAGACCTGCAGATTCAAGGATGCGCGCCGCCGGGGTGTTGCGCTCGGTCAGGATCGCCAGGAAAATATGCTCGGTCGAGATGTATTCATCCTTCAGGCGGTTGGCTTCTTCGTTCGCCAGGTCCACAATGCGCTTGACGCGCGGCGTGATGAAGATCTGGCCTGCCCCTCCGCCAAAGATATTGGCCTTGGGACTGGCTTTGAGGGTCGCATCCAGCCGCTCGATGAGTGCAGGTGCGCTGACGTTCAGTTTTTCTAGAATTTGAGGGATCACCCCGCCTGGCTGTTCGATCAGGGCCAGCAGGATGTGTTCGGTATCGATCTGGTTATGGCCGTAGCGCTGGATGATTTCCGCAGCTCGCTGTGCGGCCTCCTGTGCTCTCTCTGTAAAACGGTCAAATCGCATCATTAGTAGATTATCCTTTTTCAACACAATACGTTGAATGATTATAACAAAGCTGCATCGGCAAATTATTCACAAGGCATAAGAGAAGTGTTAACCTTTTTGCAGACATCTAGCGCTGGTATTGATTTTAGGCGAAATCGGTTCAGATTTTAGGCTAATTTCGTTGCAATTTTAGGCTAATTCGTTTGTAGTTTTAGGCTAATTCGTTTGTAGTTTTAGGCTAATTTGTGAACCGTTTTAGGCTAATTTATCGATCGAACTAGCCTAAAATTGTGATCAAACCAGCCAGAAATTCCTGCCGCGGACCGGTAGCGGGCTTCCAACGGAGTGCTCGCAAAACCTGAGCGACGCGCCAACCGGTTTATCAGAGAGCACATGCGGACTTATCGGTGACGGCTTTACAAGTCATCGG
>CAZULT010000005.1:0-39630 GCA_964621295.1 uncultured Anaerolineaceae bacterium | reverse complement strand
GTCATCGGCTACGACTCGTATCGCGAGCCATACTCATCCATCAAGTTGGTATCGCAGAATGCCACCGAATTTGTGCGGCTTCCGACCTTCCTCGAATACCCGGCCAGGGGCCTGAGCGGTTTCAGGATTGTATGAATCGCGCCCTCTTCTCCCCACTTATCAAGTACAATGAGAAATCTGTGACTAGGAAGATCTCATTTCCAGGAAGGAAAGCCAATGACCGAAGAGAAAGAAGTTCTGATGTTCCATGATGAGAAGGCGGTTACGCGCATCACCCTATGGACCAACATTGTCGCCTACACGATCCTGGTCTTTGCCTTGATCGGTTTCCTCAACCAGGCCTATTCGATCCTCACGAACTGGTCGCAGGTGGTACTTAGCCTGCCGACCGGCCTGTTCGAACGGATTTCCATCTTTGCCACCCAGGTCTTTATGGACCCACTCGTCGGCGTATTTTACTTTCTGGTCTTGCGCGGCATCTCGCAACTATTGAACATTGGCCTGGACCTGTTGTACAAAAACGAGGACGAAACTCAAACCCCAAGCGCATGAATCTCGACGATCTAAAAGAATTCCACCGGCTAGACCCCCAGGACATGCTCGGCCATATCAGCGGCCTGCCAGAGCAATTGCAACAGGCCTGGGAGTTGGGCCAGGGTTTCCCCTTGCCAGACTGGAAGGGCCTGAAAAATATCGTGGTCGCAGGCATGGGCGGGTCAGCGATCGGCGCAGACCTGGTGGCGGCATTCACGCAACCGTTGTGCTCGCTCCCGGTCTTGATCCATCGAGACTATGATCTGCCCGGCTTTGCCAGCGGCCCGGCCACCCTGGTAGTCTGTTCGTCCCACTCAGGCAATACCGAGGAGACCCTCAGCAGTTTTCAGCAAGCGCAGGAGCGCAACTGCAGGATCGTGGTGATCAGCCGCGGGGGCAAGCTGGGCGAACTGGCCGGGAGCTACCAGCTCCCTTTCTGGAAATTCGTACACGCTGGGCAACCACGAGCGGCGGTCGGCTATTCCTTTGGATTGTTGCTGGCGCTGCTCGTCCGGTTGGGGCTGGTACCGGATCAAACGGATGCCATTCAAATGGCAGTACAGGCCATGCGCTCCCTCCAGGAGCATTTACCTCCAGAAGTGCCGGTTGCCCAAAACCCGGCCAAACGCTATGCCGGCCAATTGATGGGGCGTATTGTAACCATCGTGGCTTCAGGAGCTCTGGCACCGGTCGCCCGCCGCTGGAAAGGGCAGATCAATGAAATCGCCAAGGCAAGTGCGCAATTCGAAATCCTGCCCGAAGCGGATCACAATACATTGCAGGGGCTGGCATTTCCGGAAAACACGCTTAACGCGCACAGCATGACCCTTTTCCTGAACTCGTCTTCCGATCACCCACGAAACCGCCTGCGGTCCGACCTCACCCGCCAGGCATTCATGCTCGAAGGTCTGGGGACAGATTTTGTCAGAGCCCGCGGGGAGCATCCCCTTTCGCATATGTGGACCCTGGTCTTGTTTGGGGATTATGTGGCGTATTACCTGGCCATTGCCTATGGAGTGGACCCAACCCCCATCCCGGCCCTTGAAAATTTCAAAAAGGCCATGCAAAAGGCGGAATAAGCCCACTGGTGACTGGCATGGTGCCAAGGCTCATGGTTTCAAACAGGTGGGAATAGAATCACTCAGACCATCAGGGGACTGGGTGTCTCCATTCTGGTCGTAAAGTTTCACATAGCTGATCTCATCAAATTGCTTCAGGTTCACTTTGAGCGCATCCGCAATGGTATAGACGAGGCCGTCGGGGGCACAAGTTCCTTTCAGGTAGACATGCGCGACGCCATCCTGCAACTCGAACTTGGAATACCCAGTAAAGCCATTGTAGATCCCAATCCACCCAAACTCCGTTCTTTCTGAACTGCCGGGGCCGCGGAAATATTCGTCCAGGACCGTGCGCGCCAGTCGGTTTGATTTCGACCAGCGTAGCCCTGGTTGTTCAACAGGCTTTAGATTGCGTTCCAGGCGGTACTTGTCCACGAAATAGACGTTTACCAGGATGTATACGGGGGTCAATGTGGGAAGAGGCGTTGCCGTTATGGAACTGGTGGCCGTTCCTGGTGAAATCTCTTCACGCGCAGGTATGGCAGTTTCAGTAAGGTCAGGCAACTCAGAGTTGGGGGGGGTGTGCGTGGCGAACACCGCGGGAGGCGCTTCGGCCACCGGTACAAAGCGGACCGCATCGGCGCCCACTTCCACCGTGTCGACTCTCGCCGGTTCATCTTGCGTCTGGTTGGTCAATTCCACGTACTCACCGCCCTGCCCACCAAAGTCGTACTTCCCTGAATACACCCACCCATCCGAGATGCCAAACTGGTTAGGGAAGACCACCTGATCGATCAATACCTTGCTGACCTGCTCTGTGTGACGAATAGTGTAGACCGCGCCCTCACTGGTCGCGTGGCTGGATGGGATGCGTATATAGACCGCATACGCGCCGGGTTCCGCGCCTTCAGGGAAGATCCAACGTCCGATGCAATCGGAATCGGCGTTCTGCGCACGTGCAGAACGCATACTGCCATTGACTGCATATCCCGGAGCAACGCTCTGTACCTTCCAACAGCTCACTGGCGTACCTGTAAACCGGGTGCTGGCATCGTCGACAAGGATGCCGGTTTCGATTCTGGCAGGATAGTCCATTTCAGGGCCAGAAGGCAGGGTCGACGCACGCGCATAGATCAGAGCAGGCGAGGAGACCCATAAACTCTCTGACTGGTTATAGGCCCAGGGGTCAGGCGCATCACCCTGCCAGCCGTAAGGGTCCACCGGCCTACCCAAAGGGTCGAGTACATTGAAATGCAGATGGGGTCCGATCGAGTTGCCGGTGTTCCCGCTGGTGCCAATGATTTCACCCCTGGCGAGTTCAAGACATCCGGGGGTCGGGCAGGTTTGCACGGCAATCGCCGAGAGGTGCCCGTAGGTGGTGATGTACCCGTTGGGATGGCCCAATCGCACATACAACCCCAGTCCGGCGCGGTGGTTCTGCGGATCCCACCAACCGGCATACAGCACACGGTCGGCGTCGGCGGCCGCGTACACCGGGCGGTAGGAAATCCCATAATCAATGCCATCGTGACCATCGTAATAGAGCCAGTCCCCCAGATCAAAAGACCAGTACCCACCAAAGCCGGCGTCACAGTTGCCCCCAGGCGGTGAAGCACCCGCTGGTTTGAACAGTGGGCATTTTCTGGAAGCCTCGTCGCCCGTAAACGCCACAATGCGTTGATCGACCTGAGTATAGTTGGGGCTGGAATGGTCGAAGACAGAACCCTGCTCGGCCGAACCGGGGAAAGGCGGAAAGAGAAAAGGCTCAACCTCCTGAACAGGCCGGGCACCAGCCTGCGTCCCCTGTACATCACCCTGTCTGTGACCTGTCAGATTACTGCTCCCAAGCATTGAACCTTCCAGGATCAAGGTCGCGAGAATGAGCATCATGATGGAAGGTTTCAAGAGCGGTCTCCGGGATTGGTCATACTACGGAACCGCGGTCGCCAGGGAGGCGGGCAGGGATCGCAAGGAACCAAGCACCACTTCCGCAGCTAACAGGCAAGCATCTGCCTCGCCTTGAAAAGTCACTTCAAACCCAGTGAAGATCAAACCGTCCCCACCGACGTAGTTCACCAATTGTCGCTGCCCACCGGTAAATACGGTGTCGACCTCATAGGTTATCGACCCCAACCGGCGCGATTCGTGCGCCACAACCGCGTTCAACGGAAGCCCGCGGGCACTGGAAGAAGAGAGCACACAATAGGGTATAACGCGGTGCCGGAGTTCTGATGAATCCAACTCATCAGTGGTGCGCGCCCATAAAGCAGGATCGTATTGCACACGGAAGAAATACTCCGGCTGAGACTCTGCAAGGTACGTTGGCTGGCCAACCCAGTCCAGGGCTTGGGAGGCGTCTGCTTCGAGCGAAGGTAATTCCATAGGTGGACCTGCCGTCTCGATCGGTACCGGGGTGTACTGCAGGGCAAATTCAATAGCAGGTTTGGGAGCAGACTGTTCGTTATCAGGTAGTGCTGGTACAGGAGGTTCGACTTCCACAGGCTCAGCGGGTGCCTCCGTTGTGTGAACAGGAGCGGATGCTTCAGGGGCCATGGGGGCGCCCGCACAACCCGCCAGACCCCCAGATACCAATAAAAGAATCAGCGCGCATTTGATCGTACTGACCATGTCAACCCTACCAGGCCTCAGCGTCGCTTTTTCATTTCGGGCAAACGGGCGAACCATGCGGAATATCCTACCCACATGTGGATTTTACCATCCATGGACGCCTTGAATTCCCCGTGAGTGGTCCGGCCCTCCCACCCAGCCTACGGGACGACCACAAACAGCCTGAGGTTATAATTCGAGTGGATCCTCAGCTCCACCGCGCAGTACACTCTCCCGAGAAGGATACGACATGCATATTCTGGTTACCAACGATGACGGCGTACAGGCACCCGGCCTGCTGGCGCTGGCGCAAGAGGTCCAAAAGATCGGAAAGGTAACGGTCTTTGCCCCGGATCGCAACTGGTCGGCTTCCGGGCACGTCAAGACCATGGACCGGCCATTGCGCGTGCGTGAGACCCGCCTGGCAGATGGCACACACGCCTTTGCGTCGGACGGCGCGCCTTCCGATTGTGTGGCCATGCCTTTGCTGGGGTTGGTTGAAGAGCAGGTAGATCTGGTAATCTCCGGCATTAACCCCCACGCCAACATCGGCCACGACGTCACCTATTCCGGCACAGTCACGGCAGCGATGGAAGCCATCATTTGGGGCGTACCGGGTATCGCCATCTCATTGGATTCTCCGGAAACGCTCAACAACCAATTGGACTATCAAACCGCCGCGAAGGTCGGCCGGCGCATCGCGCAGCACGTCCTGGAAGAGCGGCTGCCAGAGGGTGTGCTGCTGAACGTTAACGTGCCTTACCTGGTTGAAAGTGACCTGCAGGGTATCATGCTCACACGACAGGGCTTGCGCGTGTACCGCGACATGCTGGACCGGCGGGTCGATCCACGCGGCCATCCGTACTACTGGATCGGCGGGGAAGCTCCCACAGGGGTAGACGAACCCGGCACCGATTTTGGCGCCTTGAAAGCCGGTTATGTGTCGATCACACCATTGCAATTGGACCTGACCGATCGCCGGGCGTTGGAGACATTGAAGGAGAGAGAGTGGTAAATGATCAAAGGCCTGCAGCTGCCCGTGGAAGGATCATGAAAGACCAGGAGGCAAACCAGTCCTTTTGGGAAGCATTCCTGGCCACGCTCCCGGCTGAATCGCCTTACCGTGGAAAAAACTACCGGGTCGATAGCTTTGGCGACAGCCCTGAGATGGCGGATGATTTGGGCGCATTGGTGCGCGACGGGATCAAGACGGGCACCTGCTCTGCCCTGTGGGAATGGGAGCACGAGGGCAAAGCCCCGCCCGAACCCGGCAGCCCCTGGATCGTGCTGGACGGTGACGGAATCCCGCTTTGCATTACGGAGACGGTAGAGGTCACGTTCCGCAAGTACCGCGAAGTAGACGCCGAGTTTGCACGCGCGGAAGGCGAAGGCGATCTATCCCTGGAGTATTGGCGGGAAGCTCACCAGAATTTCTTCTCACGGATCCTGCCCGCGATCGGAAAAGCGTTCAGCGAAGACATGCTGCTGGTCTGCGAGCGGTTTCGGGTGATCTACAAGTAGAAAGTGAGGTTTCTATGGGATTCCTAAAGAACCTGTTTGGCGGTTCTTCAACATCATCGGCCGAATTCTTCACATTCGCCGTACGCTGCGACCGCTGCAGTGAAACCATCACCGGGAAAGTCAATTTGAACAATGACCTCAGCCTTACGCATGAAGGTGGATATTTCGCCCGCAAGGTGCTGATGGGAGGCGGGCGTTGCTTCCAACAGGTTGAGGTAACTTTGAATTTTGATGGCTCGAAGCAACTCGTGCGAAAGCACGTTAACGGTGGAAGGTTTATTGAGTAGACCGAGCAAGGAAGATCGGGAAGAGCCTCTTAGTTTCTTCGGCCGATAAGCCTCCGGATCCAGTCTGAAAGGAACCCATGCGCTTCACTTCTCCACCTAACCAACAAGCTTATTACGCCCAGGTCTGGGAACTGGTACGGCAAGTTCCACAAGGCAAAGTCGTCAGTTACGGGCAGATCGCCAAAATGCTGCCACCGCCCGCGGGTGTGGAATTGGAAGCCTACCGCGCCTTCGGTCCGCGCTGGGTGGGCGGCGCGATGGCCAACTGCCCCGAGGGGGTACCCTGGCAACGCGTGATCAATTCAAAAGGAGAGATCAGCCAGAGGCCGGGAGCCCAGAGACAGAAAGAGTTGTTAATGCAAGAAGGGGTGTCGTTCAACGAAAAGGGACGCGTGGATATGAAGAAGTTCGGGTGGGGAGGCTAGGAATCAGATCTTTGGCTGCGTGGCATCTATTCTGCCAACTCCACCACCAGCATCTCCATGGCCAGATCCAGAGAGAGCTGGCTGGTTTTTACCCCCTCGTCGATCACCAACAATGAGTGGTAGATCTTTTCCAGCGCCGGCAGCTTGAAACCCCGCGCCTGCCCGGCCGTTTTTTCAGCCACGAAGGGATGCACGCCTAAGGCGGATGCGATCCTGTCCTTGTCGCCCCCTGCCTCAAGCACCTCGCGTGCCTGCAGCAGCAGACGAAACTGGCGCACCACCATGCCCCACAGGGCAAAAGGATCTTCTTCTTCCAGCAATCGCTGCAGCAGGTGCTGCGCTGATCTTCCATTCCCTGAAGCCAGTGCGTCCACGAAATCGAAGATGCTCTCCTGGGACGTCACCAGGCTGATAGCGGCCACATCCGCCAAGGAGATCGGTCGATCCCAATTGGTGAAAGCCAGCAGCTTGGCAATCTCCTGGCTGGCCTGGCGCGTGTCTGTTCCGGCCATTTCGGCCAGCTTCGCGGCGGCAGGCGCTTCGATCTCGCCACCCTGGGATTTCGTCTCATTGACAATCCAGCCTGTCATTTCACGGGGCCGCGGCAACATGAAGGTCTGTGAATGGACCAATTTGTTGTTCTTCGCAACCCATTTCACCAACCAGTGTTTTGCCGCTTCTCGTGGCTCTATCGATTCGTAACAGACAAGTCGCGCAGTCTCCGGAACCTTCTCAAGAAACTCTTCGAACTTCCTGCGTTCTGCAGGCTTGATGTATCTTGCGGAAGGGTCGCACAAAAAGATCAACCGCCGGGGGGCCAGAAATGGCATGACATTGACCGCTGTGTTCAGTTCACTTTCGGTCATCGTTCGTGCATCCAGATGCGACGTGTTCATTTCCGCGCTGGTAGGATCAGGAAAGTCCGACTCGAACTTCCTCAGACGCTGTGAGATAGCGAATTCGTCATTGCCGTAGAAGAAATACACATTGGGGGGCATAGAACACAAAGGCTCAACGGGCATGAAGGGCTTTTAGGATCCGCTCTTCACACCCCTGTTATTAAGTACTGGTAATCACACGGTGAATGGCTACCCCGCGGTTGCGCACCGGTACGACCTCGTCGATCTGCAGGTTTCCCGGGTTCGCTTCCGTGGTGACATGAGCCTGCAACCAGGGTCCCAATGGCTGGCTGAGCACAAAACCCATCACCGCGAATACCAGGGCGAATGGTAAGAGCCATAGACGCCTGCGCATGGACCGGGTTCCGCTCAGCGGGAGCCAGGCCAGGGTACCGGAGAGTAATACAGTAGTCGTCAGATTCGTCCCACACCCGGCATGTATCGCCAACCGGCTCTCCCCCGCCCGCAAGCGCGTCATGGCCTGGGTCACAGCAGATCTGACGTCTTCGGTGGGTACGTTCCCGAGCAAGTAGAAGCCGGTTGGGTTGGAGTGGCCAGCAAAATGCCGCTCCGGGTGTTTCGCCGACAGGATGTGGATACTGGCGTGTTCGAGGGCATGATTGCGGCGCGTGGCCAGGATCAGGGGCAAGTCAAGTATCATACAGTGATTATAGCCTTAAAGCGCACATACACAGTCCAGGAACTGTGCATGTGCTACCTGCCTCAATCGCAGAACCGATTAATCAGCCGCAGCTTTTTGAGCAGCGTGGATCGACTCGGCCCGAGTTTGTGTGATGGCACGGTAGCCCGCCCAGATCAGCAGGATCCCGAAAAATTCCGCTACGAAGAGCGCCTCGACAAAGTCGAAGCGCGTAAATGCGCCGCCGATGCCTGGTAGTAACGCCCCGATAGCGATCAGCCAGTTTCCAAGCACCCGGTTACCACTGCCCCGCTTGCGCGCGTACTGAATCGCCGACCAGGCTGCCCCGCCAACCAGGAAGATGAGCGCATACGTATTCGGCAGGGGCGAGAACAGGCGCGCCCAGCTCCAGGTCATGACCTTGCCGGCAAGGGTTGAAGGATCGACGAGCGACATATCCACAGGAGACAGAACGATAAATACCGCAGCCACCGCCACATAAATACTGAAGAGCCAGGCCAGGATATCCGCTGTGCGTTCTTTGAGCAATAAGTAGACGGTTCCCTGGGCGAGCGGGAAGGCGCCCAGCAGCGCGCCCGCAATATACCAGGTTTTCATATTGACCACGCTCCACCCAAACAGGGTATTAATCGCTTCGGTCAGGGTCCCTACCCCAAAGAGGAATACCCCGATCGTCCACCACATCAGATACTTAACCCGGGATTTGCTGCGCCAGTGTTTGTACAACACTGAGGCAAACCAGAACGAGATGACGGTCGTAAAGATTGGGATAAAGTGTGTTGCTTGCAGCATACGATACTCCTTACAATAAAATGTGTGCCAGCCATCAATGGTTGGCATCTTGCAAAGATTGGAAAGTCCGCAGTAGGCTGACCAGTATTTCATCGGTGAAGGCGTGTACCTTATGAAGCATCTCCTCCCAGGCCTGGCCGGGAGGCACGTTGGCATCGCGGTAGACCTTCATCAGCGACTCGATCAACACGTTGCGGAAAAACAAGAAGGCGCGCGTGGCTTCTACATAACTCAGGCTGTAGCGTCGCGCGCGCGAGGCATATTCATACCCAATGGCAAAAGCCTCGGTGGCAGCTTCCTCCTGGTTCGAAGCCAGGTAATTCATCAATCCCTGGAAAAGGGAACGGGCACTCTGGCGGTATTGGGTGCGTGCGTCCTCGTCCAGCTTCTGGTACCACGGCTCGGCCTCCAGCCGCCCTTCGGAAACTTGCATGCGCACATTACGCACCGCAGATTGCACCATCTCTTTGGGTTCCAAAGGGCGCAGCTTGTGGGAGGTTTGCGACCAAAGCATCACCTCGCTGCGCTTGTAGCGCCGGTGACCGCCCTTTGTTCGATAAACCGGCAGCAATCCTTTATCCGACCACAGGCGCACGGTGCTCGGGTGCACGCCCAACAAATCAGCCGCGGCACTCAAGGAAAGCCAATCCTCAGCCATGTTCATGCTTCCGTAGCCAAGGCCATTTTTTCCACCAGCGAGGCCTCGTCTGCCTGCCGCCTGAATGCCGAAACGTCGATGCGCGCCAGCAAAACCGTGGCCAGTGCCAACATCCCGGCCTCGATCGCAAACACAACCAGGTATCCACTTAAAGGCTTTCCCGAGACCTGAGTCACGCCGTCGCGCACCACGCCACCCAGCAGAGAGCCTACCAGGCGCGATAAAGCGTTGGAGAAACCCCAGGCGCCAATGTACAGACCCACGTTCCCCTCCACGGTCAGATCGAACATCAAGGAAAGATTGGCCACGGTTGATAGACCGGTTCCAATGCCGAGCATGACCACGCCACCGTAGAAAACACCCAAATTCCGCACAAACCCGCTGGCCAGGATCACCAAAAATCCCGCCAATGCGGCCAGGTTCCCAATTTGCGCTACAACGCGTTTCGAGGCGCGTCCTTCCAGGGCTCCGGCGAGGAGCAGCGCGGCCAGCACGAAGGTACCCCAGATGGAGGTGATCCGGGTGGTCTGCGTAACGGTCATGTCGAAGGCTTCAGCCCCAAAGGGTTCAAGCAAGACATCCTGACCCAGGATAGCCGCCAAAAGCAGCAACAGATACACAAAAAAGATCCTGGCCACCGGATTTCCCAGAATCGCAGCAGTCATTTGCCGTATGGTATAGGTCTCTGTTTCGGGTGCGGAGGCGCCTGAACGGGAGCGAGGCTCGAGGCGCAGCAAGCCCAACAATCCCAGCATCAGCGCAATGGCACCCACCACCTGGAAAGCCCTCATCATGGCTTCAGGTGTGTAAGGATCGACCATGTGGCTAATTAAAATTGCAGTTGCGATGATGCTAACGATCATCATGAACCACATGGTTGCAATGGTCTTCCCGCGACCGTGTTCCCCGGAAAGCTCGGTTGCCAATGAAAGGTAGGACACGCTCGAGAGGTTATACCCCATGCCCCATGCCCCAAAGGCCATAATTCCAGCCAGCACACCCAGGCCGAAATTCTCTGAGATCAAGAAAGCCACCCAGGGCGAGACCACTACCCCCAGAACGCACAATACCAGACCGACCAGGATATAAGGTGTGCGTCGGAATCCAAATAAAGGATGGCGATCTGAATAAGAACCGATCGCGACTTGAATGGGAGAGAACAAAAAGGGCAGCGAGGCCAAGACGGCCACCAGTGTAGCTGAAATCGCCAACTCCTTGATCATGACCCGGTTCAGCGTACTGTTGATCGGCACGAGAGTCATCGCCACCGCAACATGCACCAGACCGAGTTTTATGCGATTTAGTAACATAGCACCCTTATCCTGTTGTCAGATACAATTTCGCCTAATTGTATGAACGAAAAGAACAGCGTCAATGTAGATTTACGTAGAATTTTACTAGGGTATGATGAGAAAACAAAAAAGCCACCACCAGTATTGGGACGAAACCAGTAGTGGCCGACAGGAAAGGCCTGTGATGCTGTTCGTATTATTGGGCTATCTTGCGCATCTCCTGGGAGGTTTGCAAAATCTCATGGGCCGAGCGTAACGTCCCTTCACTGACCTCACCTAGCATCTGCGCCAGCTCAAGCAGGCGAGGTTCTCCAATTAACGGTTCGACGCGCGTGAGTGTGCGGTTTTCCTTAACCAACTTTTGAACCTGGAGATGCTGGTCACCAAAGGCCGCCAGCTGAGGCAGGTGAGTCACGCAGAAAACCTGGTGGTTTTGTGCGAGGTGCCACAATTTTTGACCAACGACAAGACCTACACGCCCACCGATGCCTTGATCGATCTCATCGAAGATCAGGCTGGGAATCTCGTCCGCACGGGCCAGGACGTTCTTCAAAGCCAGCATCAACCGGGAGGTTTCTCCCCCGGAGGCAATCTTGACGAGCGGTTTCATCCCTTCTCCGGGGTTTGGAGCCACCAGGAATTCAATCAGGTCATATCCATTCTGGTCGAAAGCCAAACGCTGGTCGTCCCCGTTCGGGATTCCCTGTGGATCCGTTTTGGTCCGGAAGTTCACGGAAAATGTGGCTTCCGCCATGCGTAAATCATCCAGTTCAGTTTCAATCCCCATACTCAATTCTGCAGAGGCTTGTTTTCGTTTTTTCGAAAGCGCCATTGCCTGTCCTGCCAGCACCTCCAGCAGGCTGGCCTCTTCCGCCACCAATGACTCGATCCGGTCGGAGGCGTTGCTGATGGTCTCCAATTCTTTACGGGCTTCTTCTCCATGCTTGATCACACTTTCGATTGACCCACCAAACTTTCGCGTCAGGCTATGGATCAGGTTGAGCCTTTCCTCTACCTCTTCAAGACGCTTCGGGTTGAACTCGATTTCTTCCAGGTAATCCCGCAAGCTGCGGGCCAAGTCCGCGAGAGATTCCTCCAAGGCGCTCGCCTGTTCGGACAGCGCCATGCGGGTTGCGTCGATTTTTGCCAATCCGGTTACGGCCTGCGCAGCCTGTCCAACCAGATCGCTGGCAGCCGGTGCTTCAGGTGTGCCTTCATCCAGGACAGTCAGGGCCTCGCGGGCAAATTCCGCCAGCGATTCAGCATTAGCCAGACGATCACGCTCCTCGCGCAACTCGGGTTCTTCACCTGGTTTCAATTTGGCTGCTTCAATTTCATCAGCCTGGTAGGTCAGGAACTCGATCCGGCGTTCCGAGTCGGCCTGTGCCTGGCGCAATTCATTCAATTCACGACGGACTGACTGTAATTTCTGGTAGCTCTGGCGGTATGCGCTTATTTCAACTGCCACATCCGCAAAGCGATCAAGCAACCCCAAATGAGCGTGCGTATCCAGCAACGACAGGTGTTCTGATTGGCCGTGGATGTCCACCAACAATGCTCCCAATTCTTTGAGCAATGAGACATTGACTGTCCGGCCGTTCACCCGCGCTACACTGCGTCCCTCGCGGCGAACCTCACGCGTCAGCGTGACAGCTTGCTCGTCGTCGAACAGTTCCTCACGTTTCAAGATGGCAAGGACGGCTGCTTTTTCCGAACCTTCCAACATGAACACGCCCTCCACCAGGGCAGTATTTGCTTCAGCGCGAATAGCGGTGGTTTCCGCCCGCCCTCCAATCAGCATGACAACCGCATCAAGAATAATGGACTTGCCCGCGCCAGTCTCGCCGGTCAGGATAATCAGGCCGGGGCCCAGTTTGAGCTCCAGTTGATCGATGATTGCAAAATCTTGGATTCGGAGTTCGCTCAGCATAGATTATTTGGTAAAACGAATCCCTGAGAACTGAGTATAGACAACTGGGACAGTGATGAATAAGTAGATAACAATCCACGCCACAGGTAGAAGCGACCAGATCGAAAAACCTTCCGTGCCATAATAATTTAATACCAAGAGCAAGGATGAGAGCTGAGATAGGATCGCAGGAATAGCGCCAACCACCATGCCGACGGAAATCGTTATAAATAGAGCACGTGAGCGACGGCGGCGCAATACCACCAGGAGGATACGAGCAATGATGGTCCCGGCTGCCGGTGCAACCAGGATTATGATCAGCCCAAAAAAGAATCCACTCAGGAGTGTGACGATAAACGCCGCTACGGCAGATAATAACGCTGTGACAATGAAACCAACCACGTAGTCGTGCCAGAGCGCCGTTTCAAACTTCTTTTGATGAGAACGGACACACTCCCTGCAGGAATAACCTGTCGGTGTACGCACCGCGCAGGAGGCACAAATGGGTCTTTCACATGTTTTACATCTCAGGCTGGTTTCACGGTCGGGGTGGACATAGCAGGTCAGTGTTGTTTCATTCATTTCGACATTCCAATGGCAGGATTTTGGTTCATATGCGCAGTCAGGTTACGGTAGAAATAGCCCGGATCGCCAAAGCGGACGAATTGCGCGGTATATTCTGCGGCGCGCACCTCCACCCGGTCATCTTCAGCCAATCCGTTTGGGATGGCGCCGTCCACGCTGATTACGGCATTGTCGCTGTTCACTGCGATGCTGATCGAGGAGCCCTCCGCCAGCACCACGGCGCGGTCTACAGAAAGGTGCGGCGCAATCGGCACGATCAGGATATTACGCAGCTCGGGCGGCAGGATCGGCCCACCTGCAGCGAGTGCATAGGCGGTCGAGCCGGTCGCAGTGGCTGCAATCAGACCGTCCGCGATGAACGTGGTCAACAAATGGCCGTCAGCACTGGCAGCCAGACGGACTGGGCGAAGGAACTGACCGCGCCCAACCACCACTTCATTGAGTGCATACCAGGTACCGAGGATTTCACCAGCCCTTATGTGCTCTGCGCGCAACATCATCCGGTTTTCGATCCAGGCTTCGCCTTCAAATAATCGCACCAGCATCTCACGCCATTCATCTCGCTGAATCTGGATGAGAAAACCCAGCCGGCCCAGGTTGACGCCCAGGATAGGAACCTTGCTTGGCGCGCACAAGTGCCCGGCGCGCAACATGGTGCCATCGCCTCCCACCGCGATGAGCATATCAAATTCTCCCTTCTTGATACGCTTGCGTAAATCCTCATCGTAAAGAGAACCGCAAGGAGCTTCCAGTCCCCTCTCCTTCAAGAACGCGGTGATAGCTTCCGCTTCCGTGAAGGCCTCAGGCATCTTCGGATAGGCCGTGACGACCAGGCGTTGCGGGTGAAAAGGCTTGGACATGCTGGTTAATTATACACTTACGCCAAACTTTGGTCGCATTCTATTCGATAACCGCAACCGGCACAACGGCGTGCTTGTTGGTGAGAACGTTCAACCTGTTCGCGGGCTTCGTCGCGACGCATTTCGGCCAGCAAGTCCATTAATGAGAATTCAAGGTCAGCCGTATAGTCGATCGCAAAATCACGGTCTTCATAATGCAGGATGCCATAAGGCGGCCGCAAGCCGTAAGATTTCTCCACCAGGTAGCAGTACGAAGCCAGCTGGAAGATATGCGTATCGTACGGGGCCTGCGGTGAACGCCCGGATTTCACTTCCACAGGGATGATCCTGCTGTTTCGGCGAACAAGATAATCAGGTTTGCCGGTCAAGTCCAGGGTGCGGTCGTACAGGGGTCGTTCCAGCTTACCCCAATCGCGCGTGTCGTTGTAGATCACTCGTCCGCCGGGGAGTCCGGCTGCACGGCGCTGGCGCGAGGCCTGCCAGAGCAAGACCAGGGCAAGCAGTAGACAAAGGAGGGCCAGAGGCATCATATAGGATTGGCTTCCCGGACGTGTATCAAGCCCCCCAAAGAGAGGCGCAATAGGTGACCAGCAGCACCAAAGACAGCAGCAACAGCAAAAACCCTGCAGCACGCAGCAGACCTGCAACCAGAAGTTTTCTTCCATGCCGACGGTGCAAGGTGCTGCCCGCTTCCAGTTCAGCCTGGTTTGTAGTTTCATAGCCAAGTTTGCGGTACCACCAGGCGCGGCGGCAATACAGGTAATTGCCGATATCAGAAGACCGGATGGTTGCCATGGTCAGAGTATAGCACATTTATTCTAACCCCTTGCCCCTGCCTCGGAGCCAGAACACGATCTGCTCAACGGGTATAATCACCACATGTCCCCCTTCCATTTCTATCACCCGATCGAGGTGCGCTACGGAGACCTGGACCCGCAAGGTCACCTGAACAATGCCAAATACCTGACCTATTTCGAACAAGCCCGCGTGCATTATTTCATTGAACTGGGACTATTCGCGAAAGACCAATCCTTCACGGAGATAGGCATTATCCTGGCCGAAGCGCGTGTCACCTTCCACGCTCCGGTGCACTTTGGCACTTCCATCCAGGTGGGTGTGCAAACCAGCAGGCTGGGGAACAAATCCATGACGGTTGAACAGGAGCTCGTCAAAGCTCCTGCAGGCGAGCGGTTGGCTTCCGGTCAGGTCATCCTGGTAGCCTACGATTACCACAGCGGTCAGACCCTTCCCATTCCAGACGACTGGCGCGACAAGATTAACCGCTACGAGAAAGGGGAATGAAGTGGCAAAGATCCCACCCATTGACACAGAGTACCTGGTTGAATTCCTGGTTCGCCTGCTCAACGTTCCTTCGCCCACCGGCTACACCGAGCAGGCCATAGTGCTTCTGGAAAAGGAACTCGCGCCCTACTCACAACTCACCCTCAGTCGCACCAATAAGGGCGCGCTGGTGGCAGTATGGGAGGGCCAGAAAAGCGACGCCCCGCGGGCGCTGACCGCGCATATTGATACGCTCGGTGGTATGGTCAAGGAAATCAAATCCAGCGGCCGGCTGGCGATCACACGCATCGGAGGGTTGTTATTGCCTGCAGTCGAGAATGAAGGTTGCTGGGTGCACACCGCAAAAGGCAAAAAGATCCGTGGCTCATTCCTAGCAAACAGCGCCTCAGCACATGTGTACGGCAAGAAGGCTTTCGAGGACAAGCGCGACGAAGCTGGCATGGAAATACGCCTGGATGCACTCACCCAATCAGACGAGGATACGCGCAAGTTGGGCAT
Organism: uncultured Anaerolineaceae bacterium; assembly: GCA_964621295.1. GTDB lineage: Bacteria > Chloroflexota > Anaerolineae > Anaerolineales > Villigracilaceae > JAABUE01. The sequence continues at coordinate 23,742 of CAZULT010000005.1, read as the reverse complement.
TCAGGTGGGTGATTACATTTCGTTCGATCCACGCGTTGAAGTGACGGAGGGCTTTATCCGATCGCACTTCCTGGACGACAAAGCCTGTGTGGCTGCCGTGCTGGCTGCAATCAAAGCCATTGCTACTTCAGAGGGAGCACCCGTACAGCGGACCTACTTCCATTTCAGCAATTATGAGGAAGTAGGACATGGTGCTTCTGCAGGCATTCCCGGAGAGGTGGCCGAACTGGTTGCTGTAGACATGGCTGCGGTCGGCGAGGGCCAGACCTCGGATGAGTTTCATGCAACCATTTGCGTCAAAGACAGCGGTGGACCTTACCACCACGGGCTGAGTCAAAAATTGCGCGCCCTCGCAGACAGATACAAAATCCCTTACAAAGTCGACATCTACCCTTATTACGGTTCGGATGGGGAGGCCTTTTGGCGCGCGGGAGGGGACGTGGCCGTAGCGTTGATCGGTCCAGGGGTAGACGCTTCACACAGTTACGAGCGTACACATACACAGGCCCTGCATGCGACAACCAACTGGCTTCTGGCTTACTTGCTGATGGAATGACATCGAAATCTTGCAGGTATAAGCTAATTTGCAGACCGGATCGTACCTACTGAAATTGGAGAGCTCTTATGAAAATTGATGCGGCCCTGGCGCCCACCCCATTAAAGGACGTCCCTGCTGTGGCACAAACAGCTCAGGGGGTAGGCTTCGAGGCCCTGTGGACCTCCGAAACCCAGCACAACCCCTTCCTGCCATGTGCATTGATCGCAGAACACACCGCCACAATCCAATTGGGCACCGCCATAGCGGTATCTTTCGCTCGCTCTCCAGGTAATCTGGCCTACACCGCCTGGGACCTGGCAGCGCAATCAGCCGGTAGGTTCATTCTCGGTCTCGGTACGCAGGTTCGAGGACACATCGAGCGGCGCTTTGGAATGCCCTGGCCAGATTCACCGGTGGGCAAGTTGCGTGAGCAAATCCAAGTCATCCGTTCACTTTGGGACTGCTGGCAGAACGGCAGCAAATTGAATTTTCAAGGTGAATACTACAAAATACGCCTGATGTCCCCCTTTTTCAATCCAGGTCCAATTGAGCATCCACAAATCCCGATCTATATTGCCGGGGTCAATACCGGATTGGCAAAACTGGCAGGTGAAACCTGCCAGGGTTTTCACGCCCATCCCTTCCACAGCCCGCGTTATCTGCGGGAGGTGCTTCTGCCGGCAATCCGTGCCGGCGTTGCCAGTGCCGGGCGTCAAGAGGAGGAGATCACCATGTCAGTCACGGCCTTTGTGGCGATGACTCCTGAAGAGCAAAACTTTGTACGTTCACAGATAGCCTTTTACGCTTCCACGCCATCCTACCGACCGGTATTGGCTTTGCATGGCTGGGAAGAGATCGGTAAAAAGCTCTCGGCGTATGCCGCCCGTGGGGAATGGAGCGAGATGTTCGCCTTAATCTCAGATGAGATTCTGCAAACTTTTTGCCTTGTAACCGATCAGGACGCCCTACCCGAACAGTTGCACGCACGTTATGGGAATCTTGCCAACCGGATAACGCTCTATAGCCCCTTTGTTCCCGGTGAGCGCGACGGCTTCTGGAAAAGTCTGGTCAGCGCCTTTTAAGGAAGTACTGCGAGAAGATATACATAATGGTACGGCTTGCAGTTGAAATCCGCCATTGAAGAATAACCTGGATATACAAGATGTTCAACTTCAATACATGTCACTTTTATCATATAAACCACTTGTATGGTCTGAAAAAGTGTGTTAAAAAGGGGGTTGCGGTGCAGCTACGCGCACACTCAACGACAGATAGGTATCCATCACTCTCGATTAAACACCGTTACACTACAATCAATTCAATAATCCCCTCAACGTTGCCCGCCCAATAAGCGGGTTTTATGGTAAAAAGGTCAAAAATTTTTTTAGGGAACAACAATCTACCCATGGAATTTTCTGAATACCAAACTAGATCTCGCAAGACCGCAAGATACCCCTCCATTGGGCATCCGGTCATCTACCCCTCACTTGGATTGGTCAATGAGGCCGGCGAAGTGGCTGGTAAAATCAAAAAAGTCTTCAGAGATAAGGGCGGCGAGATCAATGAGGAGACCCGCTCCGCACTCAAGGCCGAGCTTGGCGACGTGCTTTGGTATGTGTCCCAGGTTTGTAGTGAATTGAATCTTTCACTGGACGAAGTAGCCGAATACAATTTAACCAAGTTGTTCGACCGCCTCGAACGTAACGTCATCCTGGGGGATGGGGACCAACGCTAACAACTGCGCACCAGATCATGAAACTACTAATTTACTGGTCCGACCGCATGCTGGCTTCCATGCAGGAGAGCGAAAAGCTTCAGGCTCGCATCGGCCTGTGGACATCGATCGCGATGGCGATCATATTGAGTTTCTATGGTGTCCTACTCTGGACGGAGTCACAATTCACCTTATCAACCCTGTGGTTGAGCTGGGCACTGCTCTTTGTGCTCACGGTAGTCATCAGCATACGAGCTAAACGCATCATCCAGGCCTTGGTGCATTTGATATTAGCGCTGATGATTATTGTTCCATTCATTGCCAGCCTGATCATAGGCAGCTTCTCAAAACTGGCGTATCCTGGCTTTTTGATTTTGGTCCCATTGGTTGCGATCATCTTCGTCCCCAGGCAACTTGGTATGTGGACCATTGCAAGCGCGTGTATGCTGCTTGCCGGCATCCTGATCGAGCCCAACCTGGTGTTGGACTCCAGTCTGCCGACCTGGTTTATCCAGGTCTGGTTTGCCGGCCCTACATTAGTATCTCTCTTAATCAGCGCCTTGATCTTAAATCATTTTATTAACCAGCGGGACATCGCCTTGGGGTTGCTGGCAGAAGAACGCGAAAAACTCAAACAAATGGCGATCAGTGACCCGCTAACTGGTGCTTACAATCGCCGCCATTTTTTCGAACGAGGTGAGCAACTTCATGCCCTGTACCAGCGCCACAAGCATCCTTACGCTGTTCTTATGTTCGATATGGACAATTTCAAAAAAGTGAATGATAAATATGGCCATCTGGTCGGAGATATCGTACTGTGCAGGGTGGTCGATCTCCTGCAGAATAACATCCGGAATGCTGACATCTTTGCGCGCTACGGGGGCGAAGAGTTTATCCTGTTGATGCCTGAGACGAACCTAGAAACTGCTTACAGCGCTGCCGAACGACTACGCAGTTTGATGGCGTCTTCACCAATAACGATCGATGATATTCAACTGACAGTAACAACCAGTGTTGGAGTGGCTGGCTGCAATCCTGATCTTGAAAACTTTCAAGAGGTAGTGGAATGCTCCGACCAGGCGGTTTACCAGGCAAAGCACATCGGCAAGAACCATGTCATTCTGTTCGAAGCAGTGGCATCCTAAGAAAATTCTAACCTTTTTCCTACAATGACTCCCCGGCCTTTAGGGTACAATCTAAATCGACAGTTCCTGTCAGATTGAGTAGGAGTAAACATTTATGGCTGGTATGGAACGCTTCACACAGCGTGCAAGACGGGTATTGAGTTTGGCTCATCAAGAGGCCGAACGTGCCCGTCAAGATTCGATTGGAACAGAACACCTGCTTTTAGGGTTAATGAACGAAGAAGGCGGAGTGGCCGGTCGCGTTTTACGCGAACTGGGCCTGGACTCAGACCGAATGCGTGAGATCGTCGAACGCGTGGCCGGAGCAGGACGGTATACCGGTGGCAAGATCGAACTCGCTGCAGATACGCAACAGGTTCTCGAACATGCCATAGACGAAGCCCGCCGTCTTGGCCATCACTACATTGGCACCGAACACATCCTGCTCGGTCTGGTGCATGTTGAAGGACAGGCGCTGGAAGTACTAAGAAAATTAGGCGTTACGCCTGACCAAATCCGCAGACAGACTCGGCGGGTGCTCAATGAGACCAGCTCTTCACCCGCACCTGCCACACCAGGAGGACGCGAATCCCAGAAACAAGCCGGCCAGAAGACCCCGCTGGTGGACCAGTTGGCGATCGATCTGACATTACTGGCCGAAGAGAAGAAACTTGATCCGGTTATTGGCCGCCAAATGGAAATAGAACGGGTCATTCAGATTCTGGCACGACGCACGAAGAACAATCCTGCCCTGATCGGAGAACCCGGTGTCGGAAAGACAGCCATTGTGGAAGGCCTCGCCCAGCGCATCACTGAAGGCGACGTGCCTGCTCCATTGATGAACAAGCGAGTCCTACAATTGGACGTGGGCTCACTCGTGGCCGGGACAATGTACCGTGGCCAATTCGAAGAGCGCCTTAAAAGAGTCATTGATGAACTAAAGCAATCTGGAGCCATTCTTTTTATCGACGAAGTCCACATGCTGGTGGGCGCCGGTGCAGCCGGGTCTTCGGTGGATGCTGCCAACATTCTCAAACCCGCGCTTTCGCGGGGCGAGCTACAAGTTATCGGTGCCACCACACTGGATGAATACCGAAAACATATTGAATCGGATGCCGCTCTGGAACGCCGCTTCCAATCCATACTGGTGGACGAACCGACCGAAGAGGAAACCATTGACATCCTAAGAGGAATCCGCGGTGCGTACGAAGAACATCACCATCTGGTTATTTCGGACGAGGCCCTGGAGGCAGCTGCCCATCTATCCTCGCGGTATGTCACCGAGCGTTTTTTGCCCGATAAAGCCATCGACCTGATCGACGAATCATCCTCGCGCGTGCGCATGTACAAGAGTCCTGCGGCTCAAGAGGCCAAAGACCTGTTTGGAAAACTGCGAAATGCCCGTCAGAACCATACCCTCGCACAGGAGGAAGGTAGCCAGGAAGAGATCCAACAATGGGAAGAGCAGGAAATCGAGATACAGGAAAATATTGATCGCCTGCGCACCGGCTGGGATCGCGCCAGTAGCCCGATCGTTTCAGCCGAGGATATCGCCGAAGTGGTTTCTATGTGGACAGGTGTCCCGCTGATGCAACTGGCAGAAGCTGAGAGTGAACGCTTACTGAAAATGGAATCCGAATTGCAGATGTCTATCATCGGCCAGGATGATGCGATTGGTGCCATTTCGCGTGCTGTGCGACGGGCTCGAGCCGGATTGAAAGACCCTCACCGGCCGATCGGTTCATTCATCTTCCTGGGTCCGACGGGAGTAGGCAAAACTGAACTGACCAAAGCGCTGGCAAAATTCATGTTCGGTAGCGAAGACACGGCCATCCAGCTTGACATGTCTGAGTTCATGGAGCGGCATACCGCCTCACGTCTGGTAGGTGCTCCCCCAGGTTACGTTGGGTACGACGACGCCGGCCAACTTACTGAGGCTTTACGACGTCGACCGTATTCCATCGTTGTTTTTGACGAGGTCGAGAAAGCCCATCCCGAAGTCCACAACATGTTGCTTCAGATCATGGAAGAAGGCCATCTTTCGGATGCCCGTGGTCGCAAGGTGGATTTCCGTAATGCAATCGTCGTCATGACCTCCAATATCGGTGCCGACGTGATCAAGAAACAGGGATCTCTGGGTTTTCAGTTGAAGCGAGAAGAAGAGGAGGAGGAGCGTCTGTCCTACGAGGAAATGCGCAAAAAGTTGACCAAAACTCTGAAACACGCTTTCCGGCCGGAGTTCATCAACCGCGTTGACAGCGTAGTGGTCTTTCGCGCACTCAACAAAGAAGATATCAAAAACATCGTTTCACTCGAACTGGACAAAGTGGCGGAACGCTTAAAGGAGCACAATCTGGTATTGGATGCTTCGCCAGAGGCCCTTTCCCTGCTGGCAGAAAAAGGCTATGACTCCGAATTCGGCGCCCGACCTTTACGCCGCGTCATCCAGCAAAAAGTAGAAGATCCGCTCTCCGATTTGCTTTTGGCGGGCGAATTCGGTGAAGGCGCCTCCGTCTGGGTAGATGTGGACAAAGAAAATGAAATTCTGCTTTCCCAACGGAAAACAAAGGAGAAAGAAAAGACGCCGGAACCAGCGGCTTAGAGAAACAATACTATCATCCCACGACCGGCGGTGCCTTGGCGCTTGCCGGTCGTTCGTTTAAATCGCGTCCGCCTGTTCAATTTCGATATTCCACACACGGGGGTTGCTGGCTGCAAACACAGTCAAAAGGCAGATACTGAATCCCATGAGAGAAATGAGCAAACCCAGACCGCGGCCTGGTCCCATTCCAAATAAGGGGGCCAGGAAAGGTGCCAGGGGACCATTTTGTACCAGAAGTGGTTTAAAGAGGACATCCGACAGCGGGCCAGCCGTGAGGTATGCAATGGGAATCATGGAGTGCGACAGCATCCGCCGCGTCGAAAAGACACGACCTTGCAGCCTAACGGGAACTTTACTCTGCCAGATCGCCTGGTCATTCCCGTTAACCAAGGGGAATGGCAAATAATACAAAAAGGTCGCCACTGCTATCCAGTGAACCGACTGGAGCATGCCAATTGCCATGACTGCCAGTCCAGCCAGACCTTTGAAAGCCAGCACGGCAAGCACACGTCTTTTGGGGCCTCCCCAGACAGACATAATCAATGTTCCCGCCAACATCCCTGCCCCCCCCGCTGAAAGCACTCCACCTACCAAGGTAGGTGAGGTAATTTCGAGAAGCATCGGCGGCATGATCGTGTCGGTCATGATGTTGGCATAGTTGCCCAAAGCAAAAAGAGCCATTAAACCAACAAACCCCGAACTCCCAGCAATAAATCGCCAGCCTGTTAGCGCATCTTGCCAAAGCGGGTTGGTCTTTTCTGGCCCCGCTTCTGGTGGCTTGATTCCTGAAAAACGAACATAGAGCAAGGTGCAAACAGCAACCAAAAAGGTTGCGATATCCACTCCCATCACACCGATGATGCCGATGCGGTCCAACAACCACCCTGCCAGTAGTGGCGAGAGTAAGTAGCTCGAGGTGCTCTCAAGCTGCATGATCCCATTTGCACGGCCAAGCTGCTCTTTCGGAACCAGGAGGCTGACTGAGGCGACGTAGGCCGGCGCCTGTAATCCACGGAAGATGGAATTCAAACCCATCATCAGGTAGATATGCCAGATCTGCAACCTACCAGAAGCAATCAGCAGGGCCAACAATCCGGTGCATAATGCTGCGCCGGTATCGGAGGCGATCATCACCCTTCGACGATCCCATCGATCTACAAGCACGCCAGCCAGCGGTGCCAGAACCAGCGAAGGCAATACTGTAAACAGAAGGATCAGGGAGAACTGCGTTGTTGAATGGGTCCGTTGATAGACCCAGACGCCCAATCCAAACCCGGTCAGCGCCGAGCCGCTCACTGAGATGATCTGCCCCACTGCGACCAAGAGGAACGTACCCATCCTGTTTGGAGGCGCCTTTTTCCTCAATGCATTTTCCAGTCTGATGTTTTTTGATGGAAGAGGTTATAGGAGTTACCCACTATCATTGCTAATTATACATATATATAGAAAGATGAAGGGTGAAAGGTTAAGGTTTCTGTAATCCTTTGAAGGTAAAGTTCAAATGTTTCATGCGTCTATAACGACAGACCCAAGGAGGATTCTATGAATACACAAATCGCAACGTTGGCAGGCGGTTGTTTCTGGTGTTTGGAAGCCGTCTTTGATGATGTGAAGGGCGTCCGCTCGGTAGTTTCAGGGTATGCCGGAGGGCATGTCGAAAACCCGGATTATAAGTCAGTTTGCACTGGTATGACCGGTCACGCGGAAGTCGTTCAGATCGAATTTGATCCTGAAGAAGTCTCTTACAGCGATCTGTTGAACGTCTTTTTTTCCATCCACGACCCAACCACGCTCAACCGCCAGGGTGCCGATATGGGCACACAATACCGGTCCGCTATCTTCTACCACGATGAGGATCAAAAAGGGATTGCGGAGCAGGTCATCCAAGATTTGGAAGAACAGGGTATCTGGGACAATCCGATCGTTACCACGCTAGAGAAATTGGAGAGGTTCTACCCCGCTGAGGAGTATCACCAGGAATATTTCGCCCGAAACCCATACCAACCTTATTGCCAGGCTGTGGTTGCCCCCAAAGTGGCCAAATTCAGGAAGAAGTTTTTGGGATCATTGAAAAAAGAGCAGCCTGCTTAATACCAGAACATAAATTCGGTTATACTGTATGGGCGACTACGCGTAGTCGCCCATACGAGGATTAAATGCCTAAATCCCAGACCCGTTTCGTGTGCCAGCAGTGTGGACGCGCTTCCGCCAGTTATATGGGCAAATGCCCGCAATGTGGCGCATTTAACAGCATGGTCGAGGAAGTCGTTCATTCAGAGACTGTCACTCCAAAGAAAGCCGCTGTTCGCGGGCTGTCCGGCCGCTCCGAGCCGCACCAGATTGCCCATATCAGTGGGGATGTAGAAGAGCGTTTACAACTCCCCATCGGCGAATTTGCTCGCGTCCTGGGTGGCGGGATCGTGCCAGGATCGATCGTGCTGATAGGAGGCGATCCGGGTATTGGAAAATCAACCCTGCTTCTTCAGATGGCTTTGGAAATGGCTGTGAGCGAGCGTGTACTGTATGTTTCGGGAGAAGAATCCGAACGGCAGATCAAAATGCGTTCCCTTCGATTGCAGGCAGGAGTGAAGAATTCGAAATTACCCGACAAATTGTTCCTGGTGACAGAGACCAACCTGGAAACGGTTCTCAACCATATTCGCGAAGTCCAACCAAACCTGCTCATCATCGACTCGATTCAAACCATGTACCTATCTGAATTGGATTCCTCAGCCGGGTCGGTCTCACAGGTGCGTGAATGCGCCTCACAATTGCGTGAACTGGCAAAATCCAGCGGGATTTCTGTTTTTGTCATCGGCCATGTGACCAAAGAAGGTGCCATCGCTGGACCGCGCGTCCTTGAACATATTGTCGACACCGTGCTTTACCTGGAAGGTGATCGTTTCCAGGCCTATCGCCTGCTGCGTTCTGTCAAAAACCGATTCGGGGCGACCGCCGAAGTGGGAGTCTTTGAAATGCGCGGCAAGGGTCTCAGCGAAGTGAGCAACCCTTCCGAGGCATTTCTGGCGGAACGCATGGTCAACGCCCCCGGTTCGTCCATTGCAGTCACAATGGAAGGCACCCGCCCAATCCTGGTCGAAATCCAGGGCCTGACCTCGCCCACACAATTCGGAAACGCCCGGCGCACACCCAACGGCGTTGATTTCAACCGTCTTTTATTGATCGCAGCCGTGCTAACCCGACGCGTGGGCGTGAAGCTAAGCGAGCAGGATATTTTTGTCAATGTAGTCAGTGGCTTGAAGGTGGATGAGCCAGCTGCGGATCTGGCGATCGCTGCGGCGATTACCTCTTCGTGGCGGGACATCCCCATCCGTGCAGAAGCGGTGCTGGTCGGTGAAGTGGGCCTGGCGGGTGAATTACGGCTCCCAGGCCAGATGCAGGCTCGCCTGCGTGAAGCGGCAAAACTTGGATTCAAGACTGCCATTGTGCCCAAGGCCATTCGCAAAGGCGAGGATTGGCCGAAGAACATTGAGATCGTTGAAGCCCGGTCTTTAAACCAGGCTTTGGATGCAGCTTTGCTAACGAAGGCAAAACCAGCAAAAGGCCGCAAGGTGGCCTGAAGAAAAACCGCCTTTTCAGACTACATCCCAATATCGGTGCAACTCTTCGAGGGCTCTCCCGTATATTTTCCCAGAAGGAGAGATACCATGTTTCGATCAATTATTCTATTCTTTGCCATACTTATTCTGGCGATCTTGGCGTGTGGGGTTAATGTCGACCTTCCCTCCGCACCAACCCCGGGTCCCAAAGTCACGGATGAAATCACCGTGGCAGTTCCAAAGTCCGAAGAAGTGCGCCTGACCCTGTCGTTTGGCGCGGGGAAGCTGGATGTTTCTCCCGGCGCAGAGGAGGCGCTGGTGAGTGGCACGGCCACCTACAACATAACCGATTTCGAGCCCAAGATCACATCGTCCAGCGGAGACATTGAAATCAGCCAGGGCGAGTACAAATTCAAATCCATCAATTTATCAGACTACAAAAACGAGTGGGATTTACAGTTAGGGCAAACTCCAATGGAGTTGACTGTCAACGCCGGTGCGTACGACGGCAATTACGAGTTTGGCGGACTAGCTCTCACCGGGTTGACCATCAAAGATGGCGCTGCCGATGTCGATCTATCTTTTTCCGCACCGAATCAGAACGAGATGACACTCTTTCGATATGAGACGGGCGCATCCGACGTAAGACTTTCAGGGCTGGCCAATGCTAACTTTTCTACAATGCTCTTCACAGGCGGAGCCGGAAACTTCCACCTGGACTTCAGCGGAGACCTGCAACACGATGCAACTGTGACACTGGAAAGCGGCTTCAGCGACTTGCAACTGATAGTCCCGGAGGATGTAAGTGCCAAAGTGACGGTGGAAGGCGCTGCCGTGAACGTTAACCACAGTTCTGGCTGGACGCAAACCGATCACACCTACATTCAGCGCGGGAGCGGCCCAACACTGACCATTGTCATTCACATGAGCGCCGGGAATATCACCCTCACTGACTAGCAACTCCATTCAAGCCCCGGAGAGTAAAAAGCTACTCCCCGGGGCTAATAAAATCGGAGTAAAAGGTCACATTTCATCTATGACCTCCATCACTTGCAATGTACCGCTTTGCACAATAAAATCTCTATAACAGATAATATTTACCTTGATTGCAAGAGAGGTCCGCATGCAAATTACACGTCAGGCCGATTACGCTGTCCGCGCAGTGCTTTACCTTGCTCGTTTGGATGCAAACAAACGTGCTGCCACAAGCCAGGTTGCACAGGAACAACACATTCCCCCTTCCTTCCTGGCCAAGATCATTTCGCAGCTTTCAATCGCAGGGTTGTTGCACACTTCGCGCGGCGCGCGTGGAGGGGTCTCGCTGGCGCGTGAGCCGAAAGAAATCACACTGCTTGAGGTCATCGAGGCCATCGATGGTCCGATCATGTTGAACGAATGCGTTGGGGATGGCAGCAACTGCACGTTCGACGAGGATTGCCCGCTCAAACCCGTTTGGTGCGAGGCACAAAATGAACTGGTAACACGCTTACGCAACACAGACTTCGCCAAATTATTAAACATGAGCCCTGTCGCTGCCTAACAATCAAGACACTTTTACGACTTACCCCTCTCGGCGTATAATAGCCGAGAGGGATTTTTTTTAGAAGCTGGATATATGAAAACATTTTTCGTAGAAGATCTCCCGTACCCTTTCACGGCAATTTTGTTTTGCATGGCATCGGGATTCCTTTCACCGATGCCGGCTTTCAGAAGATCCATATACTGGCATTGGATAGAGCAAAATTGTCACTATGCACTTGAAGCGTGAGGATTATTTTGGTTTACCCTAGATCAAGCAAGGCGTTAGTAACGTCATCGGCGCTGAGCTGATACATGACCCTTTCCACCAGGAAGGTAATGGCGCAGAGCAACCGGTGCGCACCTCGCGACCGCAATAGAAACCGTGCGTGGGGTTACGGCTCCAGTGAAGCGGATGAAAAGTCGGAACAGAGGACCGTCGAGAGCGCCAATGACATTGTAGAGTATCCCAACGCCACCCTTTATCGTGTTGGGAATTCTGAGGTGGCAGGATGGCCAGTCGCCGCCCTCAAGCACCTGCTTAAGTAGGAGGAGTGAATGTCCACACATCAAGAAGTTCGTGCACCGCGCGGTAACAAACTGACCTGCAAATCCTGGCTGACGGAAGCCCCCTATCGTATGATTCAGAACAACCTCGATCCGCAGGTAGCGGAAAAACCGGAAGCCCTAGTCGTGTATGGAGGACGGGGGCAGGCTGCCCGCTCGTGGGAGGCGTTTGATGCCATTCTGGAAAGCCTGAAAGAGTTGGAAGAGGATGAAACTCTGCTTGTCCAATCGGGCAAACCGGTCGCTGTGTTCAAGTCCCACCGCGATGCGCCCCGAGTGCTGATCGCCAACTCCAACCTCGTCCCACATTGGGCCACTTGGGAACATTTCGACGAACTTGCAAAAAAAGGCTTGATCATGTACGGCCAGATGACTGCCGGCTCCTGGATTTATATCGGCACACAAGGCATACTACAGGGCACCTATGAGACTTTCGGTGCGTTGGCCAAACTCAAAGGTTGGGATTCGCTCAAGGGTAAGTTCGTGCTGACCGCAGGATTGGGCGGCATGGGAGGCGCCCAACCGATGGCCATCACAATGAACGAAGGCGTTGGTCTGATCGTAGAAGTGGACCCTGAGCGCGCCGAACGACGTCGCGCCATCGGGTATGTCGATACGGTCGTGGATACGCTGGAGGAAGCCATGACTTTGGTGGAGGAAGCCAAAGCGCAGCAAGTCGCCCGCTCCATCGGTTTGATCGGCAATGCGGCAGACATCTACCCCGAACTGGTTACACGCGGCGTAGTTCCAGACGTAGTTACCGACCAGACCTCTGCACATGAAGCTTTGATGTACATTCCCTCCGGACTGTCCATGACTGCCGCGGACGAATTGCGCACTTCCGATCCCGCTCGCTACAAGAAGATGTCCATGACTTCGATGGCCACGCACGTACAGGCCATGCTCGCCTTCCAGCGCGCCGGCGCAGAGGTGTTCGACTATGGCAACAATCTGCGTCAACAAGCTTATGACTACGGCGTAACAGACGCTTTTGAATTTCCCGGTTTCGTTCCAGCGTACATCCGCCCGCTTTTTTGCGAAGGCAAGGGACCTTTCCGCTGGGTGGCACTCTCCGGTGAACCCGAAGACATCTTCCGTACCGACAAGGCCGTGATGGAGTTGTTTCCACATGACGAGCACCTGCACCGCTGGTTGAAGCTGGCCAGGGAAAAAGTGCCCTTTCAGGGGTTGCCGGCACGCATCTGCTGGCTGGGATACGGTGAACGACTAAAGGCGGGACTCAAGTTCAATGAGATGGTGGCAAAAGGGGAACTCCAGGCGCCGATCGTGATTGGTCGCGACCACCTCGATTCGGGGTCGGTCGCCAGCCCGAACCGCGAGACGGAGGGCATGAAGGACGGCACGGACGCAGTCTCCGATTGGCCCATCCTGAACGCGTTGATCAACGCGGTTGGCGGGGCCACCTGGGTTTCCTTCCATCACGGAGGCGGGGTGGGTATGGGATACAGCCAGCATGCCGGTCAGGTGATCGTGGCTGATGGAACGCCGGAAGCCGCACGCCGCCTTGAACGCGTCCTGACCACTGACCCCGGTCTGGGTATCGTGCGACATGCAGATGCCGGCTATGAACAGGCCATTGCAGCCGCAAAACGGCATGGCATTAAAATGCCGATGTTGAAGTGACAGTGCCTACCGCATCAATCATGGAGTACCAATGAAAACCAAGATTACATTCACAACGCTGGTGTTGATCCTGGCTATGCTGGCGTGTAATTGGCCCGATTTCTTGCCACCCGCCGCTCCAGAAATCCAACCGACACCGATACCCACATTCATCGTGCCATCCGAAACGCCTGTCCCCAGCGCAACACCGTTGCCCACATTGACTCCGACGCCTTCGGGGCCGATCGCCTGGCCGAAAGATCTGGCAGTGAATTGCCGCTTTGGGCCGGGAAAGGATTGGGCTGCCATCAGCGCCTTGCCCGTAGGTATTACCTCTGAGATCGTTGGACGGACCTCAGAGACCACCTGGTGGTATATCCAGGACCCGCTCAATCCCGGGAAGTTCTGCTGGGTGGCAACCGATGTGACAGACACAGCTGGAAATATGAACCTCATCCCGATCCTAGAGGCGCCTGAAGCGCTGGTAGACGAGGTGACAGTCGATGTAGCCGTAACTTTCAGCGCTTGCGGGGGACCAAATCCAATCGCATTTACCGGTGCGATCACGACAAACGGGCCCGCAACCGTCATCTTTCATTGGGAAGTAGGCGGAGACAAACAGAATATTACCCCTGATGAGACGCTTACTTTTGTTGAGGCAGGAACGAAGTCGGTGACCGCAGGGGCGTATTCAGCCGATTGTGGAAGTTACTTTGTTCTCCTCAAAACCTCCAGCCCTAACGAAGAGTTTGACCGCCAGGATTTCAAGGTAGAGGCACCATAGGTAAATGCCTATCAAGGGCATCAACCGGCTGTAATACCTCCATCCACGGCTAACGCTGTGCCGGTGATAAAGCTGGCCTCCTCGCTTGCCAGGAACAGGATTACCCGCGTAATTTCTTCCGGAGAGGCAATGCGGCCCATGGGATGTTTTGCAGCCCAGACCTTTTGCGCTTCTTCTACATTTCCATATTGTTGCCAGGCATCCCGGATCATTTCTGTATCCACACTGCCCGGGCAGACCGCGTTGACCCGGACACCCTGCTTGGCGTGGTCGAGAGCCATGGAACGCGTCAGGTTGAGGATTGCAGCTTTTGATGCCGCGTACGCAGAGGCGCCTGCAAATCCTACCAACCCAACATAGGAAGATACGTTCACAATGGAACCACGCGTCCTACGCAACGCAGGCAGGGCAAATTTACACATCAGGAAAGTGCCTTTCACATTGACGTCGAAGGTAGCATCCCACTCTTCTTCCGTGGTTTGCTCCACGGTACGATTTCGGAAGATGACGCCCGCGCAATTCACCAGAACATCCAGGCGCTTATAGCGCTCCAGGGTCTGAGAGACGATGCGCTGGCAATCCTCCGCGATGGAGACATCCCCGTATTCGTAGTGAGCCATACTTTCGCGGCTGGCTTCCGCCCCCCTTTCACGGTTCCGGCTGGCAATAACCACCCGCGCCCCTTCAGTGGCAAATCCCTTGGCAGTTGATAGGCCAATACCACGTGTGCCACCAGTCACGATCACGACTTTCTCTTTGAAACGCATACGGCCTCCTGGATGGATTATATCGGGTCCGTCAGGTACAATTCACCCCATGTTTAAACAGTTCTCCCCACTGCTCTGGTTTTTCATAACAGTGACAATGATCCTCGGGCTATCATTGGTTGGACCAGAGGAACAATCGCTGGGTACCAATGTCCGCATCGTCTACTTACATGGCGCCTGGGTGCTGGCTGCAGAGTTGGCATTTGCGGCCGCAGCACTGATTGGTCTACTGGGTCTGGTGTTCAGGCGCCCTGGTTTGCAGCGCTGGTCTGTGGCGCTTGGCAGGACAGGTATCGTCTTCTGGTTTTCCTACCTGCCGCTCTCGCTTTGGGCCATGCAGGCCAACTGGAATGGGCTGTTTCTGGCAGAACCCCGCTTTAGGCTCGCCCTGATCTTCGCCGTCACAGGCCTGCTCTTACAGGCAGGCTTGTGGATCATCCATGTGGATTGGGTGAGCTCGCTTATGAACCTTGCCTTCTTCGTGGCCCTCCGGGTAGTATTTTCCACTGCAGAGAACGTCATGCACCCCCCACCCTCCCCGATCTTCAATTCCGGTTTGTGGAATATCATCCTATTCTTTGTTTTTCTGAACATCATCACCTGGATAGCAGCTTACTTGCTGACTCGATGGTTCCTGTTGTTGAACCCGCAACACTAAACGAGAAGGACCGCTGTGCGCCTGCGCTTTCAGCTGCTGATCACCATGGTGCTGCGCACCATCTTCAACACTATGCATCGCATGGTCTACCCCTTTTTAGGTGCCTTTGCCCGGGGGTTGGGGGTTGACATATCGGTGTTGTCCTTTGTGCTGACCGGCCGCTCCTTCGTGGGAGCCTTTATACCCTTTCTTGCCTCTGTCTCAGACCAGCGAGGGCGTCGTTTTGGTATGCTGGCAGGTATTACCCTGTTCACCATGGGTGTAGGACTGGTGGCACTATTCCCCTCGCTATGGTCCCTGACCGCCGCCTTGCTTTTAACTCTGTTGGGCAAGTATTTATTTGATCCAGCCATGCAAGCGTATTTCGGCGACCGGATCCCTTATCAACGTCGTGGATTTGCACTCGCTGTGACCGAGGTTGGTTGGTCCCTGTCATTCATCCTCGGTGTACCGGTTATGGGATTACTCATTGCGCGCTTCGGCTGGTCGGCCCCTTTCCCGGTCCTAGCCTTGCTTGGGGTGGGAATGTTTACTGTCATCTGGTTCCTCGCTCCGCGCCAGGATGAAAACCACATCCCTGCCCGTAACCCCTGGGGGAACTTCGGTAAAGTGGTTCGAAACATCCCAGCGCTGGCAGGCATTTCGATCGCGTTGTGGGCCAGTGCCGCAAACGAACTGGTCAACCTGATTTTTGGTGTATGGTTGGAAGACTCGTTCGGAATGCAAATCGCTGCTCTGGCCGGCGCCTCAGCCGTGATCGGATTATCAGAACTTTCCGGCGAAGGGCTGGTCGCTTTGTTGACCGACCGCATCGGAAAATCGCGCGCGCTTGCCTGGGGTCTTTCCGCCAACACCTTCTCAGCGGCATTAATACCCATTATTGGACGTACCGAAGCAGGCGCTCTGGCAGGATTGTTCCTGTTCTACATCACCTTTGAATTTGTCATGGTCAGCCACGTCCCGATGATGACCGAAGTAGTACCCGGGGCCCGAGCCACTGTACTGTCCTTCAACCTGACCGGTCATTCATTGGGGCGCGCCCTGGGAGCATTGCTGGCCACGTTCCTTTACCAACAGCTTGGGTTTGGTTTTGTTGCGCTGCTGGCTATCGTCTTCAACATATTTGCCCTGTTTGCGCTGCGCCGTTTGGTATTAGGCATGGAGTCTCTCAAGATATGATGACTGTTTTGCATCTCGTTGCGGTTCTCCTGGGAGGAGTATTCCTGCTATGCGCTGCGCTCTGGCTCGTCGTTCCTGCTGTCTACGGCCTACCCTGGATCCCGACCCGCGAAGCGCGCATCCGCAGGGCCCTGCAACTAGCAGAGTTGAGACCGGACGATTTGTTGTACGATCTGGGGTCGGGCGACGGGCGCGTGCTACGTATGGCGGCAGGTGAATTTGGTGCACGGGCTGTCGGAATCGAGGTGGGTCCGATGCAGTGCCTTGTTAGCTGGGTATGGAACTGGTTTAGCGGCAACAAGCATAGGGTCCGGTCCAGATGCGGGAACTTTTACAGGGCTGACTTTAGAGATGCAGATGTGGTCTTTGTATACCTTACCTCCACCCAGACAGCCCGCCTGCAACCCCTCCTGGAAGAGCAGCTGCGACCAGGCACAAGGGTTGTCAGCATCGCGGCGGATTTTCAGCACTGGCAGCCCATTTCCATCGACAGAGAAGCCCTGGTATTTGTGTACCGCATGTAATCCCTGTGTACCCCCCTGCCAGTCAATGCAGTGATAGGACTTGGTCAGGGTCATCTAGTTTCCCTGACTCCGTCAGACGGCCGAAACAGGACAAATACTGATCAGGTCTTGTATAATCAAGCAAGTAACCATACTCCGGTATAAATATCCAAACTGAGGGCAATACGCTGCCAGACCCTCCTAATATCCGAATTGAGACTCTCGTGAATACAACTGATCAATCGACCAACAAAATCCAAAACCCTTTACCCGAAATCACCTTCGAACAATTATCAGAACCGCTCAAAGAAGCAGCCAGGCGCGCGAACTGGACCAAGCTCATGCCTGTCCAGGCCCGTGCGATCCCGTATCTGCTCGCCAAACGGGATATGATGATCCAGGCTCGCACAGGCAGCGGCAAGACCGGCGCCTTTCTGCTGCCGATGCTGGAACGGCTCGACCCCAACCGCAATGAATGCCTGGCGCTCATACTCGTCCCCACGCGTGAGCTGGCGAAACAGGTCTCACAGGTAGCTGCGACAGCATTTAGCGAAACTGGCTTACGCAACGTGGCCGTTTACGGCGGCGTAGGGTATGGCCCACAGATCGACGCGCTCAAACACGGCGCGCAGATCGTCGTAGGCACGCCGGGGCGTGTGTTGGACCACCTGCTCAAGCGCACATTTTCGCTGGACAACCTAAAAATGCTGATCTTTGACGAAGCCGATCGCATGCTTTCGATGGGTTTCTACCCGGACATGCGAGAGATGCAGCGCTATTTGCCAAAACGCCCCGTAAATACTTGCATGTTTTCAGCCACTTTCCCATATTCGGTCATGCGGACGGCGCGCGAGTTCATCAAAGAACCGGAATTCATCACGCTCAGCAGCGACCATATCCACGTGACAGAGGTTGAGCATATTTATTACAAAGTCCCCGGTATGGACAAAGACCGCAGCCTGATCCGCTTGATCGAAGTCGAAAATCCGGAAAACGCCCTCATCTTTTGCAACACCAAGGACCGCGTGCACTATGTGGCGGTTGTCCTGCAGCGTTTTGGCTATGACGCGGATGAGATCAGTTCGGCGCTCTCGCAAAGCCAACGGGAACGCGTACTGGAACGTGTCCGCAAAGGGACTTTGCGCTTCCTGATCGCGACCGATGTGGCTGCGCGCGGGTTGGACCTCCCCGAACTCTCACACGTCATCCAATACGAGCCGCCCGATGAAACCGAAAACTACATCCACCGTGCCGGGCGCACGGGGCGTGCAGGTGGAACGGGGGTTGCGATCACTCTGGTCAATTCAATGGAAAAAGTGATGCTTGATCGCATTGCCAAACAGTACGAAATTGAACTGGAGGAACGCACGATTCCAAGCGATGAAGACGTGGCTGTTGTAGTGGCAGAGCGGTTGACAGCCTTGCTGGAAGCGCGCCTGCGCAACCGCGACAAGCTACAATCCGAACGCAGCCAGCGTTTCACTGCCCTTGCACGCGAACTGGCCGACCACGAAGAAGAACTCCCCATCATCACAATGCTTCTGGATGACTACTATCAGAAATTGCTGCACCCTTCTGCCGTACAGCCCTCGCGTGAGGATAAGGTTGTAGAGAAAAAATCTTCCAGGCCGAAGCGCAGCAATCGCCGTAGGAGTGGGGGCTGGAGGTAAACGCCTGCCTGGTGGCGTGTCACTTTTTGCATGGGGGCATCACTTTTTGGGAGCGCCCCAATTCAGGGAGTGAAATGATCCGTTCTGCGGACAGATTGATGTTTCCGGCAAAAAATATTCGATTTGGTGTTTACCCGCAAAGGTTAAGCCAACTTGCCTTGCGCTATTGGGGGTGAATACGAGTAAAATATTGCTATGCTCATTCACTCAGCTACACAACTTCTGACTCTTGCAGGCGAACCCCGTCGCGGGCGCGCGCTCGGCGACCTGGGCCTGATTGAAAGCGGCGCTGTGCTCATCAGGGATGAGAAGGTCATAGCTGTTGGCAAGACCGAAGAACTGCGTGCTTCCTACCCCAACGAACCAACCCTGGACGCGTCCGGATGTGTGGTCATGCCGGGCTTTGTGGACCCCCATACCCATTTGATCTGGGGAGGTGACCGGGCGCGTGAGTTCGAAATGCGCCTGGAAGGCGCAAAATACCTCGATATCCTCGCGGCAGGCGGCGGCATCCTTTCCACAGTGCGCGCAACCCGCACGGCCAGCATCGAAGCGCTCATGGCGCAGACGCGGCCTCGCTTGCTGCGCATGTTTGCCTGCGGCACCACCACGGCCGAAGCCAAATCCGGATATGGATTACAAACCGCCACCGAGCTGCGCCTGCTCAAGGCTTTACTTGCCCTGGATGACGAAGGACCGCTCGACCTGTCCATCACGTTCCTTGGCGCCCACGCCATCGCACCCGAATTCAAGGACGATCCGCAGGGCTATACCGATTTGATCTGCGAGACCATGCTGCCCATCCTCCAACAATGGTGGGAGGTGCATGCTCCGCGCCTTCCGCTGCCTTTTGTGGATGTCTTCTGTGAAAACAAGGTCTTTTCGCTGGGACAATCTCGCCAGATCCTGACCACAGCCAGTGAGCTGGGATTCCCGCTCAAAATCCATGCCGATGAATTTGATAATTTGGGCGGCGCTTCCCTAGCAGTCGAACTGGGGGCAGCTTCCGCAGATCACCTGGTCAAAACCTCCAAAAAAGACATCGCCGCATTGGGCAAATCCGATACGGTGGCCGTATCCCTGCCCTGCACACCCTTCGGCCTTGCCGAGAGTGAGTACACCCCGGCTCAGGATATCCTGGACGCGGATGGCATCCTGGCAATTGCCACCGATTGCAACCCCGGCACGGCCTGGAACGAGTCCATGCAATTTGCCATCGCGCTGGCCTGCCGTTACATGGGCCTGACTCCCGCGCAGGCCATTGCGGCTTCCACCCTCAATGCTGCGCATGCCATCCGTCGCGCAGACACGATCGGCTCGCTAGAACCGGGCAAACAGGCCGATCTGTTGATTCTGTCCGTCCCGGATTACCGCCACCTCGGTTACCGTTTTGGGACCAACCTGGTGAAACAGGTCATCAAGCGCGGGCGGGTATATTCTGTAGATGTAGGTTACTATCGCACTGCTTAAAAATTCCGAGCGGGGACAAGCCCCGCCCTGAACACATAGAAAAGCTTGTTTTTACTTTTTATGCATCCTGCTTGCCGTACCACATGCGGCTGAGCAGGTTGTCTTTTTGGATGAACTGGTGATACAGAGCAGCCCCGACATGCAGCAGGATCAAGGCGAAGAGAGCCGCCCAACTCAAACCGTGGAAGGCTCCCAGGGAGAACCCCCCTCTGCGAAAACTGCTTGCGGCCGGTCCAAACCCAAAGACGAAATCAAACCAACCTCGCTGCCAGGCCATGACGATGCCTGTGATCGTGATAGAGAAGGTGAAGAAATACAGTCCAAAGTGAGTCAGCTTTCCGACCAGATCCAGGAAGGGAGTGCCGGTGCTGGCCCAATCAGGGTGTTTGGTTAGCCAGCGTACGAGTAGGCGGACGGTGAGCAGCACCAGAGTGGTGATACCGAGTATCATATGGATACCCATGGGCGGAAAACCGCCAAAAGAGAGCGCGAAGCCGCCTTCCCCCTCTTCGCCTACGAACAGAAGCGTGGCGAAGATCAGAAGCACCACAATCCAGTGCAGAGATACGAGGGCCGGATGATAGCGTTTGGAAGTCGTTGCTGGGAAGGTTGTTTTGGTGGCAGTTGAAGCCATAGAAGTAGTAGTCATACTGTGTCTCCTTTATTGCCAGAAGTATAGGAGCCCTACATGAACACAAGATGACAAAATCGAATCTGGTTGGGAAATCTGGCAATGCAACTCTGTTATTGATAGAATCAGCTTCTATATCCTGTTGGAGGTACTATGCAGATTGACATTATTGGTGTTCCTATCGATCTTGGCGCGGACCGTCGTGGCGTGGACATGGGCACCAGCGCCATCCGCTACGCGCGCTTGCAACAGGAACTTGAAGCACTCGGGTACTCCGTCCGGGATACCGGCAACGTCGAAGTCCCAATCGCTGAAATGTGCAGTATCAGCGACCCAAAACTTAAATATATAGATTGCATCATCCCCATGGGACGCCGAGTGTCCGGAGCGATATCCACCAGCCTGCAGGGCAAGCGCTTTCCACTTGTGCTGGGAGGCGATCATTCGCTTTCGATCGGCTCTATTCGAGGGGCCGCCAGAGAGAAGCGGGTCGGTGTACTTTGGATCGATGCCCATGCCGACTTCAACACCCCAGAGACCACGCCTTCCGGCAACATACACGGCATGCCGCTGGCTGCGCTGTGCGGTCTGGGCGATGCACGCCTGGTCCAACTTTGGGAAGAACCGGCGCCTGTGATCGACCCCGGCAGGGTGGCAGTCCTTGGTGCGCGCGATCTCGACCCCGGGGAGAAGCGTAACCTCCTGCAAGCAGGCGTCTTGGTCCTGAGCATGGAACAGGTCGATCGGCTTGGCATCGTTGCTTCCATGGAGAAAGCCCTGGAACATATATCTCGCGATGTAGAGGGCATCTACCTCTCACTGGACATGGACGCTATGGATCCGCGGCACGCGCCGGGCGTGGGCACCCCGGTTCCGGGCGGGTTGACCTACCGCGAAGCCCACCTCATCTGTGAGATGGTTGCTGAGACAGGGAAACTAATCGGGATGGACCTGGTCGAGGTCAACCCCATACTGGATGTCCAGAACCAGACCGCCCTGCTGGCGGTCGAATTTGCGCTCTCTGCGCTTGGAAAAAGAACCTGGAATAGCGCCCCGTTTTCTTAAACAATCAGACTATTGGGGTAGAATACCGACATGGAAAATAGCCACGGTCCATTGCTGGTTGTGGAGGACATACCAAACGTCCTGCAACTTTTGGAGGTGACCCTCCGCTTTCAGGGCTATGAGGTGTTTTCGGCCCGAAATGGGCAGGAGGCACTCGAGATCCTTGAAAGGGAAAAGCCTGCCCTAGTCATCAGTGATATCTTGATGCCCAAGCTAGACGGCTTTGCCTTTGTCCAGAAAATGCGCAGCTTGCCGGAAACTCAAGCGATCCCGGTCATCTTCCTATCAGCGACCTTCGTGACCCCGGAAGATAAAGAGTTTGCGCTCAGCCTGGGCGCTTCGCATTTCATCGAAAAACCGTTCGACACACAGGATTTCTTGCTCACCATCGCTGAGCTGCTCAGCCAGGAACAGCTTGACCTGCCCGAACCGCTCGCTCCCCCAAAATTCTATACCGGATACCAGGCCAGGCTTGAGATGAAGCTGCAGCAGAAGAACCGCCAGATTGCGCGCATCGAGCGCCTTCTCCCCAAGCTGGATGAGGTTCGACGCACCTCCTTTGAGACGCTCTATGACCAAGCTGTTAACGACCGCAGAGAGATCCAGCACGAGTTACAGGAATTGCGCGAGACCATCAAGAAAATCCAGGGCAAATCCAAATGAGCCTCCCGGTGCTCCGCGATCTTGAAGAACTGGCCCGCCGGGCCGGTACCATCCTGCGCGACGGCTATCAGAAAGAGCACCAGGTGGACTACAAGGGTGTCATCGACCCGGTCACCGAAGTGGATCGGGAGTCTGAAGCTTATCTGCTGGAGGAAATTCACAGCCGGTTTCCCGGCCACCATATCCTGGCGGAGGAAAGCGGCGGATCCCGAGGAGAGGACCACCAGTGGTTTGTTGATCCTTTAGACGGAACCGTTAATTATGCCCATCACATCCCCATCTTCAGCGTTTCGATCGCCTACGCAGCGAAGGGGGCCATGGAATTGGCCGCCGTGTACGATCCGATGCGGGACGAATTGTTCAGCGCCGCCCGTGGAAAGGGAGCGCACTTGAATGAGCACCCGCTGCATGTCTCTGGCACCGTCGAGCTTCAAAAGAGCCTGCTGGTGACCGGCTTTCCCTACGACGCCTGGGATACCCAGTTCGACAATTTCGATAATTTCGTCAAGTTTTCAAAGCGCAGCCTGGGAGTGCGCCGGCTCGGATCTGCTGCGTTGGACCTGTGTTACGTGGCAGCTGGTCGTCTCGACGCCTTCTGGGAGCTTGGCCTCAACCCCTGGGATGTGGCGGCGGGCGGCCTGATCTGTGCAGAGGCAGGCGGGCGCGTGACCAATACCAGCGGCGGCGAGGACTATATTTCGAGCCCTCAGTCCATCCTGGCATCAACACCAAGCATCCATGTCAGCATGCTGGAAGGTTTGAACGGGCCTCATTCTTGACCAACCACTACGCTCACGGTAGAATACAGGCCCATGCGGGAGTCGCCAAGTGGTAAGGCATCAGCCTTCCAAGCTGACATTCGCGGGTTCGAGTCCCGTCTCCCGCTCCTATCAGCTATCAGCAAGATCGCTGAACGCTTAAGAGGGCCCGTGGCGCAGCGGTTAGCGCAGGCGACTCATAATCGCTTGGTCACAGGTTCGAATCCTGTCGGGCCCACCTTTTGTACCTTTTCTAATGCGAGATTAATATAGGGGTTTTAGAAAAAAAACTATAAATCGATGTCAACAACAACTTTTTTTGAAATTACCCCCAAATCGTGGGGTCAG
>CAZULT010000004.1:0-94615 GCA_964621295.1 uncultured Anaerolineaceae bacterium | reverse complement strand
TTGGGCGTGTTCAATGCGGTAACGACCTGGATCGAAGACATCGTCAGGCCGAGAGGTTTTTCGATTCTCCAGGCCGGTAACACGGGAGGGTTGATGATCGTGGGCGGTATCATCGGCGCGGTAGTGATCCCATTGCTCTCTGACCATTATCGCAAGAGAACGCCTTACCTGGTGCTGGCTGTGATCGGCGCGATCCTGGGACTCATCGGCATTACCTTTACCACAAGCTACTGGCTGTTGCTGCTCTCCGCCTTTGTGTTTGGGTTCTTCCTGCTGAGCGCCGGTCCGGTCGGATTCCAGTATGGCGCCGAGGTTACCTATCCAACGCCGGAAGGCACTTCGAACGGCCTGCTTCTGCTCATGGGCCAGGTCTCAGGGATCATTTTCATCCTGGGGATGGATAGTTTCAAGTCGCCGGAAACAGGGTCGATGACCATGCCCTTGATGGTGCTCATCGGGCTCATGGTCCTGAGCCTGCTCTTTTGTACGAGGCTCAAGGAAGCAAAAACTTTGCTGTCGCCAGATGACAGCCGTTGAAATGATGTCTGCCCGGGGAACCACCTGATTACGCAAGATCAGGACCCGCCTTCGAAAAAGGCAGTTCGAGGCGCAAGACTCCTGTCGCGCGCACCTGCTTGAACCGGTGCGCGCTTTCCTGTATAGTGAATGCAACCTGGAGTACACTCCGCCTGTAACCCGTAACCGAAACCATGCTCCCTTTACCATCCGTAAGGCTTTTCTAAACGACATGTGTCCAAAGAAGCGTCTCAAGGAAGACAAAATTCCGGTAGACCGGAGGGGAAAACCCGTTCTGTCGCACTACAAGGAACCCTCGGAATACTATATCGATATGTATGAGGCGTATCTCGAATCGCTTAAAGACCGAAGTAGCGCTGCCCGGGACGCAAACCTTGCCTTTCGACGCCGCGCACGCAACCTGGGGCCTGATCGCCAAGGGAACTGCGGCGATCCCGTATGCTGTAGGCATGCTTCGAAGCAACGCCCCGGATGCGCGCGAAGACGGCGCGGCTATACTCACCAGGATCGGAAGGGCTCCCGGGGCGGTACACCCCCTCCTGGAGGCGCTCGCGGCTGAGACCGATGCCACCGCTCGCGATTCGCTTGTGCTGGCGCTCGGCGCAATGAAAAGCCGAACGGCTATTCCCGCGCTCGCTCACCTGATACAGGATGAAAATACGGATGGAGACACACGTTTTTCCGCCGTCGAAAGCCTGGGGCGAATAGTACACCGGCGATTTCTCCATCGAAAGGATCCCATCCAGTCGGCCATCAAATGGCTCGACAGGTATCAGAAACGAGACACCTGACAGCGCCCCCGACCATTTCAAGATGGCTGCACCATACATGATCCAACCGTACTACGACCCCTGCGTAAGATAGGGCCCATTTCCATGAAACCCTACACTCTGCTTGTGAAAAGGTTCGCATTGCTACTGGTCCTGCTGGCTGGCGCGTGTGCTCCACGTTACCCTTCGCCAACACCTGAACTTCAAGCCACGCTGGATGCCGCGCTTACGCAGGTCTCTGCCCAATCCACGCAGGTTTCCAGGCAGGAGGCCCTGCTGCATCACCTAGCCACCTCCGTCCTGCGCCTGCCGTCCACGCCGGCCGGCCGCGCGGTCCCCACCCCTTTCGTCAACGGTTCTCTCAGCATCCAGGGCGGCAAGTGCTGTGTCGGCGGGATAGCAAGCCAGCCGCTCCAGATCCAGGTCGAGTTCCAGGCTCTGAGCCCGGTGGCCGAGATCGCCGACATGCGCGTGCGAACCGGCAGCCGCGCCTTCAACGCAGAAGACTTCTCGAACTCCGAGTGGGAGCCCTTTACAGCTGTCCGGGAATTCACCCTCGCCCCACCTATAAACTGGACCGGCTTCTACGTGAGCGTGCAGTACCGGGATGCCTTGGGAAATGTCTCCCCGGTCTATTCCGCCGACATCTCCGTCGAAGGCGTGCCAGTGCCTCCTGCCAGCGCCGCACCCTGACGCGACCCTTCTCCATTATCTCACCTCCTGCGCCCGAGCCTGGGCGGGCAAATGCCGCTCCGTACAAAAAAAGGATACCATTTACCGGAATCCATGCCATAATGAACTTGAGATAGTCCGGCTCCATTGCGGCGCAAGTTGCCCACCCGGGTAGGAAGGAGGCATGTATGGACCAGGAGCATTACACGCTTGCCACAGAAGTAAAGGGGAAGGTTCTATGCGTACGCGCCAGCGGCGTGCGCACGCTGGCCACCGCCAAAGCCATGACGATGGAGATCTTCGACGCCGCGCTTGCCAACCGGCTCTCGAGGGTGCTCATCGACGTCAAACGGCTGAAGGGGCGCTTGGGGATCCTCAATAGCTATCTATTGGTTACAGAGACATTCGAAATGCTGCGCCAAAAGGGATTGCGAAAAGCGGCCATCCTGGACAAGCCGGTCTTTCCTGTCCGTGAATGGTTCATCGAGACAGTCGCGAACAATCGCGGTTTCAATTTCAAGATCTTCACCAAGCAAACGGAGGCGCTTGCATGGCTTGAATCGCCGTGAGATCACCACCCCAAACTCAGGCGGGGGCGCAAGCTGTTGTAATACTGAGTATCATCGGGAACCCTGACGGCCCATGTGAATCGGAGTTGGTATGCAAGAAAATCCTGATAGTGTGAAAAACGAGTCTTGACTCAACCTGAAACAAGTCAGGGCGCGATTCGGTTTGGTTCGCGCATCTGGCTACACCAGAGCGTATTTCCTGCGAAAGATGTCAGTGCATCTTTTAAAAGATCTCAGTAGATCTTTTGAAAGATCTCAAGACATCTTTAAAAGATCTATGCACATCACCAGATAGAGCCTGGATTGTGGAGACACCCCTTCGATAGCGAGGCTGTCCTCGCATACCGACCGCCGTGATCATGGGTAAAGTATTGAACCCACCCGGCTTTGGCTGTATAGTGAGTATGTACAAATTTGTGAATTAGTCCAGAAAGAAACTGGCAGACCAATGACCTGCGCTGATCGGAAAGGAGTGGGCATGTTTATCAAGCGTCTCCTGCAGTTCAACCTGATCGTCTCTGCCCTGACTGCGGTCAGCTTCGTCGCCTTTCCGTCTGCGTCGCTTGCGCTGTACGGGCTCTCGGGTGGGGGCGCCTTACATACGATGGCCCAATACTTCGGGTCGACCCACCTCGCCTTTGCCTTACTACTCGGGCTTGCCCTTAAACTGGATGATGCACGCTTCACCCGGATCATCGCGACTTCGTTCTTCGCCGGCGACCTGGCTGGATCGGCGATCTTGCTGGCAGCCCAGTTGCGCGGCACGATGAACTCTATGGGGTGGGTTCTGGTCGCGCTCAGCCTGATCTTTATGCTCGGTTATGGGTACGGCGCCCTGCGGAAACCGCCTCTGCTGCTTAACCTGACAGGAGGAGGTCATGAGTGAACAACGAAAGGAAGAACGCAAAAAACTGATGACCTTCACGCCGGCGTACGATCTTCATGAGAATATCCTGCTGGGGTATCTCGGCGATCTGAGCTTGCAGGGTGCGATGGTGTTGGGGGAAAAACCGGGGAAAATCGATAGAGAATTGACTCTGGCAATTGAATTCCGTGAAACTCCTGAGACACCCGCCGTACGTATGACTATTCCTGTCCGTGTGGCATGGTGCGAACAGGAGGAAAACTCCATCTACTACAATACCGGGTTTGAATTTCTGGAATTGACCACTCAGAATAAAAGGGTGATCGAAGCGGTTTTGGAAAGGTATCAATTCCGCCCCGCTGGTAACATGCCCCGTTAGGAATCGCAAGGTTTGAAAGGATCAAAGCCACAGGGGAAACCCCAGAGAGTGCTCCTGGATCCTGTTCGTTAAACCGCATTTAAATTGAAGGAGGTGTTCGTATGGCTACATATATAATGTTCGGAAAATATTCGCAAGATTCGATCAAGGTAATCGACGCAAAACGCACGGAGAAAGCAAAAGAGTTGATCAAGGAAAATGGTGGAGAAATTAAATCGGGTTATGCGCTACTCGGAAAAACCGATCTCGTGCTTATTATGGAGCTTCCCGATTTAGAACGAGCGATGAAGATATCTGTAGCGTTGTCTAAGATGCTGGGTATCTCATTTACAACTTCACCAGCAGTATCTATGGATGACTTTGACAAATTGATGGAGGGTGTGTAAGAGAACTACATCAGCCATCGTGTGCACCTGATCTGGGCTGATACTTTGATGGCGGCTGGTTCGCCGCTACCGCCAGGAGCGGCTAGCAATCGATGTGCGGGAACATTATGCATAATCGATAATTGTGCTGCGTATCACCAAAAGGAGAAAGTATGAGGAAGAGTCTTGTTCTTTTGATGGCAGGCGCACTGCTGTTGGCTGCCTGCAGTAATGGCGGACGGTCCCTGCCTGATGCGGCGGATGCAAATCGGGAACCCGCCATTTCCGCAACCCCGAAGCCGGCCGATTCTCCCACGCCGGAATCGACCAGTACGTTCACACCTGAACCCCAGGATTCCCCCACTCCGGAACCGGTGTACCCGTACGAAACGGAAACCGTCAGTATCACGACCGAGGACGGCCTTAAGCTATCCGGCAATTACTTCCATACGGAGGGAGAAGTGGTCGTGTTGTTTATCCACATGGCGGGACCCAACGATCAGAAGAACTGGATCCCTTTTGCCAACAAAGTCGCTCAGAGAGGTTTCTCGGCTCTCACGATCGACCTGCGCTGTTATGGTGAATCGGAATGCCGCGGTGGAACCGAGCCGGGCTGGGTCACGCTCAACAGGGATATGCAGGCAGCCATAGAATTTTTGCGTTCCAAGGGTTTCAAGAGCATCGTTTGCACGGGCGCCAGCATGGGTGGACGCGCTTGCATTACAGTGGCTTTCGACGAAGAACTGGCAGGTCTGATCATCGTCTCGGGTACCGCTTCAGATGACCCGGAAAAAAAAGACCTGAACAAGATCATCAACCCGACCATGCCCAAACTCTTCATTGTGTCAGAAAATGATCCTACGGTGGACAGAACGGCTGATATGACCCGTTTGTATGAGAGTGCACCAGATCCAAAGGATTTCCACACTTTCCCTGGCACGGCGCACGGTACGGAATTCTTCAAAACGCCATACGGAGGCACCCTCAGCAGGCTGATGTACGATTTTCTTTACAACGTCCGCGATATAACCCAGGCGCCTGCTCCGTAGGAAATAAGAAACCCGGCCATAATTCGTAATGCGAGGGTGCTCACCGTGCACAACTGGAGACCGAACATGAAGGCACACAACCTATTTCTCATCACTACTCTCACTGTTGCCGTGATCGTTATGCACGGCTGTGCCCCCGGCCCCACACCCACACTACCGCCGCCGACGCTAACACCAACATCCATACCCTCCCGGTCCCTGCAGCTGGACAATGACCTGCCCACAACCCGGCTGACACCCAGGCCCTTCGATGAAATTCCGTATAACCATATCGGCGTCGATACGGAAGGTTTTGACCGGTACAGCGACACCGGAATTGTTTACAACTCTGGATTCAAATTGATCCGGATCCAGTCCCTGACGGATTTTTGGGGCGCAGGAAATACGTACAAGACCTTCACCCTGGAGTCGATCCCGCCGGAGGTCGACGAGATCATCTCTGATTTTGCGGACCACGGTGTGAATGTTGTGGTCGACCTGTGGCTGGGGGCCGGCCTGGCTCCCCACGAAACCCCTTTCCAGAGCGAGGCGGAAATTACTCAGTACCTGGACTACGTCCGTTTCGTGGTGTCTCACTTCCGGGGCATTATCCATTACTACCAGATCTGGAATGAGCCTGGAGGCATGGGCATCAGCGCCTATACCAATCTGGTCAGGCGTACGGTGCCCGTCATCCGGGAGCAGGATCTCGAGGCGAGGATCATCATCGGTGCCATCCCTGGAAACTGGGAGAACGGCTACCCCGGATACGGGGACTACCAGCGCTTCAGCGTGGACATGGTCATGTTGAACGAACTGCTCGTATCCGGCATTGTCCCCCTGGTGGACGGTATCTCGTGGCACCCCTTCTATGGCAACATGCCCGGCGACCCCTACTACCAGGACTATCCCGAGACGCTGCAAGGCATCAAGGATCTGGCGGCTTCTCAGGGCTTTACCGGAGAGTACTTCGCCAATGAGCTGTTGTGGGCTACGGTGACCGAGGCGGATTGGGATGGGGGGCCGCCGCTGAGCCAGCCTATTGCCGCCAAGTATTACACGCGCGCGATCGTCATGCACCGCGGGCTTGATGTCAACGTATCCATAAACACCTTCTTCCAGGAGCCCTTTCTCGCGCCGATCCATAATCTATGCGATGCGCTGGCCGGCGCCGAGCCGGTGGACATGGCTGTATCCGTGGAAAGCGAGGCCCCGGATGTGGTGCAGTATGCTTTCGCGCTGCCGGACGGCGACAGG
This sequence comes from uncultured Anaerolineaceae bacterium, assembly GCA_964621295.1. Taxonomy (GTDB): domain Bacteria; phylum Chloroflexota; class Anaerolineae; order Anaerolineales; family Villigracilaceae; genus JAABUE01. The sequence goes on along the minus strand of CAZULT010000004.1, from coordinate 88,173 downwards.
CTGGCTGCGTTGTGGACGAATGGTGAAGTTGTGGAAGAGGACCCTGGAACGGCGGCCAGGCTCACCATCCAAGGCGTATCCGCCGGGGGCGTGACAGGGATCGATGTGCATAAAGGCTTTGAACAGGAACTGGTCTTCGAGACGGAGAACGGAGACCTGGTCATCCGGGACCTGTTGGTCAGGGACTACCCGATACTCCTTCGTCTGATCGAGTAGCAGCCCCATTCGCTTTCCTTTTCTCTGTATGGCCGCAAACCGTTAGCGCGCAAAGCGAGAATGTGCATGGACGTTTCAGGGTACACACCGAATTCTTGAAAGGAAAAGGGATCCCATGGCTAGCGATGAGGAATTGATGAAGCAACGTGAGGGAGACCTGCAGGTTATCGCTGCGCTCCAATCGCATGGTTCGGATCTTACCCAGCCCCATCATATTGAGCACCATTTCAATGCGTTTTCAGAGGAAGATGCCAACAATATCATGGTATGGGGCACGGAAAATGGGTTTGAGGCCTCCACCATCTCAAGTGGTGTATTCAAGGGACAGCACTATTACTATTTCGATCTGATTAAAGACACAGTTCCCGAAATCGAATTGGTGTTCGCAGATACAAGTCGTTTATTGGATCTCGCGAAGATGCATCACTCGCTATATGACGGATGGGGATGCATGATCGTGAAGGTGGAGTAAGCGCCTCGCAATCCTCATCAGGCGCCAGACATCCTGCTAAATCGAACCCCTCGCGAGGGGGAAATGAACTACCCATCTAGCTGGTCGATCGTTGCACTGCAATCATAAAGGGCGCACGTGCCCACGAATAGACAGGTACACGGAACACATGAAGAACTACACTGAGTATTACAGCAGGTTACCGGATTCCTGCGCCTTTACTCTCCAGGATTTCTCAGAACGGCAGTAGCAGGCCGATCCCGAAACTGACCAGATTCAATACCAGGCTGAGGAGCAGTGCCTCTTTGATGGTAACCTGTTTGCGCAGCGCAAAGGCGAGCACCCCGGCCTCCACCAACCAGATCACCACCTCTCCGATGGCCGAGCCAGCCAGATATTGTGAGGCGCTCAGGTTGCCGAGGATGACTCTGAAAGGGATCCAGGTGAGCAGGTTCATCAGCAGGGTGATGGTGAACACATAGGCGATCGGTCGCTTACGCCAGAGCGCATATCCCAGCGCCACGGCCAACTCCAGGGCCAGGGTGAGCAGCAGGCTTTTGATGTAAATCGGGTTCACGAAAATAAGCGGGGAGATCAGCCCAAACGAGAGCAGCCAGCTGAGGATGTACAGCAGGGGAGTTGTGCGAATCTCGGGGGCCTGCCAGGCCAGCAGGAGCAAAAACCCCAGGACGAACAGTTCCACCGGGATGACGACGCAAACGATTCCCGCCCCGAGTATGACCTCGAGCATATTGGGCGGCCTTTTCTTGCCCACCTGCTCCTCCACGAGCAGGTCGTCCTCGCGCACCAGCACGTGGTATTCGGCCTCGAAGTATTCTTTTTCGAAGATGTTGCTCTGGCGCGTCACTCCGTCCGAAAACTCTATGCTCAGGCGGTGGTATGCTGAAAATACGAGCGACCGGGAGGTACAGTCACTGGAACTGCAGGAGAATCCCGGCGCGCTGAGCGGGACAAGCGGCGCGGCGTCCGCGCAGTCGGGATCATCGCACTCATACTGTGTCCCGGATACGATCGACGGCGCCGGGTCGATCTCATAAAAGAACGCAAAATGCATGCTGGGTTTGGGCCCAAGATCAGCCCGGGCGCTCCGGGTGGGTATGATCAAGGTGAGAGCCATGATCGTAACGATAAGTACAGTGAGCAGCAAAGGTCGTCTTCTCATGGTTTCTGTCCTTTCACGCTCAGTGCCCCGTTCCGGTCGATGTGGGCGCAAAGCGCCCAGCAGCAGCCCGTTGACAAGTACATCGAAACTTGCGATACCGGTGAAACTGGCACCATGGAGTCTGATCTGGTGAAAGCCCAACGCAGGCTAGCGCCATCCCGGGGGATCAGGATCCAGACCTGCGGCGGGGAGGTCGGGTGTGTGTCTTGAAAAGATTATATAATGCATTTTGCTGCGGCCCAAACCGACCAGGAATTCTGCTGCCCCCTACCTGCGCGCACGCTTGAAGCGCCGCGCGGTTTCCTGTATAGTGAATACAATCGGGAATGTTCTCCAGACAAAATTCGTGCTACGGAAATGTCCTGGAAAAATAAAGATAGGGCGCTCAGATGATACTGCGAAATAGGCCATTATTACTTTGTATTCTCGTTCTTACCACTTCCTGCAAAAGCAGGCCTCAGCAGCTTGAAGATCCGGCGGCCGCAAACCCCACAACACAATACGAATACCAGGTTGGGCTGGGATACGGTTTCCTGGGTAAAGCGGTACGGGTCACGGTCGACGGAGACGAAGTGCTCTCGCTGGTTGGCAGCGATGAGATCGAGCAGCACGCTCAGCTCCTGGGTACAAAAATGCTTGTGGGCGGGGTTTCCTCCGGAAAAGACATCACGGTGCGTGTCACGGTTGATGGTGCCCGACCATACGAACAGGCCATAGATCTGAGCGCGGGAGGCTACATACACATCTATAATGATCCCACAGGATTGCGTGTGTTCAATACAAGCTTCCTCGTGCAAGAGTAGTACGCGTTACACACACCTTTCCCGCACACCCGCTTGAACCGAGGAACGGTTTCCTGTATGCGAAGGCAATTCGCAGTGCTCCCGCTCTGCAGGAACGGGAGCGAACTTCACTCACTTTCTGATAAGGAGAAACGCAATGGATACCCTGGTAACCGCGCTCGGCCCGGTGGTGGTGGCTGCATTTGCCGTGCAGCAGCTGCTCGAACTGGCCGATCCGATCTTCTTCAAAGAACAGATCACTAAATACAAGTAGCTGATCCTTGGATTCGTCAGCCTGGCACTGGGACTGGTGCTGGCTTTCGGATTCGGGCTGCGCGTCATGGCGCCCTTTGGTCTACACACCGTTGGATGGCTGGACGGTCTGGTTACTGCCATCCTGCTCAGTGCCGGCACAGAGGGCTCGAACTCGATCATGAAGGTGCTGCAATATTATAAGGAAAATCTCAAGCAGGAGGAAATCAGCAACGCAGAGAAGAAAAAGAAAAAGAAATAGCCCTGATGCATACGTACTCTTTCGGGCCGTGCCCCTGACGCCTTCAGTCTGAAGCGAAAAACTGCCAGGGCTATTTCACTTGCGGGTTCCGGTCCATAGTCACAAAGCGGAGGCAACCATGCCTAAAAGCAAGGCAATCGCCACGTCCCTGGTTGATATGAAGGATTGCTGCTTGATCCTGATCGACGTCCAACAGGGTTTCCTGGACAAACTCCCCAAGAAGGAGAACAAGCGCCTGGCCAAACGTCTGCTATGGCTGCTGAAAGTCGCCGTGCGCTTGGGAATACCCCTGGTGGTGACGGCCGAGGATATCAAGCGTAACGGTTCGGTCATCCCCAAGTTGTCGCGGGCACTCCCGGTCGAGACGGAAGTTCATAACAAGATGGTCTTCGACCTGACCGCCGATCCCAAGATCATGAGCGCGGTCCAGGCGACCGGACGGAAAACAGCCGTCCTGACAGGCATGGAGACGGATGTGTGCGTGGCGCATTCCGCCCTCGGCTTGCTGGAACAGGGTTACCGGGTCGTGGTGGTCGAGGACGTCTGCGCCTCACCGGGAAAAGCACACGCTAACGGGCTGGCGCGCATCCGGGACGCAGGGGCACTGCTCTCGAACGTCAAGAGCCTGTACTACGAGTGGTTGCGTACGGTTGAAGCCAGCCGTAGATTCCATCGGAAATTCCGGCGAGAACTGGGCGACCCGGGTATTACGCTCTAGCCCAACGCCATCTATCCACTAATAGTTGCAGAAGGTGACGCCATCTACATCGAAGAAAGGATTTTATGACAGCCACCTGATGTCCAAAATGCAACGGTGAACTGGGCGAGGGCCGTGTCTACGCAGGTGATGACTTGCATTACGTCTCCGACCGCCAGACCGGCTTCATGAAGGTTGCCACCCCCATTCGCAAGGCGCGCGCTTGCCCGGCCTGCGGCTATGTTGAGCTGTACCTGGAAGCGGCCGAGCTCAAGCAACGCCTCCAGTCGTAATCTAAGATGAAAATCGCCTTCATCGCAAGCGTTCAAGCAATCCAACCTAAAGACTACATTTCGCAGGAGACTTGCAAGTGTTCAAGAAACTAATCGCATCCCTGACCGGCTCGAAGCGACCCGACCCGCGTGCCATTTATGCTGAAACGCGCGCTTACCTTGAAGAAAAGCTGGTGCCGCTGGGCTTTACCAAGACAAAAGAGGAGGACTACGCCATCGGGGCTGTGCTGCTCTACAGCAAGCGTAACCTGGAAGCCGGTTTGGTCCTGGATGTGCGCGAGGCGGAATGTGTCTTCCGCGCCGAAAGCGGAAACGTGCGTAAGCAGGTCGACGGCAACGGCCATATCATCTCGGAAATCTTTGATGTGTACCTGCCACTGGCGGGCACAGACTCATCGCAGGCAGAGTTTCGAGAGGCGCTCGAAAACTGGTTGCTTGAATTCAATGGATGAGCAGATGAGAGGATAGACCGGATCAGGCATGATGGATAAGGTCGAAGCAAAGCAGGTGCTTGCCAGCGAACTGGCGCGCTACCGCAGCAGGTCATACCACGATCTTGTGGCTCTGATCGGCCACCCGCAGGTATGTGAGCGGCGCGGGGCAAGCGGCGCAGAGTACCAGATCGAACTGCAAGCCGTCTGGGACAACCGGCTGGCTGAGAATGTGCGCGTGATCGCCAGCGTGGACGATGGAGGCTGGAATGCCTTTTTCCCCCTTACAGAAAGCTTCCTCATGAGCCCCGCCGGAACGTTTATAGAAGACTGACTTTATATATGGATGGTCGCTATGTGGTTAGGCTGCCTCCGGAATGCCGGCTTTGCGTCGCGGAGCGCTTGAACTCGAGCCCCTTTTCATCTATACTTGACCTAAAAGAATCGGTATATTGAGGCGCCTATGACTGACGAAGAAGCCAAACTCCCCGCTGCTCTGCTGTTCGTCGAGAATTCGAAAGTCTACTCCTTCGACAAAACTGTCATCAGCATCGGCCGCTCCTCCGACAACGACCTGGTGGTGGCGCATGCCAAGGTCTCGCGCAAACACGCCGAGATCCGCTACCAGGACGGGCGCTTCCTGGTCCACGACCTGGGCTCGACGGGCGGTACTTACCTGAACGGGGAACGGGTCGAAACCGCTGAGCTGGCCAAAGGGGACGTGATCACCCTGGCGAGCGTGCACATCGTCTTCGGCCAGGACGAATTCCCGGTGGCCACCTCCACTTCCAAATATGTGCCCCCAAAAGTCGATCCACAATCCAGCGAAGAAAACACCATCGTCAGACGCGGCTGGAAGCAAGAAGAATAGGATTAGCGGCGGCTCCCGCCAGCTTGATTTGAGGGACAAGGAGGACACCATGCGCACACAACGAGGGCTCCCTGGCGTGCTCATCATGCTGGTATTCAGCATCCTGGCCTGCCAGGTACTAGCTACGCCCACTCCCGGCCCAACCCCGAATCCCGCGCCTTCGCGAGAGCCGACACCCCACGCGCAGGAATCGCCTGGAGCGGGGCTGCCGCCCTTCAAAGTGGATCTGACCAAGCCGTTCATCGAAAAGCTATTTTCAGGCGAAACGCTCACCCTGCGAACCTGGGAGCCGAAACCCTACGCCGGCACGGACTACCCCCTACCGCTCGACCTTGGCCAAGCGGGCAACGCAGCCGTGCTCGACGGGCTGACGGAGGCGCAGCGCGCCTTTCTGGCGCAGAATGGCTTCGTCGCCATCCACAGCCAGGAGGCCCAGTTCGGCGACATCCGCGTGGAGACCGCCAGACGCAGCGGCCAGCCCTACTACCTGACCACGGATGCCGCTTTCCACGCCCTGCACCTGCTGTTTGACGAGCTTCTCAAGGCGCTGGAGCGCGAGCACTTCCGCCCGCAGATCATGGCTATCACCGAGGCCACCCTGCAGGAGACGGAGGCCGTCGCTGAACAGCTCAAGGGCACCGGCCTGGAAGCAGAAGCCGGGCAGGCGGCAGCCTACCTGGCAGTGGCGCTCAGGCTGTTCGACCCCCAGGTGCAGATCGATCCTGCCCAATCCGAGCTGGTAGCGCAACAGGTCGAGCAGATCGTGTCGGCGGACGGCAGAGCCAAATCTGTGCTCTTTCCCGAGTTCGAGGACGACTACGGCGCCTACAAACCGGTCGGTCACTATGCCGGTGATCCCGAGTTAGAAGCCTACTTCCGCGGCATGACCTGGTACGGCCGCATGCACTTCCTGCTGGATGACCCCGAGAATCCAAACTTTGTCCCTTCGCGCGTACCCCTGATCGTCACGCTGGCACTGCGCCGCGCCCAGGTATACAAGCGACCCGCTTCAGACCATTGGGTGGACATGCATGAAACGTTGAACTTTGTGATCGGTCCCTCGGACGACGCCGGCCCGCCTGAATATGCCGCCCTGATGGATCGCATCTATGGGACCAATCCCGAGCCGATCGACCTGGCGGACGAGCAACTCTGGGGGGCTTTCCTGGACCAGAGCGCGGACCTGCCCGCCCCGCAGGTCAACTCGCTGTTCGTAGATTCGACCGTCGACCTGTCCGCCGGAAAAGGCTGGCGCTTCATGGGGCAGCGCTTCACGCTCGATGGGCTGATCTTCCAGAACATGATCTTTGACCGCGTGCAGGAGCGCGCCGACGGAGTACGGCGCGAGTTCCCTTCCGGCCTTGACGTGATGGCCGCATTTGGGTCCGATCCAGCTTACCAGACACTGGCTGATCTGGGTGAGACCGATTACCCCAACTACTCTGACCAAATGACGAAAATGCAGCAGGCTGTGCTCGCCCAACCCGAGGCGCAATGGCTTGGGCGCTTCTACGATGCCTGGCTGTATTCCTTCTTCCCGCTTCTGAGAGAGAAGGGGGAGTCCTTCCCGACCTACATGCAGACCGGGGCATGGGACTACAAAGACCTGAACACCGCCCTGGGCAGCTGGGCCGAGCTCAAGCACGATACCATCCTGTACACCAAGATGCCCGAAGGCGCAGGCGGCGGCGGACCTCCCATGTCTCCTCCGGCGCCCAGCTACGTGGAACCGAATCCGGAGGCGTTTTACCGCATGGCTTACATGGCCGCTGCACTCAGCTCGGGGTTGGACCTTGGTTTAATAGGATACCCGCTGCCGGAAGGCGGATCACAACCAGAATTTTCTCTGCAAGAGTATGTGGCCAAGATGGAAGGCCTGGCCGGACGGTTGAATTCTCTGGGAGACATCGCGGCCAAGGAACTGGCCGGTGAAGCGCTGACAGAGGAGGAGAACAGGCTGATCACGGAATGCCTGGGCGCGATCGAATGTTTAAATCTGGATTCAGGATACAACATACCCACCGGCGAAATGCCCAAACCGCCCGTCATCGCGGCCGTTTCCGGCGCGCAGAACGAGGTGCTGGAAGTCGGTGTCGGCTGGGTGGACCGCCTGTATGTGGTCGTGCCGCTGGAAGAGGGCATGCAGGTCGCCCAGGGCGGGGTCTTTTCGTACTATGAATTCCGCCAGCCGCGCTCCCAGCGCCTGACGGACGACGAGTGGCGCGAGAAGCTTTCGGGTGGGGGGTCGCCGTCACTGCCAGCCTGGGCAACCAACTTCGTCCTGTCCGGCGGCAAGCCGACCGAACGTCTGGCCTTCCGCGTGGGAGATGTGTACCTCATCACTGAAGCAGGGGATGAACTGAACGTACGCGCGAGCGCCAGCCTCAAAAGCGACGTGCAGCGGGTGCTGCAGGTCGGCGAATACGTCGAGATCACGGATGGGCCGGTCACGGCGGACGGCTACACCTGGTGGCAGCTCGGGGATTGGTCTGGAAATCCATTGGGCTGGGCCGTCGAAGACCAGGAATGGTACGAGCGCTCTTACCTGCCATAGCTGATCCACGCCTGCGAGCTAAGAATACTGTCTTTCCTTAAAAAAGGAGTTTTCTCTCATGGTCAAAGAAAACCGATTCATTCTGTTATTGCTGTGTTGGCCTGTACTTGCGGCAATCCTTGCCTGCCAGCTGTTTACGCCGCCTAAGCCGGAAGCAGCCGCCCCTGTATTGGAAAACGAAGTCCCGTCGCCGGCGGAGGAGGCGCCTGCGGCGGACTACTTGAGTGGTGAAGTTATCCTGCAGGAAGGGGAGAACGTCCTGATCGCAGTGCAGGGACCGGTTACCGGCGAATATAATTATTTCTACCCCCACCTCTGGAATACAGTGGAAATGGCTATCCTGGAAAACACCCCACCCCTTCTTTTAAACAGCCTGGCGTACGACCGGGTTGAGATCGATGACCGCTGCGATGAAACTGGCGGAGCAAATGCAGCAAAGCAATTGATCAGGGAATATCCTGACGTAATCGGCGTGATCGGACCGCTTTGCTCAGCCAGCGCAAGGGGAGCATTGCCGATCTACCATCAAAACGGCCTGCTGAGCATATCCGGGAGCGCAACGTTCGAGGAGCTCACCAGGGAATTTGGATGGTCTTATTTCAATCGCACCATTCTAAACGAGGAACAGATGAGCGATCTGGGGGTAACTGAGGATTGGATCGACAGTATCGCGGACGTACAGGATTTCTATGCCAGGTACGACACCGTTTTCGAGGGCCGGGGAGGGCCGCTACCAGAAGATATCCGTCCGCTCATGGCCTATACCTATGACGCAGCGCAAGTGCTGCTTTACGCGGCAGAGCAGGTTGCCGTCCAGAACACTGACGGCAGCATCACGATAGAACGGTCCGCGCTGGCGGAGGCTGTGCGCCACATTGAGGGTTTCTCCGGCATAACCGGGTTGATCGAATTCGACGAGGACGGCGACCGGGTACCATAAAAGGATGCTGACAGGCTGCCTTCTACATTCATTCTGGCGAAGGTAAGGGGCCCACGGTGCAGACAATTCATAACGCTCGTCGCATTTACCCTATCGCAAGCCTGGTTGTCCTGTTGAGTGTGCAGGTTTTTTGCGGACCCCCGCCGACACCCCAACCGGCATCCACTATCGTCAAGGTGTACGAAGACAGCAACGAGAACGGACAGCTGGATCTCGAAGAATCACCCATTTCCAATGTGCTTGTCATCGCCGAATCCAATATCCATGGCGGTGGCTCCACTATGGCAATACTGACTGATGAAGATGGGCAGGCGCTGATCACCACAGTATATACACACTACTTTAACGTCAGGGTCATTCCCCCTTGCGGGTTTCTCGCCACCACGGAAACGGAAGTGAGCGCCGAAGACCAGCCCCGGCTATACTTCGGATTCAGGCCGGAAACCCCCCGTTCTGGAACTGCAGCCGTTCGTTTTCACCTCTGGATTGACCGGAATGAGGACGGCATTCAAGAGGCCAATGAAGCCCCGCTCCAAGGCATAGAACTCGTTGTGATCCCACCGCCCCCTGATGGAAGTGACCTGCAGGGAATATCGAAGCTGGTCACCGATAGCCATGGATGGGCCGCACTGGAATTGGGAAATTCTTGCGATCAAGTGCGAGCGCTGGAACCGGATGGCTGGGAGACAACTTCCACGACTCCAACTCCCATTGATTCTTTTAAGGGCGGCACATCTACCGATTCTGATTGGCTGATTTTCTCCTACGACCTGGGGACAACGGAGATCGATTGGGGAATGCGCGCCAGCCAACCAAAGAGCCCCATTACCCCGCCCACTACTCCCTGAAAGATTCTAAGCTGTTTGGAGAGAAAGGATACACTTCAGATGGACACACATAAAAGGGGATCAACACGTATTCGGGTTGCGCACCTGCTTGCCCTTGTATCCCTGATCCTCAGCTGCCGCCTGTTCTCCCCGCCAGGGCCAGTGGTCGAAACACCCGCACAAAATGAGCCCGGCGTAACCAGGGAGCCGGCGGCCCCGGATGCGATCACGCTGGAGGGGCTTTATGCGGAATTCGGCGGCGATAGCGATGCCGCCAACGGCATCAGCGCCTATTTGAACGCAGGCGGTGCGGTGGCACCATTGGAGGGCCTGCTCACCAAAATCCGGACCGGCTCGAACGATGTGATCAAAGCCCAGGTGATCGAAAAGGAACTGACCGGCGACGACTGCGCGGATGTGCTCGTCTCCCTGGCATTACCTTCCGTGCCTGGTTACGGCGACGCCATCCTGGCAGCCTACGTCTGCCAGGATGACAGGTACCTGCGCCAGGGCCTGTTCGAGCGGGTCGGTGCCGGACTCCGCGGCGAAGGGCTCTACGAAGGAGGCGGAGCCAGCATCGAACTGGTCGAAGACCTGAACGCCGACGATGTGCCGGAAATCGTCTTCTTTGCGGCCTCGCTTGGCGAACTGTATATCGCCGAATGGGACGGCACCGAATTTTCCAGCCTGGTGAACTGGCAGGACGAGCTAGGCGACCCGCATTCCTACATCCCGGCCCGAGAAGGCGCCTTCGAGCTGCGCAACACGGACGAGGGCGGCGTGATGGAGGTGGTGGTCACGGACCCGCCCGGTCTGTGGCGCTGGGATGGGAACCTGTTCCAACTTTCTGCTGAGTAGGAAGAAGGTTGTGGTAAAGTATCGAGAGACTGCTTAGAGGTAGAGAAAATGGGAAAAAACAAGAAGCGAAACGAGGCTGGCCTTTATCGTACGGAAACGGACACCTTTGGGGACATTGAAGTGCCGGCCGAGAAGTACTGGGGCGCGCAGACCCAGCGCTCACTGCAAAACTTCAAGATCGGCGACGAGCGCCTGCCGCGTCCGCTCATCCGGGCGCTGGGCATCGTCAAGCGCTGCGCAGCCCTGGCCAATCAGTCGCTGGGAGCTCTGGAACCGGACCTCGCACAGGCCATCGTGACCTCAGCCCTGCAGGTCATCGAGGGGGAGCTTGACGAGCACTTCCCGCTGGTCATCTGGCAGACCGGCTCGGGCACGCAATCCAACATGAACGCCAACGAGGTGATCGCCAACCTGGCCAACCAACGCCTGGGCGGCGAACTGGGCGCCAAGGCGCCGGTACACCCCAACGACCACGTCAACCTGAGCCAGTCCTCCAACGACTGCTTCCCGACCGCCATGCACATCGCCGCCGTCGAGCAATTGCACGGGCACCTGACCCCGGCTCTAGAGCACCTGCATGGCGCGCTCGAAGCCAAATCCCGTGCCTGGAGCGATCTGATCAAGATCGGGCGCACCCACCTGCAGGACGCCACGCCCCTGACACTCGGGCAGGAGTTCTCTGGATACGCGACGCAGGCGCGGCTGGGACTGGACCGTATCCACGACAGCCTGAAGCGGCTCTACCCACTGGCGCAGGGCGGCACCGCCGTGGGTACCGGCCTGAACAGCAAGGCCGGTTTCGCCGAGGCCTTTGTGAGAGAAGTCGTTCAGTTTACCGGCCTGCCCTTCACCTCAGCAGAGAACAAGTTCGAGGCGCTGGCCAGCCACGACGCGCTTGTGGAGCTCTCCGGCGTGTTGAACACCCTGGCCGTCAGCCTGAACAAGATCGCCTGTGACCTGCGCCTGCTGGGGTCCGGGCCCCGCAGCGGCATCGGCGAGTTACGCCTGCCACAGAATGAGCCCGGCTCCTCGATCATGCCGGGCAAGGTCAACCCCACCCAGTGCGAGGCGCTCAGCATGGTCTGCACGCAGGTGATGGGGAACCACACGACCATCACAACGGCCGGCATGCAGGGTCAGCTGGAATTGAACGTCTACAAGCCGGTCATCGCCTACAACGTGCTGCAATCCATCCGCCTGCTGGGTGATGCCGCGCGGAGCTTCACAGACAACTGCGTGACCGGCATCGAAGCCGACACTGCACGGATCGAAGGATTGGTCGAGCGCTCCCTGATGCTTGTCACGGCCCTCGCGCCGCACATCGGCTACGACCGGGCCGCTGCTATCGCCAAGGCTGCCTACCAGAACGGAACCACACTGCGCGAAGAGGCCCTGGCCAGCGGCGCCGTGAGCGCTGCGGACTTCGACCGGCTCGTGCGCCCCGAAAATATGCTGACCCCAGATTAAGCAAGGAGGCCCTGCTCAGACTGAGCAGGGCCTATGCTATAATTCGCCAGTGCCGAAGGAGGGAATCGAACCCTCACTCCCGAAGGAACACGAGTTTGAGTCGTGCGCGTCTGCCTGTTCCGCCACTTCGGCGATTTTTTGACTGCGCTCGCGGCGCGCGTACAGTATAATCAACCCCTTTCACAAGGTCAAGATGAAACTTGGCATCATCGGATTACCCCAATCCGGCAAGACCACCCTGTTCAACGCCCTGACGCGTGGAGACACCCCTACCAGCACCAGCGCCGGCCGCTTCGAAGTGCACACTGCCGTTGTGGATATGCCCGACCCGCGCGTGGACCGGCTACAGGCGATGTTCAACCCCAGGAAGACCACCTACGCCAAGGTCACCTACGCCGACATCGCCGGCCTGGAGGGCGATTCTACCCGCAGCGGCATTTCTGGCCAGCTGCTCAACCAACTGGCGCAGATGGACGGATTCCTGCACGTCGTGCGTTGCTTCGAGAGCGAGCTTGTCCCGCACCCGTCCGGGACGGTGGACCCGCTGCGTGACGTGGAGAGCATGCTGGGCGAACTGCTGCTCAATGACCAGGTGGCGGTCGAGCGCAAGCTGGAACGCCTGGCCGATGAACGCCGCAAGGGCGGCTCGGACAAGACCGCGGTCGAACGCCAGATCGCGCTGTTCGAACGCCTGCAGATCGTACTCTCTGAGGGCAAGCCGCTGCGGGCGCTGGAATTCAACGCCGAGGAAGCGCGGGAGCTCGCCAGCTACGGCTTACTGACGCGCAAGCCGATCCTGACCGTCTTCAACCTGGGCGAAGGACAGGCCGCCCCGACCGCCGCGCTCGACCACCCCTCGACCTCCCTGCAGGGTAAGCTGGAGATGGAACTGTCGCAACTGCCACCGGAGGAGGCTGCCGAATTCATGGCGGAGTACGGCATCGACGAGCTCAGCCTGAGCCGCATGATCGGCCTGTCTTATGTACTGCTGCAACTTCAATCCTTCTTCACGGTTGGCGAGGACGAGGTGCGCGCCTGGACACTGCGGCGCGGCGCCACAGCCCACGAAGCAGCCGGCGAGATCCACACCGATCTGCAAAAGGGCTTCATCCGCGCCGAAGTGATTGCCTGGGATGAACTGGTCGAGCTCGGAGGCCTGAACGAAGCCAAGAGCAAAGGCAAGCTGCGCCTGGAAGGCAAGGAGTACCCCGTCAAGGACGGCGAAGTCGTACACATCCGCTTCAATCTCTAATGCACAACGCTGGTTTCGCTACGGCGGTACTGGTTGAGTAGGGCGCAGCCCGCACACTGATACTTGCCATGCACACCGGTACAGCGTGCTTCGGGAAACACATAGCCCGGGACCCGCCGCTACCCCAAACAGTAAGAACCATTCAAACTGGAGAAGCCACCATGACTTTCACCCAAACCCGCTGGAGCTTGTCAGACCTGTATCCAGGTTTCAAGAGTGCCGAATACGAGTCGGCGTTTGATCTGATCGAAGAACAGGTCACTTCCTTTGAAGGGCTACGCGGCAACCTCAAGCCTGACATGCCCTCCGACGAATTCATAGAAGTGGTACGCGCCTCCGAAAGGATGACGCGCATCGCCAATCAGCTGTACTCCTTTGCCGGACTCTCCTTTGCGGCTGATACGCAAGACCAGACCGCACTAAGCGCCCAGGCGCGCGTGCAACAATTCCTGGCTGAGATGGAGAACCGCACGCTGTTCTTCAGCCTATGGTGGAAGGGGCTGGAGGAGGCTGAAACTGCACGCCTGATGGCAGAAGCCGGGGATTTCCGCTATTACCTGGAGGAGTTGCGCCACTTCAAACCCTACACCCTCAGCGAGCCCGAGGAGAAGATCGTTAACTTGAAGAACGTGACCGGTGCGCAGGCGCTCGTTACGCTCTACGATTCGCTCACAAACCGCTACACCTTCAGACTGGAAGCGGAAGGTGAAACCAAGGAACTGACACGCGGGCAGTTGATGGCTTACGTACAAGGTCCAGACCCCGACCTTCGCGCCGCCGCCTACCAGGAGCTGTACCGTGTGTACGAGCAGGACGGGCCGATCCTGGGCCAGATGTACCAGACACTGGTGCGCGACTGGCGAAACGAGAACCTGACGCTGCGCAAGTTCGGCAGTCCGCTGTCGGTGCGCAACCTGATGAATGACATCCCCGATCAGGCCGTGGACACCCTGCTGCAGGTGGCCCGTGAGAACGCCGGCATCTTCAAGCGTTATTTCAAGCTCAAAGCGAAGACCCTGGGTGTGAAACAGCTGCGCCGATACGACGTATATGCGCCGGTGGCCCAGGCCGAAAAACCCTTTGCGTTCGATGCCGCTGCAGACATGGTGCTGGACTCCTTCAGCGAGTTCGAGCCCAAGGTCGGCGAACTGGCCAGGCGTGTCTTCGATGAGAAACACCTGGACGGGGAAGTTCGCAAAGGCAAGCGCGACGGCGCCTTTTGCTGGTCTGTTCTGCCGGAGATGACCCCCTGGGTGCTGCTCAATTACCAGGGCCGCGCACGGGATGTGGCCACCATGGCGCATGAACTGGGCCACGCCATTCACAGCATGCTGGCTGGACATCACAACACGTTTACCTTCCACTCATCCCTGCCGCTGGCGGAAACTGCCTCTACCTTTGGCGAGATGATGCTGACCGACCGGCTGCTGGCCGAGGAGAAGGATGAATCTGTACGGCGCGATATCCTCTTCAAACAGGTAGACGATGCCTATGCCACCATCATGCGCCAGTCCTACTTTGCGCTATTCGAGAAACAGGCACACGAGATGGTGGCCAGGAACGCATCGGTGGACGAGCTTTCTGCGGCCTACTTCGAGAACCTGCAGGAACAGTTCGGCGACTCGCTCGAGTTAAGCGAGGAGTTCAAATGGGAGTGGGTCTCGATCCCACACATCTACCATACGCCCTTCTACGTCTACGCCTACGCCTTCGGGCAATTGCTGGTGCTCTCGCTGTACAAGCAGTTCAAGCAGGAGGGCGAGTCCTTCAAGCCCAAGTATCTCAAAATCCTATCGGCGGGCGGCTCTGAGGCCCCGGCCAGGATCCTGCGGGGGGCCGGCATTGATATCGAATCCGCGGCCTTCTGGCAGGGCGGTTTTGACGTGGTCGATGGGTTGGTGAAACAATTGGAAGAGCTCAAATAACAGAATAGCAAAAAAGAAAAAAACAAAAAGCAAAAAAAGCCCTGCGCCTTTGACGGACGCAGGGCTTTCCAGTTGTATTGGAACCGATTGTTACGGCCTGGTGATCTCGAAATAATCGAACTGGCCGACCAAATCGCCCTCGATTCCCTTGGGGTCGCTGTTCGTGACGCCGATACCAACCTTAGTGAAGTCAAAGTATGACCCGCCGTAACGGCCGATGCGCTCGAACTTGTCCGGCGCAGTGCCGTAATACCCGCTTAGCACGTCTCCTTCGCGTGTCAGTCGGAGATACACGTCTGTGGCCTCAGTCTTTGCGCTGTAAGACCCGGAAGCCCCGCTGATCTTGAATTCAAAGAAGAAGCCATTTCCACCGGTGTCACACAGATCACAATACCCTCGATTGATCGCCACATAGTTTTCGATATCTTCATAAAGAAAGAGTGTAGCCTGTTGAAAGTTATTCAACGGCTGGGTTTTCAGATGAATGGTTATGATGAAATCTCCTCCCGGCAATGGACGCCACAACAGGTTCGATTGCGGCTGTTCGTTCAGCAGGGAACTATCCTCGCCCATGATCTGCAGCCAACCGTCGTCTGTGAAAGTCCAGCGCTCTGGATTCTCGTTTTCCCATTCCCAGCCGGGCCCCAACGCCTCTGTGAAGTCGTCGCGGAAGAGCTGGTTCTCAGGTGTCGCGGTCGGTTCAATTATCGGGGCCGGCTCAGGCGAAGGTTCTGGGGGTATCGTGGGTTCAGGCGCCGTCGTAGGGAGCGGGGGTGGTGGTGCCGGTTCTGTCGTGGCCGGCGCGCCGCAGGCAGTTACCACAATGAGAGTGCTCAGAAGTAGGGTTGCTATGTGTTTGTGTTTCATATTTTGTTCCCTTCAGGATTTCACATAATGGTTTTATATACCACTTACGCATTATACCAAGGCCAAAAATTTTATCTACAAATAAACGGAAAGCGAGTTCTGACTCGTCCTGCTGTCAGCCATCGAACTCTCTAGTCAACCCTAGGTATATCAATCCATTCAATTAGACAACTGCCAGGCTCCCGGCGGTGTGCAGGTATAATCACGGGCATGAGCGAACTGTCACCCACAAAAATACGTCGGGCCACCCCGGCCGATATCCCTGAATTAGCCGAGCTAGCCGGCCAGCTGGGCTATTCCTCCACACCTGAGCAGGTGGCACCGCGCTTCGAAGCACTGACCGGAAAGCCCGACGAAAACGCCCTATTCGTAGCCGAGGTGGAAGGGCGTGTGGCCGGCTGGGTGCACGTGCATCTGTACAGCCTTTTGGTGGACGATCCCGAAGCGGAGATCGGTGGACTGGTGGTGGACGCCAGCCGGCGCAGGCAGGGGCTCGGCGCACAGTTGATGGAAGCAGCAGAAACCTGGGCAAGCGAAATGGGTTGCCCCAGCGTCTACCTGCGCTCGAATACCAAGCGTACAGAGGCTCACACCTTTTACAAGAACCTGGGGTACAGCCTAGTAAAAAGCCAGTACGCCTTTCGCAAAGAGCTTAAATGATTCCCTTGCATCTGAAACTTTCCGGTTTTCTCTCTTATCGAGATCCGGTTGAAGTAGATTTCACGACCTTCAACCTGGCCTGCATCTCCGGCCAGAACGGGGCGGGCAAGTCCTCATTGCTGGATGCCATTACCTGGGTTCTATTCGGGCAGGCTCGCAAGCGCGACGAGGCGCTCATCAACCTGGCATCGAGCGCGGCCGAAGTCACATTGACCTTCCAGTACGAGGGCGCCATTTACCGTGTGCTGCGCTCGATGCCAAGGGGCAAGACCACCACGCTTGAATTCCAGGTCCTGGACGAAGGACCCGAGACTAGCGAACGCCCACTTTCCGAAGTCCTCGACCAGGCGGCATGGCGCCCGCTTACCGAGCGCACGCTTCGCGAATCGCAGGCGCGTATCGAGCAGGTGCTGCGGCTGGATTACGAAACCTTCATTAACGCCGCCTTTTTCTTGCAGGGCCGGGCTGACCAGTTCGCCCAGCAGACCGCCAGCAAGCGCAAAGAAGTGCTGGGTAACATCCTTGGGCTGGAAGCCTGGGAGGGCTATAAAGACCTGACCGCCGAGCGCCGTCGCGCCCTCGAACGTGAGATCGAAACCATCGATGGGCGCCTCCTCGAGATCGAGACGGAATTGGCTGAGGAACAGCAGCGCAAGACTCACCTGCAGGAATTGGAAGGGCAGTTGCAGAGCCTGGCTGCCGCGCGCCAGACACAAGAATCCCTGCTGGAAGCGTTGAAACAATCGGCCGCCTCGCTTGAAAAGCAGCGCGTGCTGGTGAAGACTCTCGCTGGTGCCCTGGAACGTGCCGAGTCGCAACTTGATGATCTGCAGACCCGCCTCACCACCAAACAAGCTGAGCGTACCAATTTTACAGACCTGGTGCAACGCGCCGTAGAAGTGGAATCCGCATACCAGGACTGGCAGGGTAACCGCAACGACCTGGCGCGCCTGGAGGAGACCGCGGCGCAATTCCATGAACACGAGGCCCGGAGGCAACCCTTGTTGCGAGAGATCGAAGCGGAGCGTGCCAGGCTCGAACAGGAGCAACAAACACTCGGGCAGCAGCGCGACCAGATCGACGAGCAGGCCTCCGGTATCCAGGACTTGGAGACACAGGCTGAATCCGCCAAGCAGGCTATGAAAGAAGCCAAGGCGCGGCTGACCGAACGGCAGGAATTGGAAGGACAACTGGCGCAGGCGCGTGAAAAACAGGTAGAGTTAAAAGCTGAGAACCAGGGGCTCAAGGTCCAGATGGACGAATTGAAGGCGCGCATTGAGCAATTGCAGGCGAGCGAAGGCGCCACCTGTCCCCTGTGTGGGCAGGCGCTTAGCGAGGCGCACCGCACCGAGACGCTCGGGCAATTGGAGGCAGAGGGCAAATCCCTGGGTGATCGCTACCGATCCAACACAGCTAACGCTGCGACCCTGGCTGACCAACTCAAGGACGTGCTGGCGCAAGTCAAAGCCCTGGATCCCGCCGAGGCGGAGCACCTGGCGTCCACAACTACCTTCACACAGTTGAATGAACGGCTCGAACATCTCAGAGCAGGGGCACAAACCTGGCAAAAGCAGGGAGCCAAACGCTTGAAGGAACTGGACCGGCTCCTGGAAAAAGGGCAGTACGCCTTACAGGCGCGCAAAGCGCTGGAGGTGGTGGACCATGAATTGGCTACGCTCGGTTACGACGCAGCGGCCCATGACGCCTTGAGGCAGGAGGAGCAACAGGCGCGCGGCGCGGAAGAGGCCTACCGGCAGCTGGAAGCCGCTCGCTCGGCCCTCAAACCGATCGAAGACGAGATCGCCAATCTCCAGGTTGAGATCAAGAAACGAAAAGCGGAAATCGACTCGCAACGCCAGGAACACGATGAGGCCGCGGCTTTATTGGCCGCCTCGGAGGCGCAGGCGCCCGATATGAACGCCGCAATAGACGAGCTGCTGCGCCTGCAGGAGCGGGAAAATCAGTTAATGCAGGAAGTAGGCGCCGCGCGCCAAAAGGTGGACGTGCTGGATGATTTGCGTGCGCGGAAAGTCGGTTATGAGGCCGAGCGCGAGAAATTGGGCCGCCGAGTCGGACAACACAAGACCCTGGAGCGTGCCTTCGGCAAGGACGGTGTCCCGGCTTTGCTGATCGAACAGGCGCTGCCACAGATCGAAACGCGGGCCAATGAGCTGCTCGACCGGCTGAGCAACGGAAGCATGAGCATTCGATTCGCCACCCAGGCTGAGTACAAGGATAAGAAGCGCGAGGACCTCAAGGAGACTCTCGAGATCCAGATCAGCGACGGTGCCGGCGTGCGCGACTACGAGATGTACTCAGGCGGCGAAGCCTTCCGGGTCAATTTCGCCATACGGTTGGCCCTCTCTGAGGTGCTGGCTCAACGCAAGGGCGCGCGTCTGCAGACCCTGGTGATCGACGAAGGCTTCGGCTCCCAGGACACGCAGGGCCGCCAGCGCCTGATCGAAGCCATTAACCTGGTGAAGGGTGATTTTGCCAAGATCCTGGTCATCACCCACCTGGATGAATTGAAGGACGTTTTCCCCAACCGCATCGAGGTGGAGAAGACCGAGCGCGGATCTGTGGTACAGGTAATTTAGCATTCAATGGTTTATGTAGTAACTTCCACCCTCGCCTTCTTCCTGGGGCTTGGTATCGTCACCTGGCTGCACGCCCACTACCAGCTCGATCTTGTAGTTGAGACGACGCCTCCGCCCAAGCAAGCTCCACCGGTTTCGGTGTGTATCCCAGCGCGGAACGAGGCGAGTACCATCAGCCGCTGCGTGGAAGCCGTGCTGGCGCAAACCTATCCGAACTTCGAAGTGATTGTGCTTGACGACCGCTCCACGGATGCCACGCCGGATATCCTTCGCCGCTACGCGGTTCAAGAAAACAAACTGAAAGTGATCAACGGTGTGGAATTGCCTCCGGGTTGGGCTGGCAAACCCCATGCCCTGACCCAAGCTGTGTCTGCTGCGCGCGGTGTGTGGCTGTGCTTTGTGGATGCGGACACCTTCCTCGAGCCGCAGGCGCTGGCTTCCATCCACGCGAAGGCGGTAGCCACCGGAGCCGATCTGTTCTCCATCATGACCCGGCAGATCATGCTTAGCTTCTGGGAGCGAGCCGTGTTGCCGCTGGTCATGACCGCGCTCTCGATCGGCTTCTCGCCGCGCAAGGTCAATGACCCGGAACGGGCGGATGCCATTGCCAACGGGCAGTTCATCCTCATCAAGCACGCGGTGTATGATGCCGTTGGCGGGCATGCAGCCATCAAAGGCTCGATCGTAGAAGACAGGGACCTGGCATTGCTGGTCAAAGGCGCCGGGTATCGCTTGGTTCTGGCCGACGGGCGGGGGGTTGCAAGCACGCGCATGTACACCTCCCTGGCGGAGATATGGGAGGGCTGGACCAAGAATATTTACCTGGGATTGCGGGACGAACGTCGGCTGCTCTGGTTGGGCGTCTTTGGAGCCTTCCTGGCTTTTACCGCCGCACTGCTATTGCCGCTATGGGTGGTACTGGGCCTCCTTCTGACAACGCCGGATCAGGTAGCCGGCGGGTGGGTGCTGGTCGAAGCGTTGTTGCTGTGGGAGTACGTTGTCTACTGGCGAAGCCGGGCCGTCCGCAGTATGGACCTGCCAGCCTGGTACGCACTGACCACTCCGCTCGGCGCGGGCGTTTTCGCAGCGATGATGGTTGCTTCCGCCTGGAAAGTGCTATCTGGTAAAGGGGTCACCTGGAAAGGGCGCACGTACGCTGGGCAACCATCCTCTCACGGCCTGGTCCCCTCACCCAAAAAGGACAACCACCAAACCTAGAAGGTTGTCCTTTTTATTTTGACGTTGAATCCGTATAAGAGCGGACTCCTGAGTCTCCAGAATAGGTTGATGAGATCTGTCTTCGTACCCAGGTCAGGAAAGGCTGAGTCCGCGCCTTAATTCCAGGGCTGCGCCCACTGCGCCAGCACGTCCGGATCTGCGATCTGGATGCGGCGCCTGTCCAGGCGGATCGCGCCGCTACGCTCCAGTTCCTTTAAAGAACGGGCTACAACCTCGCGCACCGTGCCCAGGCGGGCAGCCATCTGTTCCTGCGTCCAGTGGGCGCTGCTTTGTCCACTCAGATCTTCAGGGGGCAGCTCGCTGATCAGGCGTGCTAGGCGGTGCGTTACCTGGTAAAAAGCCATCTCGCTCACCCGCTTTACCAGCCCGCGCAGGTTTTGCGCCAGGTTGACGATCACCTTCTGAGCAAACTCGGAATGCTCGTTCAAAAGCTGGCGCAGAATGTCCGGTTCGATCACCCAGACGCGTGTGGTTTCGAGCGCCTCCAGGTTGACAGGGTTGCTGCCGCCGTCGAAGGTCGGGACTTCATTGCAGGTTTCGCCCTCCTGCAGCACACGCACAATGTACTGCCGCCCTTGAGATGAAAGGCGGTAGATCTTGACGAACCCCTGGTCGATGATGTGCAATCCCGCACAGGCCTCCCCTTCCCAGAAGAGCACCTCTCCGCGTTCGTACTCCCGCATCTGCATATGGTCTGCCACACGAGCCAACAGTGCTTTGTCTAACCCTTCAAAGTACTCGTTGCGCCTGAGTCTGGCGATCTTCTTGGAATTCTCAACCGGAAGGGTGTGCATGGATCATTGCCCCAGCATGAGCTTATCGATGCCGCGGTCGATCTCCCAGGGATAAACGATGTAGGCATCCGTGATGGCGGCATAGTAATCCGGGCGCACATGGCCGAACAGGCTACGGTGGGGGTTGAAATGCAGCACGCAGGTTTCCGGAAAACCGCCCGCAGCTGAGACGCGGTTCTTGACCGCCGTGATGGTTCTTCCGGAGCCCCAGACGTCGTCCACGATCAGAGCAGGGCGGCCGCGCAGCAGATCATTCGCCGGAAACTGCATGAATTCCGGCCAGGCCATCAATTTAGTCTTGTTCTGATCGCTTTGGGCCGGGAAATCGACGGCTGCCGTCAGCAGGTGTGTGATGTTCATGGCCTCGGCCAGCATGCCACCCGGAATGATGCCCCCGCGCGTGATCATGACCATGGCCGTGAACTCACGTCGGAACTGCGGCAGCAGGTGATCGATCAGGCCATCGATATCACCCCATTTCAGGACCTCGCGGCGTGCAGGTGTTGTCATGCCTTAGCCAAGGACGGCTGCCAGCGGAGCCGGCGCTGCCACCTGGATGGCCTGCCCGGCCACCTGGGCGCTTTCCACATCCCGGGCCCACAGATACAGGCAGGTATGGTAAGCGATGCCAGTATAGGAACTGATCACGCTGGCCACCAGCACGAAAACGAAGAAGATGAATCCCCCTAGGCCGATCCCGAGCACCAGGCCCAACACCTCGCTGCCCAACAGGCTGATGATCCCGTAACCGATTCCCGCCCCGATGAGCGCGCCGGTCACACCTAACACAAATCCGATCAGTCCGGTCACCCAGCGCACCCCGACGGTACTGATGCCAATCAGCAACAGGTTTTCCTTGGTGATCTTCCAGACGCGCTGCGCGCCCTCTTTGAGGTTGAGGTCATCGATCACCATGGCCGGCAGGATCAAGAAGGAGGCTTCAGTCCACAGGACCTCGAGCAGGCCAGCTGCCGCACTGGCAATCCCTGCCAGCACATTCCCGCCGCGACGGTTGCGCCGTTGGGCAAGGCTCTTGACCAGATTGACCGCCGTCGAGGCAGCCGCCAATGTCAGGATATCGAAGAAATCACGCCGCACGATGCCCCAGGCTCTGTCCATGCGACCATCGCCCTCTGCCAGGTAGCCGTAGATCAGGTAAGCGGTCATACCTGAGAACACATAAGTGATCACAAAATTGACAAAGACCATCAGCCCACCCAATATGAAAGTGAGCACCTGCCCGAAAGTCGAATCGCCCAATAACAGGTAGGAGCCTGCAATGGGAATAATACTTAACGTGGAGACAACCAGCCCGATCATCAGGGCGTACAGCGAAGGTTTGATCAGGTCTTTATCTTTCAAGACCATTTGCCAGGCCTGCATCAGGAAGGACCAGCCGCGACTGAAGCTTTCCATATTTCACTCTCCTACCTATAGTATGCTTTGAAAATTGGATAGCAACCTTGATTATAGCAAACTTATCGGGTCGACTTCAACCCGCCAACCTTCCGGGAGGCGTCCCCGCAGCAGACTGAGCGGGTCCGGCCCGCGCAGCACGATCTGCCAGCGGTACTCGCCACGCAGCCTGGCGTAAAAGCAAGGTACAGGACCGATCAGATCGGTCTGACGCCGCTCCCCGGCTTCGATCCAGTCTTGCAGTTGGTCAGCCAGCGCGCGCGCCTGCGCTTCTACCTGGGGGGCATCACGGTGGCGGATCTCAAGCCGCACCAGGCGCGAGAACGGCGGGTAGCCCAACTCGCGGCGGCTGGCCAGCGCCCGTTGGTAGAAACCCGCGTAGTCATGTCCAGTTGCAGCAGCAATGATCGGGTGGTCCGGCTGGAAAGTCTGCAGGAGCACCCTGCCGCCGCGGGCACTGCGACCGGCGCGACCGGCGACCTGCGTCAGCACTTGGAAGACACGTTCTTCCGCGAAAGGATCGGGTAGGTTCAGGCCCACTTCCGCCAGCACCATCCCGACCAGCGTAACCAGTGGTAGATCCAGGCCTTTGGCCAGCATCTGCGTGCCAACTAGCACATCCGCACGATGGGAGGCGAAATGGCTCAGGATGATCTCGTGAGCCTCCTTCTGGCGCGTGGTCTCCCAGTCCCAGCGCAAGATGCGCGCTTCAGGGAAGAGCGTCTCCAATTCCGCTTCCACCCTTTCGCTGCCCAGGCCGTATTCACGGATCTGGGTGCTCCCGCAAGCCGGGCACTTTACTGGCTTTTGGCGGGTATACCCGCAGTGATGGCATTCGAGCCGTTCCCCGTCCTGGACGTGGAAAGTCAGAGGTGTGTCGCATCGCGGACATGTCAGGGACTGGCCGCAGTCGCGGCAGAAGACGTAGGTGGCTGTACCGCGCCGGTTAAGGAACAGGATGGCCTGCTCCTCTCGCTCCAAGGTGGCTTGCAGCGCATCGGAGAGCGCGAGGCTGAAGATGGAGCGGTTCCCGGCCTTGAGTTCCGCGCGCATGTCCACCACCGACACCGGCGGCAGTCCGGGTGAGCCCTGCAGGTCGTCATCGTGCGAGATGCGTTGAGGCAGCTCCAGGTAGATGCTCACCCCAGCCTGCGACTCCCAGCGCTGCGTCACACTGGGAGTCGCCGAGCCAAGCAGGCAGAGCGCCCCGGCCATTCGCGCATAAGATTGGGCGGCAGTCGCCGCCTGGTAGAAAGGCGGTTCGGATTGGTAGTAGGAACCGTCGTGGCATTCGTCCAGCACGATCAAGCCAGGGTTCGGCAGCGGTGCGAACAGGGCGCTGCGTGGCCCAATGATCACCTTGAGTAAGCCGGCGCGTGCGCGGCGCCAGGTATCGTAGCGCTCGCCCTCCGAGAGCCGTGAGTGGATCAGCCCGACCTGCCCGGGAAAGCATGCCAGGAATCGCCTCACGGTCTGTGGGGTCAGCGCGATCTCCGGTACCAGCACAAGAGCCTGCCGGCCGCACCGGATGGCTTCGGCCGCTGCGCGCAGGTAGAGTTCCGTCTTGCCGGAGCCAGTTACACCGTGCAACAGCATGGGAGCCAACGGCCGACCGGATGCCAGCTCTTGAAAACCGTTTGTGATGGCCTCCCAGGCGCGCGCCTGGGAGGCCGTCAGGTCGAACTCAGGGTGAGGCTCCAGGCCTTTCTTCTCCACCTTTTCCAACGGATCGCGCCAGACCTGGTTCTCGCGCAGCACGATCAAGCCCCGCTCGGCCAGCTCCTGCAAGTCAGAAAGCTTGCAGCCGCTTTCGGCGTACACCCACGAGACGTTGACCTCCTCCAGTTCGCGCACCAGGCAGGCCAGCGCGGCTGCGCGGCGTTCTTGCGTGGCTGCCGTGCTGCCCAGGCCCAGCATGGCTGCCCAGGCCGCCTCGGGCGGGACGGCCAGTTGGGCCACACGAATGAACTTGGGACGCACGCGCGGCTCAGGTAGCACGGCCTGCTTTCCCAGCGCGCCGCGCTTCACCAGCCATTCAGCGGAGGCGCGCCAGTCTACCTGACGGAAATGCCTGTCGATTTGCCTGCCTCGGAGGGGGCCACGCCCCTCCAGCAGGGAAAGCAGGCGCGTCTGCACTTTGCCAATTTTTTCCAGCCTGGTGGCCCGGCCAGAAGCCAATGTGTAGAGCGTATCGGCCTGCTGGCCCAATCCGGGAGGCAAGAACAACCCGACAATCGCGCCCAGCGGCGCCAGAGTCTCCGCAGCCATCCAATCTGCCAGGCCGATCTGCACCGCGGTCATGACCGGTTCGGGGTCAAGCAATTCCAGGACCGGTTTGGTGTCTGCCACGGCCGGCTGACCCGGCAACTCAGTGACCACACCCTGCACGTGGCGCGCGCCAAAGGGTACGCGCACCAGCTGGCCTACGGCGGCCAGCCCCTCCAGTTCGGGAGGCAGATGGTAATCGTATTTCTTTGCGATCAAAGGCAGGTTGATCATCACGCGGGCATACATCTCTGAAATTATACGCCAGACGTGCCGAAGGTCATATTGCCTTGATGATTTGTTGCTGGTATAGTATTCGTGGTAGGTAGAGGAGGCTGCTTATGGAACCAACTTACCTGATTCTGGGTGGGATCGCCCTGGTGGTGGCAATGGCTCTGTACTTTGCGGTCGTGCGGCGCTCGCGAAAGGTCAACCTGACCGAATCGGGCGAGGACCAGCCGGAATGGATGCGCGAAACCCCGCCGCCTGAGACCATCGCAGCTACCAAAAAGGACCCCCAGCAGGGCCTGGCGAGCTTTGATCGCGAGGTAGGCGAGCGCATGGCGGCGCCCTTTGCCGAACAGATCGAAGACATCCTGCGCGTCAAACTGGCCAAGGATCCCTACCTCAAGCAATTCGAGATCGACCTTGGCACCAGCCAGGACGGCGGTCTTGAGATTTGGGTCAACGGCCAGGTCTACAACGAGATCGAGGCGCTGCCAGACAAACGCCTGAAGCGTGCCTTCAGGCAAGCCGTGGACCAGTGGAATAAACCCTGACGCAGGCGTCCGGCCTGGACATTCCCCTGTATGCTATACTGACTCCATGAAGGATGCGGGCATGCTGGCTTCCCTGCGTGCGCGCCTGTCGCGCTTGACGCTGTTCCAGCGCATCGCCATCGGAAACGCGCTCGTCATCGTGCTCGGGGCGGCCTTCGGCACGCTTTTCACTCGGCACCTGGCACAACAGGCGGCGGACGGGTGGCTGATCCTATTGTTTGCCAGCGGGGGTGTGCTGATCAGCCTGGCGCTAAACTTCTACATCGTCATGGCCGCCTTGCGGCCGCTGGGTGACCTGGGCCGGCTGGCCAAGCGTCTGCAAAGCGGGGGCGCCGTAACCCAGCCGGCAGCCCTTAAAAACCCCGACCCCTACACCTCGCGCATGGCGGATACCCTGCAGTCGCTCTTCCTGCAATTGGAGGAGCGCAACCGCGAACTGCGTGCCCTGTCTGAGCGCGCCCTGAACGCCCAGGAGGAGGAACGCCGCCTGATCGCGCAGGGTCTGCACGACGACACCGGCCAGGCGCTTTCGATGCTCATCATCCAACTCGACCGCATCGACGAACGCCTGCCGGCGCGCGGCAGGGAACTGAAACAGCAGGTAGCCGAGACTCGCGCCCTGGCCGCCAATGCGTTGGCAGAACTGCGCCGCATCCTGGCCGGATTGCGGCCGGCCATCCTGGACGACCTGGGGCTGGGGCCGGCCATCCGCTGGTACGCCCGCTCGCATCTGGAAGCGGCCGGCCTGCGTGTGGTGGTCAAAACGCCCAACCTGCCGCTGGAGCTGCCCCCGGCCCTCACCACCGCCCTGTTCCGCATCGTGCAGGAGGCCGGGGCCAACATCCTTAGGCACGCACAGGCGCGCACTGCCACGATCATCCTGCAGGTCGGCGCGGGCCAGGTTGAGTTGCGCGTTGAGGACGACGGGCGCGGCTTCAACCCGCAAAACGCTTCACGCGATGCAGTAGAATTGCAACGCCTGGGTCTGCCGGGCATCCGCGAGCGGGCGGAATTGCTCGGCGGGCAGGTCCAGATCACATCCAATCCCGACCAGGGCACGCGCCTGCGCGTGACCCTCCCACTAGGAGAGCCTCGTGGAGAAGATCAGCATCCTGCTGGCTGACGACCATACCATCCTGCGCAGCGGCATCCGCTCGCTACTGGAGGACGAGCCTGGCCTGAGCGTGATCGGCGAGGCTGAAGACGGCCGCACCGCGGTCAGCATGGCCTGCCAGCTCAAGCCAGACGTGGTCATCATGGATATCGCCATGCCGCTGCTGAACGGCCTGGAGGCCACGCGTCAGATCAAGGCACAGTGCCCGGGCGTACGCGTGCTGATCCTGACTATGCACGACAACGAGGAGTACATCCGCCAGGTGCTGGAAGCCGGCGCCATGGGTTACATCCTGAAGGATGCCGCGGCGCGCGAGTTGATCGGCGCCATCCGCTCGGTACACCGCGGCGAGTCGGTGCTCTCGCCGGCGATCACCCGGCTGGTTATCGAGGACTACCTGCGCTGGGGCGGGGTGCGCCCACAGCAGGAGGGTGACGTGCTCAGCCCACGCGAGCGCGAAGTGCTGCAGCTCATTGCGGAGGGCTACACCAATAAACAGATAGCCGAAATCCTGTCGATCTCCATCAAGACCGTACAGGCCCACCGCAACAACCTGATGCAAAAGCTCGACCTGCACGACCGGGGGGAGTTGATCAAGTACGCCATTCAGAAGAAGATCATCGAGATATAGCTCTTCCGGGGAATAATTTACACGTGCCGAGCGTCTAACCCAAAGGTTTGCCTTTTCGAGCAGGCACCGATAAAACGATGAAACGGCAGCCTGGGCGTGACGCTACCGGAAGGGGTATGGTTATTCAAACAATTCTGCAAGATCCTTGCAATGGGAAATATGTTCGTTTTCGAAGACGGGTTATAATCCTGAGCTATGTCGAAACGCTTTCTGATGGGCTCCATCCTGCTGGTGGTCGTCGCCGTGGGCGGCTACTATCTCTACCGCCTGTACCGCCCCAGCACGGCACGGCTGGTGACCTTCCGGGCCTGGATGGCCGACCCGGGAACGCACCCCGAGTGGCGATTGGCGACTGGCTCGCGCTGTGGTGATGCACCCTTCGTCTTCCCCACCGACGGCATGGTCGGTTTCCTGTGGGACGACTCCTTCCGCCCCGGCTACCGCCATCAGGGCATCGACATCTTTGGCGGGCAGGACGTGGGCCGCACGCCGGTCGTGGCCGCCTACCCCGGTTTCCTGACGCGCCTGCCGGACTGGAAGTCGTCCGTGATCGTGCGCGTGCCCTCCGACCCGCTCCAGCCCGGGCGGCAGATCTGGGTCTACTACACCCACATGGCCAACCAGGATGGGTCTTCCTATATCGTGCCAGACTTCCCACCCGGGACCTACGAGCAACCGGTCGAAACCGGAACGCTCTTGGGTTACCAGGGCAACTACTCCGGCGACCCGAACAACCCGACCGGTGTGCACCTGCACCTCTCGATCGTACGCGACGACGGTTCCGGCGGCTTCCGCAATGAGCTGGAGATCGGCAACACCTACGATCCCTCGCCCTACCTGGGTATGCGCCTGAACGCCAACCAGAACCCGGAGAGCGTACCGGTCTGCGAGTCTGGCTCATGAGCGCCTTCACGATGCGAGTTGCCCTGATCACCGGCGCGGGTAAGGGCAGTGGGCGCGCCCTGGCGGAGGCCTTCGCCGGGCAGGGCGCCATGGTCGCGGCCAACGACATCGCCCCCAACCACCTCGACCCGCTGGTCGCGGGAATCGTCGCGCGCGGCGGGCAGGCCAGAGCCTATGTGGACGACGTAGCCAAGAAGGTGGGGGCGCAGGCGCTCGTCAAGCAGGTGGAGGACGACTTCGGCCGCATCGATATTCTGGTCAACCATGCTGCGGTCGAGCCGCGCGCCACGCTGCTCGAGATGGACGAGTGGGACTGGCACCGTACCCTGGACGTCAACCTGACCGGCGCCTTCCTGATGACGCAGTCGGTCGGACGCATGATGGTCGCCCAGGGCAGCGGCGTGATCGTCAACCTGCTCGGCGCGCCCAAGGGACCCTCCGAGGGGCGCGCAGCCTACCTGGCCTGCCTGGCCGGGTTGGAGGCCTTCAGCCACCAGGCCGCGTTGGAACTGGCGCCGCACGGTGTGCGCGTGCACGCTGTCTCCACCACGGGCACCGAACTGGTCGACACTGTACTGGACCTGTGCGGGAGGAGCCTGTGAAGGAACTATTGGAATATCGTGAACGCCTGATCGCGCAACTGGCAGCCGCAAGCGAGGCATTCTGCGCGGCCTGCCTGGCCGTAAAAGATCCTCACGCCGCGCCTGCTGCAGGCGGCTGGAACGCCCACCAACTGGCAGCCCACGCCCGCGATGTGCAACGCAGGGTCTATGGGTTGCGCATCAAACGCACAGCAGAGGAAGACGACCCGCAGTTCGAGAACTTTGACGCCGATGAGTGGAACCGGACCCATTACCGCGCCGACGAGCCGCTGGAGGCCATCCTCGAGGAACTGCGTGCGGCTGTTGACGAATGCACCGGCCTGCTTCGCGCGCTGCCCCCGGATAACTGGAGCCGGACCTCCGGCCACGTGGTCTACTGCGGTGGCTTCACCCTGCAGACCTGGGTCGAACGCGCGCTGGCGCACGTTCAGGAACACCTGGACTCCGTGCGACAGCTGGCCTGATCGATATTCCCTACAATCTCCCCCGTAAATCCCCCGGACACTCCCCCGCCGGGGGGATGTGCTTTAAAGCCTTTATTGCTATGCTGGGAGCATGCCACGCCGAGGAACCTTTTCCCCACCCACCCTGCATAGATACGTTCGGCCAACCCGTCTGACCGCAGGAGAGCGCTATTTCTACTTCGCTCATCCGCCAGGCGGTGCCTTCCTGGGACCGGTGGCGGTCCTTTTCGAAGGCTACACCGCCGGTGCAGAGATGGTGGTGGTACGTCACGCAGCGGACGGGCAACGGATGCGCTACCCGCGCGCCGGCCTGTTCGAGCTGGAACAGTAGATAGAGCAACGAAAGAATGCCCCGGACATTCCTCCAGGGCATTTCTCTATTCGCTCAATTACTTTTTTTCTACGACCTTATTTTCTCAAACAATGCTTCAAGAGCCTTGTTGCGGACAACTTAAAGTGGACTGGGTAAAACCTTAGTGCCCTTCGTGTCCTTCGTGGTGAATTACTTCTCGTCCTCTTTTTCAAACACCTTGCGGTACTCCCCATACCCTTCCTCTTCCAGCCTTTCCAGCGGAACGAAGCGCAGCGCGGCCGAGTTGATGCAGTAGCGCAGGCCGGTTGGAGCCGGGCCGTCGTCGAAGACGTGGCCCAGGTGTGAGTCGGCGGCTTTGGAGCGCACCTCGGTGCGCGGCAGCAGCAGCTTGAAGTCCGTGCGCGTGTTCACGTTCTCCTCTTGCAGAGGCCGGGTGAAGCTCGGCCAGCCGCAGCCCGCGTCGTACTTGTCCAGCGAGCTGAAAAGCGGCTCCCCCGAAACCACGTCGACGTAGATGCCGTCCTTCTCGTGATCCCAATACTCGTTCTGGAAGGGGCGCTCGGTGGCTTCGTGCTGGGTCACTTCGTACTGTTGGGGGGTGAGGCGCTCGCGCAGTTCACTGTCTGATGGTTTGGTGTAGGTTTTCATGAGGATCTCCGATCGATTCGTTTCTGTTTAATGGAAGGCGTCATGAAGCTGTCTCTTACACGCAAGCCCGGGCGTAATGCTTTGTTAATGATTCTGGCCGCCAACCGCAGCTTAGACGAACTTATAGAAATCAAGCGACATATGGGCACCCACTACCTTAACCTCAGGACGCGCTTTCATGAACTCCCGTATGCGGGGTATGTGGGGGCCGATCAGTAGTCTTGATATCCAATCCGGAACATCATCAACGGCAACATTGAATGGGACTGCATCGCCGGCGTGGAGCACCCACGCATTTCCCTGACCGACAGCCACGCCGCAATGCCCGGGTGTGTGGCCGATCAAGGGAATCAGCCATAGTTCAGGCTCAAAGCCATCCAACCGAATAGCGTCGAAATTGTACCAACTCTCGCCATTCAACCTGTGAGGCAACCAATCCGGTCCATGTGCCCAATGGTCTCTGTTATAGCCAAAACCCACGTTCCCACTGAGGATATGCTCGAGCTCAGGTTGGTAAATGTGGACTTTCGCATGCGGGAAATCCGGCAAACCGCCAGCGTGGTCAAGATGCAGGTGTGTCATCACAATATGGCGCACCTCGGCTGGTGTGTAGCCCAACTGCTGAACCTGGTATAACGCAGTCTCATTGACATCTTTCGGTGACCGCATCGCAGCCGTGAAAAAGCGCATCTTTCGCCCGGAACTTGTATAATCGCCGACTCCAAATCCGGTGTCTATCAATACAAGGCCTTCGTTAGTCTCGACCAGAAGGCAGCTGATCCCACTTTCTACCCTTGGAAAGTATGGGAGAATTGTGCCGCAATTGAGGAATCTGATAGCCGTTTTCTTGCCTGTCACTTCTCCTCCGCAGCGCTCAGCCGCCACACCGCCAGCCCGAAGAAGACCAGCGCGTACCCCAACAGCGCGGCTGCCGGGAGCAGAACCGATTCGAACCCGAAGCCGCGGATCAGCACGTTCTTGAAGCCATCCATAGCCCAGGCCACCGGTGAAATGTGCCCGATCCTGGCGAAGGTTTCCCCCGTTACTTCCAGCGGTACCCAGGCGCCGCCAAATCCCGAGAACACGAACATCGGGATCAACGAAAAGGTGATGGCCTGTTCCTCGCTGCGCGCCACCACACCGATCAACAGGCCCAGCGCCGCGATACACAGGGCTGCGCTGAAAGCCACCAGGGTGGTGGCGCCCGGCGAGCGCAGGTAATCGATCTTCAAAAAGACCTGGCCGAAGGCAATCAGGATCGCGAACTGCGTGAAGATCAACAGGAAGATCGCCAGGTAATGCCCGAGCAAAATGTGCGTACGGCGCGCAGCGGTGGTCAGCAGGCGCTGCAGCGTGCGCGAGCGGCGTTCGGTCACGATGACCTGCGCGCAGGTCAGCAACCCGGCGATGGCGAACTGCAGCATCATGCCCGGCGCGGTATGCGCCAGAGCCTCGACCCCCTCGTCGGCGTTCGACAGCGCGCTGCTGGTGGTCTCGACGATGGCAATCGGCGGGTCATCCCAGGCCTGCAAAGTCTGTTCGAAGCCGTACTTGAACGGCAGGCGCTCGCCGTCAAGGTCCTCCATGATCGTGGCCGTGCGCACGGCCCCGTCCAGGCGGCTGGCCAGTTTCAGGAGCTCCGCTTCGACCGTCGTCCAGGCGGCGGTGCCGGTATCGGCGTAAACCACCAGCCGGGCGGTCCTGTCGGCCAGCATGGCCTTGCTGTAGCCCTCCGGGACGATCAGCGCGGCAGCCAAGTCGCCGTCCGCCACCTGTCGTTCCAGCCCGGCGACGTTCAGGGAACCGTCGTCGGCCAGGCGCAGCACATCCGAGTTTGCCAGCTGATCGTGCAGGGTCGCGCTGATCCATCGCTCGTCCCGGTTCAGGAAGCCGACCGGTAGGCGTGAATCATTAGCCCCACCGCCGCCAAACCCGCCGAAAGCGTACCCGAACAGGAACGTGAACAGGATCGGCAGCAACAGCAGGAACATGAAGGTCTTGAAGTCCCGCAGAAACTGCGTCAGGTCTTTCAGGGCGATGTCGAGGATGCGGGTCATGGAATTATCTCAATATTTATTACGCTGTACCGGAGGCTGCCCCTCCGGGATGCTGCGCGAAGCCCCCGGTCAAACCACTTACGCAGTCTGACGCCTCACCGTACTCGGCACACGAGTCTACACTCCTACGCATAACGGCGGCTGAATCTCCACACGCCGATGCCGAAGAAGGCGGCACTCCAGGCCAGCAGCACGAGCGTGCTCACCACCAGCTCACCGGGCCCGGCCCCTGCCAGGGACTGAATCAGCCCTCGCACCGCCCAGCCCTGCGGTACCAGCAGCGAGACCGTGTCGCCCAGCGTGGAGGCGGCCGACGAGCCCAACGCAAAGATGCGGATCATGCCGACCATGCCGGTCACGGTCAGCACGCCGCCGTACAGCACACCGCCCTGCTTGCTGTTCTTGAGGAACGAGTTCAGGAAGATGCCGAACGAAGAGGCGCTGAACACGATCCCGATTGCCAGCAGCAGAACGGAGGACGCCTGGCCCCATTCCACCTTGAAGATCAGCCGCGCAGCCAGCAGCAGCACGCTGACCTGCACCGAGACCATCATGAAGACCGCCAGCAGCTTGCCGCTCAGGATGGTCGCCTGCGGGGTGGGCGTGGTAAAGAGGCGCGGCAGAGTGCGCTCCTCTTCCTCTCTCAAGATGCTCTGTGCCGTGGAGGTGCCGGTGTAAAAGGCGTAGAAGACCATCATACCGCCCATGATGGGGCTGACGATGTTGAGCAGCATATTGCCGTTCTGCTGCGTTTCCCCGGCTGGCGCGTTGTCGGGCGAATGCACCTCCAGCAGTTCGGCCTCCGCGTCGTCGGCCTCCGCCAGGGAAACCTGCAGGTATTGCTGGACGAGCTGCCCGGTCAACTGCTGCTCTTCGGGCGTCGCGTCCTCCAAAAAGACCCGCACGGCGATCTTGACGCCTGACATACCGTCCATGAAGCGGTCCATGATAGCGCGGATGATCTTGGGGCTGATGTTCAGGGTGGGATCCTGGTAGAACTCGATGACCGCTTCGCCGTAGACATCGGCGAACTCCTTGGAGAAGTCTTGCGGGATGACGATCGCCACCTGGGCCTGCTGGCTGTCGACGGCTGCGCGCGCTGTCGCAGGGTCCGGCGCGAACGACAGCTCGACCAGGTCAGCCATTTCATCGCTTTGCAGGATATTGACGATCAGTTCACCCATCGTATCGGCGCGCTTGCCACCCGGGATGTTCTTTGGATTGACCTGGAATTTGGGCCCACCCGCATCCATGTTGGCGATCACGACCCTGGTGCGCGGCAGGCTGAACCCGCCGTCCTGGGCCAGGTTGCCGAACATGAAGTAGAACATGCCTGTCACAAGCAGCGGCACGACGAACATAAAGACGATCGCAAAGAAGCTGCGGAAGGAACGCAGCATGTCCTTGAGGGCGATGTCAAGCGCTTTCATGAGGTCTCAATCGCGCAGGGCGCGGCCGGTCAGGTGCAGGAAGACCGCTTCCAGGTTGGGTTCCAGGATATCCACCGAGGTGATGCGCGCCGCGAGCCGGTTGGTCACATCGAACAGGCGCGGCAGGACCGCATTGCTGTCGGCAGCCAGTACGGTGACCAGCCCATCCTCCGCCGAGACCTGCGTCACTCCTTCCACGGCCCGCCAGGCCTCCATCACTGGGCCGGCCTCCGTGTTCAGGGTCAGATCGATGCGCGTTTGCTCTCCCACCAGCCGCACCAGTTCGTCGTGTGTGCCGTTGGCGATCATCTGGCCGTGATCCATGATGGCAATATGGTCGGAGAGTTCCTCAGCTTCTTCCATGTAGTGTGTGGTGTACAGCACGGTCATGCCCTGCCCCTTGAGAGCCACGACGCTGTCGAGGATGTTGCGCCGGGACTGCGGGTCGATGCCGACCGTGGGCTCGTCCATGTAGATCACGCGCGGCTTATGCAGCAGCGCCACACCGATGTTGACGCGCCGCTTCATACCGCCCGAATACTTGCCCACCCGTTCGCGAGCGCGGTCCTGCAGCCCGATCAACTCCAGCACTTCTTCAACGCGCGTCTTGAGCGCCGCGCCGCGCAGGCCGTACATCTTGCCCCAGAAGGTCAGGTTCTCGCGCGCGCTGAGATCTTCGTAGAGAGCCAGTTCCTGCGGTACGAAGCCCAACACAGTCTTGACGCCCTGCGGGTCCTCACGAATGGAATGCCCCAGCACGCGCGCGTCGCCCTCGTCCGGGCGCAGCAGGCAGCACAGCATAGAAATGGTGGTGGTCTTGCCGGCGCCATTAGGGCCGAGCAGGCTGAAGATCTCGCCAGGCTGCACGTTAAAGGAAACACCCCGCACGGCCCGCGTTTCACCGTAGGATTTGTGCAAGTTGAGCACTTCGATGGCGGGGGGAACGCCCATTGCGGACTCCTATTGGCCAGGGTCGGGATGTATTGTGTTGCTGCGAATCGGGATAGTTATACTACTTTTTACGCGAATCCGTTACCCGGGTTGCAAGGACAAGCCGGGTCTATGTCCCCGTGCATGCGCCTGCAGATGCCCGGGACCGGCCTGACCTGCAGTTGGAAGAATGAGGGAACGTAGATCTTATGCCAGAACGGCGAAGTATGTCTCATATCTGGTCTCTGCGATCCAGGAGAAGGCCCCTTCGGGGGAGCGGCCCGTGCGCAGCGAGAACTCCTCCATCTCGAGATCGAGCCCCTGGGAGACGAAGTCCGCCGCAGCGGCGTCGCTATCACGGAAGGGCTCCGGCAGAAAGGGGTTGCGCCGTAGTTCCTCCTTCCACAGGCCGGCAAGCTGCCGGTTGAGCAGCTTGCCTTCGCGGGCCAGCAGCCGCAGGGGGCCGTCCGGCGCAGGAAAGGGTCGGGTGTTGACTTCGACCAGGGCTGGCCCGTAGTCGTCGGCGGAGGCCTCCAGAGGCAGGGACCAGACGCAATACAACTGGGCGCGCCTGGCAGGCAGATCGAAGGCAAACTCCCAACGTGGGCTGGCGCCGTTCCTGTCTACACCCGCCTGGGAAACGATCGACTTCAAGAGTGCGCCGCGGTCGAGCTCGCTCGCCAGCGGTTTCACGCGCGCGAAAGCCCCTGCGGCAGTGACCGGCCGTTTGGCATTGCCGCCGGGGCGGCTGTAGCGTTGTTCGATCTCCAGGGTGCGGCGGTCGAAGGCGCTATCAACCTGGTTATAAAGGCGTCGCAGGAAGTCGCTCATCGGCATTTCCAGCTATTATGTCACGAAATCCCTGAATTTTCACCTGCCGCCATGTTTACGCCTCAGGGGTTCGCGGGCGTGCGGTTTGCTACGGCAGGGCGGGCTCCTCACCCATGATGAAGCCGATCTCAGCCTCGAACTGCGCACGCTTGTGCTCTGGCAGGCCGTCCCGAATGGCGTAGATCGTGAAGCCTCCAATCATCCTGCCATCCTCGATGATCATCCAGTCGGTGATGTCTTCTGTGTTGACCAGCACCTTATCGCCAAGATGGAGGCCCTGCACGCGCAACGGCTCGTTCCACACCACGCCGGCGAACTGCTGCTCATTGTAGGTCAGGTCACTGACCCACAGATGTTCCCAGTTTTCGTCATCGCCGTAGGGGAACCTTACTTTGATCGTGAACTCGGTCTGGTCCGGTTGGGGGTCTTGAAACGCCTCAATGAATAAGGGCAGGGTTTTCCTGGCGCGTAGGATGGCCGCGTTCATCTCGCTGTCGTCGGAGACCACGTGAATGAAGTTGCCCACCTCACCGGTCAGGAAGGATTCGAAGGATACACAGGCAAAGGACAGCAAGCATGCAACGAGCAATACGAGGGACGTTTTGCGCATGGCGACGCCTTTCTTGAAAGGATCCGCCGGATGGGCAGGATCCTCCTTATTATACAGAGTCCGCGCCAGGCAAAAAAGGACGTGCCACGCACTTTGGAAGTGCGTGGCACATCAAGCGTAAACCATCAACGAAAACCCTGGCAGAACTTGCCAGGGTACTTCCTTCCGTATTCCGGGTTACTCGATTTCGTCGAGCGCCCTGAAGGTGGCTACAAAAGAGACAACCAGCAGCGTGGCGGAGATAAGGATGACGATGTTGGTGAAGAACGACGAGAGAAAATCCCCGATGAAAGGAATGAAATCGATCACGCCTGCCGACAATTGCAACGCTATCGCGGATAACACAAATCTGCCGGCTTCTTTTGTATCGATCTCTTTGCGCAACACGTCCAATACACCTACTACCACACCGATCGTTGCAAGCACCCAGGTTGGCCAACCGATATCAGGCTCAAGCACACCGGTCGCAGCGACCACAGCAAGCAGGATACCGGCCAGAAGCACCCAGATACGGTAATCCTTCAGGTCCTTGCCGGTGAATATCTCTCTCACGGCGACGAGCAAAAGCAACGCGGACATGAAAATGACCACATTCGCCAGGATGCTTGTTACAACCGCTCCGATTTCCGGGATGACATCTACGGCCCCGGCCGAAAGGCGTAAGGCGATGGCCGAGATAAGAAATCCGCCGATCTCAAGTTTCGAGACATTGAGAAACCCGACGAACAGGCCCAGCACAGCAAGTACCCAAACGGCCCAATTCCCTTTGAGCTGGCCCAAACCGGCCAGAATTGCCAGCAGCATGCTGCCGACAAAAACCCAGGTGCGAACCCTGCTTTTCATGATTCTTCCTCCGTTTCTTTGGATTGAAAAAAATCGACGACGAACCTCAACTGCTTATTCATAAAGCCTGGCCGCTATGAAAGGGACTCAATGCCAGCCTCGCTCATCCTGATGGAACGAATACCCGCAGGGCTTTGGGTACCACCGAGTAGACAATTTCCGTCGATGCGGTGGCAATCAATTCCCCATCGGCCTGGATCGGTGTGGGCGTGGTTGTATGAATCACCAGGCGCCGAGTGCGATGCTCTCTCACCTCGGGCTCGTTAACGTGAGCGCCGCTCTGTGTCTTAGGCAATAATTGGAACATGCGCAGGCGACCAAGCGCCGGGGCAAACACGAAATCCAGCAGGCCGTCATCGATGACAGCCTTTGGGGTCATATAGAACACGCCGCCAGTACGATGGGTGTTGCCCACTGAGACAAGGGCGATCGACCCGCTGTACTCACCGGTATCCCACTCGAGTTGCGCTTCCCACTGCGGCGCCTTCAGGATGGCGATCACCGCTGAAGCCAGGTAACGGATCAAGCCGCTCAACCAGGTCAGGCGGATGTTCTCGATCGTGACCATCGGTTCGAGACCGATCGCGGAGTTATTTGCGAAGAAACGCCCATTGACCGTACCCACATCGATGTCGCGCGTGTGCCCGCCCGCAATGACCTGGATGGCTTCCTCTACATCCCGGTGGATTCCAAGTACATCGGTGAGATCGTTTGCGGTGCCCTGCGGGATAAAACCCACCGGGCCTGCGGGATACTTCCCGGACGGCGTCGCCACCAATACGCCGTTGACGATCTCGGTCAGTGTGCCATCTCCCCCTACCGCGATCACCGGTGTATTGCCGCTATCAACGGCGGCCCGCGCCAGCTCGATACCATGGCCGGGGCGTTCGGTCTGATAGAGCAGATAATCAACCCCGGAACGCTGCAAACAGGCTTCGACTTCCGGCGCACGCCTGCCCCCCTCCCAGCGATTGGAATATGGATTCAGAATGACAGTGGCAGGCATGCCTACCTCCCGTTCAACAATTCTGCGATACTCAATACTACTATTCGATGATCCCTACCTTGCTGAATTCGGGCAATCCACCCCAATACAATCCCCAACCCAGGAGGAAAAGGCTGGCAACCAGGTAGGCGATGAAGAAGAACCTGAG
Source organism: uncultured Anaerolineaceae bacterium (assembly GCA_964621295.1). GTDB lineage: Bacteria > Chloroflexota > Anaerolineae > Anaerolineales > Villigracilaceae > JAABUE01. The sequence goes on along the minus strand of CAZULT010000004.1, from coordinate 49,765 downwards.
AACCGGCTGCTGGGCAAGCTTTTTACGTCCCCAGATCAGGGTGACAAGCAGGACCAGCACTGCAAACGGGACACCCAGGGGTGTGGTGGCCGCTTCGACAATGGTCAGGAAGTAATTGAAGCCGTGGATGATCCCGGCAGCCACAACATAACCCGTTCCGGCGCGTTCGTCTTCAAAGGGGTTCTTCCACTGGCGGTAGATCAGGAGTGCTGACAGCCCGACCAGGCCGATGTGCCAGAGATAATGGCTGAGCACCTCATCCAGGAAATGCGTCAGCGTTTCGATGTCGCTGCCACCCATCCCTTTTGTCATGTGCCCGATCGCGTTGCCTGCCAGATGCATCCCCTGGCCTTCGACCCAGAGTGCAGCCAGGATGAGGAATACGACAGTTTCCCCCTGGCCTGGTCTCTTATCGCGGTCGACCTGGAAGAGCAGCCAGTAGATCGGGATGAGCACCAGCGGTGTCAACAGGTCGAGGATATCCCCGTACTTCAGCAGCGGGTAAGGACCGAACTGGCTGCTGAGCAATCCGGGCAGCACGATGAAGACCGCAAACAAAACCGAAAATACAAGCGTGAGTATAGATATGCGTTTTATGTCATGCCTCCCTACGGTCCAAAGAAAAGACATACACCCTGGTGATGGTTCACCGGGGTGTATGCATTCATGTAAGCTATTACCTTTTCGCTAGGTTGAGCTTCAGAAAGGCCCAGGGTGCACCGAACATGGCCCAGAAGGTGGTAGCCCCATAGCGAATGTAGCGCAGGATGTAACCAGGGACAGTTTCGTCCCCCGCGATCAGGCCGAACAGGATGTCGAGGCCATACATTGCGATGAGCACGCCAAGGATACCGACCAGGTAGCGCCCCAGCTTTTGAAGCCTTGAACCCCCCGTTTCAAAATGCACCGAGGCCTTCATCAACGCATACCCGGCTGCAGCCCCAAAGAACGCGCCTGCCAGAGTGAAGTAATGCGTCAGGGAGCGAGCTTCCGTAGAAAAGCGGGACCAGCTCCCCGGGTCCGGTGTCGACGCGATGACGGCACTGACGGCCAGCCCGATGAGGATGAAGAGCAGGGAGAGCATAAATCCAAACCCAACTTGGTATCCCAGATCCTTTCCGGCTATCCAGGCTGAGAGTCTGTCTTGATATTTGACTGACAGGAGCAGGACGACCAACCCTATCAGCCAGCCTCCGCCGATATCGTGCGGAAAATGCACCCCCAGGTACAGGCGTGAAGCGCTGATCAATAGCATGATCGCGATCGCAGCAATCCACAACCAGCCTTTCTTCATTTGGTAGGCAAAATATCCCCAAACAGAGAGCGAATCGCTGGCATGCGTTGAGGGAATGCCATAACTGGTCTCAACGCCCATTTGTTTCACATCACCGATCCAGTACGGCCGCGGCTGGTGGAGCCATTGTTTCAAGGTCATACCGATGATATCCGTGCACATCAGCACCATGAACACACGAAAACCCAGGTGGGCGTCGATGATCCAATACAGGAAAGTAATGAAGAGCATGTAGAACTCGATCCTGCCCAAGAAGGTGAAGAACTCCATGGTGGAGTCGAGCGCGGGACTTAATAGCTGCAAGCTCTGGATCAATTGAATACCCCAACTCTGTAACCCTTCCATGCGTACCCTCCATCCAGAAGCAGTACAGAGATGGGCCGAATCGAGCGACTCCACCTGCTCTGCCTGCTTCCATGGTATAGCTATGCTCTAGGCGAAAGCCTCCACCGTTTCTCGCATGCGGATGGTGACCCCGAAGGCCAATCCAAGCGAGAGCAGATACACGGCCCCAAAAATGGTCATGAAGCCCGATTTCATAGTGTAAATCATCACCATGAAAACCACGAAGAGGATCCCCTGCACCCAGGTCCAGATACGCAGTTTGGGGAGGTACTCAGCATCCGTTTTTCTTTTTCGGGCTGTCGAGGCAAGCAAAATGAAGAACAGGGCAAAGAACAGGTTTTCGACCGGCATCATCAGCTTGCTCCACCATTCAGGCATGCTGACGTTGGCCCACAGGTTCACCCAGGAAGACAGCGGCCACAGGATCTCCACGCCGTTGAACCAGACCAGCAAGTCCAGCAGGATGTGCATCAACACGCCGATGCCCAATCCCAACCCAAGGTTGCCCCATTCGGACCGTTTTGAGGCCCAGGCAACTCCGTAGAAAACAAGGAGGATGGCCCCCACGGTGAACAGGCTGTGCGTGAATGTCCTGTGCAGCCCCTCGGTCGATCTTCCCATGACGGTTGCCACCGCCACTGCAAGATTGTCGGCATCTGGGAACAGGTTGCCCAACACGATACCCAGCATCAGCCATTTTCGCGCCGGGGTCCACTTCCTCACCGCCATGCCCACCATACTGTGAATGCCTGCCTGTGCCATAGTCTCCTCCTTAGCGCTGGTCTAACCTGGTTTGATGGCAATAAAAAACAGCAAAAACAGATGAAAATCTGTTTTCGCTGCTACGTGTTCAAGACCAAAGGTGTTCTAACGGATGTGTGTTGCTGTATCTTGAATATGGTATTTGGATTTCCTAAAAAATAGTAGCACATTTCAAATATGTATACAAGAACGATCTAATGATCCACGTGGTTGTGAGATCGCACCCCTCGATGTACCTGACCGCTATACCCGGCCCCACTCAGTGATCCTGCAACTCTGCTCCGGTATCCATCCTGCTCTCCCGCAGGGCCTTGCTGCCCAGAGCATAGAAACCCGTCAGGATATAGATGATCCCGCCGGTGACGTAGATCATACGGATGGGCACAAGATCGGACAACCAGGCGAAGAACAGGCCGGCGAACATGAACGAAATGTTCAGCAGCATCTCCCGGGTGGCATAGACCCGCCCAAGCTGGCCGCCTTCCACCGAGCTCTGCAGCAGGGCGTCCTGGGCAATATCACGCAGGGCTTGCGGTGGGCCAAAGATGAAGGCAAAAGCCACTGCCATCCACACGGTCTGGCTGCTGGCGTAGGCCAGCGTTAACATGCCAGCCGCAAGCGCATTGGCCGCGATGATGTGTCCCGGGTAGCGGCGCAGCCAGGCACTGATGGCCAGGCCTCCCAATGAGCCCAGGATCATACCCGCAAAATACCCGGTCACCTGGTAACCCCAATCCGGCGCTGTCCCGCCCAGAGCCTGGAAGGTGAACGCCAGCATCAACGCTCCGGTCCAGATACCGTGTGGAATGTGTTCGATCGTTTCCATCACGATCAACGGCCTGGCGATGGCATGCCGCCGCAGATACCCCCAGCCGGACAGGAACGCATGCCAGAAGGTTTCACTGTGACTGGAATCTGCTTCATCTCGGCGTTTCGGGACGACCAGTTGCGCTGCCAGGAGAACCGCCAGCCCAAATAAGGCTCCCACCCCCAGGGCGACTTGGCGCAGCGGCACCACCATGATCAACCAGCCCCCGATGGTATACGAAATGGCCAATATGATCTGGTTGGAGGCAAGCATGAAGCTGTTGGCCCGGACTAACTGCTCACGCGGGACAACCGAGGGGATCAGCGCCAGGCGGGCAGGGCGGTGAAAAGCATCTGCTGCAGACAGCCCGGCTAGGATCAGGTAAACGCCGGCCACCGGCACCGCGCCGGCTCCAAGCAGGAACCAGACGGCAGCGCTCACCAGCGCCAGTCGGACCAGGTCCATGGCAATGAGCACATTCTTTCGGGGGAAGCGGTCAACCAGCACGCCCGCGATGGGGCTCAGCAGGAATGCCACCAGCGTGCGCGACACCATCGTGCCGGCGGTCTGCAGAGTCGATTCGGTCTGCTCGAAAACCGTCACCAGGATGGTAACAGAGAACACTTCAAGCGCCATGGTTGCAGCGATATTGACCAGCCACAGGTACAGGAATTGCCGATTGCGCAGCATAGATTTCACCGGTGTTCAGATCCTAGGGTATCCCCCAACCAGGGGCCTCGCTCACACTTGCCGCTTTGATTTCGTTAGTGGTTTCTTCATTAAGCAGGTATTCCGGTAAGTCGTTGCCTACTGTGGGTCCGGTGCGGGTGGGATTGAAGCATACACATTATACAGATTCCCGTCACAACACAGAAACATGGTAAATGGGAATGCTCCGGGCAGGGAATCCGCCCGGAGCAGATTACAAGTAAAGCACCAGCTCAGTCGCTCAGATCGATCGTCTCGCCGCCGTACGTGCCGGTGACGGAAATGCTGCCGTCGCTGGCATCGCTCGTATACGTCAGCGTGCCGGATTTATCGCCGCTCACCTGGGCATCGATCGTGAACAGGCCATTCTCGTAATCGTAACTACCGCTGCCAGTCAGGACAAAGCCCTGGGTATAGGCGCATTCCTCGAAAGTAAAGCCCTCCCCGATCTCACTGGGTCCAAAGGTGAACGAGCCGCCGAAAGGACAGGCCACCGAGGTGTCTTCCTCGAAGGTACTGTAGAAATACTCCGGCTGGAGCAGGATCTCGCCGTCGATCGCCCAGAAGATCTCGAGCGGGTCAGGATAATCGCTGGCCTTCTCCAGGATGCGCGGTTCGTACGGCCGGATGACCGCCTCGCCCCAATCCTCGCACACGGTCTCGCGCTGCTCGGGGAGTGTGCCGTCCACCATGAAGTCAGTAATGATCGTATCCGGGCAGTCAAAGCCCCAGCCGAATATGCCGTGGCGTCCGCCATCCACATACAGGTGGTAGCCATCGTCCAGGTTCTCGAAGACCGTTTTCCCTTCCTCGAAGGGTGTGGCCGGATCGAGCGTGGCATTCAACACGAAAGCGGGCACGCCCTTGGCCACCAGGGGCTGCGGCTCGACCGCAACCGCGGGAGCACTCGGCCAGTAGGCGCAGTACAGCCCGGTGTAGACACTGCCGTCCAGGCGCGGCACCGTGCCGTTGGATGCCTGTCCCGCTTCGATGGTCTTATCAATGCGTTCTTCCGGCGTACCGCTGAAGAACGAGTCGTCCGTGCACAACACGCTGTAGAACATGGTGTCAGAGAAGGTGGGATCGCCGACGTACTCGAACGTTTCCGGGTCGATCAGGGCCTGCTGGTAAAGCAGGCGCGCCAACGGCACCATATCGCCGTCTTTGGCGGCAGCCAGCGCGCGCAGGAAGAGCATGCGCCCGCTGAGGGCGTACATCTGGTAGGCGGTGGTGAACTCCAGTTGGTTGAAGGTGAAGGTGCGTTTTACTTTCTCGCCCGAGGGCAGGGGGAACTCGTAGCTGACCGGGTTCTCAGAGATGCGTGCCGCCAGATCGTCATAGACCGCCAGTGCATCCCCACCCAGGTCGGCTGCGCAGAATTCGTCCGCATCGCAGGCCTTGAGCGTCGCTACCAGCACCTTGTCGAAGGCCTTTTCCTGCGAGAGCGCGCCAGCCTCTCCCGTGAGCGTCAGGTCCAGCGTGCCGTCCAGCACCAGGCCCATGAGATGGTCGGGGTGCGCGGTAGCGTAGGTCTCCGCCACGGCCGTGCCGTAACTGACGCCGTACAGCATAAATTTCTCATCCCCGATCACCCCCCGGAAGGTCTCGAGATCCTCCGCCACCTGGTCGGTGCCGTAGAACCCCAGCGTGGCTGCGTCCGGGCCGATCTCGGCCACACAGGCCTCCACGAAAGTTTGGGCCTGCTCGATGGCGCTCTGCTGTTCCGCGGGGGTATCGTAGCCCTCGGCGCCGGCCTGGTTGGTCTCGGTCAGGTAGCCCATGAAATCCTGCGCATACGCCACCGGGCAGGTCAGCGGGTGTGAAAGTCCCACGCCGCGCTGGTCGAAGTAGACGATATCGTAATGTTCCAGCACGGCCTCCGCAAACCAGAACAGCCCGCCAGTACTGATGCCCTCGCCACCAGGCCCGCCCGGGAAAGCCTGCACATACATACCGTAACGCTCCCCGCTGGCCGGCGCCACCGCGAACACCACGTTCAGGGTCTCGGGATTGCCAGTATCGAAATGATCGAGCGGCACCTGGATGCTCACGCAGGTAAAGTCCGGGTTCTCTTCACAGGGAACCCCGCCCAGCTCACCCAGCTTGGAGGCCATGTCCGTCGTCCCGAGTGCGGGGGCCGTCGGCATATCCGGCGCAGCGGTCTCCGGCGCGGTCGGTTCGGCGGTGGGAACGCCCGGGGCAAGCAGCCCGCAGGCCAGCATACCAACTACTAAAGAAGTAAGTACCAATACAAGCTTTTTGGCATTCATGCCATTCTCCTCGATACGTGATAAGCATGCATTCTATGCGAGTTGCAACAACTTGACAAGTAATGACTCTTCTTTGGGCTCGTCTCGATGACGAGTCCCCGGAGGAAAGCGTAACCTACGTATACTGCGGACTGTAGGTCACGTTTCTAACGTGACCATTTCTTTGCCCTCATTTTTCGGTTGTCGGCGCGGAAGTGGGGGCAGATACCGGGGTTGGGCCTTTGCCCGAGGGTGGAGCAGCCGGCCTGGAGCAACTGATCGGCGTAGGGCCGCCGCCCACCTGCACCGGGCTAGACCTTTTCGACCTCCAGGAGCACCCTGACCACGCGCACGCGCGTCCCCGGTGGGAGCGTCTCACGGCTGCGCGCCCCCCAGGTCTTGCCCTCGAACTCGACGGCGCCTTCCCGGTCGTCCACGTAGGTTTGCGTCTCTCCCAGCGCACCGTAGCGCTCCTGCAAGGTCTGAGCCCTCAGCGCATCTTCACGCACGCTGATCAACACCCCACGGTCGATGAGCGGGATCAGCAGCACGAGGCCGGGACCCTTCTCGCCGATCTCGCGCCCCAGGCGGTAGACCAGCAGCCGCCGGTACTCAGGCACGATGCGGATAGCCCCGGCCATCATGATGGCTATCATCAGGACGATCATGCCAATGAAACAGGTCAGCGTCGAAAGGGATTGCATGGCTTCCATGTGTGCCTCCGGGATTACGCCAGGTTGCATCTACTATACAGGAAACCTCACACACGAGCAAGTTTCCTTAAGCCTGATGTCATGCTGAGGGACGGTCTTCACCCGAAGCATCTCATCGTCATTCTCCCCCATCGGAGGACAGTAAGACGATCACCTCCCAGCGGTCAGGCGAGAAGTCCAGCTGCTCCGGCAGGCCGCCCGGAATTGGCTGCACGCTGCCGTCGTCAAGGCCGTCCGGCCAGGGGATCTTCACGTCTGTCTCTGACGCTTTAATGTAGTTCACTGCCATGCGCAGGCCCTCCCCCGTGGTTTCGATCTGGTACTCCAGCTCATTCGGCGTGCCGATGCGGGAGTTGGTCGCCACCCAGCCCTCATCCTGGAGGAAAGCATCCCGCTCATCCTGCGCGGCCTGGCCGCTGCTGGTACTCCGGCAGCGCCAGACGAAATCACGCGCCAGCTGCCACTGCCCCGCTTCCCTTTGATAGACCCCCGTGCCAAGGGCGGCGGAAACGTGCAGGATCGTGATCGCCTCGCCGCGGTTGAGATAGACGTTTCCGACGATCATTTCGGTGGTATTGGCGCGGAGCCCAAGGTACAGGTACCCGTCACTGTGCAGGAAGGACAGCGTACTGCCGTCCGAAGCGGTTTCCACCACAGCCTGCTCCCATTCGCCCGGGGAAAACGTGCCGTCGATCACCGGCGGCTGCTCCTGCGGCACGGAGACCGTGATCTCCCCCGAGGGCGGCTGGATGGTTTCGGTTGGGGTGGCTGGCAGGGGGGTTCAGGCGCCGCCGGGAGCGGTGCGGCCTGTTGCCCCTGGCAGCCGCTGGCAAGACAGAAAGCCAGCAAGGCCAGGGTGTTGTATATTCTTCGCGTGTACATCCTTTCCTCACTCCACCAATTCGATGATCTCTTCACACCAGGCTGCATAGGGTCTGATGCGCTCGTAATTCCTGCCAAACCGCAGCTTTGGGTGGATCTGCTCCAGGAATGCCTGGACCGGTTTTTGATAGGCTTTCTTACATATTACTCTCGTATCCAGACCCAGTTGCTTGCACGCCTCCAAAGTCGGGCACGGGTTCCACCAGCGCATTACGAGCCTTTTCCCGGTGTGCTCCACGATCTCGCCGTCTCTCGGAACCGACAGTCCCAGATACCTCTCGTAAAACCATGTGTAACCGTTCGTGACCGGATCATTTTCATTTCTGGCTTCACCCAGGTTGGCTTGCAACCACGTCGAGCGTTTTTCAGTGACACAACCCTCCAGATATGCCAGGGCGGCATCCATACCGATTTCGGATGAGACGTTCAAGATTACCTTGAACAACTCCACAGAATCGCCATGGCATGTCTCGTATTCCCGTTTAATGTGTTGATAATAGTCCCACATGGATAGTATTCCTCTTTGAAGGCTGACCGCCTACCCTTGAAATCCCTCGATATGACACCGGCACATTTCTGAGATCAAGAACCTGTATGTATTATTGTTCTATCGCGATAAGATCCAATGGCGTTATTATTGTTTATTAAAAATATATGATATAGTAGCACACCAACAAGTTTACTTATTGAAACAAATGTGCTACAATCAATTGGGGAAATCTAACTATCGGTGGATAGTAGGAAGGTATTTACATGACTCTTATGGCATCTGCGGCATTAGATTTTAAGAACGAAATTAATGGATCTTTTGGGACTATCTTAGCTGATCCTCCATGGAGGTTTAATAATAATACAGGTAAAGTTGCTCCAGAGCATAGAAGGCTCAAGAGATATTCCACTTTATCACTTGATGAGATAATGGCGATTCCAGTCAACAATGTGGCTGCTGAAAACAGCCATCTTTATCTTTGGGTACCAAATGCCTTAATTGATGAAGGCCTCAGGGTAATGAAGAGTTGGGGATTCAAATATAAAACAAATCTAATATGGTACAAGATTAGAAAAGATGGTGGCCCTGACGGTCGTGGAGTCGGTTTTTATTTTCGCAATGTTACAGAAATGGTTCTATTTGGCGTCAAAGGAGAATTACGAACACTCCAACCAGGCAGAAGTCAAGTAAATATCCTTTTATCTAGAAAGCGTGAGCACTCCAGAAAACCCGACCAACTGTACAAGATTATTGAGACATGTAGCCCTGGCCCTTACCTTGAATTATTCGCTCGAGGTTCGAAGAAAAACTGGACTACCTGGGGAAATGAATCTGAAGATTATGAAATCTCCTGGCCAACCTACTCAAATCACTCACAGAAGTCGACTGAACGCCAACTTAGTCTTGATCTAAATAAAAGAGCCTAGTTCTTTAGCTCACTTCAACCAATAATGATGTAGTAATCCCAAGGGCTAGTACTGGACATCCACCACTTCTACCGGCTTCTAATCGCGGTAACAATTTGTCCATATGCGTTGTACTCGCTCCGTATTTTGCAGCTATCGATCTCTCAACTCCATACCTATCGACATAATTGCCTAACGATGCGAAATAGGCTTGCAAGGAAGAGGATCTAGTAACAAGGATTCCTACGCTTATCTTGTTATACTCAAAAAATGCGCGAATGGCATAAAGATCCCGATCAAAAGTCTGATCTTTGCTATTCCATTCAAGATCGAATGCAATTTTATCTTTGAAGTAATCAATCTTGTGAGTTTCAGAACGAACTTCCTCTTTTTCATCAATAATAACTTTCGCGGTTAATTCCCATTCTTTCCATCCCCGAGGTCTGAGTTGGGTAGAAAATACTCTAGGAATCTCGCTTTCGTTTCCCCCAGGTTTTCTTATCATTTCATTTGTTAATCGGAATTCAGCTAGAACATCGCACACTTCTCTAAATGAGCCAGGAAAATCACCTACAAGTATTGCCAAGGCATGCCTGTAATCATAACACTCGTATAATTCACGAATTCTCCGAGGAAGATGATGTTCAGCCATAGATCTATTGTGCATGATAATTATGTGGATGTCAAACAATTAACATGTAAGTCGTCAAAAGGTAGTAAGCACTTTCAAATGTGGATAACGATATTAGTGCGACTTACGTGCACTGTGGCTTAAAGTTCCTTTTTATGCTCGGCTCGTTCGAATGGCATCTCTTTATGCATCACGCTGCCAAGCTCCCAATTCTTCTTCACCAATCTTCCTGCAACTGCGTTCCTGCCTGGAGACATTATATGAGTCGGCGACTCATGTAACGTTACCTTGCTGGATTCGTAACCGCTCCTTCTGGAATCTGGTTGGTTTCCGCCCGGTTTTTTCGCGCCGGCCTACTCGTCCACCGGGTCTTCGGGAGGTTCGCGGTTCCACTACGCAACCAGCTCGTCTGTGCTGCGGGCGCGTTTTTGGGCGGAAATTTCGAAAAATCCACGTGAATTCGCGCGAATCTTCGGTGTTAATTTCGAAGAATCCATGTGGATTTGAACGAATCTTCGGTGTTAATTTCGAAGAATCCACGTGGATTTGAACGAATCTTCGGTGTATATCTCGAAAAATACACAGCGATTCTCACGCAAATCGCCAGCGAATTGAACGCGGGGAGCGCATGGCTCGGCCAACCCTTTCGTTCTAAGGGGAGGAGACGTCACGTTTTCTGTCACGCTACCCCTTCTCCCTTCGGGAGCCTTCGGCGGGGACTTCGCAAGCGTGACCCACAAGGCTCTGGCGGAAAGAGTGGCTCGCCGCGCTTTTTTGCCCGGCAGGGCTTATAGCCCTGCGGAAGCATCATCACCATTAAATCCTGTCATGCCTTTTCCGCTACCCGTATGGCTCCGGTCCCCTTGAGGTCAAAGCCTTTCGGCCAGATCGTGTCATTCGTATAACGGGCCTTTTTCAACTTTGCTGTCTCAAGGTTCGCCCACAATAGGTTGGCTCCCCCAAGATTTGCGCCCTCGAGGTTCGTGCCTTCAAAGTTCGCCCGGTACAGGCGCGCCCTTTCAAGGTTTGCCCCCTCAAGGTGCACCCCTTCAAGGTTCGCCTTCTCAAGGTTCGCCTTCTCAAGGTTTGCCCCCCCAAGATCTGCCCCCACAAGGTTTGCCCCTAGGAGCTCTGCCCCCACAAGGATCGCTCCCGCGAGTTTTGCCTCCCCAAGGTCTGCGCCCGGCAGGCTTGCTTCACTGAGGCGTGCCCTCTCAAGGTTTGCCTTGCTTAAGTTCGCCTCGCTGAGGTTTGCATTCACCAGGTTCGACTCACTCAGGTTTGACCCTTCAAGATTTGCCTCTTGCAAGATTGCACCCCCAAGGTCTGCCTGCCTGAGATTTGCCCCCCCAAGCTTTGCCTTCTCAAGATTTGCCTTCCCGAGGTCTGCCTTCCCGAGGTTTGCCCCCTCAAAGTTGGCCTCCTTAAGGTAGGCTCCGGCAAGGTTTGCTCCCTCAAGGCGCGTGCTGCGAAGGTTCGCCCCCTGAAGATTCACCTTCCGAAGGTTTGTGCTCACAAGGATTGCCTTCTCAAGATTTGCCCATTTAAGGTTGGCCACAAGTAGATTGGCGCCCGTCAAGTCCGCACTCTCAAGGTAGGCCTCCCTGAGATTAATATACACCAGGTTCGCCCCCCTGAGGTTTGCCCCCTTAAGTTTTGCCTTCTCAAGGTTCGCCCCCTCAAGGTTTGCTCCCTCAAGGTTTGCCTTCCCGAGGTTTGCTTCGCTCAGGTCAGCTTCAACCAACCACAATGGACCGGGCCGGTTCAGCAGATCGTATAGTTCGTATTTTGAGAATTCCATTCTTCAACTCATTCCATTCGACTACCCCCTGCTCGCAGCCAGGGGCAGGCTTTCACTCGTATAGTGCGGTCGTCTGTGTTTCAATTATAGAGAAACCTGTGGAGAATACAAGAATGACATGTGTACCATAACGCTTCGACCAAATGGTTTGTCACGCTGACCCCTCTCCCTTCGGGAGCCTTCGGCGGGGACTTCGGAAGCATGACCTACGAAATATTTATGAGCCTTATTGTAGATCGCTTCGGGCACGACGCCGCCCTCGCGATGACAACCAGGGGCGAGGCAAACCACTCGCGCCGTGGCAATCTCCTGGCTCCTCCAACCCTTTCGTCCCCTGGCGAGGGGATCGCCATTATGCCAATGTGCCCAGAATGGGTACGCAGTGGTACGCTCCCTTTCACCATCTCGTGGCGCAGGCAGTCGCTCGCGATGACCACGTTCCTCCAAAGTTTTACGTTACAATTCAGGGGAGATTACACACAGAAAACGAGCAGACAGCAATGACAGCAAAACGAATCGCGGTATTCACCAGCGGGGGCGACGCCCAGGGCATGAACGCGGCCTTGCGGTCCGTGGTGCGCACCGCCCTGGATCAGGGCGCCGAAGTCTACGCCATCTACGAGGGCTACCAGGGCCTGGTGGAGGGCGGCGAGCGCATCCGCCGCATGGACTGGGACTCGGTCGGCGGCATCCTGCAGTTGGGCGGCACGATCATCGGCGCGGCGCGCAGCCAGGCCTTCCTGACGCGCGAAGGCCGCCGCACGGCCGCCCGCAACCTGGTCGGGCACGGCATTGACCGCCTGATCGTGATCGGCGGCGACGGCTCGCTGACCGGCGCGCGCGTCTTCCGCGAGGAGTGGCCGGACCTGATCAAGGAATTACAGGAGAGCGGCGAGCTGGATCACGAGATCGCCGCGCGACACCCTCACCTATCCGTGGTCGGCCTGGTGGGCTCGATCGACAACGACTTCCACGGCACCGACATGACTATCGGCGCCGATACCGCGCTGCACCGCATCACCGAGGCGGTCGACGCCATCAGCAGCACGGCTGCCAGCCACCAGCGCACCTTCGTGGTCAAGGTCATGGGCCGCAATTGCGGCTACCTGGCGCTGATGGGCGCGCTGGCCACCGGCGCAGACTGGGTGCTGATCCCCGAATCACCGCCTGACGTGGATGACTGGGGAGCGGTCATGGCCGATCGCCTGCGCGCCGGGCGCCAGGCCGGGCGGCGCGACAGCATCGTCATCCTGGCCGAAGGGGCGCAAGACCGCGAGGGCAACTACATCGGCAGTTCCGACGTGCAGCGCGAGCTCGAGCAGCGCCTGGGGGAGGAAGTACGCGTGACCGTGCTGGGGCACGTGCAGCGCGGCGGCAGCCCGAGCGCCTTCGACCGCACACTGGGTACACTGATGGGGCACGAAGCCGTGCACACCGTGCTCAGCGCCGCGCCTGAGGATGAGCCGGTCGTGATCGGCATCAGGAACAACCGCATGACGCGCCTGCCGCTGGTGGACTGCGTCGAAAAGACCCTGGCCGTGGGTGAGGCCATCGCCGCCAAAGACTACGAGAAGGCCATGGACCTGCGCAGTTCGTCCTTCAAGGACGCCTTCAGTACGGTCAAGACTCTGGTGCGCGCCCTACCGCACCCGCTCGAACCGGGGCAGAAGCGCTTCCGCCTCGCGGTGCTGAACGCCGGCGCGCCCGCGCCAGGCATGAACACCGCCTCACGCGCCGCCATCCGGCTCGGGCTGGACCTGGGACACATCATGCTGGGGGTGCGCAACGGCTTTGAGGGCCTGGCTGCGAACGAGATCGAAGAGATGAACTGGATGAGCACCAGCGGCTGGGCCATCAGCGGCGGCTCAATTCTGGGCACTAACCGCCGCGTGCCGCACGGCAGCGAACTGTACTCCATCGCGCGCGTGATCGAGGACAACCACATCGACGGCCTGCTGGTCATCGGCGGCTGGCCCGGGTACCAGGGCGCGCAAATCCTGCTGGACAACCGCACCAACTACCCGGCCTTCAACCTGCCCCTGATCTGCCTGCCGGCCTCGATCAACAACAACCTGCCCGGCTCCGAGTTGAGCATCGGCGCCGATACGGCCCTCAACAGCATCACAGACGCTGTCGACAAGATCAAGCAGTCCGCGGTGGCCACCCGGCGCTGCTTCGTGGTGGAGGTCATGGGCCATTACTGCGGCTACCTGGCGCTGATGGGCGGCATGGCGACCGGCGCCGAACGCGTCTACTTGCACGAGGAAGGCATCACCCTGCGCGACCTGCAGGCGGACGTGGAAAAGCTGACGCGCGGCTTCCAGGCCGGCAAACGCCTGGGGCTGATGATCCGTAACGAGTACGCCAACCAGATCTATACCACCAGCTTCATCCGCGCGCTGTTCGAGGAGGAGGGCCACGACGAGTTCGATGTGCGCCCGGCCGTGCTCGGGCACCTGCAGCAGGGCGGCGACCCCTCGCCGTTCGACCGCATCCAGGCCAACCGCCTGGCGGGACTGTGCCTGGAGTTCCTGATCGAGCAGTGCGACAAGGGCGGGGATCGCAGCGCCTTCATCGGGCTGCTGAACGGCAAGATCCAGTTCCACGACATGCGTGACTTCGAGCGCATGGTCGACGCCGAGTACCAGCGCCCTCGCGAGCAGTGGTGGCTGGAGCTGAAGTCCATCGCCAGCCTGCTGGCCCAGCACGGCCCGGGCGAGACCGACGGGGGGTAAACAAACAAAAAAAGGCGAGCGGCGCTACACGCCAGCTCGCCTTTTTTTTTATTTTCCTCATAACACCACCCAGCCGCGCCGCGCGCCGGAGCGCACCGCCTCAGTGCGACTGGTGACGCCTAATTTGGCATATAACGAAGAGAGATGAAACTTGACGGTGTGCTCGCTAATCTCAAGCTTCAAGGCAATTTGCTTGTTGGCCAGGCCCTCGGCCGCCAGTTGCAGCACCTCTCGCTCACGCGTTGTGAGGGGATCCACCACCATTTCGGCTTCCTCCGGCGTGAGCGCGTAAGCCGTGCGCTGCAGCAGTTCCCCCAGCAGGGACGGCGAGCCTGTACACAGGCCCTCACCCAGGGCGCGCACGGCCGCGGCCATTTCCTCCTGGCTGGCGTCCAGGGAGAGCACGCCCCACACCGGCAGATCGAGCAGTCCGGCAGCGCTCTCAGGATCGTCCGTCAGCAACAGTACGGGCGGCGGCTCCAGCCCCAACTCCGTCAAGTAATCTGCGGAGGTCAGCACCAACACATCGACCTCAGGCAGCTCACCAGGCTGCGAGGCATCGGCCACCACCTCCAGGTCCGGCTGGCCCCCGAAGACTTCGCGCAGGCCGACGCGCAAAGCCAGGGCCGGAGCCAGGATCGCCAGGCGCATCAGAGCAGGCCCTCGCTGGCCGCCTCCGCGGGCGCAGACCGGTGCGCCTGGTCCACCAGAAAGGCACGGATCACGCTGGCCGGAATAGTGATGCTCTGGTCTCCGCCGAAGATCATGGCATTCAGCCCAAGCACCTCGCCGGCCGCGTTCAACAGCGGACCGCCGGAGTTACCCGGCGCCAGGCGCACGTCGCTGCGCAGCACGGGGATCTCCCCGCGCCGTGTGCGGGCGCTGGTCATAGCCGAGAGCACGCCGCCAGTCAGCACGGCCCGCTGGCCCCAGGGGTGCCCGAACGCGAAGACCATCTGGCCGGGGCGCGGTGTCGCGCTGGCAAGGACCGCGGCGGAGTGGCCGTTGGGCGGGATACCCAGCAGGGCTAGGTCCACTTCCGGGTCGCGCGCCAGCACGCGCGCCTCGAAGGACGCGCCGTCGTCCAGCGTGACCGTGACCCCGCGGCCGCGCGCCACGACGTGGTTATTGGTCAGCACGCGCCCATCGCCGACCAGCAGCCCGGCGCCCGCCCCGCGGCGGCCATCCTGCACCACGGCCAGAAGCGGGCGCACACGCGCCATCAGCTCATCCAGGGCGTCATTGATAGTGGCCAGGAACTTCATGGGCGCGCTCCGATCACCACCTTGAGCGCCTGCGGCTGACCGCCGCGCAGCACTTCCAGGGGGATGGTCTTACCGACCAGGTCACCAGCCAGGCCGGCAAACAGCGCGTCGTGGTCAGCCACAGCTTGACCGTTCAGGCCGACGATGATATCGCCCACCATCAGGCCGCCGGATTCGGCCGGGCTGCCGGCCTCCACGCTCATGACCAGCAAACCGATCGCCTGTTCGCGTTTGAGCGCCACCTGCGCCGCGTCCGCGATCTCCACCGCCTGGCTGCGCACGCCCAGGTAGCCGCGCTGGACCGAGCCGTGCACCGCGAGTTGCTCAACGATCTTCCAGGCCTGCTCTGCCGGGACGGTCAGGGCCGCGCCGTGCCCAAAACCGGAGGTGTTCAACCCGACCACGCGGCCTTCGGCGTCCACCAGCGGGCCGCCCGAAAAGCCGGGGAAAGGGGTGGTGTCGGTGCGAATGTAGCGGTCGATCAGACCACGCTGCGTGCGCACTGGCCCGCCCACGGCGCTCACCACGCCCAGGCTGGCTTCCAGCCCATCCGCGGAGGGGCGCCCCAATGCCAGCACCAGCTGACCGATGCGGGCGGATTTCGCCGGGTCGGCCGGTACCGCGATGGCGCGTTCCAGGCGCAACAGCGCCAGGTCGCTGCCGGGGTCACGCCCGGCCAGGGTAGCGGCCAGCTTCGTTCCGTCACTGAGCGTGACGGTAAGGTTCTCTTCGCGCTCGACAACGTGGTCAGCGGTCAGCACCAGGTCGGCAGCGTAAGCGATGCCGCTGGCGGGCATGCGGCGGCGGGCGTCCACCAGCACGGTGGAGGCGCCGGCCTTTTCAGCCGCGGCCGCCATGGCCTCGGAAAGTTCTACCAGTACGTTAGACATGTGGTTCTCCTTGTCCTTGTTCGATTTTATCCCAGTATAGGCCCCGGGTTGCGAATTCGCATCGCCCAAAGGGCCGGTGCGTACCTGGAAAAAAGGCCAGGTCTGATGAAATAGTACTATGGTGGAGTTGTAGAGCACCAGCCGGAATGCTATACTATCCACATCGTCATTAGATAGAAGGAGTAATCATGTTCAATCTTGGAAAGAAATCGGAGAAAGACCCCAAGAAAGCCCTCGATAAGGCCGACAAGGCGCTCAACAAGGGCCTGAGCGGAGCGCTGGTCAAAGGCTTCATGGGCAAGGACTTCGCCAATGAAATGAACAGCGCGCTGGACCAGGGCAAGCAGGCCGTGGAAGGCATGGAACAGGGCCAGTGGTTGATGCAGAACGGCCTGGATGCCGAAGCGGAAGTCGTTTCGGTGGCGGACACCGGTCAGACCATCAACATGAACCCGGTGGTCATGCTGCAGCTCAAAGTGACCTCCTCGGTCGGCACGCAGTTCGACACGAGCGGGCAGTGCATGGTCTCGCGCATTGCCGTTCCGCGCGCCGGCGACAAGATCAAGATCAAGTACAACCCTGCGGACCCGGCCCAGTTCACGGTCGTCTGATCGGCGCCTTCCGCACTGCAATCCAGACCCCGACCGGTTGGCTTTCGCACCCGCCTTCGGGGCCTTTTCGCGCTTCCTGCGGAACTGGGGTAGATGGATCCGGTGGTTGGTGCGCGTCACCCCGCTCGGTAACCGGGACGTCAAGGGCAACTTCCATGACGAATGGCGTAAAAATGAATTTCTTGGACCATTGGTTTCTAAATCCTTAGCGATTCCGAATAGAAAAGCCTAGGATTCGGAATGAAAATGCTGGCGATACCCCGGCCGGCTTGCATCCGCCCGGGGATTGCTGTATAGTGAAAGAAGCGTGTGTCTATTCGCACGCATCGCGTTCAGGTGGAAGGATCCGGCAGAAAGGAACACCAGGCGCGACGATCCCTAATCACACTATAGAAGAGACCTAACCCTGCCAGCGATATCGCTTTCGTACGCTCCTACCAGGAAAGATTACTTGACGTCTTTCCGGATCATTTCTCTTAGACGCTGGCCAATCTGGGGAGTTCTTTTCGGTGCCATGCTTTGCCAAATGATCTATTTTGGAATTGCATGGAAACAAGGCGGCTTGAGCTATGGAATAGGTATTCTGTTGCCACTGGGCTTGTTTGCGTTCCTTTTTTTCTATCTGACATTTGCCCTGCTTCTCCAACCCCTCATCGTAGCGAACAGAGTCGAGAAGGATGAGCGGTTGAGCAGTCCGGTCGATTTTGTGGTCGACGAAGAACAAATCCTTTTCAAGAATAAATTCACTGAAACGAAATTGGATTGGGGCAGTTTTCAAAAGGTAATCGAATCAAAATCCCATTTCTTGTTGATCTACACCGTCAATAAGAATATGTTTCAGATCATCCCTAAAAGGGCCTTCGCGTCCTCCGAAGACGAACAATCCTTCAGGGAGCTCTTAAACACAAAAATACCCCGGCTGCAAAAGTTCCAATTTGACCTAAAAAACCCTGTCGTCCTCTTAGCCATTGTATTTACGATCGGATTCTGCTTGTTCCAATGCGCAGTTGCCACTTTTTCATTTTTCCTTCCGGCCTTGTTGTCCGATTAACCCAACACCGCCTGCACTGGCTGCTCGCTACGCTCGCCGACCGTTAGGAAAATCCACGAACGCACGATCATGGAAGTGAGGAAAGATGACAACAGCGAACACCACCGAGAACCTAAAATCCCTGTTCACGTTTCCAATCCAGGACGAACATTGGAAGAGCAAGCTGCTGATCGGCACGCTCTTATCCATCGCCGGTATCGTGATCTTCCCCTATTGGTTCGTGCTGGGGTATCTCTACGAGATTATGCGGCGCGTCATCGTGGATTCAGAAAATCCGTCCCTGCCCGAATGGGGAAACTGGGGCCAATTGATGCAAAACGGCCTGAAGCTCTTTGGGGTCAGTCTGATCTACAGCCTTCCAGCCCTGATCCTGCTAGTCGGTTCCCAATTGGCGATCATCTTTTTCATACCGTTATCAGAAAGCGCCTATCCCCGGGAGCCGTTTTTTCCGTTGATCGGTATGTCCGTGATGACGATCCTGGCGGGAATGGGCATGCTGCTCGGACTGCTAAGCGCATTCTTGATCGCTGTATCCACCGGGCATGTGGTGGCAAGCGGGGAATTCGGAGCCGCCTTTCGAGTCAGCGAGTGGTGGCCTATCCTGAGAAAAAACTTCGTAGGTTATTTCATTGCGGTCATCATCCTGGCAGGCGTTTCCTGGCTGGCGAACTTCGCCTCGCAATTGCTCATCTTCACCATCGTGCTCTGTGCCGTCTACCCGCTATTCGTGTTCTTCGTCTATATGTATCTAGGCGTCGTCGGGGCAGCCATGTTCGCCCAGGCTTATGTGGAAGGGAGGTCTAAGCAAATAGCCTGAAGGCCATACAGACCGGCAGGGTGGAACATGCAAATCGTTGGATCATATGCTCTCCGATTCTCATGGAATGGAATAGGAAACCAGATGAGTATAAAAGAGGCAGATATGCACTGTCGAATTGATATCAAATCTCTAAGCCTTGGCATCATGATGATATGTACTTGTTGTAGCAATATGAGTTCCTATCCTGCATCAACATCGACGATCCAGGCTCTACCAACCCAAAGAATAAACACTGATTTGTCAACGGAACAACCAACAATCCAGCCAACTGCCACAATTGATATTATTCAAAACAAGCAATGCGCCTCTGAATTTACATCCATAAATCATGAGGAAACTTCAGCCACATTAACCGCATATGCACTGTTGGACAATTTATCATTGCCAACGGAAACACTACCAGAAAAACTATTGAACCATCAAATCGGTGGCGATGGCACTTCCGGGTATGCATTTACACACTATAGGATGTTGGATAACGGGTGTACATTTTGGATCATTAATGAATATTATGACGACAATATGCGTCTATGGTTACTTAAGTTAGAAAAATCAACCGGACAATGGAACTTCCAAGAAATCGAAGGAGCAAGTAATTTTATGGGAATGAGTAGGGGGATAAATCACTACTTTATTCAGAGACATATAAATCCATCGGCGGGTGACTTTATTGTCTTATCAAATAATTTGGAGGAATTTCAAATCGTCCCTGGGTATTTGCATAACTCATTTAAAGATGATCTAATCGTTTTTACACCAAATTCAATTCATTTTGCACCTACACATCCAACAGAAATTGCGCTTTACGATCCATCGACAAAAAAAACAACCACCTTATTACCGACCACACCTGATCCAACGCTATGGTTGGCATTCGAAGATGAATTAGAAAAGGTTTATTCCAAATTAAGGGAGGATGGGTGGTGCCAAAGAAACAACCATTATTGTGATCCAAAATATTTCACTAGATATTTTTATAATGTAACTGTAAATAACAAGACTGACTCGCTTGCGTTTATTGCTGAATTTGTAGGTGATGGATTCTACGCAGGACCATATGAATTATCAGATGGCACTGTATTAACAATAGAAAATCAGAATGTCGTCTATATTTTCCGGAATGTACATGAATTGGACAAGTTAGAATATAAGGAATTGAAATGGGATGATGTGGGAAGATATGTTGATAAGGATGAAGTCCTGTCCAATCTTCTCGAAGGAGAGGTTTTGGAAATTATTTTTTCGGTTCATTGATCTGCTATAACCAAATGATTTCACCTGTACCCAGACTTTCAAATCAAGGTAAGCGCCTGGCCTGACAAAGTCAGACGATAATCCCCCCATGAGCCCTGAATGGACCTCCGTGCATGGAGTAGTGGCGCGGGGCTACCGCGTCGCTTCCGGCCCCTCGCAGGAATATCCTTACGGTGCGCTTGAGCGGCAGCGCCCGCTCTTCAAGGCGCGCGGGCTGGACCTGGAGGGCTACTTCAATGGCACGCTGAACATCGACATCCGCCCATACAGTTTCGAAATGCTCAGGCCGGAGTTCACCTTCGAACACATCAAATGGACGGACCTGCACCCGCCCGAAACGTTCTCCTTCTCGCGCTGTATCGTGTTCTTACAGGGCAAGGAGTACCGCGGCTGGGTCTACTACCCGCATCCCGAGACCAAACGAAGGCACTTCCAGGAGCCTTCCTTGCTGGAGGTGGTCGCCTATCCCATCCCGGGGATCGCCTACGGAAAACGCGTGGAGGTGCGGGTGAACCCAATGGAGATCGCCGTTCAAAAGAGGCCGTAATCTGCATACGGACACAAGCAGGCGAAACCCTGCTGGCGGGGGTGGCGCCTGCGCGCTGATTCAGGTATCCTAGTGGCAGGCAGTTCATGATTTGAAGTGGGAGGTGCGGGCATGTCTCTGGTGGCAATGGGGATCGAACACAAAGGGGTTCCGGCAACGCTCGTGGCCTGCATCCAATTCAATCTCTTGGAGCGCGGCGACATCCCGGGGGTGCTTACCGAGCTGGCTGAAGCCATCCCTGCAGAGCAACTGGCCGGTCCGCCCTACCTTATCCTGCAGTACATCAGCAGCTACACCGAAGGCTATGAAGCCGAGGTCGGATTCCCGGTGACCCGCGCGGTCGAAAGCGGGCGCATCCGGAGCAAAACCTCCCCAGCCATGCAAGTACTGGCGCTGGCACACCAAGGTCCACCTGAAACCCTGCGCGAGACCCGGCTCAAGCTTGGAGAATTCACACGCAAGCACGCCCTGATCTCGGACGAGATCACGCGCGAAGTGTACCTGGACTGGCCGAACCCGCAGGGGGCGATCGAAGTACAGTTCGTGATCCATCCCTGGAACGAGCTCTTCGCACGCAACCTGGAGCGCGCGCTGGGCGCTACGGGGCGCGATGTGATCCTGGGAGGTGCCGACCCTCCCAGCCTCGAAGCCACGCCTGAGCAACGATTCCAGTGGGCCAAGGCCGTCGTGGGCCGTCTGGACATCGCCGTCAACGAAGCCCAGAAATACGACGTGCTCTCCTCCTGCGCGCACGTCTACCCCCAGGGGCAGCTGGAGGTACTCAAAGGCGTATACGACCAGGCCCGCGAGCAGGGCAAGGATGCTCTGGAAGCGGTGGACGTCGTGCGCGCCTTCATGCAGGAAGACCCCGGCTGGAAGGAACGCGATGGCTACCGCCAGGGAAACGTGCTTTATCACACCAAGAACCCTGCCGACCCGGAGGCCTATACAACCGCCAAGACGGCGGAAGAGAAGCGCGCAGCCTACTGTTTCTGCCCGATCATCCGGGACAGGCTGGATGAGGGCATGCCGGTCAGCTACTGCTATTGCGGCTCGGGCTGGTACCGCCAGCAGTGGGAGGCCGCCACCGGCAAACCGGTGCGTGTGGAGGTGATCAAGTCCGTGCTGCGG
Source organism: uncultured Anaerolineaceae bacterium (assembly GCA_964621295.1). GTDB lineage: Bacteria > Chloroflexota > Anaerolineae > Anaerolineales > Villigracilaceae > JAABUE01. The sequence continues at coordinate 27,873 of CAZULT010000004.1, read as the reverse complement.
GGGGACGAGGTCTGCCAGTTCGCGGTGTACCTGGCGGAAGATCTGTAAGACAACGCGCCGAGGGCATTGGGGAGAACGTATACGTGAAGCGCGCCCACTCCTAAAAACAGCCTGGCTACAAAGAGCGGCTCAAATCAGTCCGCTCTAATATTTCTTTCCCTTCGTACGCATAGTGTCCTTTGTGTTTAATCATCCCTGCCGATTCCCCATTAAAGTTCCCGAACAGCAGTATGATAACTCTCCAGAAGATATATTCTTACAAAGGATTAACAATAATAAGACCACTTTAGTCATATAATCATCAGGAAAGGAATAACCTATGGAAATTACAATTACACAAAATCAAGACAGCCCTCAGGTTAGCGTCATGCACCTGCAGGGCACATTGGACGGCAGCACCTACCAGGGCTTCATCTCTGAGGCAGAAAAGCTTTTTGACACCGGAGTTCGGGACCTCATCGTGGATTTGAGCGGGCTGACCTTCCTGAGTAGCGCCGGGCTTGCGGCACTGCATCGCATCGCCCGTGTATACAGGGGTGAAGACCGCTCCAACCTGGAGGAAGGTTGGGGGGCTTTACGTGTGATGGGCAACGACCGCAACAACGGTTTCCAGAAACACATCAAATTGCTCAATCCCAGCAAAGAGATCCGAAACGTGATCGACATGGTCGGTTTCACGTCCTTCTTCGAAATCTTTTCTGAGCTAAACCCGGCCATGGCCTCTTTCCAGTAGAACAACCTCGATAAGGTAATGCACGCGGGCAGACCAGGACGGTCCGCCCGTTTTTTGATTCAACATCAGGTGTATACTGACGCCATGCTCCCCGGGGGTCGCTCCTACGAAGCGATTCGCGGGGATGCTCTTCCAGTGTGCTACGCGAAATCCCCTACTCGAATCATAGAAGCCTTACGAGCTCTAAAAGCGAATCGGCGAATCGCTAAGCCGACCCTCACGCACTGCCTGCACAGTACGCACGTGTCCTTGCTTCGTGCCCTTCGTGGTGAGGAGATAAGGTAGAATTCCTCCCATGACCACTGACACCCAGCAAGTCATCTACTCCATGGTGCGCGTAGGGCGGGTCCATCCCCCGGACCACCAGGTGCTGCGCGACATCTCGCTCGGCTTCTACTACGGCGCCAAGATCGGCGTGCTCGGCTTGAACGGCGCGGGCAAGTCCACCCTGCTGCGCATCATGGCCGGTGTCGACCAGGACTACGTCGGCGAGATCGCCATGAGCAAGGGCTACACGGTCGGCTTTCTGGAGCAGGAGCCGCAGCTGGATGAGTCCAGGACCGTCATCGAAGTGATCCGCGAGGCCGTCCAACCCATCGTGGACCTGCTGGCGCGCTACGAGCAGGTCAACGCCAAATTCAGCGAACCTGATGCAGATTTCGACGCGCTGGTAGCTGAGCAGGCCAAATTACAGGAGGCCCTCGACAAGGTCGACGCCTGGAATCTGGATGCGCACCTGGAACTCGCCATGGAGGCACTGCGCTGTCCCCCAGGGGATACGCCGGTGAAGGTGCTTTCCGGAGGCGAGCGGCGGCGCGTGGCGCTCACCCGCCTGCTGCTGACCGAACCCGATATCCTGCTGCTCGACGAGCCCACCAACCACCTGGATGCCGAGTCCGTGGCCTGGCTGGAGCAACACCTGCGCGACTACAAGGGCACGGTCATCGCCGTGACTCACGACCGCTACTTCTTGGACAATGTGGCCGGCTGGATCCTGGAACTCGACCGCGGCTACGGCATCCCCTGGAAGGGCAATTACTCGTCCTGGCTGGAACAGAAGCAGGAGCAACTGCGCCGGGAGGAGAAGTCCGAATCTAAACGCCAGAAGACGCTCGAACGCGAGTTGGAGTGGATCCGCATGTCTCCTAAGGCGCGTCAATCCAAAGGACAGGCGCGCGTCAACGCCTACGAAAGGCTGCTCTCGCAGGAAGTGGAACGTTACCGCGGCGAGCAGGAGATCTACCTGCCGCCCGGTCCGCGCCTGGGGGAGGTGGTTATCGAGTTCGACAAAGTGAGGAAAAGCTTCGGAGAGCGCCTGATCCTGGACGATTTTTCAGCTACCATTCCCCCGGGAGCCATCGTGGGCGTGATCGGCCCCAATGGCGCGGGCAAGACTACCCTGATCAGGATGATCGTCGGGGATGAGCAACCCAATAGCGGCTCCATCACGATCGGTGAAACCGTGGCATGGGCCTACGCCGACCAGTCCCGCACGCTCGACCCGGAAAAAACCGTCTACGAAGAGATCTCGCAGGGTGCGGAGTTGCTCGAACTGGGTAATCGCAAGGTCAATGCACGCGCCTATTGCTCGTCATTCAATTTCAATGGCTCCGACCAGCAGAAGAAGGTCGGCGTGCTCTCCGGCGGCGAGCGCAACCGAGTGCACCTGGCCAAGACCCTGACGGAAGGCGCCAACGTGCTGCTGCTCGACGAACCGACCAACGACCTGGACATCAACACGCTGCGGGCGCTGGAAGACGCGCTCGAGAACTTCGCCGGCACGGCCGTGATAGTCAGCCACGACCGCTGGTTCCTCGACCGCATCTGCACTCACATCCTGGCCTTCGAAGGCGACAGCCAGGCGCGCCTGTTCCTGGGCAGTTGGTCGGACTATGAAGCTTTCATGCGGGAGAAATATGGGGTGGACTTCACCCCGCGCCGCGTCAAGTACCGCACGTTGAAGCGCTAAAGGCGACCGGGCGGGCCTGGCTTCTATTCTGATCCATTTGGATTTATTTCACAGGTCATTCGAACACCGCCAAGGACTGCACAGCAAGGGAGCTTCACGGCTCTTTCACGGCGTCCCATCCTGCGACGCAGCCGGCCTGAAAAAGAAGATCATTAAGGACTGGCTGGTCGTTTTCGAGCAATTTCCCTTCGAGGTATTCCGGCCGGACAGAGTAGGCCAGCCTCGGACCAGTACCGCCTGAGACGTGATGGACCTCCAGCAAATAGAGCCTGCCCAGCGACTCTCGAACCGGCGGAAAATCCAGCACAAACCAGCCCCCGACAGGCAGATCCTGGTTTCGAACGACTGCACTGGAGATCACACTGTCACGCCCGAAATCCCTGAGAACCAACTCGGTACTACCTTCAGGGTCAGCGCCAGTCGCATCCATCAGGACGCGCAATTCTGTCATCCCACCGCATTCAGACACGATCTCCTGAGTGAGGGACAGCCCCTGCGAAATCGGTTCGGAATTGAGCTCATCAGGCGCCCAGTTCTTGTAGTTGGGTTGATAGCACAGCCCGGGTTGGTAATACTGGGAGCCGCAGGTGACATGGTAGGAAAGATACATGCCGGCCGTGTACATCGCCACGCCTGCCCCCACCAGGGCTACCGGAACGAACGCGGGGAGGCGCACGCCCTTGGGCACCGGCAGCCTGGCCAAGGCCAGGAACAGCAGCGGCATCAGGGCCGTGAGGTACCTGCCCTGAACGCCCTGGACCGACTCGCTCCCCACGGGCGTGTAAGACAAGTAAAGGGAGGCAAACGTTCCCAGGTACGTCGCAATAAAAACGATCCCTAACCCGATGCGTGTGCGGGCATCCGGCCTGCTGGACGAGCCGCCAAGCAACAATGCCGCAAGCAGGCCGGCAAAATAAAGCAGATAGACCCAGATCGGCACCGGCCAGTACCCAAAAGGATAGATCGCAGTCCCGGCATACAATAGGTCCAGCAGGTTCACCCAGACACTTGAGCCAAGAATACCGATGAACCCAAGGGGGTCCCCCAGGATGAATCGGACCTGTCCAAGCGGGTCTGCTCCTTCGAGAGCGTCATAGTATCGAGAATATGCGATCAGATTCCAGCCGAGCACTTCCACCAGAAACAGGCTGATGGCCACCCCAAGCAAAAGGACGTAACCGAAGCGCATCTGAAAACGAGAGGGGCGCATGATCACGAACGGGAGCAGAGCCAGCGATAAAATATTGATTTTCCCCCAGAACAGGATCAGGAAAAGCAAACAAAGCCATAGCCAATGTTTCCATTGATATTTTGGTCTGGCTGCCAATGCCAGGGAACCGCCGATGAAGAGCAACGCAATCCCATTCGAGATCGAGTCTGGAGAGATGGTGGCAGCCTGAAGAATGGCGACAGGGGAGCTGGCCAGGATGGCCATGACCCACTTTCCAAAGGGGACAAGGCGGACCGCCAACCAGGCCAGGAATGCATAACAAAAGAGCCCGATCAAGCGACAGGCATAGTAGACCGTCAGCGCCGGCCATTGAAGGCTGCGCCCCAGGTAACGCATGACCAGCGCCTGGGGCAGCAAGAGCGGCGGCGCATAAACAGATCGGGTTTTGATGCTGTACATGTAGTCTTGCGCATCCAGCGAGAGCTTCGCGTAAGTCTCTCGAAAATCCGGCGGTACCGCCCGTACGATGAATTCTCTTCGATACGACATGTCCCAAAAAATGCGTGGGAAAGGCATTTCATTCCCCAGTTTTTCATTGGGCAAGAACGTAAAGGAAGACATCTCCCATACCCGCATGAGATGTTGTTCTTCATCATACCCCCCGCCTACCGGGAGAAAAAAACACACGCTGATTCCAAAGACGAGCAGGACAACCAACAGGTAGATCTCCCCCCCGTGCAGATGACGCAGATTGAAGAAATCTAAGGGATTCCTTCCTTTCAAGGCTTGGACTCCGGATAAACCATTTGTGGACATGAAAAGGATTTTTGGAGTATATCATATGGCTTTCGGGCGCCCAGCGCCATTCCGCGTGGCGTGAATACGCCAGTTGTCCTGCGGGTTATCTGTTAAAATACTCCTGCGACATGGAACATATCCCCGGGTTGACGATCTTGATGCCGTGCCTCAACGAAGCCGAGACATTGGATACCTGCATTCATAAAGCCAAAGTTTTCATGGAAAGCCATGGGATTAACGGCGAAATCGTCGTCGCAGACAACGGCAGCACCGATGGATCCCAATCTATCGCCAGGAATGCGGGAGCCAGAGTCGTGGACGTGCCCGTGAAGGGCTACGGTAGTGCGCTTATGGGGGGCATTGAGGCTGCACAGTTTAAATACATCATCATGGGGGATGCAGACGATAGCTACGACTTTACCAACCTGGAATCCTTCGTCGAGGCGCTCACGGCAGGTGCAGACCTGGTCGTGGGAAACCGTTTCAAAGGCGGGATACTACCGGGCGCAATGCCATTCTTGCACCGCTACCTGGGAAATCCCTTGTTGAGTTGGCTTGCCAGGCTGTTCTTTCAAAGTTCTGTAGGAGATTTTCATTGTGGGCTGCGGGGATTCAAGAAACAGGCCATCCTTTCGTTGAACCTGCAAACCACCGGTATGGAGTTTGCCAGTGAAATGGTCGTCAAAGCCACCCTGCAGGGCTTGAAAATCAGCGAAGTGCCCACCTCGTTATACCCGGATGGGCGCACCCGCGCGCCCCACCTGCGCACCTGGTCAGATGGGTGGAGGCATCTGAAGTTCCTGCTGCTATACAGTCCACGCTGGTTGTTCCTGTACCCAGGCATCTTTCTAACCATCCTCGGTATCTTTGCGTCCGGCCTGCTGCTGCCCGGCCCGTTGACGATCGGGACCATCAAGCTGGACATCGATACCCTGCTGTACGCCTGCCTTTTGATCATTGTCGGTGTGCAATCCATCATCTTTTCCATCTTCTCATACGTGTTTGGGGTGAACTCAAACTTGCTTCCCCGGGATGCGCTGGCAGATACCCTGATCAAGCGCATTGGACTCGAAAAAGGACTGCTGATCAGCGTGCTCATGATCCTGCTTGGACTGGCGAGTTCACTTGGTGCGTTAATCTATTGGAGTCAGAACCTGTTCGGAGATATTGACCCCTCCTTTTCCATGCGCTGGGTCATACCCGGAGCCGTCTTGTTCACCTTGGGCTTTCAAACCTTTTTTGCAAGTTTCTTTATCGGCATCTTGAACACGAAGCTAAAAACGAATCCCGCTGCGGCCGAAACCATGCAGGAGTAGGCGCGAGACCATTAGGATTCGCAAGGCCTTCCATACGGCATAAGCAATGCTTTACGAGAAACGAAGAGACAGTCATCTGCAAATAACTGTCTCTTTTAGCTACTCTTCAACCACCGCTGCTTCGACTGAATAGATCGGCGGCAGGAAATCGGCCAGCAACTCCCAGCGATCCCCGGAATCGCGGCTATAAAACAATTGCCCGGTGTTGGTGCCGACGTACACGCCTGCATCTTCGAACGAGTCGATAGCCATGGCTTCACGCAGTACAACCAGGTGGGCCTTTTCGGGCAGGCCATCCGTCAAACGCCGCCAGGTTTCCCCTTCATCACGGCTACGCCAGACGGCGAACCTGCCATCCACGCTCATGCGATATTCGTCGCTTTCCGCTAAAACCAGGTAGACCGTCCGCGGATCCATGGGATGAACGGCGACCGGAAAGCCAAATCGGGAAGGCAATTTGCCTTCGCCAATATCGATCCACTCTTCGCCTGCGTTATCACTGCGATACACGCCGCAATGATTTTGCTGATACAAGACATTGGGTTTGGATGGGTGCATCACCATCTTATGCACGCACTGGCCATATTCAGGGAAATTGTTTGGCATGAAATCGGCGCGTACATTTTTATTGTAGGGCAACCAGGTCTGCCCGCCGTCATCCGTGCGGTAACAACCCGCCGCAGAGACTGCGACAAACATCCTTTTCATATCTGTTGGATCCAATACAATCGTATGCAGGCAAAGGCCCCCGTTGCCGGGGTTCCAATTGCCACGGTGCGGATGGTCGTAGAGCGCCTCGTTCAATGTCCATGTCTCGCCGCGATCTTTGGAAACGAACAGCGAAGCAGGCTGGGCCCCGGCATACAGGAGATCTGGTTCGCCGGGGCGCCCCGGGGTGATATTCCATACCCTGATCATTGTCTCAGGAGTATTCTTGAAACTCTCTTCTGACCCTGACCGGAATGCTTCCTCCACCGTGCTGGCTGGCCGCCCGGATTTCGAAGGCCGCGTGAGGGCGGGAACCTGCTTGGCCTGCGTCCATGTTCTTCCAAAATCATCCGAGTAATGGGTGGTCGGACCATACACAATATGGTTCACTGCCGCATGCAGCCGCTGGTCGCGCGCGTCCATCTGCATATGCATCACGTTCCAACTCTTGAAGTACAAATCGCTGACCTGCCACTTCTTTCGAGCCGCATCACTGCTGAACACGAATGCGCCTTTGCTGGTGCCTATAAATACCAGGGTCTTCTTGTTCATTACCACCTCCGTTTGGCCGCCAGACAGAATGTATGTTCTAAGTAAATTGTACCATAATTGTCCGAAATCAAAAGAGGCTCCTTCGACTTATCCGGAACCTCTTTTGAAGCAATTTGTGCACAGAAACGCTGCGTTAAGCGACTTTACGTCCGCGTTTAGGAACCTCGACAGGTGCCGAGGGTCCTGCAGCCTGCAACTCCAGCGCGCCATCCTTCTTGCCCTTTTTGTAGGCGAAGTAGGCTACCAGCGCCAGCACACCCAGCGGGACGACCAGTCGCAACAGCCCGCCGAAGATCAGGAAGGGCAGGGGTATAAAGCCATAGCCACCCATCATTGGGCTGTGGAAGCGGTCATACCCGCCCATCATGGGTCCATGCCAGTTGTCGGCAGGAAGCCGGGGCCCATTCTTGTCCCCATGCTCGAACCCTTCCATCATTGGAGATCGGGCACGTTCATAAGCGCTCATATGCCCGGTCCAGTGCGAGAATCCGTAGACATTCCAGGCTACGAAGCCCAGCGCGGCTACCACTATGATTACGATAACGATCCCAAGGATCCATTTCCAAGTTTTACTCATTGTGTGACTCCTTCTCATTCTGTGACAACGATCATAGCATGTCTGTGTAAATATTTTGTGAAGAAATCTTGGAGATTGTATAAGATTCCAGAATCCTTATTCCGATGCCCATTCCTGGTATAGCGCTAGGTTCCCCTCCCTGCCGTCCGAATAGAAGCTATCCACCACCCTGAACCCGCTGGAATCCGCCAATTCCGCCAGCTCACCTTCGCTGAAGTGGTGCACGTAACGCAGGCCCGTCCCGCCGGAGCGCCAATCCAGCAGATAGTCGCCCAGGTCGACGTCTGCCTCCGCCAGATCAGCCGCCTCCCAGGGCTGCACCCTCTTGCGCAGCCGCGCGCTGTTCAGGAACTGCCAATTGGAGTGCACGAAGCGCCCGCCGGGAGCCAGAAGCTCGTTAATCGCTTTCAGTATGTCCAGACGCAGGCTATGGTCGGGGATGTGGTGCAGCACCGCAAAAGCGGCTACCAGCGACCAGCCCCCATCCTCTGAAAGCTGATCACTGAAAGCTGAAAGCTTGATAAGGTCGACTTCCCTGAACTCAGCCGCAAACCCTTGCAGAGAAGTAGTCGCTGAAAGCATCGACCGGCTGAAATCCAGGCCGAGGTACGCGCCGCGATGGCCACCCCGCGCCAGCGCGCGCGCCAGTTCGCCGTTCCCGCAACCCAGGTCGAGGATAGCTTCGTTCCCCTCCAGCGTATCCAGAACCCGCTGCACACCGGGTTGTAGGCGCCCACGTGTGGCGGAAAAGGGCTCGCCAAAGTCGGTATAGAACTGGCAGTTCAGGGCAATCAGCCGTTCAGCAATGTGCGCTTTCACAAGCCAATTATATCGGGTTATAATTTTTTCTCATGCTGACGAAGAAGCGCATTGCGCAGCTTTCGGACGATTTCGAAAGCAAGACCCCGCAAGAGATCCTGACTTGGGCCATCGAGGCATTCTGGCCGCAGGTCGCGATGAGTTCGTCGTTCCAGACGCATTCCATGCCACTACTGCATATGGCCACTCGCATCCGACATGACCTGCTGATCTTCTTCCTGGATACGGGCTACCATTTTTGGGACACACTCATCTTCCGCGAGAGGGTCGCTGGCGAGTGGCTTTTGAACGTGCTCGACCTGTACCGCGATTCACGCTGGGACGTGCTCGTACGCCAGAACGTACGCACCCTGCCCCTGGACGACCCGGATCTGTGCTGCTACATCCACAAGGTACAGCCCATGCAGAAGGCATCCAAAGACCTGAAAGCCTGGATCAGCGGCATCCGCCGCGAACAGACAGAGACGCGCGCCCAGGCGCAGATCCTGGAACTGCAAGATAACGGCCTGTTGAAGATCAACCCCTTGTTGAATTGGACCAAGGCGGAGGTGGAGCGCTATATCCGCGCACAAGACCTGCCCAGCCACCCGCTGCTCGAAAAAGGCTTTCGTAGCATCGGCTGCGCCCCGTGCACGCAGGCAGTGGAACAGAGTGAAGACGACCGCGCCGGGCGTTGGGCTGGACGCGGTAAGACCGAATGCGGCCTGCACACGGAGATGTTCCGTCAGAAGGACCTCCATGGGATCAAGCAAGATATCCGGTTGAACCTGACTGGGACCTCCGAGAGTAAGGATTGACGGTGTCGAAGAAGACCAACTGGGAAGCAACCCACACCCTTACGCCTGAAAAAATGGATCTGGCACGCCAGGTGCTGGCAGAGGTGCGGCGCGGTCGTCCGGTCATGGACGGCCTGCGGCGGCACCCGCTGCCCGGCGGCGGCTACCTGGGCAAGCACGCCCTGGTGGCAGCCTACCACCAGATGGTGGAGGCAGGCGAGCTACGCCAGGACATGCGCCTGCTGGAGCGCATCCGCCTGAAGCCAGTGCGCACGCTCTCGGGTGTGACAACCGTGACGGTGCTGACCAAGCCCTACCCCTGCCCCGGCAAGTGCATCTTCTGCACCACTGACGTGCGCATGCCCAAATCCTACCTGCCGGACGAGCCGGGCGCTATGCGTGGTTTGGAACACGACTTCGATCCGTACGACCAGGTGCGCTCCCGCCTGGAGGCGTTGGAGGCGGTCGGACACCCAACCGACAAGGTCGAACTGCTCATTCTGGGCGGCACCTGGTCGTCATACCGCCGGGAGTACCAAACCTGGTTCGTGAAGAGGTGCTTTGACGCGTTGAATGAAACCATGCCACCTCCACATGCTAGTGCACAAAATGGGGGAGATAAGAGTGGTACCGAACACTGTAGTCCTGAGGAACTGGACAAAGCCCATTCCCTCAACGAAAGCGCGCCGCACCGCAACGTCGGTCTGGTCATCGAGACCCGCCCAGACGAGATCGACCTGGATGAGATTCGCTGGCTGCGGGGATTAGGCGTCACCAAGGTACAAATGGGCGCACAGAGTCTTGATGACCATATCCTGGAGTTGAACAAACGGGGGCACAATGTAAATAGTACGCGCCAGGCGGTGTCCTTGCTACGAGCGGCCGGCTTTAAAATCGTGCTGCACTGGATGCCAAACCTGCTGGGCGCCACTCCCGAGTCGGACCGGGCCGATTTTATCCGTCTATGGGAAGGATTCTGTCCGGACGAGATCAAGATCTACCCCAACCAGTTACTGGCGAATACCGAACTGTACGAGGTCTGGCAACGCGGCGAATTCAGGCCGTACAATACACAGGAGTTGATCTTCCTAATCGCTGACGTCAAGGCTACCATCCCGCGCTACTGTCGCGTCAACCGCGTCATTCGCGACATCCCTTCCACCAACGTGGTGGAGGGGAACCGGCGCACCTCTCTGCGACAGGACGTGCAGCGAGAAATGAAACGGCGTGGCACGCGCTGCCAGTGTATTCGCTGCCGGGAAGTGCGCGGCAGGGCGATCGAGGCGGGTGCGCTACGCTTCCACGATCTGGTTTATACAGCCGAGGCGGCGGAGGAGCATTTCCTGTCCTATGACACCCCGGATGACAGGTTGACCGGTTTTGTGCGGCTTTCGCTACCTTCTACGCCAGCACCAGACACGGCCTTGCAAGACCTGCAGGGTGCGGCGCTGATCCGTGAGGTGCATGTGTACGGACAATCCCTGCCGGTCGGCTTGGAAAAACAAGGCGCCGCCCAGCATACCGGACTGGGCACGCAACTGTTGGAAGAGGCGGAACGCATCGCTTGCGCCCACGGATTCCGGCGCATAGCGGTCATTTCAGCAGTGGGGACAAGACGGTACTATCTGGACCGCGGGTACATCCGCGGAGAACACTACCTGATCAAGGAACTCTAACTTGCAGGCGCTCTGGCAGTTATTCTGGTTGTTCATCAAGGTCAATTTGTTGAGCACGTCCGGACCGGCATCGGTAGGGTTGTTACACACGGAAGCCGTCGGAGTGATCATGACCGAAGCGCAGTTCGTGCAGGCTGTGGGACTCTCGTCCGTGCTGCCTGGGTCAGACGCCTTGCAGCTTGCCATGTTCGTCGGCTACGCAGCCGGCGGAATCTCGGGCGCGCTGGTAGCGCTGGTCGGTTCTGTGCTGCCCCCCACTCTGCTTATGTTCGGTGTGGTGGCCATATTGCACCGCCTGCGCCGCGAAGCCTGGGTCACACGCTTTGTGGAGGGTCTGACACCCGCCGTTTCGGTGCTAATGCTATTTGTGGCCTGGAAGGTCTTCCTCGGTAGTGGAGGCGGAACGATCACCTGGCAAATGCTCCTACTGGGCGGCGCCAGCCTGACCGCGTTGGTGCTCAACGCCCCACCACCGCTGGTGCTGTTGATCGCCGGCGTAATCGGGATTTTTCTATTCCGATGAAACCTTCCAAGCTCACCACATGGGGACGCCTGTTCTGGATGTTCCTGAAGACCAATATCCTCTCCACCTCCGGACCCGCTTCTATAGGCCTGCTATACAAGGAAACGGTCGGAAAAATCATGAGCGAGGCGCAATTCATCGAAGCGGTCGGTTTTTCGAACTTTCTGCCCGGCAGCGAAGCGCTGAAACTGGCCATGTTCGTTGGCTTTGCTGCTGCCGGTTTGCCAGGCACCTTTGCCGCATTGTTGGGCTCGATCCTACCCCCAACGCTGATCATGCTGGCTGTGGCAGCCGCCATCCAGCGCTTGCAGGGCGAGGCCTGGATGGATGGGTTCATCCAAGGATTAGGCCCTGCCGTAGCCATGCTGATCCTGATGGTCGCCTGGCAGATCTTCCGCAGTGAGAGCACCAAGACCACCCAGGCTCGCATCCTATTGATCGCAGCCCTGAGCGCGATAGCTTTCTGGTTCAATGTCCCCTCCCCGCTTGTCCTGCTCGGTGCGGGGATCCTGGGTGTGGTGATATTCCGATGAGCAGGAGCAAGGGCAAGCGATGAGATCGGAACTATTAGTGGCAACCAATGGTTTTGAAGGCACCTGGCCGGGAATCGAGTATGCTGCCTGGCTGGGGAAGACTATGGGCGTACCGGTGACACTCATCGGGATCAATGAGTCGAAGAAACGTCCAAACTTTGACGAGGAACAGTACCCGCTGCAGGCGATTTTCAACCAGGCAGTCATACTCTTTAAAGAAGACCAACTGGTATACAAATTGGAAATCTATGAAGGCCTCGCCGAGGAGATCATTCCCAAAAAGGCCAACGAAAAACAATTCCTGACCGTGCTCTCCCCCCTTGGGCGGCCACCACTACGCCGTCTGCTCCTGAGGCGCTCCTTTCATCAACTGATGGCCGATATCACCGGACCGATTGTCTATGTGCCTTCCGCCTGTATTCCTCCCTCGCATATCCTTGTCAGCCTTGGCGGATTGGGATATGGGCAATCTGCCGAAGAATTGGGCTTGGAGATCGCCAGCCAAGTCAGAGCCTCGGTGACGCTGTTACATGTAGTCCCACTGATCGAATTGGATTATCCGAAAGCACGCACCGTGCGAGAGAATTGGGAACACCTGGAGGATACCGATACCATCTTTGGCCAAAACCTGCGCCGGGGCATGGAACTGGCACGCAAAATGAACCTGAAAACTAACCTGAAGATACGCCAGGGAAATGTGGTGGAAGAAATTGTGACAGAGATTCGCGAAGGGGATTATGACCTGGTTTGTATGGGCTCTCCATACAGTGCACATGGGCTACGGAAGTTGTACGCTCCGAACGTCACCGCTGAGGTCGCAGAGGCAATCGGTTGCCCGGTAATAACAGTCAGGCTCGAAACAGCGGGAGATGAGGAGGGGTAGATCAGCAGGGCTGAGCTCTCACTCGGCTGGTTTACATTACAAACCTGGCGTAAATTTATTTTCCCATTCGACGATTGCTGCCCTAATAGCTGATTTGATAGCTTCATCCGGGACTTCATCCACAGACTGGAATTTCTCTAACCCTATCCAGACCAGAACGCCGCCTTCCGGCGATTCCTGTAATTTGATGCCTTTTTGCTGAAGAGGTGTCCCAACAATCCTTAACTGTAAAATAGAATCGATCTGGCTGACGATACTCTCCGGGGCGATTGGCATTTCATCCACTGCTGGAACCTCGGCAAGCGGCGGCGCAGGTGAAGCCGGCTCGAAGGTTGATTCAGACATAGCTGTCATTGGCTGGACCGGCGCTGGTTTTGGAGGCAGCGGGGTAGGGGGCGATGGCTTTCCTTCCACCCAGGGCCGCACGGCAGTCAGCAATGCTATCAATCGTTTACGCTGGTTCGAAGTGATCGTAGTAGTAAGCACGGGTTCGTCATCAAGGTCAAGTTGCAAGCGTCCATCAGAGTTTTGGCTGAGTCGCATCAGGCTGGGTTGCTCGGGAGGCGCTGGAGCTTCAGGCGGCTTGGAAGGGGGAAGGTCCTCCTGAGACTCATTTTCTTCCACCGGGGTATCTGTCGCGAGTTCCTCTTCTTCCTTCTGGCGTTTTTTATACCCCTGGCCACGGCCTTCGAATAAGCCGAAGAAATAACCAAAGAACATGCTGAGGATGGCGATGCCGATAAGCAGATACGTATTGAGATCCATATCCGTTACTCCCTTGATTGGCAAGCTGGGCAAATGTACGTCCCGCGTTGGCCAACTACAATACGTTGAATTGCCGTCCCACACTGCGAACAGGGTTGGCCTTTACGATCGTAGACATGGAAATAGTTCTGGAATTCTCCACCACGGTAGACCCAATCGATGCTGGATCCGTTGCGGCGAATGCCTTCTTTTAAGATAGCACGGATTGCCTTCCACAACCGTTGCACTTGCGTTCGATTGAGAGAATCGGACGAAGCTTGCGGGTGGATACGCGCCTTGTGCAAAGCCTCGTCAGTGTAAATATTGCCTAGGCCAGCCAAAAAGGTCTGATCCAATAACAACGGTTTCAACTGGCGATGCCTTGCCTGCAAGGCTTGATAGAAAAGCGGAGCTGTGAAAGCCTCACTCAATGGTTCTGGGCCCAAGTGAGCTACCACTTGATCGGGTTCAGATACCAACCAGACGCGCCCAAACTTGCGCATGTCGTTGAATACCACCACTGTTTCATCGGAAAGGAACAAAATCAATCGGTCATGCTTATGCGGAGACGGCTTTCCCTTTCTGGCAGTTAGATCTCCGCTCATGCGCAAGTGCACGAATAAATAGTCCGTGGAGAGTTGCAAGTAAAGGTATTTCGCACGACGGCCCAATTCTCTGATCTCTTGCCCTACAATTCGTTTCTTGAATTCCAGCGGGTCGGGAGTGGCCAAAGTTTTCGCCCAGAGCAGGTCGGCAGCTAAGATAGACTTACCGACCAACTCGGGCCGAAGGTTGCGAACGATAGTTTCGACTTCAGGGAGTTCAGGCATCGCGTCAAATAGCAGGACAGGTACATGCATCCTGTAGGGAGGAGTGGGCTAAACCTGCTCTCCCAGATAGATCTGCAAGCCCATCTGTGCGATCTGGTCGAGTTGGGCTTCGATCCAGTCAATATGCTCTTCTTCGTCCTCAAGGATCTCTTCCATCAAGTCACGCGTACCGTTATCACCGACTTCCACGGCAAGTTCAATAGCCTGGTTGTACGCCTGAATCGCCATTTGTTCGGCTTCGCGGTCATTCTTATGTTGAGCTACCACATCATTTCCAATATGAATTTTGTTCAGGTTGCTCACGACTGGTGTGCCTTCCAAAAAAAGCAGGCGCGCAATCAGTTTTTCGGCATGTTTCATTTCAGAAATGGCGCGTGCCTCAATAGCCTCATGCAGCTTTTCATACCCCCAATTAGCACACATCTCGGATTGCACCATATACTGGTTGATGGCGGTCAACTCGTCAGCCAGAAGGTCGTTCAGGGTTTTGATGATTTTGTCATTGCCTTTCATATACTAAACTCCTTTTTTGATTGCCCTCCCAAACCGACTACCAACCGGTAAGGGGTTTTACAGAGATCTACTCATTGAACATTTCGCCAACGCTACGGCCTTCATGTGCGCGGCGAATCACCTCTCCCAACAATTCGGAAACTGACAAAATGGTGGTGTTCTTTGCGAGATGCTTCATACTGTCTGGCGTGATCGGAATCGTGTCCGTGGTGATGATCTGCTTGACTGGTAAATCGCTGATCCTTTCGGCCGCATTTCGTGAAAGCACCGCATGGATGAACGCAAGGTACACATCCCGTGCGCCCTTGTCTTTGACAAGATGGACCGCCTGCGAGATCGAGCCTCCTGTGTCTACTTCATCGTCGACGATGATCACATCACGATTCTCCACATTCCCGATCAATGTCAGTGCTTCTGCGGTGGCATCGTTGGCCACCCGGCGCTTCTCGATGAATGCGATCGGCGTATCTAAATCCGCGGCATAATTCCGGCCCTTCTTGGCAAATCCTAAGTCAACCGCTACGACTACGGGGTCCCTCAGGCTCGATCGGATGTTTTCGTTGATGTACTCCAACATCATATGTGAGGCGGTCAGCACATCTCCCGGGATCGTGAAGAAACCCTGGATTTGACCAGCGTGTGGATCGAGCGTCATATATCGATCTGCGCCGGCCACTTCGATCATATCTGCCATGAGGCGCGCCGTGATTGGCACGCGCGGCTGGTCCTTTTTGTCAGAACGGCCGTACGCCAAGTAGGGTACTACTGCCGTGATGCGCGCAGCTGAATCCAGGCGCAGGGTCTGAATCATGATGAGCAATTCCATAATGTTGCGGTGGACATTGGTGGCGGTCTGCTGGATGACATACACATCCTGTCCGCGCACGCTGCCGTGCAGTTTGATGAACAGGTTCTCGTTCGGAAACTCGATGACATCGCGCCCGCAAAGTGGGCTATCCAAATAATTCGATATCTTTTGTGACAACTCAGGAGAACCTGACCCGGCATACAACTTGATATCCCCATACACTTTCATCTCGTGACTTTGGTGATGGGTCATCACTCCTCCTCGTTTCTCGCACGCCATTCATCACGCAAGATGCTCATGAGTAATACATCCTTGTACTTACCATGTTTATATACCGCTTGGCGCAGACTGCCTTCAAGCACAAATCCTGCCTTTTCATATGAACGGATCGCTCGCTTATTATCCTCGTATACCCTCAGCGCAATTCGGTTAAGATTCAGAGTAAGAAAGCCGTGGCGCAACAATAGCCGCACCGCCTCTGTACCAAAACCTTGATTCCAGGCCACTTTATCACCGATCATAATTCCAATTTCCGCTGAGCGGGCCACCCAATCCAGGTCTAAGAAACCGCAATTTCCAACCATGCGCCAGCGTTTCCCATCGCGCATTTCAACCGCCAGTGGTCTGGTCTCCTCAGAACGCTGCATGGCGCTTTCAAACCACTTTTCCTCGTCCAGGGTCGACATCGGCAGGTAAAGCTGCAGGCCGAAGGTGACTTCAGGGTCGTTAACCCACTCGTAGAACTTGGGCACATCGTCGCGCTCAAAGGCGCGCAGGCGTACCCGCTCCCCATGAATCATGCCTGGCTTGACCTCCCATTCAAAAGCTTTTGAACCGCCTCCAGGGGCGCAAGACGACGGTGAAAGACCTGATCCAGGATATCTTGATACTGCACATCCGGGACTTGATCGAGAAAGCGCGCCACCAACGTATCCTGCAAGATTACCTCCAACTCAGACTCCAACCTGCCCCGTTCGCGTACTTCCCATTCCCCACTTTGACGGAGATGCTGCTCGTGATGGAAGATTTCCTCAGCCACTTCGGGAATACCAGTCCCTTCTGTAGCCACGGTCTTGAGAATGGGTGGAAACCAAGTACCATTGGCGGATGTGGCGGAGGCTTCTACCACCTCAGCCCGCCCATGATGCTGGAAGATATGTCGTACAGGATGAGCTAATTCCAGCGCGCCCTTCAAGGCCTTGAGTGTGTTCTCCACACCAGGGCGGTCCGCCTTATTGACAACCAGGATGTCGGCAATCTCCAGGATTCCCGCCTTGATAGCCTGGATGTCATCGCCCATTCCCGGCGCCTCGACCACCAGAGTGGTATGCGCCAGACGGGCAATATCCACTTCCGCCTGGCCGGCACCAACCGTTTCGATCATGATGAGATCAAAGCCTGCCGCGTCAAAAACCTGCACCATTCCGGCAGTAGTCTGTGCCAATCCACCCAAAGACCCGCGCGAAGCCATGGAGCGGATGAACACCCCGGGATCACCAGCCAGATCGCGCATTCGCACGCGGTCGCCCAGCACTGCTCCACCGGTAAACGGGCTGGAGGGGTCCACCGCCACGACCGCAACACGCCGGTCCTGTTGCACTCGAAAGTGCCGGGCAAGCTGGTTGACTAACGATGACTTTCCCGTGCCCGGCGCGCCAGTCACACCGATCAAATGGGCTCGGCCCGTATTGGGAAAGAGTTCGGCCAATGCAGCGCGACCGTCAGGCGTATCATTCTCGACGTGGGTTAACAGGCGGGTCAGGACCAGGCGATTCCCCGAGAGAAGATCTTCAATCAGGGCCATATTATCTTATTGTGGTCCAGTTCCCAAAGTAACATATGAGGTTCACAGCCTACTCCACAGCCGCCTTGACTTCCTGAATGATCTCTTCTGTGGAAGTACCAGGGCCATATACGCCGGTGACTCCCATCTCTTTCAATCGCGGTAAATCCTCATCTGGGATAATGCCACCGATGAATACTTTAACTTGATCCTGCCCATTCTCCTTAAGCAACTCTAAAACCTTTGGTGCGAGCGCCATATGCGCGCCGGATAAAATTGACAATCCTACGACATCCACATCTTCCTGTAGAGCCGCTTCAGCCACCATTTCAGGCGTTTGGCGCAGGCCGGTATAAATGACCTCCATGCCCGCATCGCGCAAGGCGCGCGCCACTACCTTTGCACCGCGATCGTGACCGTCCAGACCCGGTTTGGCAATCAATACTCGAATATTCTGTTTGCTCATACCGCCTCCACCAAGGGTTTCAACCAAATTATACTATGGGACCCTATCAGCAAATTCCTCCCCTTTGTAAAAAAAGAAAAGCCCCTGCAGCAGTACACTGCGGGGGCTTTGCAAATATCGTCTGGCTTTTTAGCAGCCACCCAGGAAGGGGAAGAAGGTACACCACAAGAAGTTCGCATCGATGTACCAGAAAAAGGCGATACAGGCACAAATCAACACAACCGCACCTGCAGCAATCACAATTGGAAGCGGGCCCGCTTTTTTGACCGGGGTAGCCTCTGCAGGACTGGCTGGTACCTGTCCGGAAAAGGCCTTCGGCGCCGGCGGGGGCGCAGAGGCAACTGCACGTGCAGCCGGTGCCTTTCGGGATGAAACCATGGTCGCTCCCGGGTCTGTTTCGACAGCTTCGTAGACCAATTCAATTTTCTCGCCCAAGGAAATGACTTCCCCTGATTTCAACACGCGTTGCCCAGTCAGGCGCTGTCCGTTGACATAGGTGCCATTGGTAGAACCCAAATCTTCGATGACGAATTTTCCACCTTGAAATGCCAGTCGAGCATGGCGGCGCGAGACTTCTGAATCATTGATGGAAATTTCATTCGATGAATCACGCCCAATCGAAAATTGTTCGCCTTCGAGGGTAAAAACAGTGCCGGGATTCGGCCCGGAACGCAAAGTGATTTGATACTGCCCAGGCATAATTTCTCCTCCACAATCACAAATGATATGTGATTAGTGTACAGGGTTCGGGCAAAAAAGTCAATTGTCGGAGTTGTCTCACATTTCCATGCAAGAATGAGCAGGTTTATCGTTCAAAGATATTGCCTGCTTTGTAGCGATACCCTGGAAAAATGGAATCTACCGAACTATTCTTCAACCGTTTCAAGCAGAGCTCGGCCAACACATCGCGGTAATCGGTTGTCACAGCCAGGTCTCCCGGACCGAACAACTGACCATCTGCCAGCCCTGACCATTCACCGTGCACTCGGCCTCCCTTCACATAACCGCCCAGTAATAGCATCATACTTCCATGGCCGTGGTCTGTTCCCAAACTGGCATTTTCGTAGGCGCGCCTGCCGAACTCAGTCATCACAACCACAGACAGGCACGCCAGGTAGTTGTGGATATCCTCGTAAAATGCAGCCAGGCTGGCAGCTAGAACGTCCATCAGATTTGGCATCAAACCCGCGGTTGTACCCTGAGCGAAATGCGTGTCCCATCCTCCCAGATCGATTGCGGCAACCTCCAGGCCTACTTCTGCCTTCATCAACATCGCCACCTGCTTTAAACCGCGCGAGAAATCATCCTGCCCATACCCTACGGAGTCCTTCGAAGAAAAGGCGGGGTCCAATTTTTGTAGGACCTCGAGAATATCAAGTGTATCCTGGCCAAGGATCCCAAGCGTTTCATCTTTGGCGTACAATGAGGTCAGGGCAGCCTGCATTTGCCTGACGGCTAGCGCATCGCCGCCAAGGTGAAAATCCGCGATAGACCGCAAAGCTGAGACAGGCACCTCCCCATAGAGACTGCGCTGTGGTAAATCTCCAAGCCCGATCGCGCGCAGGGGCGAGTTATTGCCCGTGTCAAGCGACGCCAGATGGCGCCCAATCCAGCCTGAAGCGGGGCCTCGTTCGTCCTCGACCCCGCGTTCCATCAATTCCATAGCCTTAAAATGCGAGCGGGATTCGTCCGGCGCACCGCAGGCATGCACGATCGCCAGGTGCCCTTCCTGCCAGGCTGGTAGCAACGGGCGCAATGCAGGATGCAGGCCAAAAAAACCATCCAGGTCGATGGTGCGGTTACCCGCTTCGACTGAAAAATCATCCGGCCGTGCAATACCCAGACTGGGGCGCAGATGGTAATACGCTTCTTCGCCATGTGGCACAACCATGTTGAGCGTGTCGGCAGCACCGCGCAGAAAAACCACCAACAGCACATCCCCACGCGGGGATGATTGTGCAGGCGCAAAAGCCATTCGCGGCAGCCAAGGTTTCGTCTGTATGTAAGAAGAAAGTTGCATAGAAATTCCTTTCATGCTGAGTTATTTTGACAGGAGTGCGCCAACCGAGAGCAACCGCAACCAGCAAATTCTTGGTTGATGGCTAACTTATTCCGACTTGGCATGTTCGCTAAAAAACTGCCAGATGACCTGGTTTGCATCTACATCCCGGCTGATTTTTCCAACAAGCCACTCGGGAAGATATTGCAAGCCGCCTGGCCAGGTGTGCCCACCATCTTCGATGGTGAAAAACTCCACTGCCGAACCTGAGGCGCAGCCTTCATAGACATCCAGCCTCACACGAGTGCCGTCATCAGGATCGCTATCTGGTAATTCAGTGTTGATCGTAGGCGCATTACACTGGTTGGCTTTGACCCAAAAATTGACCGTTTCAAAAGTCGACATCGCCTGCCCGAACTCCTGCCGACCAACCCGAATAGTCCCACCATGCCAGGACACAAGGGGATCATCGGTACCATTCATTACCAATACCGGCTGTGTGGGGGCGCAGGATCCATATAACTCTTCTGACAAGGACGAGCCCACCGCTGCGATCGCAGCAAACATGGTGGAGCTTTCGCAAGCCAAGCGGTAAGACATCTGCCCCCCGTTGGAGATGCCCATTACGTAGATACGTTTGAGATCCATTTGGTAGTCCTGTGAGATACGCTCAACCAAGGCCTTGAGGAAACCCACATCATCAACATTCTCTGTGAACGCGCGTCGGTTCGATAGCTCACGCTCGTCGTTCCAGTGTTTTTCGATGCCATCGGGATAGACAACCAGAAAACCTTGCTCATCCGCTAAATTGTTAAGATTTTCGGTGAGCGCGATCATGTTCGCTCCGGTACCGCCGCCACCATGCAAAGCCAGCACAAGAGGCATTTGATGGGTATCATCGTAGGAGGTAGGCATGTGTATCAGGTAGGTGCACTCTAACCCGTCATGAAGAAGCGAATCTACGAGAATAGGCGAGCTTTCAGAACCGGATTGATCGCCCCACCGGCATACCAGACCGGCGAGCACAAGCATTACCGGTAGCAGGAGGGCTTGCCATGCGTGTTTTTTTATAAATCTCATCAAAAGGATTCACCGCCACTGGAAATATGGGGAGGCTAACAAACCAGCAATGACCACCCGGATTGTTTCAGGAGTATCGCCAGTTCCTGCGGTGCGCAGAGCGGAAGACAGCTCACCCCTTGCCGTCGCAGCTAATGGCGTCCCTAGTAAACACAGAGCTGCCCAGTCGATAGCAGATTCAATATCCAGAGCATGGCTGGTTTCGAGCATGGCAGGGAAATCCACACGTGTGCCTTTGATCTCATCCCGCGCCAGTGCCAGTGCAAACTGCCAGCGTGGCATCAGGTTGCCCTGCCAAGCTTCTGAGCGTTCCGGGTAACCATCGGGAGTGGGCCATGCAAAATACCGCTGTCCCATGCGCCCAAAAAAGGCCTGAAGACCACTTCCGCCATCCGTATGGGCATCAAGTTGGCGCAAAGCGGATACAATGAAATCGACCGGCCGTTTGAATTTGGGTTCAACCATACCAGCGCCGTCTAGCAACAGGGTTCGCAACACCGAACGCATGTCGCCACCGCTGTGTGTAAAGGCCTGGGCAGTACGTTGAACCAGGCCATCGGGTGGGTTATCACTGATGAAATGCCGGGCAAGCTTGCGGCTGATGAAGATCGCTGCACTGGGATGCGCAGCCAGGCGTTCAAGCACAGATTCCGCTTCGGACTGACCCTGCGGTTCTACTGACATGCCCAATACGGTCTTGGCCCCATCGTCGTGCAATTCGGGCTTGAAGGTGAAATCCCCGCGCCAGAAGTGCTCCTTCACCGTCCAACCTGTCAGGCAGCGTGCAAATTCCATGACGTCTTCCTGGGTATACCCACCCTCCACACCCAGGGTGTGCAATTCCATTAACTCGCGCGCATAATTCTCATTAGGAGCCTCCCGGTTATTGGACTGGTTATCAAGATAAACCAGCATGGCGGGCGAATGTGCCGAGGCCTGAACCAGTTCGCGGAAGCGTCCCAGCGCGTGTGCGCGGACCACTTCACGGTCATCAACCGTTTTTAAGTAGAAACAATCGCCTTTTTCTGCGCTGATATTGAAATGGTCACTCCAGAACTCAACCATGCGCTCGTATAATTGCCGGCGCGAAAAAACTTGGCGCACAAGCGTGGCTTGACGCAACTCATTCGGCACACGCTCCCGGTCCTGGTTTTCGAATAGCTTGTCGCTGAGATCGAACAGATCCTGGGCAGAAAGGCCCAACGTGCGAAACTCACGCAGACGCAGTTCACAGGTAGAATCATCGATCGTGTCCGGTGCAAGTTGCTCCTCGATCCAGGCCGACAGGCCGATCTCAGCCACGCGCAGGCGTTCGGCGGGAGCCGGCCCAAAACTTAGCCGCCCGAGCAGCAACCACTCCTCTTGGCTCAACGCGCCAGAAGCTGTGGGGTAAAGATCTGGTTGGCCCAGGCGCGCCAAGTACGCATAGGCCGGCGTGCAGGAGGAAAGAGCGGTGCTGCCAGCTACCAAGCTAGCCAATTTCAGGAAATCGCGACGAGAGACGGTCATGGAAGGGAATTACGCCTGCGAGGCTGCTGGTACGGTCGCGGAGGCTTCACTCCTCGGGCGCGGCGCCCACTTCAGGAGCGCAAAAGCCGTGGCGCCCAGGGACACAAGCAATGCCAGCGGCATGATGATGAACCACCCGATGATTGGGAAAACTGCTGCCAATTCCAGAGCGACCGCTCCGCGCACGAACGCTCCCACGGGGGAGAGGTTGTTCGAGCGTTGCGCCAGCACCATCGCCATCTTAGCCACCAGACCAGCCGCTCCGATTCCGGCCACCGCCAGCACGGCCGCCAGAAGCGACCAACCCATAAATTTAGCTGGACCAAACGGCAGGGCCGCAAGCACCAGGATAGGTAAAGCCACTAAAACTGCCACTCCCAACCCCAACCAGAATGCTTTCCAGGGTGTTGCCTCCAGACGCTGGTACGCCCGATCCACAACACCGGGGAAGAGGGTCCACCAGGCGGTCAGCATTCCAGGGAAGGCGATTCCAAGCGTGAGTAGAATGCCAAAAATGGCAGATACGTCAGACATCAGTACTCCTTTCTTTATGAACTAGTACAAGAGAGCGGTTGGAAAAGTTGCAAGAACAGCTTGACAAATATAACTAAACACTGTATATTTACATAATAATATACAGTGTTTAGTTCTAGGGAACTCCATGTCTCCTCGTCCAAGACGCACCGAACAGCACCCAAATCTTGAAGAAGCTATTAAAGATACCGCCTGGGGGCAAATCGCCAGAAGCGGAGCCGCCTCCCTATCTTTGCGCGCCATTGCCCGCGAACTGGGCATCACCGCTCCGGCCATCTACAATTATTTTCACGATCGCGATGCGCTTGTCACTGCATTGATCATCGATGCGTACACTTCCTTCGGTGATTGGCAGATCGAGGCCCGGGACGCCGTCCCGGCGGAGGACCTTTCCAAACGATTGCTGGCAACCGGATTGGCATACCGCAACTGGGCCTTGACATACCCACAGCGCTATCAATTGATCTTCGGCACGCCCATCCCTGGCTACAAAGCGCCTCTCGAGAAAGTGCAGCCATCTGCAGCACGTTCGTTGAGCGCCCTGGTCAGCGTGATCGAGGGCTTGCGTGCAGCTGGCAAACTCAATGCGCCCGATTTTCCCGAAGTCACACAGGAATATAAAATCAGTTTTGAGGCATGGAAAGACTATGGCGGCAAAGCCGAACCTTTGAGTCTGTCCGTAGCAGTGCTGATATGGGCCCATGTACACGGCATCGTCTCTCTCGAAATTGCGGGCAACCTGCCACCCTTCGGTTCAGATGGCAACGCTCTCTACATGTACGAGATGGAATCGCTCAAACGGCAGTTCATCAAACAGTAATTATTGCAAGATTCATAGAAGATTAAACGAAATGTGAAATGAAAGGAGGTAACATGAAAGCAGTTGTTCTGGATGGTTCTAACGAAAACGATAGTACCGGCGATCGTGTGCTTGCAGCGCTGATGGCAAACCTGCAACTACAAGGCTGGGAGGTGGACCATATTCTCTTGCGCACCAAAAAAATTGGAAACTGTGCGGGCGACTTCTTCTGCTGGATCCGCAACCCAGGGATGTGCAACACCGATGACGACAATCGCAAGATCGCCGCATCTATCGCCAACAGCGATTTGATGGTCTACTTGACCCCAATCACCTTCGGGGGGTATTCCTCAATCTTGAAGAAGGCAGTGGACCACCAGATTCAGAATATTTCGCCCTTTTTTACACAGGTCAATGGAGAAACCCACCATCAGAAACGCTATCAAAAGTATCCTGACTTCCTAGCCGTCGGCTGGTCGCAGGAGAAGGATGAAAAGGCGGAGACCGTTTTTCGTCACCTGGCCCGGCGCAACTCCTTTAATTATTACGCCAAAAGTATGGTGACAGGAGTGGTGTTGGCAAGTCAAACGGACGGGGAGATTCAGGGTGCTGTACAGAATTGGCTGAACGACATCCGCAAAGGCGAAAAGCCACAGGTAGTGCAACTTCCCGAAACCAGCGTGCTGGCCTATGGGGAGACCGAGATCCGACGCGCGCTGTTGCTTGTGGGCAGCCCGCGTACACGCAAGAGCACTTCCAATTCACTTGGCTCTTACCTTTTCCAGCGTTTGAACGCACTAGACATCCAGAACGAAACGATCTACCTGTACACCGTATTGCGCTCGCCGGAGAAGATGAAGGCAATGCTGGATACGGTTGATGCATCAGACTTGGTTCTACTTGCATTCCCGTTGTATGTAGACACCCTGCCAGGCCCGGTCATTGAAGCGCTGGAACGGATCGAAACGCACCGGAACGGTCGCACAACCCACCAGCTCTTCGCAGCCATCGCAAACTGCGGTTTCCCTGAAGCAAGGCATACCGCCACGGCCCTGGCGAATTGCGTCACTTTTGCGCGGCAGGCAGGCTTTTTGTGGGCCGGATCCCTGGCGTTGGGCGGGGGCGAGGGCATGGTGCATGGCAACCCGCTGAGCGAATTGGATGGACGTGCGATGCCACTCAAGCAGGCACTCAACCTGGCGGCCGATGCGCTGGCATCTGGGGCTGCGATTCCAGAGGCGGCACAGGACCTGCTGGCCAAGCCGTTCATCCCTGTATGGCTCTATCAGGTTTTGGGATTGGTTGGTTGGAGACAACAAGCCAAAACCCATGGCGCGCAAAGAAGCCTGAAGAACAAACCCTATACCTCTACCAATATCTGAAATAAGGAAACAGTATGAAAATAGCAACGTATATCAACATCCACAAGATCCTGGTAACACCGATTGTTTTAGGGTTTATGTGGTATTTCAACAATTGGTCGGTGGAGGCATTCATTTATCTGGCCATACATGGAACCTACACCATTCTCTGGCTGGTCAAAGACGCTCTCTTCGCTGATAAAAGGTTCAAAGAAGAGCAACCTCTCCTTATAGGAACTTTCTTCATCTTCCTGCCTCTGGCCGGGTATTACGCCGCGCCCTACCTGCTTGTAAGCAGGCATATTGTGCTCCCACCTTTCCTGATTGGTGTCATCTTGTTCTTGTACACTATGGGGGTCTTTCTGCACTTCGTGAGTGATGCGCAGAAGTATTACACCCTGCAAGCGCGCAAAGTCTTAATCACGGAAGGGCTTTTCAGCCGCACGCGGAATCCCAACTACCTTGGTGAGATACTGATCTACAGCTCCTATGCAATCATGTCGATGCACTGGCTTCCATTTGTCATTCTGGGTGGTTGGATCCTTGGCTTCTTCGTGAGAAACATGCTTGCTAAGGATAAGTCGCTCTCCAGATACACTGAATTCGAGGCATACCAGCAGAAAACAGGCCTACTGTTTCCAAAATTGTAGAATTCATTATTAGGTAATTGAAATGACAAAGATCTTCAATGGCCGGTATACGGCAAACACAGAGCAACCCTTCGTGGTATTCCTAATAGGAATGCGCGTCAACAAATGGTGGCGCTTTGATAAATGGGTGCCCGTTGCCTCAGCCATGGGACCGATGCTGAGCACGTTATTTACAAGTCCTGAAAAGGGCTTCCTGCATGCAGAATTCTTCTGGAATTTCAACGGCCCAATCCTGATCCAGTACTGGCGTTCCTTCGATGAACTCGAGCAGTTCGCCCGCCAGCCTTCGGATCCTCATTTAAAGGCCTGGAAGCGCTTCAACCAGGCCGTTGGCGCAGATGGCAGCGTGGGCATCTGGCACGAGACTTATACCATTAACCCGGATCAGTTCGAGAGTGTGTACGGCAACATGCCCCGATTTGGTCTGGCTGCAGCCATGGAACACGTCCAAGCGATCGACCGCCGCGAAACAGCTCGCATGCGGCTCAGCGCGGAAAACACTGATGAACTTGCAGCCGTATCGAAGTAAAGGAAATGCCCATATTATCCAAGAGTAAAATAAAACCTTCAAAGCCCTGTGCCGATTACGGCGAGCCGCTTTAAACAAATACGGTGAAAAGGTAATTTTCACAGGATAGTCATCTTTAACACTCTACCGGGGGCTGAGCCCCCGATGAAAACAAAAACCTTAGGAGATAGAATGTCTAAGAAACATGTTATTCTGGGTACTGGCGCCATCGGGCGAGCCATTGCAGAAGAACTCACCCGGCGTGGCGAATCCGTTTGCATGGTGAACCGTTCAGGTGGAATGGATGAGCTTCCCAAAGGGGTGGAAATCGTGGCCGCTGATCTGTATGATTCTGTAAAAGTTCGCGAATTGATGCAAGGGGCGCAAGTGGCTTATCAATGCGCCCAACCAAGATATTTCGAGTGGCCCGAGAAATTTCCGCCCTTGCAGGCTGCCATCCTCGACGGGATGACGGGGGGCAAGGTTAAACTGGTTCTGGTGGAAAACCTGTACATGTACGGTCCTACAAATGGTGTCCCAATGACCGAAGACATGCCGCACAACGCCCACACCCGTAAAGGCCAGACCCGCTCGGAGATGAGCCGAGCGGCTCTGGCTGCACACGCCGCAGGAAAATTACGCGTGGCCATCGCGCGCGGCTCGGATTTCTTCGGTCCGTGGGGAATCAATTCCACGATGGGTGGGCGTGTGTTTTACCCACTATTACAGGGCAAAGCCGCCCAGGCCACCGGTAGTCTCGACCTGCCACATACCCACACCTTCACTCGGGATTTCGGGGTGGCTATGGTGATCCTGGGTGAAAACGACAAAGCCGATGGGCAGGCCTGGCATGTGCCCAACGATAAACCTCAGATCACGCAGGGCGAACTGATCCGCATGTTTGCCGAAGTGGCAGGCGTGGAACCGAAGATGAGCGGCATGGGAAAGGTCATGATAGCGCTCGGTGGCCTATTCGTTCCCGAAGCCAAAGAGACGGTTGAGATGATGTACGAATTCGAGGAACCTTTCATTGTTGACTCGAGCAAATTTGAAAAAACTTTCGGGATGGAAGCCACGCCCATGCGGGAGGCGATAAAGGAAACGGTAGCATGGTATCAAAGCCATCCTGAAAAGGTTCACTAGAAAACAAAGCCCCCGATTTTGGAATGCACCCCAATAGGTGGACACAAAAATAAAAAGCCTCTCAAAGCAAATTATACAAACTGGCGCCTGAATTCGATAGGCGTCAGTTTTG
>CAZULT010000003.1:0-98177 GCA_964621295.1 uncultured Anaerolineaceae bacterium | reverse complement strand
ATGATGCTTTGCGACATCTGTTTGTAGAGTTCTTCTGACATGGTCTGCTCCTTTTTCAAGCTTTTATTCTTTGAGTTCACGATTGGCTTTCACCAGAATTTCATCCAGTATTCCATTGACCGCCTCTGGAAGAGGGTCCGCTGGCGGAGAAGCCAGAATCTCCTCCACTTTCACCCGTGCATTCGAATACAGATCAGGTTTACCTAATTCTAACCATTGTTCTAACGTGTGGCGGTCAAGTAAACCAGACAGGAAGGTCTCCCCACTGCGAGCCAGGTTCCGGGTGGATTTTTGTGCCAGGAAGTTTCCGGCCGGACCTACTTTGACGATATCATCGGTCAAGACGCGGTCTTGATCGGTATTCACACCCTGGAAGATGCGCTCGCAAAAATGGCCGATCTCATTGTCCACCACAATCTGTTCCAGGACAAGTAACTGGTCGCTTTCCACCAACCCGTACCCGACCAACACATCCGAACCGACCAGTACGGGTGGCAAACTTGTCAGCAATTTCTCCAATACGGCATCCGGACCGAACTGTCGCGCGTCGGCTGTGCAACCGGCGGAAGTAGCCGGTAAGTCGTAGAAGCGACCCATCTCGACCAACGCCGCCGACATCAGCCCCATCTCGGGTGTCCCTCCCAGGAAGGCGCCGTTGCGCAAGTCCATCGAACCGGTTGCGCTGCTGTAGATCAGGGGTCTGCCGGGGTGGGCCAGCTGAAACACTACGATAGAGGAAAGCGCCTCGGCATTGGCCAGACAGATGTTCCCGAACAGGCTTGCGGGACCGGTTGACCCGGTGACGGGCATGGGTAGGAGCATAATGGGGACGTCTAGGCTTCCCAACTCAAAATACGCATCCATCATTGGCCCATCATGTACGAGAGGCGCAACTGGGCAATAAATGAAGGAATAGGCATGCCGTGCCCGGACTTCATCTTCGCTGCCCATGACAGCAATCAAAGCCTCTGCCAGAAAGGGGGCTTGCTCGGCACGGTGCAGCTCATGTTGACCGTGCTTCGAGCAGTATTTCAGCATACTGAACCATTCATACAGCGGTCTTGAATGGGAGGGCTGGTCTTCGGCAGAGACTGCCGGCCAGGACATGACACCCAGATCCATGTGTTGGAAGATGCGCTGTGCAAATTCGTTGTCCTGGTCCCTACCATAACGCCTTTTGCCGGTTTCAAAATCCTGGGCGAAGGCGGCAGTGCCATCCATTGCGTAGCGCGAAACCGGAGAAGGTAGGGGGTAATCAAAATCCGGGTTACGGGCGCCGAGAATGAATGCTTTTGGGCAAGTCTGTAAGGCCTGGTCGCAGAGTTCAGCCGATAGGTAAGCGGTTTTGGTTTCGAAATCCACCCGGGCGTCATTGCGCGTTAATAGTTGCAATGCTTTTTCACTATAGAAGCGCACCCCGGCCTGCGCCAGGATTCGCAAGGACTCATGGTGAACTTGTTCTTTTTCGGCTTCGGACAGCAATTGGCTTTGAAAGAACATGGCTTAACCTCTTGGCAGCTTGGCTGCCGCGCCTTTTCGGGCCCGTGCTTCGATCGCGAGCAACTCGCGTTCGGTGTCTTCATCCAGTGGGAAAGGTTCATGTGTTTCGAGTGTCTCTCTGATCAGGTCTTGCAGGTCATCCAGGAGGGATGGCTTGCCGGAGGCGGACCAGGCCTCATACGTCTCGCGCGTGTCAAAGTCACTGACGTACACCTCTCCACTGCGTAACCCATCGCGCGTGGAGCGTCGTGCGAGGAAATTACCTCCATGACCCACTGCCGCCAGATCTACTTCCAGCCATTGTTTCGCGCTGGTATCGATTCCAGAGGAAAGGCGGTCGCAACGCCGGAAGATTTCCACATCGATCATCAATTGCTCCAGGCTCAGGACCATGGAGCCGGCAAGCTGTCCTGGCCCGACGAGCAGATCGGGCCAGGACAGGCTGGTCATGGCCCAATTCAAAGCGCGCTCGTAACCGGTGCGGATACCAGGAATGTAATGCCCGGAGCTACCGGCAGACGATTCTGCGGGCAACTTATAGTAACGGGCAATTTCCGTCACGGCAGCGCCCAGCAGGCCGTGCTCCACTTCGGAACCTGTGAAGCGGCCGGTGAGCGGATCCATCAACGCAGGCGCTGCCGCGTAGATGGTGGGGGTGCCGGGAGCCGCCGCCTGGACCAGGCATAACATGGCCAGGGTTTCGCAATTGGCGAGCAAGATGGTGGAGATCAGACTGCCCGGAGAGGTTCCGCCCATGAGTGGCATGGGCATAATGGCAACCGGGATGCCCCAATCGAGAGTTTCCAGGTAGGCGTCGGTATGTTCGGCTTCGATCACCAGAGGCGAGACTGGCGTAAGCAGGAAAGAGAACGGATTTAGCTTCCTGATCTCTTCCTTGGTTCCAAAGACTGTCCCCAGTACCTCCAACATCCAGCGTGACTCTTCCACGGTGTACGAGCAATCCTGCAGGTGTTTGGAAAAGTTAGTGATCATTTCTCGCCAGTAGCGCACAAAGTCAGCTATCGACTTCTGGAAAAAAGTCGGTTCGACCATCGCCCAGTACACACCGACCTCGTCAAGTGCGTCGATAAGGCGTGTAGCGGTCAGCCAATCGTCGAAAGTAGCCGCATGGCGCTCCCCACTTAAGCTGTCCATCACGTGAACTGCTGCCCCATCGGCCAGCAGGGTGCACTCATTATGATTTACTTTGAACTTCCAATCGGGCCGACGTGCTCCCAGGGTAAAGTTGTCCGGCGCCAATCGCAGGCATTCCTCTACCAGTGAGCGCGGGAAGCGCACAATATGGGTTTTTTGATCTACATTTGCTCCAGCTTTTTTAAGGATTTTACGACCGCGCGCTGTGTCCACCCGGACGCCGGTTGTGGCAAGTAAAGACAATGTTCGCTCGTGGACCTGTTCGATCTCGTGATTTGATAGAACTCGCAGGGTGGTTTCCATACTGAAACCCTTGCATCCTTTCTCTTTCAATAAGACCAACTTTCGTCAAAACGAAACCATCACTCGCATGGGTTTGCTCCAGGGAGTTGGCCGGGTAGCGGTTGATTTGCATCCGCCAACAGCTCTAGCCCAGGAGATGCAAATTGAAATTACAGCCCATTCCTGAAGGGAGTGGTGTCTCTTTCATGGGGCGGCTCCAATCTCCCGATCAGCGGTTTCCAGGATGCGGGTCAGTTCCGTTTGCTTGGAATTTTCGAGGGGTTGCGGGTAGTGGTTGGCGATGAGAGCATCCACCACTCCGCGCGCAACTTCGACTGGATCCATTTTTCCCCCGGCCGGATTCGGCTGGGTGGTCAAACCTGAAAAAGTGCGTTCGCGCAAGTGATCGCGTGTATGGCGGTGCTTCAGGAACAGACCGCGCGGTCCCACTTCTTTGATTACGTCCAGCGCCAGCGCCTCCTTACTGGTATCCAGGCTTTCTACTTCGCGGCGAACGCGCTGGTACACGTCATTGTCTAGCACGACCGCTTCAGGATAAAGCAGAGTACAGGATTCTACCAGCCCCAATCCAGAGCCGGTCTCAGCGCCGGCAAGCGCGCACAACATCAAGGAGGCAGCTGCTTCTGCGGCGCTTTGCCAGCCGGGAACCTGCCCATCAGTGCCAAAAACGCCTGCCAGGGTCGGCACGCCCCAGTGGTGGGCCATTTCAACCCCGATAGGATAGAGCAGGCTGCCTTCAAGGGATGTGCCCAGATAGGCGCCGGTGCGAGGGTGCATAATGCCAGGCATGAAAGAGTGGAAAACTGGGGCACCCGGATAGGCCATCTGGATCAGCACCAATGCAGAGACGATTTCCACGTCCCCGGCTACGACTGTCCCGGCCAGTGTGGCAGGTCCGGTCGACCCCAGGTTCGCCATTGACATGAATCCCACCGGCAGGCCAGCTTCGGCGAAAAGCAAGGCTGACTCCATGCCCTCTTTATCCTGACCGAGGGGGGCAATGCAACAGACCAGCAAGGAGAGTGGCGGGCGTGACCGCAAGGTTTCTTCGTCCCCGGCGATGACGCGAGCCATCTCAGCCGCGTAGCGCCCAAGCGGCTCCCCCATCACCGTTTCGGATTGAATGTGTTTGACGGTGTTGTTGAAAGAAGCCTCCAACTCGTGCAGAGGGGCTGTGCTGGGGTGGTCGGCGGCGCTGACGATCGGCCAGTAAAACCCAATTGAAGGCAAGGCGTCGCTGACACGTGCCATGATCCCCACGTCTGCCTTGCAGGATGCGCGCCGTTCGCGCGAGGCGAAATCGATCGTCTCGACACCGCAGCCGTCGGTTGCGCAGTATAGACCTCCCTGTTCCAGGTGCAGGTCGTGAGCCTGGGAACGTGCGCCCATAGTGTAATAGCGCGGAGCATTTTTCAAGTAAGTATGCACCAGATCAGGGGTGAGGCGTACAATTTGGGAATTGAAGTCGACTTGCGCGCCGTGGTCGGCATAGATTTGCAGGCATTTTTCAGAGGGGCAATGCACTCCAGTTTCGGCCAAGATTTCAAGTGTGCCGTTCGACAAAGTTTGAATCTGCCCCTCGTCGATCAGATGATAGGAATGCCTGGGACGGATGGGTTCCAGCAACGGGGTTTCTGAGGGCATAAGGTGATTTCTATACCGCTTTCCGTGAAGTTGTTTGGTGGGCTGGGAGATAGTAGTACCACCCCATGAACAAGATGTTCAATCTATCCCAACTCCTTGTCAGCGGCAGCCAGGATGCGGGTCAGCTCATTCTGCTTTGCCTGCTCCAATGGTTCGGGTTGATGGTTCTCCAAGATCCAGCGCACTCGCTCTCGAGCAACTTCGCGTGGTTCGCGGAACTTATTGTTCTCATCCAATTCGTGTGTGATTCCGCGTACCAGCGAGGTACGCATGTGCTTCCGGGTGTGTTTCTGGGTCAGGAAGTGCCCACCCGGACCTACAGCCTTGACGGCTTCCAGCGCCAGCGTTTCATCATTGACCTCGAGTCGCTGCAAATACGCGCGAGCGCGCTGGTACAGGTCCTCGTCCATGATGATCTGTTCTGGGTATAGCCGGGTGTACGTGCGCGCCAGGCCCATACCGGTCACGATTTCGGGGCTGGTCAGGCCGGCCAGGAAGGGATCCAGAGCCGGTTCGGCGGCGGATTGCCACGTCCCGGCCTCCAGGGAATCGGTGCCGTAGCAGGCACCCAGGGAGGGCATACCCCAGTGGTGGGCCATCTCGACTACCCCATAGCGTCCGCGTGCGTCGCGCGGGTAGCTGATGTAGCCCCCGGTGCGCGGGTCGGCCCAGGCTTGCATTAATGAATGGAACACGGGGGCGCCTGGCGCAACGAGTTGCATAAGCACACAGGCGCTGATGACCTCAGCGTCACCCATCGCCAGGGCGCCGGCCTGCGTGGCAGGCGCAGTGGTGCCGAGCGTTGGCATAGCTAGAAACCCGACCGGGATACCTGCTGCAGCCATAACCATGGCACCTTCGATGCCGGGTTGGTCCTGAACCAATGGAGCAATTGTGCATACAACCAGCGAGAGCGGCGGCCGGGCTTGTAGAGCTTCTTTACTGCCCGCAATGACGGTTGCCATTTCCAAGGCAAATTCGCATTCCCGTTTGCCCATGATGGTTTCGGATTGCACGTGCTTGACGGTGTTATTCCAGCTGGCGTCGATTTCGTGCAGGATAGCGGTGCGACCGTAATCCTGGGCGCTGACCATCGGCCAGTAGAAGGCAACGGCGGGCAATGCGTCGATGATGTGTGCCATCATCGCAACGTCCGACTTGCGGGAGGCGCGTTACTGTCCCGTCTCCGGGTCGATGACCTGCACTCCGCATCCATCGGTAGTGAAATACGAAGTGCCGTCCTGCAATTGCAAGTCGTATTCCGGGACGCGCGCGCCCAGCTTGAAATAGCGCGGCATGCTCTTCAGGGCTTTAAAGACCATCTCTGGGGGAAATTTTACGATTTCTGTCGACTTGTCCACCTTGGCACCGTGACCGTCCAGCACTTCCATGGCTTCCTCGGAGGGGAAACGGACACCGACGTTTTCCAGGATGTCCAGAGTGGCTTGCTGAAGCTGCTGCAATTGTTTGTCGGTCAGGTATTGCAATCGATAGGTAGGGCGTAACGGTTCGAGAGGTGGATGTTGACTGCTCAAGATTGTGCTCCTTTTGATTGGCTCATAGCAAGAATATTTAAGATTTAACCTTATGAGACGGCTTCATCCGAAATTTGGAAGCAAGCTGCCCAATGGTTTGGACCAACCTCCGTGAAAGCAGGCTCTTGCTCTACACAGCGTTTCATAGCAACAGGACAACGCGGATGAAATCGACATCCATGTGGGGGATTTAAGGGACTAGGAACCTCACCCTGTAAGACGATCCTTTCGCGCTTCAGACCTGGCTTAGGGATCGGTATGGCGGAAAATAGTGCCTTGGTGTAGGGGTGTAAGGGGGAGCGGAACAATTCTTCACTGGATGCCAATTCAACCATTTTCCCAAGATACATAACTGCTATGCGATCGGAAATATGCTCAACAACAGAAAGGTTGTGGGCAATGAATAGGTAGGTTAAATTGAAGGATTGCTGTAAATCTCGTAATAAATTCAATACTTGGGACTGGATGGACACATCCAATGCGGAAACAGGCTCATCACAGACCACAAACTTGGGTTGAAGGGCGAGTGCACGTGCAATGCCAATGCGCTGGCGCTGCCCACCAGAGAATTCATGTGGGTAACGGCGCGCGTAATAAGGTTCCAAACCGACCTTTTCTAAGGTCTCGAGCGCAGTTTCGTACCGTTCACGAGGTGAGCCGATTTTATGGATTTCCAGCCCAGCCATGACCGAGTCCACAATCGGCTTACGTGGGTTGAGCGAGGCATATGGGTCCTGAAAAACGATTTGCATATTGCGCCGTACTGCCTTCAGCTTGGTCTGGTCGAGGCTGAAAATATCGACTCCATCGAATCGTACAGAACCTGAGGTTGGCTCAAGAAGCCGCAAAATAGTCCGCCCGATAGTGGTCTTGCCACACCCCGATTCTCCTACGAGCCCCAGCACTTCGCCTTTGCGAACAGAAAAGGTCACGCCATCGACAGCCTGAACCCAATTTGCAACACGCTTGAATACACCTGCCCGTACGGGGAAATACTTGACCAATTTCTCGACTTGGATCAGTTCTGCGGTGTTTGCCAAATCATCAGCCTCTTCTATGCAAAATGTCATTTCCCTGGGTTTGAAACTGCAAAACAACGTACTTTGTGACCGGACTTTGAGGTTTCCAACACAGGTTCCTGTTGGGTGCAGACGGTCAATTCCTGCTCCTCCCGCACGCGACAGCGTGGCGCGAAACGGCAACCTGGAGGTAGGTCGATCAAATTGGGCACAATGCCTGGGATGACTTCGAGACGTTCACGACGCTCTCCCAATACCGGGATTGAAGCGATCAGTCCCTGTGTATAGGGATGTTTTGGATGGTTGAAGATTTCCCGGACTTCCGCCTCTTCCACAATTTGTCCAGCATACATCACGGCAACACGATCAGCAGTCTCAGCAACGATTCCGAGGTCATGCGTGATCAGGATAACGGCCGTCCCTAATTGGTTTCGAAGTCCGATGATCAATTCCAGGATTTGGGCCTGGATGGTTACGTCTAAAGCGGTTGTAGGTTCGTCCGCGATGAGCAATTCCGGCTGAAGGGCCAACGCCATTGCGATCATTACGCGTTGAGCTTGTCCGCCTGACATTTCGTGCGGATAGGCATGCGCTTTACTCTCTGAATCTGGGATCCCTACACGCTGAAGGAGTTCTACTGCTTTGTGCCAGCGTTCTTCTTTCTCGATTTCGCTATGGATTTCAAAAGTTTCTGCTAGTTGATTTCCGACGGTAATTACCGGATTCAAACTGGACTGAGGTTGCTGGAAGATCATCGAAATCCGCTCACCGCGCAATTTTCGCATGTCTTCTTCCGTATAGGCCAACAAACTCTGCCCCTGGAACTGAATGTCACCGCTGGCGATTTTTCCTGGGGGTTTGATTAACCGCATGATTGATAGCGCTGTTACAGATTTGCCGCACCCGGATTCGCCAACCAAACCGAGGATTTCGCCCTTCTGTACGTGGAAATCCACACCGTCCACAGCTCGAACGAGGCCTTCGTCGGTGTTGAAGGATGTATATAATGCGTTGACTTCAAGGAGAGGAGTCGTTCCGGCGATCATGGACTCTAAGCTCTTTTCTTCATGGGACGGATTCAGTTACAGCGCTCTGGCTGAGCACTTTATATGGATCCAACGCATCGCGCAATCCATCGCCAATATAATTTACCGAAATGATCGTAAGGAAAATCATCACTCCTGGACATATTGCCAACCAGGGATGTTGAGTCAGGTGTTCCTGGGCATTGCTAAGTAAATTACCCCAGCTTGGCGTTGGAGGGCGAATACCAAACCCGAGAAAGGATAAACCGGATTCCTCCATAATGGCCCAACCTATTCCCAATGTGGATTCGACAATGATTGGCCCTACCCCATTTGGGAGTATCTCTTGCATAATAATTCTTGCATTCGATGCACCCAGGGCGCGCGCTGCCTGGACGTACTCCATGTCTCTCAGAGCCAGGAATATTGCCCGCACCAAACGCGCGACAGTCATCCAGGAAAGTAGCCCAAGCGCTACCGCAATCGTGATGGCTGTATTTTTTTCAATGAAGGGTACTTTTACTTCTCTTAAGATTGCGCCTAACAAGATCAACACCAACAAGGATGGTAACGCCAATGTCGCATCGATAATTCGCATGAGTAAATTATCGATCCACCCCCCGAAATACCCGGCTATCGCGCCCACGGGAACACCGATGGACAATGTGATCGTGACAACCATCAGGCCAACAATGAGCGAAATACGACCGCCATACAGAATACGTGTGAGCATATCACGGCCAAGGGCATCTGTCCCAAACGGATGTTCCCAGGTTGGCCCTTGCAACCTGTTCTTAAGGTCCGAGATCTCGGGATCGTAAGGCGATAGTGGCACCAATAACGTGCTCAGAATGATGACCGTCAGTAGGAAAGCTCCAACCAGTGCTCCGGGGTGCTTTCGAAATCGACGCCAGACCAGGGCCATCATGTTCTCATGATCGCGGTGGTTTGAATTCTTGATAAGACCGATTTGTGTTGTCTCTGTCATTGTCTCAGTCATAACGAATGCGTGGGTCCAGGAGTGCATAGGCGATATCAGCCATGAGATTACTGACAATGATGATGCCTGCCCCAATAATCAATACAGCCAGCAGCACCGGATAATCCCGGAACGTGGCTGCGTCATAGTACAGCCGGCCCATTCCGGGCCAGGAGAATAACAGCTCAACGTAGAGCGAACCTGCGAATATGTATGGGAAATCGAGCGCAAAGATTGTCACCAGAGGAATAAGCGCATTCTTTAAGGCGTGTCTGTATAGGATCAATCGTTCTTTTTGGCCTTTTGCCCTGGCAGTACGGATGTAATCTTTATGGATTTCATCCAGCATACTGGACCGTAAGAATCGCGAGTACCACGCTACCCAACCGACCATTCCCATGGTTACCGGAAGGAAGAGGTGTTTTAATCGATCCCACAAGTTGAAACCCATTCCGATCGTGTTCATGCCCCCGGATGGAAAAATGGATTCACCAGTAAAGGGATTGTTGAGCCAGGAGTAGAAGACCAATATCAACAGCAAGCCCAGCCAGAATTCAGGAATGGCCTGTCCCATAAAGGACAGTGTTGTGGCTGAGATATCAAAGAATGAATATTGCCTTACGGCAGAAATAATACCAATCGGGATCGCAACGATGGCCACTACCAGCAGGGTGACAGTCATCAGATAAATCGTGTTAGGCAGTCTTTTCGCGATTTCCCCTAGGACCGGCTCCCGGTTGCGGATCGAGATGCCAAAATCACCGCGCAGGATTCCTTTTCGGGTCCCATAGCTGTCTGCTACCCCATCACCGTTTAAATCCACCTGCATCCAATCATTACCTATTAACCAGATCACATATTGCACAGGAATTGGTTTGTCCAGTCCAAATTCTCGCTGCAATCTCTCGATCCGCTCGAGCTGCCCCCGCCCTTTGCGTCCATGCCCGGCCATGGGCCCCCCGGGAGCGATGTTTACGAGAATGAAGAGCAGGATGCTGATGATGAAGAGCATGGGGATCGCTTGCAGCAATCTCCTGGTGATATACGTTCCCATTGGCGCTCCTGATACCTTTATAAGCATGGGTGGGAATCATTCCCACCCATGCATAGATCCGTACTTTTTCCGTTCCTATTCTTCGATGGTCCAGTCCGCAACATTCCAGGTGAATGGATCGTTGGATGACGGGAGCGTGTTCTTCAAGCGTGACGAAACGCCATGTACCTCAAGAGTTGAGAAAAGCAATACTTGAGGAACTTCCTCGTCGAGGATTGTGGCCATATCGCAGAAAACTTCTTTGCGGTAATCTTCGTCAAGCACGAAGAGTTCGTCATATAAAGTGTCGAATTCTTCGTTGGACCAGCGGCCGATATTCCAGCCACCGCTTTCGGGATCGGCTGCATCGGAGTGGTAGTAATACCACATGGCGTTGTCCGTAGGATCCAGACCGGGGTAGCCGTCATCCCACATATTCATATCAAAGCGTCCTTCGATCTCTGGTCCGCCTTCGGTATCCCACAGTACAGCGCCTTCAACAGAGAAAAGCGTTGCCTGCATGCCGATATCCTTGAGATTTTCGGCAATGTATTGTTGTGCCAGGTCAAGTTCCTCACCATATTCCGAGTAAATCGCAAACTCGAATGTCATTAGGTCGCCTTCTTCTGCGTTCGGACATCCGTGGCATTCGCGCACACCATCGCCATCCGTGTCCGTCCAGCCTGCTTCTTCAAGCAGGGTTTTGGCACCTTCGGGATCGAACTCGGGACGCGGGATATCACAGGCGTAAGGTGGCCGGAACATCTCGGTCCAAACCGGGTGTCCGTGTCCCAAGAAGATGTCATTGATGATCGTATCGACGTCGACGGCCATTCTGACTGCCTGGCGCACGCGCACATCCGAGAAGAAGGGGTGCGGTGTCGCTACAGGATCGGTGGTTCCGTATGCGGCCTCGTTCAAGAACAGGCGCATGACCCAGCGGTCGGTGGGAGAAACTTGCACCTTGACGTTGTCGGAGGCTTTATATTCCTCTATGATGGCATCGCTAGGCCACATGTGGTGATCGGCATCACCTTCCAACATCATCGTGCGGCGAACAGACTGCTCTGGAACGATCTTTACGATCACTTGATCAATAGCAGGTTTGCCTTCTTCAAAATAGTCCGGGTTCTTAACGAAGGTCAAATGGTCGTTAGTGACGAACTCCTCCAGAACATAGGGCCCGCTGCTCGGAAGGTTAAATTCACAATCCCATTCGTAGACGCTCTGTGAGGCGTCGCATGCATGTTCCGGATAGACAAAGAAGTTCTCCCCACCGAATTGGGTTTGATAGGCAGTATAGACAGTGTTGTAGTACACCTTGAAGGTGAAATCATCGATCTTTTCCACCATGTCGGTGTAATCCTGACCGTCTGTCCAGGCTCCGAGATCCGGGTCTGCAAAGGCATTCCAGGTGAAGATGATGTCATCCACGGTGAGCTGTTCGCCGTCCGACCAGTAGATGTCATCCCGGATCTTCCAGGTGACGTTCATGGTCCAGTTTTCTTCGTCGAATTCAACACCACCATTTTCTAGCGTTGGAATCTCTGTGGCGATCTCCGGAAACACATCTCCGTAAGGATCGATTTCGGATACAGATAGTAGAACCAGTTCACCCACCATTTGCTCGTAGCCTGTGTCAGTGACGATGCCATTGTAAGCTACCGGATCTTCCGGAATGAGCAACGTGATACTTGATTCCCCAGCCATTGGCTCTTCAGTAGGTGGTTCTCCAGCTGGTGGTTCCTCACCTGCAGGTGGCGCGGGTTGCGGTGCACAGCTTACTGCGCTTGCAATTAACACTAACGCAACAAGCCCAAACACCAGGCCTCTTAGGGTTTTACGATGGTTCATCTTTTGCCTCCTTTGGTTGAATATGAACGAACAAAAACAATTCCTCTCCAAGATAAAATCTTGGAGCATTGTCCAGCCTTTGATCAAGGCTGATGTCCAGAGCGCCAAACATACGAAAGGCCATCGCCGTTCTCAGCGGGCGGATCTGGGACTCACCGAAGCCGGTTCTACCACTGTGGGCTGCCAAAGCATTTTTACGGTCACAGCAATGAAAAACGGTGGAGCATCCCAGAAAGACACTCCTCTCTTTTTGGATTGGTAAATAAAACCTAATCACCTGCGCTGTAATTACTCGATCCCATTATGGCACAATTTTTATCCATTGTCATGTGATTTTTGTACTCATTTTGCATTTTTGTGAATAAAACGTGGATATTTATGCATTTTTATCATTATAATTCATTTGTTGTAGTGGAAAACCTCAAATATTGATGGGGCCACTGATTTACCAAGCCGGCCTGATGGCTGGTTGAGTGAAAGGAAAAAATTGTGCAGGCACACCTCCAGATCTTGTCAGATGTTGAGAAAGAGACCATCCACGATAAAAGCCTCCAGATTCTGGATAAAATCGGCGTTCAATTTCACAGTAAGCGGGCATGCAACATCCTGCTGGCCAATGGCGCCAGGAACGAAAGCGGTTCCAATGTCCTTCGTATTCCCCCGGAATTGGTGGAGCACGCGCTTCAGACCGCTCCTAAGACTTTTACCCTGGGGGCGCGGGTGCCCGAAAAGGATGTAGTCTTGCCAGCGCCGCATACTGGCTATGTGCTCGATAATGGTGGTATCTATACCCGCGACCATCGCACTGGTCAGCGACGTGTATCCAATTATCAGGACCAGATCGAATTCTTGCAGGTGTTCGATTCGCTACCTTCTTCGGCACTGGTCTGGTCCACGACCGTGCATGAGTTCCAGCCCAGTTCGTCGGGTGTCAAGGCTTGCATCGCCGCCTTCATGCATTCCTGTTTGCATATCCAGGATGAATTGACTCGACCTGAGGAAGTTCCTCTAGTTATCGAGGCGCTGGAATGCATTCTCGGAAGCCAGGAAGCCGTCCGCCAGCGCAAGCTTTATTCCGTGGTGTATTGCACTTTACCACCCCTGGGGCATGACGGTCCCATGTGCGATGCCTATCTCGAATTATGTGCCTATGATGTCCCCATTTGCGTCTTTCCTATGCCGGGTGCAGGTTCAACAGGGCCGGCGAGTCTATTCTCGAATATCGCTCTTGGGAATGCCGAAGCCCTTTCTGCTCTGGTACTTTTTCAGCTTGCCAGACCCGGTTTGCCGGTCATCTTTGGGGACGCCTCCGGCGTCACCGATTTCCATAGCGGCAATTTCTTGGAAGGCGCTCCGGAGACGGTGCTGCAAACAGCGGCGAGGGGTGAAATGGCTCGTTTTTACGGACTGCCGAATGAGCAGGCCGGCTGCCTGACCGAAGCCAAAGAGCACGGCGCGCAGGCCATCATGGAGAAAGTCGGCACTACTCTGCCATTGTTCTTGAGCGGTGTCGACCTGGTCCAGGGTCCGGGAGCGCTCGAAACCAGCAACTTGATGTCGCTGGCTCAGATCGTGGTAGATGATGAGATCGCGCGCTATTGCCAGCGTATTCGACAGGGCATCGAGATCAGCGCGGAGAAGGATTACTTTGAGGACATCGAGTCCGTCGGTCCTGGGGGTCATTTTCTGGGGCGCAAGAGCACGCGCGCGGCGGCACGCAGCACTGAATTCCTCCAACCGGCATTGGCCGACCGTAGCATGTATTCGCACTGGTTGGAGCTAAGCCGGCCGGACCTGTACGATAAGGCCAACCTCAAAGTCGACGAAATCCTGGCCAGCCCGCCGGAGAATCCCTTGTCGGACGAGGTGGTGGGGAAGTTGGAGGCGCTCATGCGCAAGGCGGATGAAGTGCTGGCATGAAACGCGCCCGTACGTTTCTCAGCCCGGCGTTGCGGCGGATACCCTGTATTCAGGTCTAGTCCTGCAGGGAGGCGACTTCAGTCCGCAGGACTCAAAGCGTCTCAATGCTCGCCGGGGGCTCAGCCCCCGGCTGAACAAATTCTCCAGATGTAGGGCGGAGTTCAATCCGCATTTTTTCCGGATGAACGCTCGAAAGCCTTGTCTGCTGGAGTTGGGAAGGCCCGGCCTGGTCGTTCCGCCCGCGCATCGGGGCGAATTGTGCTGGCTGCAATGCGAAACCCCCTGGGCGGTTCAAGGCCAAATCCTTAGCGATTTGCAAGAGAATCCCTGGCTTTATTTCTGGAAATCCGTGCGCTGGACCGAATTTCTGGAAAATCCTCCATGCCATGTTAATCAAGGCGAAGCATCAATACGCCTGTTACGGTCGGCGGAAGCCTGCGGGTCGATGACCAAACCGGGATCAAAGTCTTTGACAATCCCCCCATCCCGTGTTAAACTTCGTGCGCTATCGTCGGCGCTCTCGTGAGGGAGCGCCTCTTCTTGCGGATGGGACCATGCGCACAGTTTTCTGGGATGAAGACACCCAAGAATTGAAGATGATCGACCAGCGCCGCCTGCCGGGCGTTCTGGAGGTGGTGGCTTATCAGGATTACCACCAGGTGGCGCAGGCTATTACGGCCATGGTCGTGCGCGGAGCGCCCGCTATTGGCGCGGCGGCCGGGTTTGGTCTGGCGCTGGCAGCCCGCCAATCAAAAGCAACAACTACTCAGGAACTGCAGGCGGATTTGGAGGCGGCTTCCTCCGCGCTCAAGGCTGCAAGGCCAACGGCGGTTAACTTGACCTGGGCGCTGGACAGGTTGATGCGGATTTCAACTTCACCGGATAATTCAAGTGTAGATGAGATACGCCAGGCTGTGTTGGTCGAAG
Organism: uncultured Anaerolineaceae bacterium; assembly: GCA_964621295.1. GTDB lineage: Bacteria > Chloroflexota > Anaerolineae > Anaerolineales > Villigracilaceae > JAABUE01. The sequence continues at coordinate 83,283 of CAZULT010000003.1, read as the reverse complement.
CCCAGCGCATTGCGGATGAAGACGTGGCGATCAACAAGCGCATGGCCGAACACGGCGCAACCCTGATCGATGATGGGGATACCATAATACACCACTGCAACACCGGCGCGCTGGCCGCTGTAGATTGGGGTACGGCCCTGGGTGTGGTTCGCACCGCTTGGGAGCAGGGCAAGCGCCTGCACGTGCTTGTGGATGAAACCCGTCCTCGTTTGCAGGGAGCCCGCCTGACTGCCTGGGAATTGGGGCAATACGGCATCCCCTATGACCTCATTTCTGACAACATGGCCGGCCATTTTTTGCGTACAGGGCAGGCTCAGAAGTGCTTTGTGGGCTCGGATCGCACAGCAGCCAATGGCGATGTAGCCAATAAGATCGGCACTTACATGCTGGCACTGGCCGCCTTTGATAATAAGGTACCTTTCTACCCGGTTGTGCCTACCTCGACCATCGACCTGTCTCTTGCACATGGCGGGTTGATCCCGATCGAGGAACGCGATCCGCAGGAAGTATTGGGATTGCAATTCCAGGGCGAGCGTGTAGCGCCTCAGGAGGCGACGGCTCGTAATATCGCTTTCGATGTCACCCCGGCTAGGCTGGTCACTGCCATCGTGACCGAAAACGGGATCGTTTACCCTCCATTTGAATCCAATTTAAGAAAGGCTGTTGAAGGTTGATCGTCTGTTGAAGACCCCGATCCACTGTTCTTAACCTTCAACCCTCAAACCTAAACTACTATGGACATTCTGCTCACCGGCTCGGTTGCGTATGATTACCTGATGACATTTCCTGGTCTGTTCAAGGAGCAGATCCTACCAGAGAGGCTGGAATCGATCAGTCTTTCGTTCCTGGTAGACTCGATGACGCGTCAGCGCGGAGGAGTGGCCCCCAATATCGCTTACACCATGGCGTTGCTTGGTGAACGCCCACGTGTAATGGCTACGGTGGGGGAGGACTTTGAAGAGTACCGTTCCTGGTTGGAGCATAAAGGGGTCGACACCTCTTTGATGAAGGTCATTCCGGGCGTGTTCACTGCCTCCTTCTTTGCCACCACGGATCAGGCCAATGCCCAGATCGCTTCGTTCTACCCCGGTGCGATGGGCTCTGCCTCCAGTCAATCTCTACTTGAGCTTCCGGAGAAGCCGGATTTAGTGCTGGTCTCTCCAAACGAACCAGGCGCCATGACAAAGTTTGCGGCGGAAGCACGCGAGCTGGGCATCCCCTACCTTTACGATCCCAGCCAGCAAGTCCTGCGCCTGAACGGCCAGGAACTGGCACGTGACATGCAGGGCGCCTACCTGCTGTTTTGCAACGATTATGAATTCGGCTTGATCTCCAAGAAGACCGGTTGGGACCTGGCGCAGATGCTTGAGCACGTCAAAGTGGTGGTGGTGACGCGTGGAAAAGATGGCGCGACGCTCTATACCAATGGTAAACAGCACCACATCCCGACCGTGCCCGAGCGCGAGATCGTTGACCCGACCGGTGTAGGCGACGCCTTCCGGGGCGGTTTCCTGGCTGGCTATAGCTGGGGCATGGATTGGAACTTATGCGGACAGATTGGCTCACTCTCGGCGGTGTACTGCCTAGAACAAATTGGTCCGCAGCGGCACGCATATACGCGTGCTGAGTTCGTGGCGCGCTTTCGCGAGCATTTTAATGATGAAGGAAAATTAGATACATTGCTGGAATAAAAACACGTAGTGCAGAATTCAGCCTGCGAAAAGTTTGGCCTCTGCAGCAACGCTTCTCAGGAGCCCGCAATTCGAATTAGATAAGGAGAAATCATGAGCAATTATGACATTAAAGATCTCAACCAGGCCGAGGGTGGCCGGAGGCGCATCGATTGGGCTGAGCGGGAAATGCCCGTGCTGCGCCTGATCCGTGAGCGGTTCGAAAAGGAAAAACCACTCAAGGGCGTGCGCGTGTCGGCCTGCCTGCACGTCACTACAGAGACCGCCAACCTGATGCATACTCTGCAAGCCGGTGGCGCGGACATCGTGCTGACTGCTTCCAATCCGCTCTCCACCCAGGACGATGTGGCCGCAGCGCTTGTCAACCAGTACGAGATTCCAACCTATGCGATCAAGGGCGAAGACAACGTTACTTACTACAAGCACATCACCGCTGCCCTGGATCACAAGCCGCATATCACCATGGATGATGGGGCCGACCTGGTTTCGACCATTCATAAAGACCGACGCGAGTTAATGGATGAGATCATAGGCGGCACCGAAGAGACCACTACGGGTGTGATTCGCCTGCGCGCCATGGCTGCCGACAAGATGCTGCAGTTTCCCGTCATTGCCGTCAACGATGCCATGACCAAGCATTTATTTGACAACCGCTACGGCACTGGCCAGTCGACCATTGACGGCATCGTTCGTGCCACCAATGTTCTGCTGGCCGGCAAGGTCTTTGTAGTCGCCGGTTTCGGCTGGTGTGGGAGAGGCCTGGCCATGCGCGCGCGCGGCATGGGCGCGCTGGTCGTCGTAACCGAAGTGGATCCGCTCAAGGCGCTTGAAGCGATTATGGACGGCTACCAGGTCATGCCGATGAATCAGGCTGCCAAGATCGGTGACATCTTCTGCACGCTGACCGGCGATATCAACGTGGTCGATAAGCATCACTTCGAATTGATGAAAGATGGGGCGATCGTGGCCAACTCCGGCCACTTCAATGTCGAGATCAACATCCCTGCCCTGGCTGAAATGTCCAAGGGCGACCCGAAACGGGTGCGGCCCTTCGTGGACCAGTACGAAACCAAGGATGGGCGCAAGATCAACATTCTGGGCGAAGGTCGCCTGATCAACCTGGCCTCGGCCGAAGGGCATCCCGCTTCCGTAATGGACATGTCCTTCGCCAACCAGGCGCTCTCTGCAGAATTCATGGTGAAGAATGCCGAACAGCTCGAAAAACGCGTTTACACGGTACCCGAAGAGATCGATGCTGAGATCGCCCGCATCAAGCTGAACGCCATGGGCGTGAACATCGATGTGCTGACCAAGGAGCAGGTCAAATACCTCAATTCCTGGGAGGAAGGCACGTAGACCTGATATGGAAAGCCCTGCCGGATCAATTATCCGGCAGGGCTTTTTGATAAAACCGGCTGACGAAATGTTCGTGCAACCCCGCTTCGGCATCTCAGGAGAGGGTGCTGTGGAGGTCCATTTCTCCATCCATCGAGCAATCCGCTTCGAACTCCAATTCCACGGTTGAGTGCGCCAGAGGGATGCCTCTGGTAATTTCACGCACGTCGCGCTTGATGCGCCTTAGATCCTCCCTGCCGGCGTCGTCATCGATGACCAGGTGCGTGGTCAGGACGTGGTTTTCACCGTCCAGTGACCAGATGTGGGTGTGGTGTGCCGAAAGCACCTGGGGAATTTGCTGCAAGGCGTGTTCGACCTCGGCCAGTTCGATCGCATCCGGGACAGCTTGCAAGAATAGAGCCAGCGTCTTGCGCAGGTTACGCACGATGTTGTACAGCACATAAAGGCTGATCAGGATCGATAGGATCGGATCGAGAATGTGGATGTCGCTGATCAGCAGACTGATGCTGACGATCAGCACCGCGATCCATCCCAGTACGTCTTCCAGGAAATGCCAGGTGATGACCTGCGCGTTGAGCGACTGGCCGCGGCGCACTTTGAGCAATGCCAGGCCATTGATCGCGATTCCGACCAATGCCAGGACGATCATGCCTCCAGCGTTTGAGTGTTGAGGATCGATCAAACGGGGGATCGCTTCCGAAAGGATGATCAATGATCCAACGATCAGGATGACCGTATTCAACAATGCGGCCAGCAGCGAGAATCGGCGGTATCCATAGGAATAGCGCTCGTCGCTCTCCTTGTGCGAGTGCTTTTCCAGGTACCATGCCATCCCCAGGGAAACACTGTCCCCCAGGTCGTGCAGCGCGTCCGACAGGATCGCCAGGCTGTTGGTGTACAGGCCGCCAACAATCTCAATTAATGTGAATCCCAGGTTCAGGAGGAAGGCGGTACGGATGTTTTCAGTTTGATGGTGTACGTGCGTATGGTGATGAGACATAGGCATTGTTGTACCATTAAATCGAGTCGAGTGGAGTGGATTGGACAGCAATCCGTTCGCCCACCCAATTGGATCCAGGTGGTATCGATTCGCAGCGTGGCGCTGCAGCTTATTTAAGCAAGGACATATCAAACGTTGCCGCTTCGGTGGTCAACTCCATCTTGTAATATTGAATGGAAAGCCCTCGCAGGATGCCGTCCGCGTGCATATCCTGGATGATCTCGGTTACTTTTGCAACGAAAGCGGTGGGGTCGTCTTCTGACTCTTTATCCACAGCGGCGGCCAGATATTCCGTAAAGACCGGTTCGCCCAGCGGCTTGATGGAGACCCCGTCTGCGATCGCCTTCTCACCTGTCGGTGAAGCCACCAGCACGGCGTCCAACCTGACGCCGTCGCCCCAGTCCAGCTCCTGGATTGCCTGGGTTTCGGTAGCATACTCCACGATTTCGGGATTCTGAACCACGAATTTTATTTGCTCACCCGGGATGCGTAGCGTGCCTTCCAGGTAGGATTGGTAGGTGCAGCCGGTGCAGGTGCCGACCTTTTTATCTGAAAGTTCGCCTGGATTCTTGAAGCTCGTATTATCGCTGTGCACGAAAAAGGAGGCTGTTGTGGCGTAATAGGGCTGTGTAAAGATCAGCGATTTCATGCGATCCGGAGTGATCGCCATTGAACCGACGCTCAGGTCCCATTTTCCCTGCCAGTTCCCACGGAGCACATCTGTCCAATCGGGTGTCACAAAGCAGGCTTCAACCCCCAGACGCAATGCAATTTCCTGCGCCACTTCAACATCGAACCCTTGCAGCTCTGTTGTGGTGAGCTGATCCAGCGTGCACTTGGTATCCAACGCACGCGTGGCATCCGGCTTGATCTCCGATTGGGGCGGGTAGGCCGGATCGATGGAGACCACCAGCGTGCCCCGCTCCTGGATAGCTGTAAGCAGATCGCTCGCACTATTTATCGTTGGCGATATTGGTTGACAGGACATCACCATAAGCGCAAGTAAGGTTAAACCAATTCGAATAGGAGTCCTGGCCATTTTCACCTTCTCACTCTTTTCCGGGAGTTTGAGTCGAATGTGTATACTCTCAGGTCATCTTTATTCACTATACCGCGAATACCTATCCGATTCAAGGTATCTGCGAGTGGTGCTACGAAATGAGAAGACCCTGTCCGAAATTCGTGCGAGGCTGAACGCGAAGGAGGCAAGAGGATTTCCATGCGAAGCAGGCTTCATGATCATGGAAGTGACGCAACTTGTGTACGAAGCAGTCCAATTTTCTTTCGAGGGAGATCAACTTTTTTTTGAAAGGTGCCAATTCTCAAATAATGTCGTGAAATATCCGGATTTTCAAAAAAATAACCTCTTTGATGGTCTTTTGATAGGATACGGATAGCGGATTTTCAGGTCTAGTCTCCCTCCGACTGGTATGATTGTTCCAGTTTACTTGGTCCTTTTAGAAAGGATTTAACGATGTTCTCGAAAATGCGCGAACCGGTCAATGGGCTTACTCACCTGGGCGGAGCGATCTTCTCCGCTGCCGGGCTGGTCGCCTTATTGATGGTTGGCTGGCAGGGAGTCGGAAAGATCGTCTCAGTGTTCGTCTATGGCCTGAGCCTGGTGGGCTTGTTTGCAGCCAGTGCAACCTATCATTTAGCGCGTGTGCGCCCGAAGATGCAGGAAATCCTGCGGAAGCTCGACCACGCCGCCATCTACCTGCTTATCGCCGGTACCTATACGCCCTTCTGCCTGAATGCGTTCAGCGGCTTTTGGCGCTGGGGGTTGCTGGCCATCGTCTGGTCACTGGCGATAGTGGGCATCCTGGTTAAGATGTTCACCATCAACGCGCCTCGGTGGCTGTCTTCCGGGTTGTACCTGTTGATGGGTTGGTTGTGTGCTGCTGCTATCGGTGAAATGCTGGCTGTCTTGCCCACTTTTGTGTTGGGCTGGCTGCTAGCGGGTGGCGTGATCTATACTCTTGGTGCGGTGGTGTACATCACACGCGTCATGAACTTTTGGCCCGGCAAGTTCGGTTACCACGAGGTCTGGCACATCTTTGTCCTGCTGGGGGCAGCCGCGCACTTTGTGGCGGTGATGGGTGTAATCTGGCCGGTGAGCTGAGAAGATGCCTCTAGCCAAATACCCGACTTTCTGATAAGATAGAACTTGCTCGCTGGTATGACTTTTGCAAGCCCCGGTCTCCTGCCCGGGGTTTTTGTGTGGGTCGCTACACGAGGACCGCAGACGAAAAACCGAGGACAGTAGACAGCAGTCCTGGTAATTACATCGGTCTTCGATCCTACATCATCGATCGGTCCTTTGGATATCAACATCAATCTATTCTGATTAAAGGTACTCATGATTCAAGAACGAACAGACCTCCGCAACATCGCCATCATCGCCCATGTGGACCACGGCAAGACCACCCTGGTTGATTTCATGCTGCGTCAGGCGCATACTTTTCGTGAAAACCAGCAGGTGGCTGAACGTGTCATGGATTCCAACGATCTGGAGCGCGAACGAGGCATTACCATTCTGGCCAAGAATACCGCTATCCACCTACCCGACCCGCAGACTGGGCAGGAGGTGAAGATCAACATCGTCGATACACCCGGGCACGCTGACTTCGGTGGGGAGGTTGAGCGTATCATGAACATGGTTGACGGCGTTTTATTGTTGGTTGATGCCGCCGAAGGCCCGATGCCTCAAACCCGTTTCGTGCTAAAGAAGGCGCTAGAACGTGGCCATCGGGCTGTGGTGGTCATCAACAAGGTTGATCGCAAGGACGCCGAGCCGGAGCGCGTGGTCAATGAAACCTTTGACCTGTTCATCGAACTGGGGGCCACGGACGAGCAAGCCGACTTCCCAATTATTTACGCCAAGGCAACCAGTGGACAGGCTGGACTCACTCCGGAACTCGGCCCAGATCTGGAACCGTTGTTCGATGCTATCCTGCGCCATATCCCCGCTCCGCAGGTGGATGCAGAGGCGCCACTTCAATTGCTGGTTACCACCCTGGGCTACGACGATTATCGTGGCGTGACCGCTGTTGGGCGTGTCTTCGCCGGGCGCATCAATGCCGGGCAAGCACTGGCCAGGTTAACAGCGAACGGGGAGGCATTAAACGAGCACGCACGCTACCTTTACCAGTTCCAGGGCCTGGACATGATCGAGGTCGAGCAGGCCAGCGCGGGCGATATTGTATCACTGGCTGGACTGGAAGGAATCGCCATCGGCGAAACGCTCGCGGATCCAGATCATCCAGTCGCTTTGCCCTCTATTCAGGTAGAGGCGCCCACGGTGCGTATGACCTTTGGAGTCAATACTTCACCCTTCACTGGACGCGAAGGCCAATGGAGCACCTCTCGCCGTTTGCGCGAGCGCCTGTACAACGAACTGCGCACGAACGTAGCATTGCGCGTCGAGGACACCGAGTCGGCTGAGAATTTCCTGGTAAGCGGCCGCGGTGAATTGCACCTCGGTATCCTGATCGAGACAATGCGACGCGAAGGCTACGAGTTTCAGGTCTCGCGCCCGGAAGTCATCTTTCACGAGGCGGAAGATGGGACACTGCTTGAACCTTATGAAGAGGTGCACATTGAGACCAGCAACGATACGGTCGGTGTAGCTGTGGAGATGCTCGGATCGCGCCGCGGGAAGATGGTGGATATGCAGGACACCGGGCAGGGCATGACTCGCCTGGTCTATCTCGTCCCCACGCGCGGCTTGCTGGGATTCCGCTACCAGTTCTTGACGGCCACTCGCGGTATGGGCGTCATGCATACCCTCTTCCATGGTTACCACGAGTTAACAGGTTCGATCGCCTCGCGCTCGAATGGATCTCTGGTGGCCTGGGAAGCAGGCACGACCACATCCTACGCGTTGAAGAATGCTGAAGAACGGGGTGTGCTGTTCTATGGCCCAGGAGTCGAGGTGTATGAGGGCATGGTCGTGGGGGAGAATACCCGGCCCGGCGATATCGCTGTGAATGTATGCAAGAAGAAACACCTGACCAACATGCGCGCTGCACGGGGCGATATGGAGATCCGCCTGACGACACCTCGCCAGATGTCGCTGGACGAGGCAATTGAATACCTGGCGGATGATGAGTTACTTGAGGTTACGCCTGTCGCGTACCGCATGCGCAAGCGCATTTTGGGTACCGAGCAGCGCGGGAGACAGACCAAAAAGGCCAGGGAGCAGCTTGAATTAGCCTGATCCATTCTACTGATTGGCAGAAAATAATTACTCTCACTTGGACAAAACCTGGATCCAAGTGAGAGTTTCTGATTTGGGGTGGTATCTGTTACGGACAGCTTGGCGCTGAGATGGTCTTTACCGTGGAGGTGCCTTTTGAATTGTAGGAGGCAACACCATAGTTCGAAGCGTTGATGATCATGGCGTCGAAGCTGGTGCTGGTACCGGTAAGATTCTTCATCTGGAGCCCATTTACGTAGACATAGTACCCGGTAGCGTTGCCGACACTCGACCAAGTGAGCTTATCGGTCTTACTGATCAGCATCTTTGATGGGAAGTTGATGTATTGGCAGGTTGCGGTCGCGGTAAAACTTGCCGGTTGGAGCGGTATCAGCAGCACCTGGATCAAACCTGGGTTCAGGATGATAGGCCCGACTGGGTTACCGCCTCCACCTGAATCGCCGCTGTCGCTGTCCCCAGAATCCCCGCTGGGGGGTTCTTCGGTGGGTTCCACTGCGGCCACCGGCGGCGGGGCAGGAGCCGCGATTTCCGGGAGCTTACTGGTGTCTCCCTGTACGCTGGCGTAAGCGCCCCACAACCAGCAGGTTCCGCCGGTAGGGGTGTTGATGATCCAGTAATTGGTAGGGGAATATTTACCCACCACCACAGCGGATGCACCGGGCTGGAAAGTGAGAACCAGGGAGTAATTGATATCTGGACCGGTGCGGCAATTCGTGGCGGTGCTGACGGAGACCGTCGTCTCTTGCGGCGCGGCCGCCTCGGGTGGGGAGGGCGGTGGCTCAGTAGCTCTGGCCGCTTCGGCCTCCCTGGTTTGCACCACGATGGTCAGCGCGAGTTCTTCAGCGCTGGGTTCATACGCTACTTTCGAAGCAGGTAGATTGCAGGACGCCAGTAAAAACGCGGGCAGAGCAATTAGAATAAGGATCTTTTTTACGGTATGCATAGTTCACTCTCCTGACAATAAATTCAATCCTATTCTAAATTTTCCTCACGGAAAATCAATCCCCAATTAGGGTCTATTTGGTGGATATAAAGACATTCAACGACAAGTGACGAACAACGGACGACAAAAAATAGGAACGATGAACCGCGAACGACGAGCGACGAACTCATTATTTACAGCTGAAACTGATCGTCGATTGGGTGGAGGTTCCGGTTGAGTTGAAAGACGCCACGCCATAGATCAGGGTATCGTTGATGTTGATACTGATGGTCTCGGAGTAGGAGGTCGCGCCAGCCGGTAGGGTAGCCACCAGCGTGCCATTTCGGAACACACGGTAGCCTGCCTCGTTGGTCGCCCGATCGGACCAGGTCAGGTCGGTAGTGACTTCCCCGGCCAGGGTGCAAAAATAATTGTAGCGAAAATTGGATGGCGAGGCAGGGGGGCTGAGGGTCGGAGGGGCAGGCGGTGTCATGGACGGCACAGTCCAATGGCTGCCCGAGGCAGTGGAGTACTCTCCCCAGATCCAGCAGGTCTTCTGGCTGCCGGGCATCTTCACAATCCAGTAGTTGTCCTGTGGATAGCTACCCACGATCTCCGCCGAGGCGCCTGGCAAGAAGGTAAACAGGATCTCAAAGGCCTGGCCGGGCCCAGAGCGGCAGTTGGTGCTTTCATTGACTTTCAGCATCGGCACGGAATAGGTCGGTGTGATGGTGACGGTTGCAGTGCCGGTGGCGCCTGGCATGGATGTGTTTGCCGGTGTTCCGGTACCATCACCTTGTATCGACTGGGCGCTGAGAGTCAGGGCCACGATGGTTGCGGCCTCCTGTTGCAGACTGGTGTCACCAGTATCCCCGGGAAAATTGCATGCTGTGAACGCCAGAAGGCTTAAAAAGGCCAGGAGGAAATGACCCCCGATCTTGATACCATACCCTCCATTTGGAGTTTTTCTGAATAAGCGAAGCGATAGAGGAGATGGGAAAGTATGCCATTTGGATTGCATTGCTTTGCTCAGAGCTCGGTTCAGAATGACAGGATTGCGTGAATCCCTGGGGCGGTTCATTTTGACCCTCCTACTTCCTGGGTGGAATCTGCGATTTGGGGCGCACTATCTCGAATATATCGGTCGTGCGAGTATAAGCGCTTCCGGCTAGCCGGCCGATTGCTTCGAGAGCTGAAAGGTTGATCTTGTCCTCGCCTAACAAAACTCTTTCGTCGATGTGCATATGGACGACTGTGCCGATCACGATATTGCCGCCCCCCGGCAGGTTGCTGATCTCTACGATGCGCTCGAGGCGGCATTCAAAATGGATTGGGCTGGCGGCAACGCGTGGTGGACTGACTACGGCGGAGGGCGCAGCTTCGAGGCCGGCTATTTCGAACTCGTTCACCTGCTGTGGCGCTTCCACTGAAGTGTGCGTCATGGCTTCGGCCAGCGGCTCAGTAACGATGTTGACCACGAACTCCCTGGTCGCGCGGATGTTGTTGAGTGTGTCCTTTGTCGAACCGTCGGTGGAACGCGTCATCGGGCAGAACAGCAGCGTGGGTGGTGTAGCGCAGACCACATTAAAGAAGGAGAAGGGCGCTAGATTGGGTTGTCCTGCGACGTTTACCGTCGAGATCCAGCCTACTGGGCGCGGCACGACCGCACCGGTCAAGATTTTGTAGCGGGATTTCCAGGAAAGGGAGAGAGGATTGATCTCCATGGCTTTAACTGACCTTCTTGTGAATACGCAGGTCGAACCGCAGCCGGTTCAGGCTGTCGTCCGGGGTGCGCAGAAATTCGCCCCGATAGCCCTGAAGGGTGCCGTTCAGAACCAGGAACTTATCTTTTGCGTAGAAACCGATGCGCATGGGAGCAGGCATGGGTAGTGGGGGAGAGTCGGGAGTTGGAAAGCCACCTTTGTGCTCGATGGAAAGCCATAACTTGCCCTTTTTCTCAGAAAGGGTCAGGATCACTTCAATATTCTCATAAGCCCCAAGATAGCTCTGAACCTCGTCGAACGGGAGAGCGATGGGTTCAGGTATTGGGATGGATACCTCAAAGTAGATCTTAAGAGCTGCCTTCAACAACTCGTCCACATTGGTTTCGCTGGAATTGGTCAGCCAGGTCAGAGCGAACTGCTTCTCGGGTATGAACCACAACCCCGAATTCTGCCCATTGGTCGAGCCGCCATGAAGGATGATTTTCATCCCACCTGCCTGTTGGATGAACCAGGAGATCCCCATCTGGTACAAATCGCTGATAGTTACAGTGGGCTTCTGCATTTGCTTGATAGTGGCAGCTTTCAACACGCGCAATCCTTCCATCTTGCCATCTCCCATGTGGAAGCGTGCAAAAGTCAGTAGGTCCTGTGCGGAAGCCAATACACCGCCAGCGGGATTCTCGGCGCGCGGCATTGCCCAGGGACGAGCGATGCGGATCCGGTTCTTGACCAGCTCATGGCCGACTGCGTAACGGCCGGTTATGATGCGGTCGTCAGGAAAAAAAGATGCCCTACGCATACCAAGCGGCTCGAACACCAGTTCCTGTATGGCATGCTCGAAGGGGATACCGGTGACGACTTCAATAACATGCCCTACGATATAGTACCCGACGTTGTTGTAGGACCACACTTCCCCCAGAGGACTCGTTTGCTGTAAGCGCGTGAGTGAAGATACCATTTTGCGCAAAGCGTCGTCCCCACCGCCGAAATCGTTGAAATAGTCGCCCTCAAAACCAGCGGTGTGGTTCATCAGCTGTCGCAATGTGACGGTTTCGCTAACCGTCTTGTCTTTTAATCTCAATTTGGGAAGGTAGTGCTTTGCAGGTGTATCCAGGTCGATCTGGCCAGCCTCCAACAGGCGCATCATTGCAGTCGCCACCATAGGCTTGGTATTCGAGCCGACCTGGAAAAACGTCTTTGGTGTGACCGGTAATGGATGTTCGCGGCTGGTCTTTCCAAATCCGGCGATGTGTTTCTTCCCTCGATCATATACTCCTACCGTGGAGCCGGGAATTTTTAGCCGTCGCATTTCTGCAACGGCTGCCTGGCAAAGTTCGAAAAAGTTTGGATCTTTGATCGTTCTGAGGGCGCGTTTGCGATTCATGCCAGTCCTCCGGGGCAGTTTATTGGCTTACTCCCCATCGCCTTCCAGCCAGGAGGCCATGTATTCTGGTTTCTCGAACTCGAGTGCTGCCTTCGTCAGGTGCAGCGGGTAGAAGGTGTCTACCATTACAGCCAGCTCGCTGGTTTCCTTCTTTCCGATAGATGCTTCGGTCATACCGGGTTGAGGTCCGTGGGGCAGACCATAAGGGTGCAGACTTATATCGCACCGATCGATACCTTTGCGGCTCATAAAGTTACCTTCGGCATAATAGAGGACTTCGTCTGAGTTTATGTTGGAGTGATTGTAGGGAGCCGGGATGCTCTCTGGATGGTAGTCGAATAAACGCGGCACAAACGAGCACACCACGAAGTTGCGCGCTTCGAAGGTCTGGTGTACAGGCGGGGGTTGGTGGATGCGGCCGGTGATAGGTTCAAAATCTTCGATGTTGAAGATCCAGGGGTAAAGATACCCGTCCCAACCAACGACATCAAAGGGATGGTGGTCAAGCATGTGCCGGGTAAGCTGGTCGCGCACCTTCACCCGAACCTCATAGCTGCCTCGCTCGCTGTGGGTTCGCAGTTCTTGGGGAACGCGAATATCCCGTTCGCAATACGGAGCATGCTCCAGGAGCTGGCCGTAGGTATTGCGGTATCGCTTGGGAGGTTCGATCTGGGAAGGATTCTCGACCGTGAAAAAGCGCGCCTCGCCTTCAAGTTCCATTTGCCAGGTCGTTCCAAATGGGATCACGATGTAATCACCGGCACGGAAAGGCAGTTCGCCGAACTGGCTGTTCAAGGTGCCCTGACCTTCATGCACAAACCAGGTTTCATAGGCCTGAGCATTCCGGTAGTAGAAGTCCATACTTTTTGTGGCGCGCGCCACGCTCAAGATCACATCGTGGTTGCCAAGCAACGGCACTCGTCCAGAAAGCGGGTCTGTGCCGGGCTTGAGTCCCTGCGTGGCAAAGGCGCGGTGGCGCAGCGGGCCAAAATCCACGTATTCCGGGCTTGCTGGACCGAGGTCTTGTACTTCTTTGACGCGAGGCGGCAGAAAATGGTGGTACAGGATAGACTGCAGGCTGGAAAAGCCTTCCAACCCCATCAGCTCTTCACGGTAGAGTTTACCGTCAGGTTTCTTGAATTGGGTATGACGCTTGTGAGGAATCTCTCCAAGTCTATGATAAAAGGGCATTCCGTATCTCCTAAATTTAGCCCGAATAAAGCGCGCTCGCTTCCGGCGCTTGCTTGCTGGCTTGCTTCAAGGCTGTCTCGGCCTGTGACATTAAAGTCTCAACGGTAATACCCTGTCCGCCAGGATGGCTGGCGATTCCAATGTGGATGGTGAATTTGAATTTCTTCCCGGCCGCCAGGTCGCGGGTACCTTTCAGGCGGGAGATCAAACGTTGTGCAACGGCCTGACCACCAACTTCATCCGTCATGGGTAGCAGCACCAGGAAATCAGCATCGTGATGTGCAGGAATATCAGATACGCGCAAACTGGTGTTCAGTATGCCGGCAAAGAGTTGTTTCAAACGATCCAACATGTCGGGTTGGGCTGTTTCCAGGTTCAGAGAAATGTGTAGCAGGGTAATTGGATTTGGGTAACGCTGTGCCCGAGCCAGTTCGTATTCCGTGAGGATCCTGAATACCTCATGATGGTATAGGCCAGTTTCACTGATCTTGTGGATGTTGACGTCCATGAGTGCTGCCTCCTACCCTGACGGGGCAAGGTCATAAGTGTGTTTGGTGGTTACTTATATTCTACCAGTACGTATATCAAGTTGAATTGCTGGCTCATCATAGACTAGGGGGTAGTAACCTGAAGAGAGGCGACCAGTATATCCAAGAGGTTCAGGGGTGGGTTGAATCCATCTGGGGGCAGGCGGTTGAGCTCGTCCCGCACAGCGGCATAATAGCTTTCGAAGTCCGCATTCGGGTCAGCATAATCTGGGAATGGAACGCCGCCTGGGGGCAGAACCGCCCCTTCGCTAGAATCAGATGGCAGGATCGGCGCATTGATAGGCAGAATTACGATCACATAGAAAGTGCGATCATTGCTAAGACCCTGGAAGTGGTAGAACACCTCCTGGTTATTGACCTTCGCGAAGGATTGTGCATATTGTGTCACCATGCGCACACCGGCCCCATTCTGAAAGCGCAGGTTTTGCTCTTGGGCGGCAAACACGGCACCGGCGTTGAAGATTGGGATTGAAGGCAAGTTGTTCTCTGACAACAATTGCGCCGGGTTTGCGAGCAACTCGCTCAGTAATGGGATATTTTCTTGCGCGCCGGGGGGTAAGGAGGCAGTTTGCGCCGGGAACACATAAATTTTCGGTGTATGGAAGGTGCCCTGTAAGGGGTATCCTTCTAATGTCAATTCGCTATGTCCGGGAGTCACCTCCCAGGGTGGGACGTCGGGTTCGCTGGCAGGAGGGAGCAGGGTCTCGCTGGCGCCGGACCCCAGGCCGGGCGGGATTGTCAGGGTTCCATCATTGAATTCGATAAGCGTCCCTGTGAATTCGGTTGTCGGCTGGAGGGCAGGTTGCGCAGTGGTGGGGAGCGCTTTCATGGTCTCTGCCGCCGTCGTTGCCAGATCAGGTTCCCGCGATTGGATAGGGCCGCTCATCAGTCCGCAGGCCAGTGAAGCGACGATGATCAGGATAAGAAAGCCGGTGTTTCTGTGCATGTCTCTCACTCCTCAGTTGAAGTGTAGCATAATTCCCCCGTATACAGATCGACTCCTATTCTTTTTGAGATATTGTTGGTTTCCAGTATTTCAGGTAGAAATCAAGGGTTGGCCGAATGGTGCTCCCAGACGTGGATGTCGCTTGAAAGGAACGCCGGTTTGTAGGAATGGCCCGTTATTTTTTATTGTCCCAAATTCTTAAGGGTTCTGGACGGTGTTACGCAGGATGCCGATCCCATCGATTTCCAGCTCGACCACGTCCCCGGGTTGTAACCAGGGTCCCTGTCCCCGAGTCAATTCAAGCAGGCAGCCTGTCCCGACAGTTCCGGACCCGATCACATCACAGGGATAGAGCATGACGCCCTCGGATGCGCGGGCAAGAATCTCTCCGAAGGACCAGTGGATGTCGGCGAAGTCGCCCCGTGAAAGTTCCACCCCATTCACGCGGGCGATCATGGCGGCGGGATGCACCCCCGGTTTGTCTGCTGGGGATGGGAGGAACTCATCGGCGGTGGCGAGAACCGGACCGAGTGAGGAGGCAAAATCCTTACCCTTGGCAGGGCCCAGGCCGACGCGCATCTCCTCGAGCTGTACATCGCGTGCGGACCAGTCATTGAAAATGGTGTACCCAAAGATATGACCGGGGGCCTGGTCGGGCTTGAGATTGATGCCGGGTTGGCCGACGACCGCGGCGATCTCAAGTTCGAAATCGAGCGCCTGAGTGTACGCCGGGTAGGGCACTTCTTCATCAGGTCCAAATATGCTGTTCGGATTCGTGAAGTAAAAGACGGGGAATTTGTACCAGTTCTCTGGAACCTCTCTGCCTCGATTGGCATTGGCGGCATGCACGTGTCCTTCGAAAGCATAAAAATCCCGCAGCGTAGGAGGGCGTGGAATGGGGGCATGCAACCGGACCTCCTTCAAAGGAAGCAAGTCTGATTGTGGCAAGCCCTGCACCTGTTGCAGGCCCTTCTCTCCAGCTTCGATCAAAGCCTGCATGGAATCAAAGGGAAGAGGTAGTAGGCCATTCTCCAACAATAGGCCGGGGCGGGAGGATGCACCTGAGGTTGAGTAACTTGCGAACTTCATCAGAGGTTGCCGCGGCGCTCCTGTTCCATTTCGATCGATTCGAACAGCGCTTTGAAATTACCCTTACCAAATCCCTGTGCGCCGTGACGCTGGATGACCTCGATGAACATGGTTGGGCGGTCCTGGATGGGGCGGGAGAAAATCTGCAGCAGGTAACCCTCGTCGTCGCGGTCCACCAGGATGCCCAGTTCGTGGATGGCTTTCAAGTCCTCTTTGATCGAACCCACTCGATCCGGCAGAAGCTCGTAGTAGGTGTCGGGTACACGCAAGAACTCGATGCCCCGCGAGCGCAAAGTATCGACGGTTTCGAGGATATTTCCGGTGGCCATTGCCACATGCTGTACACCAGGGGTCAGGTAGTAATCCAGGAACTCTTCGATCTGGCTCTTCTTCTTGCCTTCTGCCGGTTCGTTGATAGGAAATTTGACGCGCCCGTTCCCATTGGCCATTACCTTGGACATCAGCGCCGAATACTCAGTGGAGATATCTTTGTCGTCAAAATGCAATAGCTGGCGGAAACCCATAACCTGATGGTAAAAGTTGACCCAATGGTTCATCTTTCCCAGTTGAACGTTACCAACGATGTGGTCTATGGCCGCCAGGCCAGTTGACTCAGCCGGCTTGTCTGTGATCGGCCGGTAGCTTGGGGCAAAGGACCCGGCGTAATCCGACCGGTCTACGAAAATGTGCAGGGTTTCTCCATAGGCCTGAATGGCGGAGGTGCGGAGGCGACCGTGATCGTCCTGCTCTTCGCGCGGTGCCCAGGCGGATCGGCCTCCGCGAGCTGTTGTGGCTTTCCAGGCCTGTTCCACGTCCGTTACCTCGAGTGCGATAGCCTTCACTCCATCTCCATGGAGCATGTGATGCGCAGCCAGGGAGCTCGAAGGCTGGTACGGTGCAGAAAGCACGAAGCGGATCTGGCCGGACTGCATGACGTAAGAAGCGTACTCACGATTTCCTGTCTCCAAACCGGAATAGGCGACCGGTTGGAAACCGAATGCCTTCCACCAGAAATACATGGCGTGCTTGGCATTTCCGACGTAAAAATGTACATGGTCAACGGATTTGATCTGTAAAAAATCGCCTTCCTCGGAGAGGGAGCGTTCGTCCACTTTGGGAGAGAGTTTCGTCATGCGACCTCCTTGTGTGTCGTGCTGGTATTTTACGACAAAGGTAGTCCGATTGCAAATCGAAAAGCGAGCAATAGAGGTATCTGCTCGCTTCTTCCTTATTAGGGTATCCGTCTTCAATCCCTAGAACTGCTACCCGCCCCCTGAAACGATCAGGGTCCAGTTGACGTAGCCGGCGCTGTCAAGATAGATTTTCAGGTTGCCGTTGCCGCTGTCATTGGTGAAGAACACTGTCCAGGATTTGTTGCAGCCCGGGGACCCGCTTTTTACGGACCCGCCGATATATTTCACCTTGGCGGTTCCGCCTGAACATGTCAGTGTGAAGATCAGATTGCCTGACGTCTTGACGCTGTCGAAACCGGTTGGCTTGACGTACACATTGTCGGTGGTATCGCCGTTGGGATAGGAAATTTCACCGGTACGCGATTCGCTGCCGTTCTTGATGCTGACATTGACCGAAATATCGGAATCACCTGGAGCAGAAGAACCGCCTCCGCCGGATCCACCACTGGAGCTGCTTCCGCTGCTTGACCCGCTACCACCGGTTCCGCTTCCCCCGCCCGATGATCCCCCACCTGACGAGCCGCCGCTGGAAGACGAAGAGGGTAGCGGAGCCTGTACCACTGGCACCGACTCGGTATTGCTGCTTTCCGTGTAAGGCTCCGAAACCCAGCCTGTACCGCCACTGTAAGAGATCAACCACCACGTTCCGGTATCGTTCTTCCCAAGTATGTCTACTTGTGTGCCACCAGGTAGCTGGTCTTGAATCGAATAAGCGGTTCCCGGTCCTGAGCGTACGTTCAGGTCTTGTTTAAAGATAGCTATAGCGCCCCCTCCAGACCGGTCCGGTGATTCTGTAGGGGGTATGGGTGTTGCCGTAACAACGATGGTGACAACCTCAGGGGTAGTCTCCGCAGGACCCTGGGGGGTAGAGAAGTTACACCCCAGGCTGGCGAGAAGGAGTGCGGTCAAAGCCCATGACCATTGCCCCCATCCCTTTTTCTTTAGCATGGTTTTCTCCTGTTTGTCAAGTATAAGTCGCCCTATTTTACGACAAAACAGGCCCAAATTCAACTAAATAGGACAAACGAATACCAGGTTAGCCTATCTGGTCAAGGATTGTTTGGGATGGGTTTTGAAGAATTCCCACATCACACGTGTTGCGTCTGGTTCAGTTGTTGGCTCATCTCCGCCCGGCCAACCGGGTCCATCGCTTCCAGGCCAGGCATGTTTCCCGCCACGTATCGTATACAGTTCTACTGCGCTGTCCTCTTCGCAAGGACCGAATTCCATGTGGCGCACAGTATCTGATTCGGTTGCATAGGGGTGTATACCGCATCCGTTGTTTTTCGCCCAGAATTCGATAGAATCAATTACTGGATTGAATACAGTTCCCGACAAAGAGTCCTCACCCACACCACCTGTGTATGGCAAGTGCTGGTCGTCCGTACCGTGAAAATGGATCACAGACACAGGATGGGAAGGCTGGCATTGGTCGTAATTCAGCGTCCCTGCAACAGGTCCAATAGCCGCAATGACATCCGATAATTCGCAAGCCAGGCGGTACGACATGATTCCCCCATTTGACATGCCAGTCGCATAAATTCGGTGTGGATCAATGAGAGCCAGCGTCTGTACATCGGAAAGCAGTGCACGCACAAAACCCACGTCATCCACGTTTTGACGCAGAGCGTACCCACAGCAGTTTCCCCCGTTCCAGGTCAAAAGTGTATCATCCAGCCTTCCACTTCCGCTGGGATAGACGACCAGGAATCCTTCTTCGTCGGCTAGTTTGCTGAAACCAGTCATGCGCACAGCATTTTCCGCATTTCCCCCACCACCATGAAATACCAGTACCAACGGAACCATTTCAGTAGTTTTGAAATTCAGGGGAACATGCAGTAAATAATTTCGTTCATTGTTGTCATGATGGAGTGTCCGGATGATATCACCGGAGGTTAACGGGACCGATGGGGTGACAACAGTTCTTGCGCAAGCCAGCATGGCCATGGTCAGGATAATTGTAGAAAAGAGTGACCGTTTCAATGTTTTACCTGTACGATTTTCCCGTGAGTCAGCCTTTTCAATTCCCCTGGCGTTAATTCAAAAACCGCATTTGGAGTTCCGGCAGCTGCCCATATGGTTTGGTGTCCCATCAGGTCTTCATCCAGGAATGTGTTCAAAGCCTGGGCATGCCCTACAGGAGGCACCCCCCCGATGGCAAAACCGGTCACTTCACGCACAAACTCCGCATCCGCACGCTCGATAGGTTCGCTTACGTAGGCGCTGAGACGTTTTTCATCCACACGGTTCGCCCCGCTGGTCAGGACCAGGATCGGTCTTCCCGTGGTGCTTCCGCGGAAGACCAGGGATTTGACGATCTGCCCGATCTCGCAACCTACCCGGTCTGCGGCTTCCTGGGCTGTGCGCGTGCTGTCCGCGAACTCCTGTACGGTCAGCTTGAGCCCGGTTTCGTTCAAAAGGTCTTGGATTTTTTGTGCGGTCGTTGATAGGGATGCCATGCCTCCATTATACTTGTTGGTTCAAATAGATAAGCAGCCCTACAAGTTCAGGCGGAGAAGTCATTCCGACGGGTTTTTTTTTCTACAAATCAGTTATTCAGTTCATTGGTATAATACCAGGCGCACTCAGAATGATAGTTTTGGAGGTAAAAATGTATATTGATCCGAACACTGGCGGAATGTTGTTTCAGGTGCTCGCAGTTGTGTTTGCCGCGTTCAGCGGTATGGTGCTGATCTTCTCACGCCAGATCCGGACGGCCTTTGGCCGGCTGCGGCGGAAGCTGCGTGGTAAGGATAAAGAAGAATCCATCAACGAACCCAATCAAGATCAAAAACAGTAATGCGGGCGCTGATACTGGGATTTGACTCGTTCGACCCTGGGTTGTACGAATCCCTGGCAACCCGGGGTCTTATGCCGAATCTGGGCCAGCTCGCTGTTAAGGGTGGCTATTCGCCTTTTAAAGTATGTGCGCCTCCACAAACTGAAGTATCCTGGACCAGCATCGCGACCGGTGCCGATCCCGGAAGTCACGGCATTTTCGATTTCGTACACCGTAATCCCGAGACCTACGCGCCTTACGTGTCTATCCTGCCCACCCGCACTGGATCGTTTGGGACTCAATTTGTGCCGCCCTATTCTGCCCGGACGCTTTTCGACGAAGCCATCGACCAGGGGTATCCGGCCACGGCACTGTGGTGGCCGGCCATGTTCCCGGCCAAACCTGAATCACCGTTGCGTGTCATTCCGGGATTGGGAACACCTGACATCCGCGGGCAGTTAGGATTGGGTAGTTTCTATCATGAGGGCGAAAACCCTTTGAAGGCTGGACATAAAACCCCTGCGGCCCAGATCGTCCGTGAGTCGGATGCCTTCCAGTCTGCTTTGAAGGGTCCGTTCGCCAAGCAGAAAGGCGAAGTGCTGCCGGCCACGGTGGATTTCAGCATTGAGGTCAGGGATGAGTCGCGGGCGCGCCTGGTCCTACCCGGGCAGACGGTGGAACTGGAGGCAGGCAGTTGGAGCCCAATCCTGGAAGTCGTCTTCAAGACCGGCTGGATGATGAAGGTGCACGCCATCACGCGCGCCATCCTGACGTCGCTCAAGCCGTTGCGCCTCTACTTCCTGCCGCTCCAGATCCACCCGTTGCACGCGTTGTGGCGCTACGCCTCGCCCAAATCCTTTGTGCGCGAGGCATGGCAGGCCTCAGGTTCGTTCTTATCCCTGGGCTGGCCGCAGGATACGACCGGTCTGGAGGATGGCTGCATTTCTGACGAACAGTTCATCTCGTTATGCGAGGACATCTTCCTGGCGCGTGAACGCATCCTCATGCATAACCTGGAGGGCTTTCGTGAAGGCGTCCTGGCGTCTATCTTCGATGATCTCGATCGCGTCCAGCACATGTTTCGGCGAGATCGTCCGGATGTGGTGCAGGAGTGGTATAAGCGCCTGGATGCATTTGTTGGACGTGTCACGACCGCAGCGCAGAGCCAAAACGGTCAAGAAATGGCCCTGTTCGTCATGTCGGATCACGGTTTTGCAGATTTTGGTTATAAGGTCCATTTGAACCGCTGGTTGCTGGAGAATAAGTATCTGGCCCTCAAGCCCGGCCAGAAGGATGCGAGTCTGGCGTCTGTGGATTGGGAACACACCCAGGCTTATGCCTTAGGCCTCAACAGTCTTTACATCAACCTGGAAGGACGTGAAAGCAAGGGGATTGTGGCTGTTGAGAAAGTGGAAGCCCTGGCGCAGGAGATCAAAACCAAATTGTCCCGCTGGCATGGACCCGATCGGAAGTCAGTTATGAAGCGGGTATTGCTGCGCCATGAAGCCTTCAGCGGTCCGTTGCTGCGCTACGGCCCCGATCTGGTGCTGGGGTACGCTCCCGGGTACCGCGCTTCCTCAGAAACGGGATTGGGGAAATGGAACGGCGCACAAATAGAGAAGAACCATGATCATTGGGGCGCTGACCATTGCATTGATTCTGAAGAGGTTCCAGGTGTATTGTTTGCCAGCCGTGGGTTGCAGGATTTTCCGAATCCCTCCTTCCGGGACATTCCCGCCATGATCGTGGGAAAGTACCTGGATCACAGCGGGGTGAATCCGCCTACGATCTCAGGTGGTGAGAGCCAGGAAGCGATCGAAGAAAGGCTCAAGGGGCTGGGCTACCTGTAGCGCGGGGGATGTGATGGCAAAAATCTTTCGACCTTTTCGTAAACCTGCCGGACTGATCACCGTCGTGTCAGGGCTGCCGCGTTCCGGCACTTCCATGATGATGAAAATCCTGGAAGCAGCCGGCCTGCCGATCCTGACCGACAATCTGCGCACGGCTGATGAAGATAATCCAAAAGGATATTTCGAATTCGAGCAGGTCAAAGCGCTCAAGGAAGGCGACCAGGACTGGCTGAAGCACGCAGAAGGGAAGGCGGTCAAGGTCATTTCCTCCCTGCTGGGCGAATTGCCCGCATCCTACCGTTACAGGATCATCTTCATGCAGAGGGAGATCGACGAGATACTGGCTTCGCAAAAACAGATGCTGATCCGGCGCGGCGAAGCGGCAGACGGAGATGACCGTGGCATGGCTATGAATTTCCAGGAACATCTCAAGCGGGTGCGTGTCTGGTTGGCCAACCAGCCTAACATCGAAGTGTTCTATGTGAACTACAATGAGTTGATGGCCGACCCGAATCCCTCTATTCGGGCAGTGGCGGATTTCCTTGGCGTAGAAGCGCAATTGCCGGCCATGCTGGCCGTCCCGGATAAGAGCCTGTATCGTCAGCGGGCTTCTTGAGCTACTTCAGCCACTACGATTGCCACAGGCAGCCCCCACATGATCTTGAGCCGGTTGCTGCGGAGATTGAAACCGGAGCTTTCCAGCCAGCCACGCACATCGATCGGCCGGCAATCGAGCAATGCAGGCCAGCGTGCGTGCCCCCATTCGTACAATCGACAGGCCAAGGAGTTGCTCCTGGCCATGGCTACCACGCCAAGGCGTCCTTCCGGCGCCAGCGCTCGCCGGCATTCTCCTAACACTCCCGGAATTTCGGATTCGGCGAACAGTTCCAGGGTAAAGGATAAAAAGACAGCTTGAAAGGTGTGGGCCTTGAAAGGCAAAGCCGCGGCGTCCCCGTTAAGGAGCGCTGGGTTGCCTCCCGCCGGGTGAACTCCCACATGTTTTTTGGCCATGGCGATCATGCCAGGCGAGAGCTCGACCCCGGCCACCAGGCCGGTCGCCCCTGCTGCCTGCGCCAACCCAACAATCGCGTGGCCTGTGCCAAATCCGATCTCGAGGGCGTTTTCCCCTGTATGGACATCAAGATCGTGTAATCCGCTTTCGGTGAATTGCCGCTCGCTGCTGGCAAACAGGTCATACCATCGGGAGAGGCGGTCGTAATTTTGGCGGGTTTGCGTTCTGGGATTCATCGCTGTGGGGCTCGTCAAGATACTTCCTTCTACTGTATACTGGCTAGGTATTTCTATGACTGGAGCAAATTATGTTGAAGGTCAAGCTTGTTCTGGCTGCTCTCATCAGTATTTTACCTCTCAATATCCTGCGCGTGCTGGGGTATCGCCTGCTGGGATACAGGATCCGTGGGTCGATCGGATTTGGAACCGTCATTGCAGTTTCCAAAGCGCACATTGAGAAATGCAAGATCGGATGGTTCAATTTATTCGTGGGCCCGATGAGCATGAAGATCGGCCTCAACGCCGCGATCGAAAACCGCAATACGTTTTCCTGCGGCTTTTGGACCGTCAGGGATCAGCACCGTGAGGCGGGCTACGCCCGTTCATTGCAGATCGGAGCGGATACACTGATCACTTCCGGGCATACCTTTGACGTGGCCGGGTCGTTCACGTTGGGGCAGGGTTCCTGGATCGCAGGCGCCGGCTCGCAATTCTGGACCCACGGAATCGGAGTGCGGGACCGTGATATCCGTATCGGGCGGGATTGTTACCTGGCCAGCGCGGTTCGTTTTGCACCGGGTTCGGTCGTTGGGGATCACGTGCTGGTGGCATTAGGGAGCGTGGTGAACGGGAAGTTCGATGATTCGAATGTGATGTTGGGGGGCGTGCCGGCCAAAGTGCTTAAATCGCAGTATGACTGGAGGCAAGCGGTCAGCGCACCCTCACTCTCGTAAAAGCTGCCATTATTCTTTCACTGGATCAGGGCAGGCCGTGTCGCAGGCAGGGAATCAAAGATACGCTCCTTGTGGTGACCCAGAAAAGAAAAAGCGTCCAATTGATCCACTCGAAAAAAACCAACCTCAAGGGTCTCATCACTCAGTTGCGGAATTCCTGAGAGGATTTCAGCCTCGAAGTGCAGGACGACCAGGAAGGCTTTGTTGCCGTCCGGGTAGACCACCAGTTGATCAGGGTTGCTGTACACGCCTACCAGGCGTTTGATCCCCACTTCCAGACCGGTCTCCTCGCGCACCTCGCGCAGGCAGGCTTCCATCACGCTTTCACCGGGATTCAGCAGCCCGCCCGGTAAACACCACAACCCGTTATCTGTCCTGCGTGTCAGCAGGATCTTTTCGCGCGTTTCATCGAAGATGGCTGCGGAGCAT
Organism: uncultured Anaerolineaceae bacterium; assembly: GCA_964621295.1. Classification (GTDB taxonomy): domain Bacteria; phylum Chloroflexota; class Anaerolineae; order Anaerolineales; family Villigracilaceae; genus JAABUE01. Next base: position 58,998 of record CAZULT010000003.1, on the reverse strand, counting down.
CCCACGCGCAATTCCCCTTCCTTGCCTAATCGTTCACCGTAGAGTACCTTGGTCATGCTGCCTCCCAGTAAAATCCCCTCTCCCATCAGGGGAGAGGGGGTAGAGTCATTTCACGAACGTGCCACGCCGAAGGTCCGCGATCGCTTCGTAGATCTCCTGTTCGGTGTTCATCACGAACGGGCCGTACGGCACAATCGGTTCCCCAAAGGGTGCGCCGGCCATGAGCATGAAGCGTACAGGGCTGTTCTCGGTCACAACCTGCAGGTGGTCGCCATCCCCGAACTTGATCATCCTGACCGCTTTCACCGATTCACCGCCAAAGGCAGCTTCGCCCTCGAATACGTAGGCCACCGTGGTGTGGCCGAGCGGGATGGCCTGGCGCCACTCCACCCCGGGCGCGATCTGCACGTCCATGTAGAGCGGCGAGGCGGCGATCTCGGTCACAGGCCCTTCGATGCCATCCATGCTTCCGGCCACGAGCCGTACCTTGGCGCCATTCTTTTCGACGACCGGAATGGTCAGGTCGCTTACTTCCTGGTAGCGCGGGGTCGACATTTTCAGATGCGACGGCAGGTTCACCCAAAGTTGGAAGCCGTAGATATTCCCATTCGGGCTGCGCTGCGGCATCTCTTCGTGCAGGATGCCGCGCCCGCTGGTCATCCACTGCACATCACCAGCGCCGATGGAGCCCATGTTGTCCAGGCTGTCGCGATGGCGGACGGAGCCTTCCAGCATGTAGGTCACAGTTTCGATGCCGCGGTGCGGGTGGGTGGGAAAGCCGCGGATCGGGCCTTCCTTGGGGTCGTTGAAGGCAAAGTGGTCGAAGAGCAGGAAAGGATCGAATTCGTTGCTGCGGCGCGGCGCGATCGAACGCCGCAGCAGCACGTCCGCGCCCTCGATCACATATTCAGGGTCGATCACCCTGTCGATTTTTCGCGAAGTTTTCATCTCTCACCTCTAAAACAGATGTCGAACTTTAGATGGCCTGAACAGGTCAATTTTTACCCGGAAGCTCCAAAGCAGCTTCGGCCTCGTCAAGGTGTTCTTTGGCGCTGGCTTTCCAGGTGCCCTCCAGCTTCAGCCTGGTCCAACACGGATAAGATTGTTTTTACCAATTCCCGCGCGGCGTCCTCGCTTAATTCCACCGCGATGCGGGCCGAAGGCCCCTGCGACTCGTTGACAAAGTCGATGTTCAGGGCATGTTCGAACGGGGCGTTGAAGGGATGGTCGAACGAGACGTTGGCTTTCTCCAGCCTGAACCAGTCGCTCGCTCCTTTTGCGCTGCCGGCGATCTCTACTTTCTTGACGATCATGGTGCACATGCTTGACCTCCCAGTTATCCTAAATACTTTTCAAGGAAAGCGAACAGCTTCTGCCAGCCGTCCACCGCCTGCTCCTGGCGGTAATTGGGGCGGTGGTAGTAAAAAAAGCCGTGCCCCGCTCCATCGTATCTGTAAAACTCGTAGACCTTGTTGTTTTTCTTCAGCTCAGCTTCGTGCAGGTCGACCTGTTCCGGAGAGGGGCTGCTGTCTTCGTTCCCGAACAGGCCCAGGATGGGGCAGGGCAAGTCTTTGGTGTAATCGATCGGCGCGACGGGAAAATTGGAGTTGAGCTCTTCAGGCTTCATGACCACGCGCCCGCCCCAGCAATCTACGACCGCGTCGAACCCCGGCGCGCGGCAGGCTGCCAGGTAAGCATGCCTGCCTCCCGAGCAGGTGCCGAAAATGCCCACTTTCCCGTTGGTGTAAGCTGAGGCGCGTAAATAACCCAGCGCGCCCGCCAGGTCGCCCACAGCCTGGTCGTCAGGAATGCCGCCCTCCGCGCGAACCTTGGCCGCGATATCCTCCGGTGTGCCATGTCCGCTGCGGAAGTAAAGATTGGGAGAAAGGCTGACGTAGCCGCGCAGGGCGAACTTGAGCGCGACCTCGCGATACCACTGGTCCCAGCCGGGCATGTGATGCGCCAGGACGATGGCGGGGAAGGGTCCAGCCCCGAGCGGGCGGGCAAGGTAGGCGTTGATGCGTTCCCCGTTTGCGCCTGTCAGCGTGATCGTTTCTGCGAGCAGACCTTCGTACATATCCGTTGTGTACACCGCTAAACTCCTTCTGAATTGGGCTTGCTGGTCGGTAGGGTTATAGTTTACTTGTGCATGGCGGACAGGCGATCAAGGACCCTGGCCATGCTTTCAGGGTACCCCGGCGGTTCCTGCGAGACATCCAGTTCCAGCACCTGGTGAGCGGGCAGGCCGGCCAGCCACTCTTCGAGGTAGGTTTCGAACAGTACCGTGTCCTGGGCTGAGGCGATATTGATACGCTCGCGCCCGGAAAGCCTGCCTGCCACCATCCCCTGGTTCGCTCTCAGCCTGACGAACAGTTCAGGGAGGGGCAGCAGTTCCCGCAGCGCTTCGTACACCCTGCTGCAAAGCTCGAAATCCCGGTCGCTCAGCAAGCCGCGAGCGTGGAACAGGCGTGTGAAGCCGTGGTAATCCAGGTCCAGGCCGCCGTCGATCAGGCCTGTTCTGGGCGAGGCGCGCAGCTCTCGCTCCTGGCTCGCGCGCAGGAGGAAAAAGTCGAGCTGGTTGACCAGGCCGTAACGCACGTCCTTCTTGAAAACCGCCTGGAAGGGGCGTTCCGCGTGCTGCTCGAAGGCGGTCGCAAACTCTGGGGCTCCGCTCCCCCGGGCCAGTGCGCGCACCAGGGTGGTCTTGCCGACCCCGCTTGGGCCGATGACAGCGATGAGTACTCCCATAAGAACCTATTGTACTGCGGGAACCTGCCCGGCGCGAGAAAGGCAAGATCCCTTGTGTTGAGCTGCCAACGCTCCAGAGAGTAGGGATCAAGCGGCTTGATTCATGCATTGGGCCGCTCGATTCGAAAATTAAGCCGCTTAATCCAGAAATTTAGCCAGCTAGATTCAGAAATTAAGCCAGCTAAATTTGGAAATTAAGCCAGCTAGATTCCAAAATTAAGCCAGCTAGATATGCTTATCGAGACGTTCAACTTGTGGATTGAAATGTCACACTGAAAGATTTCTGTTTAGTAATCTTCCTGCTCAGCCAGCCCTTGACAAATTATTGGGCATGAGTATAATCACACAAAGAACTTTGTATTGCAAAGTTAATTGGTGAATTAGAAATAGATTGCGTGGAGGGTAGGATGAACGAAAAGATCAACCTCAAAGAATTGCAACGCAAGGCCTGGAGGTCAATGTTCCAGGATGGATTATGGGATATCTTCCTGGGTCTGCTGTTGTTCAACATGGCGTCCGGTACCTTGTTGGACGAGATGCGGATCAGTGACGGTTTACGGATAGGGATCTACATTGGAGTAGAAGTACTTGCCATGCTGTTGATGTTCTTGGGAAAACGCTATATCACCATGCCTCGTATGGGTACTGCCAGCTTTGGACAGTATGGAAAGGTAAAGCGTAACCGTGTCCAGTTGTTGTTGTTTGGATCGTTTCTGCTGGGATTGATCGCCTGGCTGGCCTTTTCGGGCGGTGGCGAGCTTGGCGTGTTGGGTATCTCACGGGCTTACGTTGGCGCGATCTTCTGGGTGGTCAATATGCTGGTGGTGTTCGGACTGGCAGGCTACTTTCTGGATTTTCCCCGCCTGTATCTGATCGGAATTTTGTACGCCATTCCGATCCCGTTGGATATATTCATTCGCCAGTACTGGCACACGGATGCTTGGGCGTTTCCTATCTTCGCGGTCCCATCGCTTATCATCCTGGGAGTGGGCGTTGTGCTCTTCATCCGCTTCCTGCGCAACTATCCAGTTGTAACGCAGCTATGAAAGTAAATTGAAGGATGAAGACGTGGACACCCCTGAAACATCATCCAACCTGTCTCCGTTAACGGATGTGGACCGCGTCATCCACGAGCCGGCCCGCCTGTCCATCGTCGCCCTGCTGTATGTGCTGGTGAGCGCCGATTTCACTTTCATCATGAACCAGACCGGCATGACCTGGGGCAACCTGTCATCGCACATGACCAAACTGGAGGAGGCCGGCTACCTGGAAGTCGAGAAGACCTTCAAGGGCAAGCGCCCGAACACGATGTTGAAGTTGACCGACAAAGGCCGCCAGGCCTTCACGGCCTACCGCAGGCAGATGACACAGTTCTTCGACGAAGTTCCCGAGTGACCACAAACGCCCCGTGAAGCGGGGCGTTTGTTTCTTCAATGGTCAGCGATGATCTCGTCCGGGTTCCTGAGCCACTCTGCCAGGTGCCCGCCGTGGTATTCCTCGTGCTCCACAAAGATCTCGATCAGGTAGGCGACCGTGCCGGTCTCGCCCCAGGGAAACGTCAGCGCCTGGTTGAACTTCTCGTCGGGCAGGTCATGCAAGGCCTGGATCAGCGCCTGGCGCGTCGCGCGCCATTCATCGATGGTTTGCTTTAGATTCAAGCTCTCACGCGAAGAGACCGTCCTGGCGTTGTAGGCATCGATGCCGGTCGAAACCGTCGTGCTGACCGGCTCGCCGCGCCCGTGGGCATGCAGGGCTTCGATGGTCACATCGTCCCAGCCGGTCAGGTGCGCCAGCAATTCCTTCACGGTCCAATTGGCATAGATCTCTTTCCCCGGTGGCGCCTGCGGGTGCAGGTCCTCCAGGGGTTTACGGGCGTGCTGCAGGCGCTCGATCAGGAATTCACGTTGCGGGAAGGTCATGGAGTTTATCTTCCTTTGGGATCCCAGTTACGGAAAGCCTGGTAAGCCGGGACAGGTTGGGTCTTGGTTTCGCGTTCCAGCATGCGTTCCGCCAGCCACTGGAACCATTCGAAGGCAGTATCACGTTTTACGCGCGCGCGGAACTGCATGATGTAGGTTTCCAACTTCTGCCATGATTGGATCACAGGCCCGCTATAGGCGTCATCGACAAGTTCAAGGTCGATCTCGCGGCGGTAGACCAGGATGCCCAGGCGTTCCCAGGTGCCGATCACCATGTAGAGATCGATGAATTGTTCCCTGGGCAGCTTCTCGATATACGCCGTTGTGACGCCTTCCGGCAACTCGTAGGTGAGCAGCAGCCCGCGCACGAAGTCGCTGGTCTGGAACGAGTTCAGCATCAGGATGGCGCTCTCCCGGCGTCGCATGGCCTGGAAGTTGCGCAGGTTGAGCAGCCCGAACAGGATGCCGAACAGGATCGAAGCCGTGGAAATGAATTGAATGATGAGGGAAAGGTCCATGCGCGCATCCCGAAATGCGGATTGATTTGCATGAGTATAGCATGGGATGAGGAACCTGGTATATCCTTTGGAGTGGCAATCCCTGCAGACGGGCTTCCTGATATAATGATGCCCAACTTAAAATTCGGAGCAAGCATGGTTCCTAAAAAGTTAACCGGTGCGGAAATCCGCAAAACTTATATTGACTTCTTTGTCGAGCATGGTCATACGGCTGTGCCTTCGGCTTCGCTCGTCCCTGGCGGAGATTCCACGCTGCTGTTCACCAATGCCGGTATGGTGCAGTTCAAGGATGTCTTCCTGGGCACCGATAAGCGCCCTTACACGCGGGCGGTCGACTCGCAGAAGTGCATGCGCGTGGCCGGCAAGCACAACGATCTGGAGGATGTGGGCCGCGACGATTCGCACCACACCTTCTTCGAAATGCTCGGCAACTGGTCGTTTGGCGATTATTACAAGAAAGAAGCCATCCAGTGGGCCTGGCAGCTACTGACCGAGGAGTGGGGACTACACAGGGAGCGCCTTTGGGTAACCGTCTTCAAAGACGAGCAGGGGGACATCCCCTCCGACGAAGAAGCCGCAGAATACTGGAAGCAGCAACCCGGGATGAGTCCGGAGCGCGTGCTGTACTTCGGGCGCAAAGACAACTTCTGGGAGATGGCCGAGACCGGTCCGTGCGGACCCTGTTCCGAGATCCACTACGACCGGGGCGAGAAGTATTGCGACAAGCAGGATGTAAAAGGCCACGTTTGCGGGGTCAACGGCGATTGCGCACGCTTCCTCGAACTCTGGAATCTGGTCTTTATCCAGTACAACCGCCTGGGACCCGACAGGCTCGAGCCGCTGCCGGCCACACACGTGGATACCGGCATGGGTTTCGAGCGCCTTGTCTCGGTGTTGCAGGATGTTGATTCGAATTACAAAACCGATCTGTTCAGTTCCTCATTGGAAGCGGTGCGCGCGCTCACCGGTCACACGGAAGAACAGATGCAGGCGGATTTCACACCGTATCGCGTTGTCTGTGACCATGTTCGCGCCGCGACCTTCTTGATCGCCGACGGGGTGGTGCCCGGCAACATGGGCCGCAATTACGTCTGCCGCATGATCATCCGGCGCGCGGCCCGCTTCGGGAACAAGCTTGGCCTGACGGAACCCTTCCTGGCGCGTGTTGCCGAGCAGGTCATCGTAACCTACGCGGATTTCTACCAGGAACTGGAAAAGAACCGCACGACGATTCTCGAAAACCTGACTCGCGAGGAGGTGCGCTTCGCGCGCACCGTGGAGACCGGTACCGCTCACTTACAGACCCTGCTCGACGAGCTGGCCCGAAAGAAGAAAAACGTGCTCTATGGGCGCAAGGCCTTCGACCTGTACGCCACGTACGGCCTGCCTTTCGAGATCACCCGCGATATCGCCAAGGAGCAACGCCTGGATGTGGATGAAGCCGGTTTCCGCGCTGCCATGGATGAGCACCGCCTGGCTTCGGGTGGGGGCAAGGCCATGGGTGCCTTGGGCGGAGAGGACGCCGAATTCTACGCAAGCGTCCTCAAAGCCATTCAGGCTGACAAGCAACTCGGTCCGGGTGGCGTTGAATATGACCCCTACATGAGCACGACGATCGAAGGTGAAGTATTGGCCCTGGTGGTGGATGGAAAAGCAGTTGATTCGGTAACTTTTAGTGAAACGGTCGAAATCGTGCTGCCGAAGACCGGCTTCTACATTGAATCGGGCGGGCAGGTGAGCGATACGGGATTGATCCGTTCCTCCAGCAGTTCAAGCGGCGGAAGACCGGCGGAGGGAACCTGGGAGATCGAGGTCACCGGTATGCGCAAACCATCAGCCGGGATCATCGTCCATGTGGGAGAAGTGGTTTCAGGCCATCCCGGTGTGGGTGACCATGCCGTGGCCCAGGTGGACATGCAGCGCCGCCACGATATCATGCGCAACCATACCGCCACGCACCTGCTGCACGCTGCCCTGCACCAGGTCCTGGGTGATGCGGCGCGCCAGGCCGGCTCGCTGGTGGCGCCCGACCGGCTGCGTTTCGATTTCACCCATCCTGAGGCCATGTCGGCTGAGCAGATCGAGCGCGTGGAGCAGATCGTCAACGACGCCGTGGCTGCCGACATGGCTGTCAAACCTGTCCTGAAACCGCGAGACGTGGCCATCAAGGAAGGCGCCATGGCTCTCTTTGGGGAGAAATACGGCGATACCGTGCGCACGCTGACGATTGCGCCCACGGGTTCCGACAGCAATGCAACCGCTCCCAGAGCAGACCCCGAGCGGCGCTACTCTTACGAATTGTGCGGCGGCACGCACCTCGAGCGCACCTCCGACGTGGGCGCATTCCTGATCACAAGCGAGGGATCGGCTGCGGCCGGCATCCGCCGCATCGAAGCCGTCACCGGGCGCGGTGCCTACGAGTTGATCCGCCGCCGCTTCAAGGCGGCCAGAAAGGCCGCCGCCCTGCTTTCGGCCACTCCTGAGGAGTTGCCCGCCAAGGTATCCGGGTTGCAGGAGCAGGTCAGCGTCTTACGCCGGAGACTGTCCGAAGTGAGCGCAGAGCTCGCCCTGGCTTCCTTCGATTCGTTTCTGAAAAGCAAGCGGACCGTGAAGGAGATCAACCTTGTTACGGCGGAAATTCCTGGCGTGGACAAGGAGACGTTAGGGATACTGGCGGACCGCTTCCGCGAGATGTTCCCGGAAAAAGGCGTGTGCGTCATCGCTGCGCCTGCAGAGGCGCAGGTGGTCGTCATGGCCGCCGTCACGCAAGATTTGATCAAGAAAGGCCTCAAAGCCGGCGACCTGGTCGGGTATCTCTCACGCCAGTTAGGCGCGGGTGGGGGCGGTGCGCCGCACCTGGCTTTTGGCGGCGGCAAGGACGCCGGCAAAGTGGGGGAAGCGCTGGATTCTGTCGCAGCGTGGGTGGAAGCACACATGAAATAGCCCGCCGATCCCGGTGGAGGAAAAGTGCAGGCGTTGCCTGGCATTCTGGAGGCAAGCATTCCGGATGCCAGGTTTTCTTTTTTCTGTGAATTGATCTCAATCTGTGAAGTGAAAAATATCACAAAATTGACATAAATTGTGAATTATTGTATTCTAATTCCAAGTGCGTTCTTAGTGTTTTCCTTAGAGTTAATTTGTGGGGGGCCATCAAGCAATCCGGTATTGAACGCTTGGCTCAACAGCACTTCCAAGACAATTGTATATTCTGCACAAGGAGAAGAACGATGAATTATCGATCTGCCAAGATGTTGGCCTGCATGTTCACGTTGTCTTTCGTAGCGCTTGCCTGCTCGTTTTCCACACCTGCGTCACCGCCCCAGGAACAGGAACCTGCGCCTCCACCGGAAACAGAACCCACTGTCATGCTCGAGAACCCGTCGCCGCCGGCCTCATCCGCTGCAGCAGGAATGGCCGTGATCACTGAACTGGATCCGTGCAAGTTGGTAACGCAGGATATTGCTGAAGCTGCACTCGGTCAACCTGTGGACGATCCGATCAAGGCAAGTGATACTGCAGTTGTCTCGTGTACTTATTTGGCTGTGCCGGGTGAAAAGTATGCCACAGTGGCTGTTTATGAAGGGGAGAATGCCAAGAATTACCTGCTGAATGAAATCGCCCAGTTGCAGGCTGGATGTGAATTAAGTATGAGCACTGGCGAACAACCCACTTCGTTTTCGCCTGAGGTGGAAGCTCTGCGCAGTCAATCCAACCTGGAGCTGTTTAAGCAGGATTTGGCGCTCAAAGAAGAATGTTGGGGCGGACAGGGTTTTGTATACAACCAATTGGTGAATCTGGGTGAGAATGTGTACTCTTACGAAGCCTTCCTGCAGGGAGCGGTCGTTGGCGTTGCAACCGATAATGCCTTTTTGACCTTCTTAATAGCCGATGTGAGCGCGACTCCCGAGCAGGCACAGGCTGCCGCCATGGACCTCATCAGTCGCGCAACCACGAAGTAGTTGATCGAATTCAGTTTCACCGGCGTTTGCGAATTCGCCCGTGGTCCGAAAGAATATTTTACACATAAGGAAACCGGAGCTAGAAACACGTCAACGTAGAAAAAGACCTTATTGTTGCATAACGAATTCACCAGCCGTTCGGTTGGGATTGTTTTGTTAAAACGAGGTTTGTATGCGGAGAAAAACAGGTCGCTGGATATACGTTCTGGGGTCATTATTAGCTTGTGCCATCCTGGTTGCGATCGCCTTCTTCTATCTGGAGTACACAACTTCCAAAACGATACCATCAACACCAATCGTATCTATATCCGATACCTATCCGGAAAGCCCCGTCCCAGTGGACCAATCGGTGGTCGTGTTCGGACAGGCGCGAGGCCCGGAAGGCATCGCTGAAGTGCAGTGGTGGGTCAATGGTCGGATGATCGCCTCCCAATCCAATCCAGACCCGGAAACGGATCAACCCTTTGAGGTGAGTCAGGCCTGGATCCCGACCGGGCCCGGGAATTTCCTTATCCTGCTGCGCGCGATCGACGGGAAGGGGAGAGCAGGCCAATCGGATCCGGTCATGGTCGAGGTGGTTGAAAGGGCTTTCACCTATGAGGTTGCGCCTGGCGATACGGTCGAAAGTATCGCGGATGCGTTCGACACAACCCCGGAAGAACTCAGCGAACGCAACCCCGGAGTTGGGGATACGCCGGCTCCCGGTACGCCAATGGATGTACCCGCACTTCCCGGCGGTGGCGGAGGGGGTGGTGGCCTCCCGCCTGCAGGTGGTGAAGGAGACGGATCGCCGCGCGTGGACCCACCAGAGGAACCGCCTCCGCCATCTGGGGACGAGACACCTGTTGAGACCGACATTCTTATCTGGTGGAGGGCCCTTGACATCAATATTCTGACCTGCCTGATGGAGCCGTGGGTATGTTCCAGCTCTCCGGTGAGCGACGAACCGCCTTCGCCTCCTATCGATGTGAGCGCGGAATTAAATGAGTCCTGCCAGGTGGTGGTGCGCTGGCTGGACCGGGCGGACAACGAGATCGGATTCCGTATCTACCGCACCACTCTGGGATCGGGCGCCCGGCCTGAGCTGGTCGGGCCGATAACGGCAGTGCCTACGAGCGGAGACCGCATAAGCTTTACCGACAGAAACCCGCCGAATGGGCGCTTCTCTTACGCTGTCTCTGCCTATAACACGAGCGGGGAAATCTGGAGCCCGCCTTCGGATTGGGTGACCGTGGACTGTCCTAGGGAAACGGGTGAGCGAACTTCCTTATCTGTTGAAGCTGTAGAAATGACGGTCCGCGATTCATACGAGCGCGTATATTGCTATGTCTCGCTGGCTGGCTCGCCGTTCGAACGCGTACCGGCGGGTTCTTCGTTCCTGGAATTGGAGAGCGGCACATGGAATATCGCCGCGCATTTCAGTGGGGAGAACAAACGGACGGTCTTTGTAGATCGTTCAACGCCTTTGGATATCGTGGCTGAGTGCCTGGGCTGGCAGGGGGATACCCTGGTCAATATGGGACGGTTTTCGCGTTCCCATCCCCCGGAAGAGTGGGATGGCCGAAACTTGATGGCCGGTCCATCGGATGCCAGCTATCAAGTCACTTACCGCATTAATTATACAGACACGGGTGGTTATGGCGGGGGTGGCTTGGGTGCGCCGGTCGACCCGTCATTTCCGCCTCCATATGATCTGCGCGCGACGGATAGCTGGCGGCGGTGTGAAGCGGCTGGAAGCGGGGTTGCCTGTCATGGCGTTCCTGAACCTGGCCTGACATGGAGCTATGATGTCCGCTCAGGCGAGAGGCACACGTTCAGGGTCTATGCCAGAAGCGCGAGCGATCTTGAACCACATCTTGCTTACGAATCCTTTCGTGGATTTACGTACGCCCCCCAGTCAGTAGACGATTGTAATGAAACGATCTATTACTATGTCAGTGCGGTGGTCGGGGTTGATCCGATGACTGGGGAGGCGATCGAATCCCTGCCCAGTGAAGAGTTGGAAGTAGGGCCGTCTTGCTCCCAGCTGGAAATCACATTACTGGATTTGCAGGTGTTTTCTGCCCCGGACGGTGATCCAGGAACAGATTTTTGCCTGAATGATTGTGGGGCCTCAGTGGAAGCCTATGGCTGGCTAAATTTCAATGGGCACGTCCTGAAGTGGAACAATCACGAGGGTTGCGATTCCATCGATGGGTGTCTCGCCGGTCCGGCCTTTACCTCGCTATCTCCGGGCCTGCATTCATGGGCAGATATGTCCTTCGGGAGTGTGAGAAGTTCGGGCTTCAGCCGAAATGTACTACGCATCCCAATCGAGGATGGTCAGGATCTGAAAGTGTTGTTTGATTTTTGGGATCATGATTCGATCTCCCCGGATGATCTGTGGTGCGGATGGGACTTGGGCCGAAGTTCCGGGTTACACGCGCGGCAAAACGCTTACATTCTGGAGCCTCGCAGCCTGGCGGAGTGGTTTGCCCTGGACCAGGAATTCACGGTTCGTCCCACAACAGAATGGTCCACGTGCGAAATCACATTTCATATTCGAGCGATACCATAAAAACTTAATTCTTTTCAGAGTAGATTCTCCCTGGCTGAGTGGAGGCTGGAAGATGAAAACAAAAAAAATATTTGTGAAAATCGGGTGCTTCTTTTCACTTTTTCTAGCAGGCTGTGCAGGTGCGAGCGGGCCAGGACCTCGCACCTGGATCGACGCCCCCCTGGATGGGTCTACCCTGCCGCTGGCTCCCGTGGTTGTGCGTTCTCACGCCACGTCAGGAACTGGAACTGTCTCGGTAGCGCTCTACGTGAATGGAACCCAAATTCGCGCGGACAACCAGGTCGATCCAACCAACCAGCTATCTGAGGTTTCACAGGTCTGGCAGCCGGATAGTCCAGGAGAGTATGCTCTTCAAGTTGTTGCGATCGATCATGAAGGCAATCAAGGACGTTCGAACACGATTCGTGTCCGAATCGGGGGAGAGGTGGTGAACCCGGCTCCTGCTGAAGGGGGGCAGGCCCCTGAAACAGTTGAACCCGCTGAAACGAATATTCCTCCTGAGATCGAGCCAGCTACGCCTACCCTGACTTCTGCCCCATCGATTCCATTATTCACGTTCACGACCAACGCCAATTGCCGCGCCGGGCCCGGCACTGTCTACGAGGTGGATGATTCATTCTTGATGGACCAGAGCACGCAGATCGATGGCCGCAATGGGAGCGAACCGCGCTGGTGGTGGGTGCTGCGGGCTAATGGGGGTCATTGCTGGGTCTCGGATGCAACCGGCAAGGCCAGCGGCCCCACCGGTGGGGTGCAGGTAGTGGCCGCACCCCCACCGCCGGTGGTGATCTCGCCAACCGACACTTCCGCTCCCCCACCGCCTCCGCCGCCGCAATCCCCGCCCAGCGCCCCAGGTTCATTGAGTGTGACCAACCATGTGTGTGCGTCCCCGACCTACTCCGTGACCCTGGGCTGGCAGGACCTTGCGAGCAACGAATCAGGGTACCGCGTGTACCGCGACAACACGGTGATCGCCACCCTGGGCGCGAATGCCACCAGCTATACGGATATCCCACCCGGTAGTGGACCGTACGCCTACAAAGTTGAGGCGTTTAACAATATCGGTGCGGCAAGTGCAATAACCAGCGATGGCGGCTGTATTTTCTAGCCAGTCTGTGGTTCATAACCGTAAAGAAAGCGGATAACCAGTGGTTGGAGATTTTCTGTTGATTGATCACCTTGACACAGCACCTCTATTCAGGGCATTGGATTTGAAGCAAAAACAAGTTGATGGAGATCCGACGTGAACGTACTTCAAAAACAAACTCGAGTTAGGTTTCTGGCCTTTACTATGGCCGCGGTGCTGATCCTGCCGCCGCCGGAGGGCGCGTATTCTACTGCTTCGATGCAACCGGGGCCGTCGTTTGGTGTCAGCCCAATCAGTGGACCGGCCGGAGCGGGCATTACCCTGCTCGGCGAAAATTGGCAAGGCGACATTGACGTCACTATTCGCTGGGATGGCCAAGACTGGTCAACTTTTCACATAAGCCCCAACGGTTCATTTGCCACGCCCTTCACTGTTCCGGTGGGCGCAGCGCCCGGCGACCACACCATCACGGTCTGTCTGGGAGTACCTTGTCCCACAGGGGAGTTTTTCGTCGGGCGGGATGCAAATTTCACTGTTGTACCACAGGCCGAGCCGCCTACTCCCGAACCCCCCCAACCGCCGGCTCCCCAACCCCCTCAACCTCCTAAAGGGCCATCCGAAGAACCTTCTGTTCCAATTGAACCATCTCTGAAGCCGACTGAGATATCCAATCCGTCCATAATCACCACGCGAGAGTTGCCGACCACGCCGGGCCAACCACCCCAACTTCGTCCGCGAGAGGAGCTCGTGCGTTGCAACCCTCCCGCCTTAGCAACAATTATCGATTTCGACGATCAACCGCCTGGCTCGCTCGTGCAGGACGCATATGCGGCTCAGGGGATCGTCATCCCATCCCCTGGGGGGGTGGGGATAGTCGCCACAGTGCCTGGGATGGGCGCATTCTCTCCTCCAATAGCTATCAAGCACAATCCGGGCGGAAGGGAATTTGGCAGTTTTGGCGAGGTGGTCAGCATACAATTTACCCACCCCCAGAACAGCGCGGGCATGTATGTCGGGCTTGACGAAGAGACGGATGGTCCTGTACTCGCCACGCTGACAGCCATGGACGCGGAGGGTCACAGCATCGCTTCAGACTCCGTCGGGCTCGGTCCGGGGCCGACCCCTGTCAACGTGTGCATGTACGTACAGCAGAGCGGCCCCAACCCGCAGATTGTGTCGCTGGAACTTTCGTACGACGGCGTAGCGGGTGAGGTGCTGGATCACCTTTTCTTTACGCAAATCGCGCTCCCTGAACACCCGCCCTCGGGCGAGGTGGTAGTGGACATTCGAGGGCCAACAGAAGGCTCTGAATTGCTGAGCCTGACTCAGGACATATGGGGTGTGGTGAACTCCACTTCCGACATTGAGTACGTTGAGCTGAGCCAAAAAGACACATCATCGTCCACCTCCTTACTGGGTCGAGCCAGTCTTGTGCGTGACGCTGCGACCGGAGAAGTAGTTTTCTTCCTGAGGAGGGCTTCTTTCAGTCCTGATGTGCGATCCATCACCGCTGTCGCCCATGCCGCCGATGGGGCGCTCGGCGAGGACACAGTCAACCTTCGCGTGGCGACGCGAGTACGCATAGCTGCGATACAGAATTTCAACGTGCAAGTCGCAGCCGTAGAGGTGACTCAGGCCGTGCGGGGCGATATCCCCACCTTCAGCCGCGGCGGTCTATCTATCGCAGAGACCGCTGTGCATGTAGCCAACCGGCGGACGATCGTGCGGGTCTACCCCAAGTTGGCAGTAACCAGCGGCACCTTCACCGGTGGCCTGTCCGCGCGACTGGTAGGCACGCGGGCCGGGGCGGCTTTGCCAGGATCACCGCTCAATCCTGTAAATCCGGTGCTTGAGATAGACCCCGCCTGGACACTGCCGGAAATGAGGGAGGACGCGGCCCGATCGTGGAATTTCGTGCTGCCGGATGAGTGGATTGAGGAAGGGATAATCAATCTTACCATCGAGGTCAACCCTGCCGGGCCTAACTTCCGCCCGGAGTGTCCCGGCTGCAACTCAGATAACTTGAACTTTCTGACCGGCGTGCGCTTCAGACCGACAGGTGCGGTGACATTCTATCCGTACCTCATCCAGAATCATCCAGCCACGATAGGCACGACAACTCCTGGAGTTTCGCCCACGATCGCTGAGCTGCTCACCTCTTTTCTCTGGGTCCAGCGGACCTGGCCTATCCCCGATGATGGCTTGGGCATCGCCCGGATGCGCAGAATAGCATCGGACTGTATACCAGGTTCACCATCAAACACGCAACCAAATACAGATTCGATCACTGGATTAAACTGTGACACTCAGTTTTCTGCCGTCACCGCAGCCAGAGCACAATCTCAAGCGAAAGGCGTCACCCCTGGAGACCCCTCTTTATTTCCGATTATTACGAGCGCGTCCTCCAGCAGGGACTGCGCAGGTAGAGCTGGTTTGCCCAGCCCGGTATACTGGTCCGGCGCATGCGGTCCTACCCTTGCCCAAGAATCATGGCACGCAGCCGGGGGGTTTAACCATGCCGGTACCTCTCATGGCGAACTAACTGGCGGTGGCAACGATCCTGGCTATCCCAACGCTCACGGCGCGATAGAAGCCAACGCCTACGGCTTTGACGTCATCGACATGCGGGCCATCGGCCCAACCGCTGGCCCCGGACCTCATACCCACGATTTCATGTCATATGGAGGGTTAGACTTTCCAGGATCTGAATGGGTTTCCATTTATACCTGGCAAAACATAGCCGCCTGGCTTGGTGCGCCCGACGTTCGAGCCCAGAATTTCACGGACCGCCATGCGCCTGCTCTGTTAGCGTATCCCGCTACCCAGTCACTCAACCCGAACAACTCTTTGCGCTTGTCAGGGCAGATTTACCCGGATGACACGGTTGTGTTTGATCCAGCCTTCCAGAGCACCCTCCCGAGTGGAGCCGCCAACCAGGAAGGCGAAGGTAGCTATCGCTTGGAACTGAGGGGCACTGCCGGGGACCTCCTGTTCACCAGGCGCTTTGAGCCTTTCGAGGTTACCCACGTCGTGGGCGGTCGGAAGCAATTTTACGAAAACCTGCCTATCACGCCTGGCGTGTCTGAGGTTGTACTTTTCAGAGAGGATACAGAACTGACCAGGCTTCGTGTAACGTCAACCGTGCCCCAAATCAATCTGCTAAGCCCCTCGGGGGGAGAGCGCTGGGAGGCTACAGGCCGGGCAATAATATCCTGGGAGGCGGGTGACATTGATGGCAATGAATTGATGTATCTCGTAGAGGCCAGCCCTGACGACGGGCAAACCTGGATAGCCCTGAGCGTGACAGAGTTGACCCAAACCACTCTCGATCTGTCTAACGTTCCTGGCAGCGGAGAGGGCTGGCGCGTGCGCGTGCAGGCCAGTGATGGGTTCAACGTCGGTCTTGACGAAGTCGAGGGAATCAGCGTGGCTCCCAAACCGCCGCAACCGCTCATCTTCCATCCCCTGGAAGGCGCAGTCTTTGTGCAGGGTGAGTCGCTGATGTTAACCGGAAAGGCAAGTGATTTTCAGGATGGGCAACTGCCTGATGCCGCGCTTGAATGGTCTGTGGATGGCACAGTCGTCGGACATGGCCTGCGATGGCCTGTCTTTGACCTTGGCCTCGGCCAGCACATAGTGAGCTTGAGGGCAACCAATCAGGTTGGGCTGGCAGATGAGATGCAAGTAACCATCAATGTGATCAAGGGGAGCTCCCAGCCAGGTTTCATGGAAAGCCTGCTTGATTTCCTTCGCCAACGATTTGTTGTAATCATTATTCTGGTGGGGGGAATCGCCCTGGGGGTGATCCTCCTTTTTTTGGTGATGTATGTTCGCGGATTACGCCGGTAGCAATGAAGGTCAAGTTAGGCATTGTTGACAACAGACGGATCTGGCAGACAACGAATCAGGCTAATGAGTGTTTTGCGACTTTGGGCGCAAATGCGACCAGCTAGGCTGATCTTCCACCGGGTAGCGGTCTGTATACCTACAAGATGGAAGCGTTCAACAGTGCTGGCGCTGCCAGTGCGACGACCACCGATCCGGCCTGCATTTTTTTTAGAAAGGGAGAATGAATCGGCAAACAATACCTGCACCCCGAAAGGGACTTATGAAACGTCTCCCCTGGCATTTGATCGTAATGGCATGTCTGACCTTTGGGTGCCTGGCGCTTCCCCGAGAATCCACACCGCCACCGGTCGACCAGACCTGCACCGCAATGGGTTGCGGCTTCACGCTCCAGATCGAGCTCCTCGGAAGCGTTCCATCCGAGTTCGTACTGCGCGTGACGAGCGCGAACCGTGATACGGTCAGCGTGCATTGCAGGGTGGGGGCGGTTGTTTACGATGGAGAGACCACAACCGGCGTGTCATCTGTCTGCGGTGCAAACCAGGTTGCATTCCTGAATTTTTCCCCGGAGGAGCTGACCGTCTCGATTGAATCGCAGGGGGTGAACACCTCTCAGGAGTACCATCCGGATTACAGCGTATTCCGCCCAAACGGGCCTGGTTGCGATCCGGAATGCCATTCTGCGATCCTGGAATTTCGTGTGCCGGATCCATGATCGTGCCAGTGTGATCATTAGAAGGACTGACAGGGGCTTATCGTGCGATGTGGATGTGCGGGGGTTCCTGACTGCTGTTTGATGTGGAGCTTGAAGCGGTACCTTACTTCGCATTCAGATCATGTGGTGAGGCTTGCGGAAGAATTTTAATCGAAATATGAGGTGTGCATCAAATTGACATGGGCTTTTTCCTTGCGCTTCTTACCGGGGAAGGCGGGTTTGCGGCGCCTCCGATTTGCCAGAACCCATCGCACGAATCATGGAAGCTGCCAGTACAGGCAGCACCGGCAATAATTAGTAAATGTCCAATACCAATAGAAAACTGTTCAAGGAGAAGCGAGTCATGAAATCCCCCAAATTCATAGGTCCGTTAATTGTCCTTGCGATGGTAGCTTGCGGATGGTTCCAACCGCGACCGGGCGGGGTTCCATCGGGGGGCGAGGACGAAAGCGCAACAACCTTTCCCCCGCCTACTGCGGTCAGCTCAGAACCGGCTGACATCATCTTCCACAATGGCGTGGTCCTCACCATGGAAACCTCAGCGCCCCAGGGGCAGGCACTTGCCATCCAGGGCGAGAAGATTCTGGCAGTCGGCAGCGACGTAGAGGTCATGACTGCGCGCGGACCGCAGACGCAGGTGATCGATCTCGCCGGGCGGACGTTAATGCCGGGCTTTATCGATGGACACAGCCATTTTCTCGCCTTTTATGACCGCCAGGGTGGAACCTTTGACGAGGCCATCCAGACTGCCCTGGCATTGGGTATCACCGGTTTGACGGAACAAAAAGCCGATGAGTCACTTCTGGACCTCCTTTTTCAGGCAGAAGAAAACGAAAGGCTGCGCTTGCGCGTGAACGCTTTCCCCCAATACAACGACAGCCAGCTGAACTCGGCAGGCAGTTCATCGATCATGCAGGTATGGTATCCGGCCAACGGGCCTATCCTCGATGCTGATAAGAAATTACGGATTCCGGGGATTAAGATCTTCGTCGACGGCGACTACTCACCGGCGCGCGGCTGCTGGGCGCTGACCGATCCGCTTCCGGAAGAAGTCCGGGCCGATTTTGCGTTCTGCGGCAACGAATGGGGTGATATCTACTGGACGCAGGAGGAACTCAATCAGGTCGTCGCGGGTATCCAGGCAGCCGGCTTTCGGGCCTCGTTTCATTCGATGGGTGATCGGGCGATTATCATGACGCTGAACGCCATCGAATACGCCCTCGACGGTGAATCGAACGAAGGCTACCGGCACCAGATCCAACACAACAGTCTGCTGCCTACAGACCAATTACAGCGGTATGTGGACCTCGGGATCATTGCTTCTGTGCGCGGAAACTTTGGCACATGCGATCAGGACTGGATCTATTTATTTGGGCCTGAACGGTTGGATTGGGTAACCAACCGCTATGCGCTACCAGGTCTGGGCGTTCACTCCTTTGTCGAAATGGATTGGGCCTGGCCTTCCGATCCCTTTGATCCCTACACCCAAAAGAGTGCAAATCCTTTCGTTCATTTGTACGGCCTGGTCACCAGGCAGCAGGCCCGGGAAGATGGAACCGTGTGCATGCCGGATTCGGTGCTGGCAAAACACAGCATCAGCGTGGCGAAGGCGCTGGAGATGTTCACGCTTGAGCCGGCCTATGCGGTTTCACAGGAAAATGTATTGGGCAGCCTCAAGCCCGGCAAATACGCCGATGTGATCATCCTCTCCGACAATCCCCTGACTATGGATCCAAATGAACTGTGGAAGACTCAAGTATTGATGACGATGGTAGGAGGAAATGTCGAATATTGCGCGGAGGGGAACCCCGATCTATGCTTCTCAAGTCCTGAAGCTGGAAGTACGGATACCAGCCTCACCGAGGCAGCGCCAGCGCCAGTATCCGTGAGCATCTTCAAAAAGGATTTCTCCGTACCAGTGAATACGCCCCTTGACTTGACGCTGGGTTGGGAGACCCAGACTGCCGAGCAGGTAGCCGATTTCCTGGCTGCCGTACAACTGGAAATCTCCCTGGATGGGGAGCCATTGAAAAACACGGCTGATTATTGGGGCGAGATCGAACCGAGCGGCGACCACTATGTTTCCCAATGGCTGTATCCGCTGGGCGTGCTGAGCCCGGGGCCGCACCAGGTCGAGGTCATCTTGTCCGTAACGGAGCCAGTGTCGGATGGATTGGGCAACACCTACAGCGGATCCATTTTGCAGAACACGATGCGGATCGAGGTGATGAATTAGATCATGGGTCAAATTGGGCAGTCATTATTGGCATGCGTACCGGAGGTTGTATGAACTCGAAGAAACGTATCACGATTATAGTTTTTTGGCTACTGGCAAGCCTGTTAATTACTCAATGCACCCTTCCCGCAAAGAGAGAGTTGTTCGGAACCTCTCGCTACCCACCATGATATAGTGCATACATTTTTTTCCCGCACGAAGGAGCAATTGTGGGTGTTGGAGAAGTAGTTACAGTAAATGCGGTGACCCTTGATGGAAGATCCTTACCAGAGGAATTGGAACATCATTTGGTATTTCTTGCAAATGGGTTGATGATCGGTCGGGCGTCATATTCGGGAAGCATATTACATGGTGCGTCCATTGAATGGATTCCAGATCAACCGGGCGGATTTTTTTACAGGTCTACAGCTCGCGCGGGGGTAGATGGGGGATTTCTGAACCTGTAAAAGTGTGCGTGATCAATTATTCGCTTGCATCTCCTGAACTAGGTGAAGTCGGTTCTTATGAAGGTACGCGCGATTATGTGGGAGATTGTGAAATTCCCGAAAGAAGTGCTGATGCTCTTCCTGGGCGGTTGACGATATCCACGATTGCGATACCGAATATCCTCCATAGAAGGGAAAATCAGGTGGTACCGGTACCGGTACCGGAAGGCTGTAATCTCGATCCTACTATCGTGTTTGTGAGTACGACCGAGTACTCAAATGATGATGTTACCTTTGTAAAAGTGGATGTGTCTTACAGGATCAATGTTCCGTATGTTCCCATTGATTCCGTGACCATAATCTTCAGTCGACAAGGTGGATCTGCACTTGTTCCTAAAATATTCGGTGGCAGCATTTCCGCCCCCCCGAAGTTCATTTAGGTGCAGAGCCGACGAGTATCAATGAAGGTGCTTGGACGGCCTACGTGATCGGGCGCTCAGGTGAGATCCTGGCTCAGGATGGACCACACATCATTCCGGTGGGGCCGTGTGAGTTGATTCTGTTGTATGCACCCATTCCCACTGAACCACCCGTCCTGGAGCCCTCCGATGAGAATTGCCCTCCTGGCACCTACTATACCCCGGTGACCAATCGCTGCATCGATATCCAGATTCCCCAGGGCGGGGGTGGAGGTGGAGGCAGTGGAGGCGGTGGTGGTTGTAATCTGTCTTCATCAGCCTGCAGCGCCCAGGGTTATTCTTTTGATGAGAACAAGTGTGAATGTGTGCCGATCCAGTAAACCTTCTAATCCATTTCTGTCCGAAAAAGGATTTGCCGATTGAATTTCCGGTTAAAAACCTTCCGAACAAAAGGGTAATATATTAACCAAGTAAACAGGAGGCTAAAGTGATTATCTTCAAGAAAACGGGTATTTCCTTGTTAGTTTTGATGATAAGTATTATCTTGAGTCAATGTACTTTACCGCAAAGAGTGAACGCAGATTATTATGTAAATATCATCGGCCCAGCGGAAGGATCTGTCTTTGAATTGGGAGATGTTGTCCGTGTTAATCCGAACCTCATTGATGGTCAGGAAGGTATCTTTGAGCGTATCAACCGTCTGCAATTTTTCGCGAACGGTGTATCAATTGGCAGCAGTACGCTAACTTTTGAAAGTCCGAGAGGTACGGGTGAAATTTTCGAATGGATACCTGAAGAACCAGGGGAGTATTATCTTCAAGTAATGGCCTCACGCCGCGGTAGATGGGCAATCTCTTCGCCTATTAGAATATGTGTGATCGAGTTTTCCCTAGAATCACCTGAATTGAGAGGTGCGGTTGATTCTTATGGGGGAACACATGGCTATGAGGGAGAGTGTGAAATCCCTGAGCGCAGCCCAGATGCCAGCTCAGGGAGGTTGACTTTCTCAGCAACTTCAGTCCCAACTAGATTAAATTATTACTTTCCACCTGAATTGGAGCCTGATGGTAGCATGAGTTATGGTGGAATAGGTCCGGATGGGTGCGGTGATCCCTCACTGATTTTTATTGCGACAGCTGGAGATCCAAATGATGATATTGCCTTCGTAAAAGTAGATGTTTCATTCGATCATAGGAGATACATTGTTGCTTCCTCCCTGATTCTCAACCGATTGGGTGGCTCGTCCCTGGCAACAAAGGTTTTTGGTGGCGCTTACCCCGATACTTCAGCCAATGACATATATCCTGAGTATTTGGGGGAGTCATTCGAGGTAATATGGACTGCTTACGCAATCGGCCGTTCAGGAGAGGTACTTGCCAGCGACGGGCCGAATTCAATCCCAATCGAGGCTTGTGGATTTGAAGAGATGGTGCCGCTTGATGCTCCATTCCCGACAGAACCGCCACCCTTGGAACCGTCGGAGGAAAATTGCCCGCCGGGCACCTACTTTGCCCCGGTGACAAACCGCTGCATTGATATCCAGATTCCGAGTGGCGGAGAAAAAGATGGAGGGGGTAGTAAAAGCTGCAACAAGTCCTCTGCCTCCTGCAGTTCCCAGGGGTATTCTTTTGATGAGAACAAGTGTGAATGCGTGCCGATCCAGTAATGCACTTACGACAGTGCAGGTATTTAATAGATGCATGACCATAGAGGAGTAATCGTGAAGCTAATAAAAAATCACCAGTGCCTACAACTGTGGCTTGGCTTTGTCCTTTGCGCATCGATATTAACAGGGTGCAACATGCCTGGTACTCCCGAAATTTCACCACCTTCTACGGCGGAGGCTATCTCCCCAACAGCTCGCCCTGCTCCTGCAGTGACACACCCTTCAGTCGAGATCGTGGGGGAGGAAGAACTTGTTTATGACTGGTCCGTAGACCGTTGTGCAGATGGGGAGCTTCCAGACCTGCCCGTGCGCGCCTTTCGGGATGCCAGTGGAATGATCCAACTAAATCTCAGCTGGATCACCAACTACAGATTGATTGGAGAGGATCTCGATTCCTTGAAGACGGACTGCCAGGTGACCTTGAGATCGGATCTGGATGGGGACCCGAGTCATTACAAGTACAGCGAGTGGATGGGCTCTACGTATACGCTGGATGGAAAAACCGTCTATGCCCTGGTCCATAATGAGTTTTATGGGGATGAGTCCACTCGCTGGTACGCCTCCCGGGATTTCAGCAGGGACCAGGGCGAGGAAGGTTGGTCTTACCAGGGTTGGGATGGGGCTTCCTATGTGCCAATGAAGTATGATGCCAGCAACAACCGCTGGCAAGGCAACCGTTCCTTGTGCCAGATCGGCCCCGGCTGGACCCATCCGGATATGGGTTGTGAGGCCTCGCGGACCTGGGTAAGCCCGGTGGATGCAACTATTTCCTTGAGTGGGGTCGCCCGCGACCTCGATTCGGGCGGAGGGGATGGTGTCCAGGTGAAGATATTCAAAGGAAATAAGCAACTCTGGGCTGAGACCATCGCGAACGGTGATACGCAAGGCAAACCGTTTAATCTGGAGCTGTCGGTTCGCACTGGTGACGAGATCCACTTCAGGGTCAATGCAATAGGGGATGCCAACTGGGACTCGACATTCTTCAACCCGAAGATCAATATCGGCCCCGATCCATGTCCCTCCGAACAGCGCGAGTTGTGCACGATGTATGCCGTCACCTTTGCGAAATCGACGGATGGCGGCAAGACCTTCACCCAACCTGATCCCCCGGATCACATCGTCGCGGTGCTGCCTTTCCAATATGTACCTGACGGCGGAACTTTCGGAATATGGCAGCCGAGCAACATCGTAAAAAATCCCAAGGATGGTTACTTCTATGCTCTGGTTCAGTTGGATGACAATCGCGTCGGGCGTGCCTGGGAGCAGGGGATGTGCGTGATGCGTACCATGACACTGAACGATCCCGGTAGCTGGCGCGCCTGGGATGGTAAGGATTTCAATTTGCCTTTCACTAACCCCTACATGGAACCGGATGTCAACCCTCAGGAACACACCTGTGCGATGGTCTCGCACGAAATTGTGGGCGCTTTGTCCTACAACCTGACCTACAATTCCTATTTCAATAAATTCGTGGCAGTGGGTCATGACGTTAATGCTAAGGTTCCGGGTTTTTACTACTCGCTTTCGGATGACTTGATCCACTGGACGTCCAAAGAACTGCTTATGGCGACTGACCTGGCCCAGAACGTTGATTGGCAGCCGCCCTTCCTGGCTTACCCCTCCCTGATCGATCCGGAAAATCAAAGCCTGAACTTCGATATCACTGGTCAGAGCCCGTACCTGTATTTCACCCGCATCAATGCCATGTCACCTATGCTGGATTTTGATCTGATACGAGTCAGAGTACGGTTTGACAAGTGAGTATGAAAGGATCCTTTGTGATGATCGAGCGGATTGTCAATTCGCCTCACAAAGATCAACTTTCCAGATCGGGAAAGACCGAATCGTAAAACCTTGGAGCAACCTTTGACCAGGCTGCCGCTAACTGAAATGCAACCAGGTCCTCAAAGGTGTTGCTGATGATCTGCATTCCCAACGGGATATTCTCCGGTGTGATGCCGTTGGGCACGTTGACTACCGGGTATCGCCCCAGCAGATTCCACATCCAGGTGGTGAAGAATCCCATGCGCGATTCAACCGATTTGCCATTTACGTTCACAACCGCTTTGGCTGGGGTGGAGAACCAGTCGGCTGCGATATAGGGGGTCAACATGGTGGGCATGAGGATGGCCTGACAGCCTCTCATGAACACCTTTTCCTGTACCTGCCGGTTGTATTTTAATAGCAGCTCTTCTGCTTTCACCGCATACTTCGGCCCCATTTTGTCGCCATAGGTATCCAGAAAATCCTTCACGTAAGGGGTCAGGACGTCGGGATCGTCGGAGGCCATCAACGCCAATAAGCCCATCTCGGTTGACATCAACCCGGCGATCATGATCTCGAAGTCGGAGTGCCGTAAGCCCAGGTCTACTACTTCAACCTCACATCCGATCTCTTTCAACTTCTCGATCGCATCCTGCATGGATTCTGTTACGGTCTTATCCACTTCTTCGCCGTACGCGCTAAGTGTGTCTACTGCAACCTTCCACCCCGTGATATTGCCATAAGTATCTGGATACTCCAGCTTTGGACGTAGGGAGGCGTGTGCCAGCGGATGCGGCCCGCTCATGGAATTCTGGAGCAGGTTCATGTCTGAGAAGGTGCGCCCCAACGGACCAAAGGATTCGTACGCCACCTCCGAGGTGGGTACGCGGCCGAAAGGAGGCTTGAATCCATACAGTCCGCACATGGATGCGGGGATGCGGATCGAACCGCCCATATCCGACCCGAGCGCCAGGCTGGTAAAACCGGCTGCCAGCGCGGTGGCTGAACCTCCCGATGAGCCGCCGGGTGTGAATTGCGTGTTCCAGGGATTGCGCGTCACACCCCACAGATGCGACCAGGTCACACCCGCGATGAAGAACTCCGGAGCGGTGGTCTGGAGGTGCATGAGCACGCCCGTTTTACGCAGCATGTCGATGATGGGCAGGTCCTCCTCCGCAGGCTCGGCATCTTTCATGAGTAGAGTTCCCCAATGATGCCGCCAGCCTTTGACCTGGTAATCGTCCTTCACGGCGCATGTCAGGCCTTCTAACGGGCGCGGAGCGCCTTGCATATAACGGTTTTCGGATTCTCTGGCAGCCGCGAGCGCCTCATCGAAATGTTCGTAGGCCACACAATTAACCTTATCATTATGGGCTTCGAATTGCCGGATGTGCGCGTTCAGCATTTCAACGGGCGAGAGTTCTTTCTTGCGGTACATTTGCAAGATCTCAGCTGCTGGTAAATAGATAAGGTCCTTTTCCACGATGCCTCCATCTCTTGCGCTATCAAAGCCTATCCAAACCAGTCCAATAGTTGATACCAGGTTTTTCCTAGATTCACGAACCAGGCTTTGCCTTTGTAGAACGGCACGCGCGGGATATGCAAACCTTCGAACGGGTTGAAACTCTCCAGGCCCAGAATAGCGTTGGCCATTTGTTCTCCCAGGTAAGTCCCCAAAGACACTCCGTGGCCCACATAACACATGGAGAACCACATCCCGTCCACCTGGCCAGCATGGGCGTTTTGGTCGAAAGTCAGGCCCATGGTGCCGCCCCAATAGTAATCAATGGCTACATGTTCAAGCGCGGGGAACACGCGCTGCATGCCTCGCCGTAATAGAGCGATGTTCTGCTTTGCGCTGAATCCAGTGGCTGTGCCTTCGCCGCCCCATACCATGCGGTTCTCCCTCGAAAGGGTGTAATACGCCACCATATTCCTGGTATCGTAAACTACACGTCTGTTCGGAATGAGCCGATGCGCAAGTTCATCTGGCAGCGGTTCGGTGGCGATGACGAAACTTTCGGCAGGAAAGATGCGTCCACGGAACCGCGGCACGATCTGGCTGGTCCAGGCGTTCGATGCCAACAGCACCTCTTTGGCAGATAACTTTCCGCGTTCGGTGCTGACAGTGAACCCGTTGACGTTCC
The DNA here is from genome assembly GCA_964621295.1 of uncultured Anaerolineaceae bacterium. Classification (GTDB taxonomy): domain Bacteria; phylum Chloroflexota; class Anaerolineae; order Anaerolineales; family Villigracilaceae; genus JAABUE01. The sequence continues at coordinate 32,992 of CAZULT010000003.1, read as the reverse complement.
TTGAGACATTTCTCTCGATCCCGATCACGCGCGCCTTCTCATGGATGTCTGCCCCGGCCCGGTCGGCGGCTAGCGCCAAACCCTGGACGAATTTCGCCGGTTGGAGTCCGGCACTGCGTTCATTGACCAGCATCCCGCAATAAATCTCAGTTCCTAATTCGCTGGCTGCTTCTTCGGGCGGGACCAGGCGGACTTCGTATTCCACAACCCGCGCCAGGGTTTCCTGTTCCTCTTTCAATCGATCAAAGTGCCTGGGTTTGCTGGCTGCTTCGATGTTCCCGTTACGGGCGAAATCGCACTCGATGCTTTCTTCGGCGACGATGCGCGCGACCGTTTCTGCGGCACGAGCGGAAGCCAGGAACATCTCTCTGGCGCGTGCCTGCCCATGCTTAGCGATCAACTCGGTCAGGGTATGATGCAGGCAGGACAGCGCCTGTCCGCCATTGCGGGAACTGGCGCCCCACCCGATGGTTTCGGCTTCGAGCAGGGCTACGTTAGCTCCACCTTTTGCCAGCTTTAACGCCGCGGATGTGCCCGTAAATCCGCCGCCGACGACAACCACGTCAACTTTCTCAGGCAGGACTTTATTTTGATAGGATTTCGGTGGGGGTGCATCACTCCACCAAAAACAGGTCTCTTGGGTCATAAGGCGGGATTCCTTGACAGGGATGTGCCACGCAGCTATCAGGCTGCGTGGCACACGGGCTTGCTTGTCTGGTAGAGGCTGTTGATTTTTACTTGTACTTCCAGTTCTGTGCGCCCCAGGCCATGCTGCCCCAGGTGCTGACCGTGTAACCGGTCAGGTCGTCGGCGAATCCGTAGCCGTCCTGGAACAGATACAGGTAGATCTGCGGCAGATCCGTGTTCACCTGTTCACCGACGGTGCAGTAGGCTGCCTTGCGAACCTCGAGGTCGAAATTGGTGCCTGCCTCTGTGAGCGCCTCGTCTACGGTCGGGTTTACCCAGCGGAAGTAATTTCCGCCTGTGGGCAGTTCAGTTGAAGGGATATTGGTGGACATGTAGGCGTTGGAGACATAATCCTGAGGCTCAATGGTAAAGCCGCGGTCGAAGATGAGCATGTCGTAATCGCCGATCTTGCGCGGGGACTGGTCTTCGTAGGAGCCAAAGATGATCGAGAAGTCGTAATTCTGGATGCGCGCTTCCATACCGACTGCTTTCAGGTTTTCGACTATGAACTCTTCGGTACGTTGTAGCGGCTCAAAGTTGGTATAGCCCTGCAATTCCAGCGAAAGGCGCGTGCCATCCGGAGCGTATTCAGCGCCCTGAGCCACGCGGATACCGTCTGAGCCTTCCACCCAGCCAGCTTCTTCGAGCAGTTCCACCGCCTTATCGGGATCGTAGGGGAAAGGCCGCGGCAGGTCACAGAAATACCAGCCATACGCGAACGGGTTCGTGGATTGCGATACAGTGTTGAGCAGCACGTCCTCCACCAGCGTGTCATAATCGATCGCTGAAGCGATCGCCTGGCGAACGCGCAAGTCTCCCAGGATAGGATGGGGTGGTGTGGGGCCGGGATCGCCATCGAAGGGCGCGCTCAGGTTGAAATCGATCGCCATATTCCAGATGCCCGGTACAAGTTCCTGATGGGCTTTTCCAGCCAGTAAGGTATTGTATTCGGTTTCATCCTCACCCGGCCACAGCTGAACTTGGGCTTCTCCCTGCAGCATCATGGCCGTCTGGGCGGCGGGTTCGGGCACGATTGCATAGACCAGTTGATCGAGGTAGGGCTTGCCTTCTTCAAAGTAGTATGGGTTGCGGTCCAGCGCGATACTCTGGCCTGATAGCCAGTTGCTGACCACAAAGGGGCCGGCACCTACAGGCTGGCGGTTCCAATCCCAATTGGCCATGTCAGCCGGCTCACCGGTAGCGTGTCGCGGCAGCAGGCCATAGGCAAACTGGTCGATATAAGCAGGATATGGGGTCGAATAAGTGATGACTGCAGTCAGGTCATCCGGAGTATCTACGGAGGCGATCAGGTCGAAACCACCCGTTCCGGTTAAGGCGCCGGAATCCGGGCTGGAAAGCACTTCCCAGGTGAACTTGATGTCATCCGAAGTAATTGGCTCTCCATCAGACCATTTGAGATCCGGTTTCAACTTCCATGTGACGGTCGCATAATCAGCGGAAAGGCCACCGTTCTCCAGTGTAGGCAGTTCTATAGCCAACATGGGTACAAATTCGCCATTCTGGTCGATCGTTACCAGACCGGTCATGCTGGTCGCTTCTGCAACCTGACGGACGATAGCCGCTTCAGCCTGGAAGTAGTTCAGCGTGGTCGGCTCTTCCGGGATGATGAGCGTAACCGTTCCGCCAGCTGTCTCCATTGGAGCGGTAGGCTCCGGCTGTGAAGGTTCTTCGGGTGCGGGTTGAACGGGCGCTTCAGTGGCAGCCCCTCCACCGCAGGCGGTCAACAGTAAAGTGGCCACCATAAGCAGGGTAAAGAACTTGAGTTTCATCTCTTCCTCCTTTAGGAATTGAATCACCGGGAATTACTGATTCCCGGTGTGGATCACATAGGGATCGAAAGCGTCTCGCAGGCCGTCACCAATGTAGTTGATCGCCATGACGGTGATAAAGATCATCAAGCCCGGATAAAACGCCAGCCAGGGAGCCTTGAAAACATGTACCTGTGCCGTCGATAGGATGCTGCCCCAAGTCGGCGTGGGCGGCTGAACCCCGAAGCCTAGATAGCTCAGGCCCGACTCTGTAATGATGGCATAGGCCATCTGCAGTGTTCCGGTCACCATGATCGGTCCAATGCAATTTGGTAGGATGTGACGCATGATGATGCGGGTATTGCTGCCTCCCAGGGCGCGTGTGGCGGAGACGAATTCGCGTTCGCGCAGTACAAGAAAAAGGCTGCGTACCAGCCGTGCTGGCCACATCCACGACAGGATGGCGATGATCACGATGACGACCAGGACGCTGTTTTTCAGCCAGGGGATGGGCTGTTCGCGCAAAAAGGCGCCGAGCAGGATCAGCACGAAGAGCGTTGGAAAGGTCAGAAAAGCGTCGGTCACGCGCATCAAGACGCTGTCCAGCCAGCCGCCAAAATATCCAGAGAGGGCGCCTACGATCACGCCGATCAGAACCGACGAAAATGAGGAAAGTAATCCTACAGCCAGCGATACTCGCCCGCCGTACAGGATGCGTGTGAAAATGTCTCTGCCTAATTCATCGGTACCAAACCAATGGTCTGCGGTTGCGGGCTTGAAGCTATTGATCGGTTCCTGCTGTGTCGGTGAGTACTGGCTCAGAGAGGCCAGCACAGCGGAGAGGATCAAAAGTACCAAGGCCCCGATGGCAATGCCAGCCAAACGATGTTTGAAGAAACGCCGGATGACGAGCAGGGTCATATTCTGTTCTTTGATAGCAGGTTTGCTCAACTCACTCATAAGTCACCTGTGGATCGAGAAAGCCGTAAGCCAGATCTGCGAGAATGTTGGCGCTGATGATCAGCACAGCCGTGATCATGACCACACCCAACAAGACAGGATAGTCCCTTCCGCGTGCAGCATCCCAGAAGAGGCGTCCCATGCCAGGCCATGAGAAGATCGTTTCCACGAAAAGAGCCCCGGCAAAAAGAGTGGGCAAATCCAGAGCAATCAGGGTAACCAACGGCAGGATGGCATTCCTGAGCGCGTGTTTGTAATAAACATTCCGGTCGATCACGCCTTTGGCTCGAGCCGTACGGACGTAATCTTCATGCAGCACGTCCAGCAAGCTGGAGCGCAGGAAGCGCGAGTACCAGGCAGCCCACCCCAGGCTCAAGGCAGTGACGGGTAGTGCCAGGTGCCAGAGTGTATCCAGGAAGTCGCCTTCCTTCCCAAAAGTGTTCATACCCCCTCCGGGAAAGAGAGGATTGCCGTTGATCGGATTCTTTAGCATGACATAAAAGACCAAGATCAGACCCAATCCCAGCCAGTATACCGGCAGGGATTGTCCCATAAAGGTGATCGTCGTGGCGATGTAATCGAACAGGGAATACGGTTTGCGCGCTGAAAGAATCCCGACAGGCAGAGCGATGAGCAGGGTGAGTACGAACGAAATGCCGACAAGTAAGAGTGTGTTCGGAATACGTTCCCCAATCATCTCCGAAACAGGGCGGCGAAATTTGATGGATTGCCCCATATCGCCACGCAGCATTTTCCCTACCCATTCCACATATTGCACTGGCAATGGCCGGTTGAGGCCAAGTTGTGCTTCCAGTTTTTGGATCTGCTCTTCGGTGATATTCGGATTGCGGCGGGCGGCCGTTAGTGGGCCTCCAGGAGCAGCGCGTACCATGAAGAACAGCAATACGCTGATAATGAATAGAATCGGAATGGTTTGCAGGATGCGGCGAAGGGCGTAGGTTCTCATCTCTCAACCCTCGAACACGACCTTTCCGTCAACCATCGTAAGCAATGGCTTGACTTTGTCAATTTCCTCGGGCCTGGTTTGAAAGATATCCTCGGAGAGCAGGACGATATCTGCCAGATAACCTGCTTTTAATTGGCCCTTCTGGTCTTCCTGGAATTCCGCATAAGCAGCGTCGCGGGTATAACCGAGCAGTAATTCTTCAAGCGTTAATCGCTGGTCCGGATTGTCGGGCTCCCATTTCTGGCGGTTGAGCGCTGCGTAAAGTCCCAACATGGGGTTGTAGGGAGCGACGGTCCAATCGCTGCCGAAAGCCAACCTTGCGCCTGCTTTTTTCAGGTCGCGCCATGCAAATGAGACTGGCCAGCGTTGCGGGCCTGTCCTTGTCAGCCAGACATCCGCGTCTTCGACGGTCATGGGCGAGTGGATGGGCTGCATGGAGGCGATCACATCTAATTGCTTGAAACGTGGCATGTCCTCAGGGTGAATGACTTCGATGTGTTCCACCCGGTGGCGGCTGTCCCGCTTCCCATTTGCTTGTTGAACGGCTTCATATCCGTCAAGGGTGCGTCGCACGGCTCCATCGCCACAGGCATGCACGAAGATCTGTAACCCCATGCGATCACATGCATTGGCCATTTCGGTGAAGCGTTCCAGGCTCCAGATCCCATCCTCGGTCGCATCGGGATCATCCGCATAGGGTTCCAGGTTCAGAGCCGTATAGGATTCCCAAACCCCGTCCATAAAGAACTTGGCTGCACCACCACGGGCATACTCACCCTGCACCTTTGCCATTTCGGCGGCTTCTGCCAGCATCTCTTCTGTTGCCTCAGGCTTGACCCAGTAGGGAACATACACACGCAGCAGCATCTCACCGGAGTCTTCCATGGCAGCATAGGTCATCATTTCTTGCATATCCCCATTCATGTTGTGGACGCTGGTCACACCGGTGGCGACAATCGCTTCCATCCCGAGTTTCAAGAGTTCGCGTTTACGTGCATCTGAAGGCTGGGGGACCAGATCATGGACAGCGCTCATGGCGTCGCCCTCGCGTAATTCACCAGTGGCTAGTCCGTCTTCGTCGCGGACGATGATCCCGTTTGGCCCGACCTCTTTCCCCTCTTGCAGGATTCCAGCCATTTCCAGCGCCAAGGTGTTGGCCCAGGCTGTATGCCCATCGTATGCGCCGATATATACAGGGCGGTCGGGAAGGATTTCATCCAGTTCTTGGCGAGTCGAAATAATGCCATATTTTATGCCGCGCCCATCCACCCAGGGAGTGGTCCTATTCGCGCTTGCAAATTCATGCAAGACCTCTTTCAAGTCTGATTTGTTCTTTACCTCCTGGAGTTGCGCGCTGCCTAACCAAATGCACCCCCATAGTAAATGGAAATGTGAATCGATGAACCCGGGAAGCAAAGTATTCCCGTGGGCATCGATCACCTTCGTCTCAGGGCCGGACCAGGCTTCGACATCGGATGAGCTGCCTACAAAACTGATCCGGTTTCCGATTATGGCTACTGCTTCTGCCTTTGGATTTGACTCGTCACTGGTAAATGCATGCGCATTTTTGATAACGACGTCAGCGTATGGGGACATTGCCTCTCCTCTTTCATTGATCAACCAACCAGAAAGTTGCTAGCATGCTCGCCCGGTTATTCCTGCTGTTGTTGAATAGTCCTGCTTTTTCGTTTCGGTAAATAAACGACAACAATCTTTCTATTTATGTCGTTTTCGGCAACGTTTTTTGCTTATTATGAATGAAAACGACGTAATTTATTTATATAGTATTATCGAAGAATAGTCAAGAATATCGATTGTGTATCATTTTGAGTGGATATCCTCTCGGGTACCCTTGCTACGTTATAATCATACTTGCATGAAAACTCAGCTTATCCCGCTCGAATCCCACGACGACCTGGTTTCAGTACGCGATCGCATGTCGTGGGCGAAGACGCCACGGATTTTACTCGTCTGGCCTGCTTCGGAAAACATCTCCTTACGCCCGCTGGATCTGAAAGTGCTCCAGCGACATGCTACATCACTCGGCGCGCAGTTGGGGCTGGTCACGCGGCACCGCGATATCCGTCGAGAGGCCTCCGCGCTCGGATTACCCGTCTTCATTTCAACTGGAGAGGCGCAACGGGTCCCCTGGCCAGAAAAATCGGTGTCCAAGCGTACGTACAGACCTCCACGAAAGAATTTGAGGGAGTATGGCAGGCAGGTACGAAGTCGCGAGGGAAAGTGGCGTGAGTATTTCCCGGTCCGATTTGGAGTGTTTGTGCTGGGTGTGCTGGCGGTACTGGCCGTGGCATCGTTGTTCATCCCACAAGCTCGCGTGACACTTAGCCCGGAAATGGATATGCAATCGGTTGCATTGCCCGTAAAAGCAGACGCGACCGCTGGGAGGGTGTCTATTACAGGGAGCGTACCATTGAGATTGGCGCGCGTGATTGTATCAGGTAAGCAGGAGATGTTTGCCACCGGCACTCTGGCTCTTCCAGAAACGAAAGCACAGGGAACGGTTATTTTTCGTAACCTGACGGATAATCCAGTGCGTATCCCTGTAGGGACCATTCTGATCTCCTCTGGCTTGCCAGGAGTGCGATTTGAAACCGTTGAATCGGCTCAAATGCCTGGTGGTGTTAATGAGAGTATGGAGGTTTCAATCCAGGCTGAAGTAGCCGGTGCGAATGGCAATGTGGATGCAGATTCGATACAGGCCATTGAGGGAAATCTTGGATTATCTGCTGTGGTGACCAATCCTGAATCCACTTCAGGCGGAAAAAATCGCCTGGCGCAAGCGCCGACGGATGAGGACCGCAATCAATTGATGGAAACGCTCTTGGATCAATTACAGGTTGAAGCCCTCGACAGATTCGAGAACGAGCAGGCGAGCGGTGATGAATTCCTGAAGGATTCAGTTGAGTTGGCTCAAATCCTGGAAGAGAGATACGAACCGCCTGCTGGGCAACCAGGACAGAAATTGACCCTAATATTGGAAGTGGAATTCAGCGCCGCTTATATTTCAGGCGATGATTTAACGGAATTGGCGAACAGTGTGCTAGGCGCCTCACTGCCGCCTGGTTATGTGGTGGCTGAAACCCCACTTGAATTTGAATCCCAGAATCCTTTCCACGCAGATGGACCGGGTGTGATTGCCTGGAACCTGAGCGCCTCACGCCGGATCGTCAAGCGCATCGATACCGGACAGGTCATCCTGCTTGTGCAAGGTCGCCGGGTTGAAGAAGCCAGCGATCGGCTTATCTCCGTACTGCCATTGCGTTCTCCCCCGGTGATCCAGATCTCGCCTGCCTGGTGGCCCTGGATGCCGCTCAACCCATTGAGGTACTCCTTCGAGTTTCAATAAATGATTTGTTATTGTCACTCTTGTCGCTTGCCATCACCTTCGCCTGAGAGGATTTGATGAGGGTTCTAGCCGTGGATCATGGGGAGAAGAAGATAGGTCTGGCGCTTAGCGATCCGACCGGAACGATCGCGAACCCGCTGAGTGTACTTCCTCATGTCTCCCGTGATGACGATGCTGACCGTGTACTTGCACTTGTGGAGGAACATGCTGTAGACCTGATCGTCGTCGGCCAATCCTATCTTGATACGGGAGAACCCAATCTGGCCGGCCACCGCGCGGCGCATTTTGCTGAAGCCCTGCGCAGCAAGTGCAAGGTGCCTGTTGGATTCTGGGACGAATCCTTCAGCACCCAGGAAGCGCGCGCCGCGCGTATCCGTATGGGAGCTTCAAAAAAGCAACGAGGCGGCCACCTGGATGCGCTGGCGGCCACGATCATCCTTCAATCCTATCTCGACGCACAGGAGACATAGCGATTCGCATGGCCCGACGCAATTTGACGGCGCTCATCCTACTGGGACTTCTTGGAACCCTGGTCGGGCTGCTCTGGTGGATTCCTGCTCAAGCAACACGACTTTACGGACCTCCCAGCCCGCGGCTCGAAGTTTTCGACCAAATAGAGTTTGCAGCACGATTGCTCTGGTACGGGGGACAATTGAGCCAACCTATCAATCGCGATGGCGCTGTCCAACCGTTTGTCATCGAACCTGGAGAAGGGGTGCTTTCCATTGCGATACGTCTTGAAGAAGTCGGGTTGATCCGCAATGCGAGTGCATTTCGGGATTATTTAGTGTATTCTGGGTTGGACACCACCCTCCAGGCAGGAACATACCAGCTCAGTCCGGCTCTCTCCATTGTGGATATCGCTCACGAATTACAGGATGCGACCCCCGAACAGGTGACCTTTGTGATCCTGCCGGGATGGCGTCTGGAGGAGATCGCAGTTTCTCTACCCACTTCAGGCCTGCAGATCAGTCCTGATGAATTCCTGTCAGTGGCCCGAAAAGCGCCAGCCGACCTGGAGTCCATGTCCGTACCCGGATCGTCAGAAGGATTCCTTTTTCCAGAAGCATACATTCTGCCTCGCGATATCGATGCGGAAGACCTGTTAGGCGAATTCACGCGTGCATTCGCCCTGCACCTAACAACCGATATTCGCGAAGGGTTTGCCCGCCAGGGCCTGGACGTTTTCCAGTCAGTGACACTGGCCTCACTCGTGCAGCGCGAAGCAGTCGTGCAAGAGGAGCAACCTCAGATCGCCTCGGTGTTCTACAACCGCCTGCAACAGGGCATGAAGCTGGATTCCGATCCAACTGTGCAATACGCGCTGGGTTATGATCCGCTTCAGGCCTCGTGGTGGACCAATCCGCTTTCAGCGGAGGATTTGCAAATCGATTCGCCTTACAATACGTACCTGTATTCGGGATTACCCCCTGGCCCGATCGCCAATCCTTCCCTGACCGCCTTACGCGCGGTCGCATTCCCGGCGCAAACCCCCTACTATTACTTTCGTGCGCGATGTGACGGTTCCGGAATGCATGTGTTTGCCGTGACATTTGAGGAGCATTTGCAAAACGGATGCCAGTAGGGCGAGCAGATGATCCACTCCTCATAAAGCGAACGATTTTTCAATTGAAACGATGTCAATAGCATCTACAACTAGAAGGAGATTCGGCACTTTCCTTTGAAACTAGGACCCCTCCATTCACCAGGTGGTATTAAAATCATAAGGCCTTCCAGCATTGGCAAACAAATACCCAGCCAGGATGGCGGTCACTGCCCCTTTGTTCGTTTCCTGGCGATGTAAATGTCGGCTTCAAGCATGACGTCATCCTTATAAAAATGGTGGGTGAAGTAGATATTTCCTTCGTTGTCCATGGAAGACTCGCCGGAAAATAACGAGAACATCTTCTCCGGCGCGGTCCATTCTCCAGCCACCCTTTTCGAGCGATACAGCTCGGGCGCGCCAATTGCCCGGGTAAACCATAGCTCGGAGCCATCTTGAGAGACGAAAGGCCAGCCATCAGTATAGGGCGAATTGACGATGGCGATATTCTCCGGCTGACCCCATTCCCCGTTGATATTTTCGGAAACCCAAATGTCATACTGGCCGGCACCACCAGGCCGGGCGGAATGGAAGAAGAGTTCTTTCCCGCCTGCCGTGATGTGTAATTCGCCGACCTCATATTCAGGGTTGAAATCAGCAAGGGACCAGTTCCCCCACTTTCCTTCCCTAAATTCCGCCGTAAACCAGTGCAAACCGGTATATCCTTCCCTGGCAGAACAAAACCACATGATATCGCCGAGGATAAATTCGCAACCATCCAGTGCGAGTTTCCCCGGGTCCTGCAAGTTCACCCTTTCTGCAGCGCTCCAGCCCTCACCAACCCTGTGAAAGACATAGATACCCGTGACATTGTCTATGACCTGTTCTTCAGGGGGTTTGCTGACATCAGGAGTGAACCATACGTACAGTGTCTTTCCATCAGGCAGCATGAAAGCCGAATCCTCAGCGCCAGCGGTATTCACCGGGTATGGTAGCGGAACGGGGTTCTCATACTCGTCTGTCAAAGACACCAGGGGGTATTGGTCCATCTCTGGTCGCATCTTGGTTTGCCCGGCAGGTATCAGACTTTCCCGGTCGGGAGGGGGGGAGAGAGGTAGGGATTGTGGTGTTACACCACTACAACTGCTAATCATAACTAGTGCAATAAGCCATATACTAAGTCTTTTATTCATCTTTTTTATATGCCACATAGATATCTCCCTCTAGCATGCTGCCATTTTCGATGAAATGGTGGGCAAAATAGATATCGCCTTGCTCGTCCAACGACGGCTCGGCTGCAAATTGCGAGATGATAAGCTCAGGATCTCCCCATTCACCACCAATATTCATAGATCGAAAAATTGCAGGAGAACCCATATACCGACGACTGAACCACAGTTCGCTGCCATCCTGTGTGATGAAGGGGCGAATCTCGTTTTCTTCTGTGTTGACAGCTGCAACGTTCTTAGGAATTTGCCACTCATCGTTCACTTTTCTGGTCACCCAGATATCGTGGCCCTCTTTTCCTTCAGATCTATCGGCATCGAAATAGATTTCACTTCCGTCGACAGTGATATGCATTTCGCCTATGGCAATTTGCTCATTCAATCTTTTCCCGGCGTTTTGCCAGTGGCTCCATTTGCCTTCCACAAATTCAGTGGTATACATATCGACGCTTCTGTAATTCCCCTTACGTACCGAACAGACCCACAAGATATTACCCTGGAGACACTCACACCTATCCAGGGATAGATCATCATTCAGAACAACTCTTTCTGGCTGGCTCCACCCGGCGCCCTGTAGCGTGGAAACGTATGAACCTGTCACGCCATCAATGAGCTGCTTTTCAGGAGGAACTCTCACATCAGGAACAAACGTGAAATAGAATTCATTCCCATCCGATGTGACGAATGGAGAATCTTCTATTCCCGCAGTGTTGACGAAACCCGGCATTGGGATAGGTTCTTCCCAGGTATCTGAATGTAATTGTGGAGGATACAGATCCGTCTCTGGCATCACCTTAACAGAATCCGCAGGTATTTTTACTTCCCTGGCTAGGATTTCATTACCGCCATTGTCACCAGAACATCCGGTTAGAACGATGAGAATTATCCAAGAAAACAGGAGTAGAACTCTTCTACACATCATGATTTTCCCATTATTTATTCCTGTTCAATCCAATATCCCCCGTAAGCGCCTATGGGAAATATATTAAAGGGAAATTCTTCGAGTTCCATAAATTCTCCATCCCTGTAGACAACTAAATTCTGCTTCATATTCATAGCTTTTATATCGCTCGCATTAGACACGCCAATCTGTCGGTTTATCAAAATACCATTGGATTTCCACTGCGGTATCATGTTGGCGTACTGCGAATCAAGGATTTGGACCTCTTTTGTATCAACATCCACAACGATCAATTCATAGACCCCAAAGGGAATGTTTTCTTTGCCGGATCTTAACCTTGAAAAAACGATCTTTTTATTATCAGGGCTCAGGTCCGGATCAGCATCGATCCCAATCGGATACGGCCCATGGTTTTCTTCATTGTTGGGGTTAGGGCCACCTTCAGTGATTCTTTCCTGGTTAGTTCCATCTGTTTCCATCAACCATACCTGTGAGGGCGTTGAGAACCAAGGGGCAGGAAGCCTGCTGAAGACGATTTTTGAGCCATCCTCAGACCACGAACAATCGAAATCCATATATTCGGATTGGTCGGTTATTTGCGTGAGATTCTTGTCTGCGTCAATACTAAAAAGATAATTATGAAATAACGTGCTATGCTGAGCTGAAAAGACTATCTTTTTGTTTGCTTGAGAATAGTCAGCATTGTTTATGCTGGTTACCCCGAGGTTGCAGGTGAGGCATTCCATTTCCCCCAAAGCTAAATCTAAAAAATATAGTTCCGATGTGTCTTTTTCATTGATTTTTCCATTATTGTCGGTGTCAGAGCAAATTGCCAATGTCATCAGAGTTGTTGGATCCACAACTTGTCCAAGCACGTAAGAACAATCTGTGTTTGTTATTTGGGCGACTTCTCCCGTTTCAACATCCATTGCAAATAACTGCCTTGGAGATGCAAGTCCGTTATCTTCGGGATCATAAATTTTGGCATTGCAACCCGGTAAATTGATGAAGCCCTTATCTACCTCATAATTCTTATTGAGACAGGCGATATCGTTTAGCACATAGCGAATTGAGTCGAAGATGATATCCATGTTCGTCGGGATCTCATGGATCAGAACTCCGCTTGGAATTGGCGTTGGCGGAGCATTCCCCTGAGACGAACATGCCAGGGAGATGAGCAGAATGGCTATCAGAGAAGTGAGCGTACGTCTCATTTGTAATATTCCTCAACCTGCTGCTCCAAAACATCCCAGCCTTGTTTTGGAGTCCCGTCAGAGTACCGCAAGCCAAAGTGACAAATAAAAGTAACGAAGGCTTGCATAGAATCTTGATCAGGTTCGGTTCTAGGCTCAAAAAAAGTCAGTGCGTCAGATTCGCATGTTTCCTGTTGCGGATCGTGCAGGACAAACCAGCTGACAAAACGGATATCTTCTCGTCTTTCAGACAAAGCAGCAAAAAGTTGACGTACATATTCTGCCTGCCCATCTTCTGAGCCTTCCAGCTCAGGAGCAGTGCTCCAACCTGTTTCCACGATCACTACAGGTTTGCCGGCTGCCAGAGAAACCATGCGATCCAGGTAGTCGCCGATCTCGGCAGGATCTCGCCGAAAGTGAAACCCCTGGTTATAGAGATACATAGTGTAGGCGATATAGTCCCCGCGATTGAGTTGCTGGATGACATCGGTTGTATTCAGCGTCTCGGCGTCGTGGTAGGCAAAGACGATCCCTACAGGAAGATCAGGATTTACTGTGTGGATGGCATCGCGTGTTTGCTCGAACGCGAAAGCATAAGCGGGAATCTCATCACGGTGACCAGCGAAGTAATCGTTTACCTCATTACCTATTGAAAGGTAATGCAAGCGTCCGGCATAACGATTCGCAAATGCTGATAGGAATCCACTAAGGCGCTGTACAAAAACCGGGTCATTAAAAGGCAAGCCGATCAGGTCGCTGGGGATTCGTCCACGTACCGTGGTGTGGATGATGCTTACTACTATCGAGAGCTGGAAACCTTCAAGAGCATTTGCTTCGACAATGAAATCTGGAATCGTCCAATCATAGTTGCCAGGCTCTTTTTCGATATCACCCCAATGAAAATAGTAATGGGAGACTTGAACGCCGCTTCTGCGGGCCAATGCCAGTGCACTTTGATAGGCTGCTGGGTTGAAATTTTCACCATCCACTGTTGGTGGGATGATGATCATACCAAGCGCCCCACTTTCAATGAGTGGGGCGACCTCGTCCGATGTGCACATAGCTGAATTCTGTGCCTGCGCAAACAAATCTGAATAATCCTGGAAATTATCCTCAACTGCAACACCTGTTACTTCATACGTTTTCGCATCACAGTAGATCAAAATGCTGCTCAAGCGCAGCGCACTGAAATTTTCAGTGAGTGCTAGATCAATTTGGACTCTCTCTGCACTTCCGGATTCGTCGAGCAGCATTGCATTCTCATTTCCAATGGTCCATTCATGGACGCCTTTTGCAACCAGGCTGGGAATCAACGGCCAGGATTTGATCCATACCGAGGCTGTATCATCACTTACACTATACAGAACTTGCTCATCATTGGATGTAATTTCACTCCAATCAGAGGGGAGGTCCACGCTGAATCCATCTTTCGTAAAAGCTGTCCACTCTCCAACAGTCAAAGAGTAGGTGTCATCTTCTATCTGTGTTGATGGCTGCCCACAAGCAAGAATTATGAGTAACAGGACTAGGGATGCAAACAGTATACGTTTCACTTGCGTGACTTAAGCTGAGCCTTTGGCAGTGGTTTCGCTCTTCCGTTTGCGAATAAGGGCAGAGATCGCCCCACCGAATGAGGCCCAGACAGCGAGTGGTGCAAACAGGAACCAGCCAACATATGGGGCCAAAGCAGCCAAGATCAGCAAGCCGCCTCCGCGCAAGATGGTAACGAAGGGGGTGGATTTCTTCCCTATTCGGGTTCCGAGCAGGTTCGCCAGAGCCACCAGACCGATCAATGTAAGGAATGCTATCGCCAGGATGATAATACTGGATAGCACCACGAAAATTCCCGCCAGGAGGCCACCAGTCTTTTCACCCAACCAAACTCCCAGAGTGGCAAGCATCCCAAAAAAGATGAAATTCACCAGCCCGAGTAAAAGGGATCTGCCCCCAGAGGTTTCCAGTACCTGCTGTGTTTGCATGATTGGTTTCGGAAGGAGCAGTACCAGCGTGGCAAAGAATGCCAGCAGGCTGATGCCGCCGAACAGGATCACTAAAAGTAGATTGAAGGCGTTGTCCATGTGTTCTCCTTATTGTTTAGGATGGAATGAATCCCACACTTCAAGTGCGGGTTTTGAGGTCCCATCGAACTCGCGCAACCCAACTGAGGCAAACATGCTGAGCGTCTGGATGTTGGTATCCGTGAGACCCTGTTTGCGCATGGTCCCGGCATAGGAATCCATGTTGAAATCGTTAAGCAGCAGGTACACCCAGAATTTCAGACGCGGCCCACCGATCTGGTTGTGAATGGCGTTCAGGTAAGCTACCTGGTCTTCAGGGCTGCCGGGGAAGGGCGAATTGGGTCGCGAAGGGAAGCCTCCTTCGGCGACTGCCAACGGCTTGGAAGTGTGGGTCAATAGCGGTTTATAGTAGTTAGCGGGAATGTCCTCGCCGGAAGGGAAGACCGGGAACGGGTAGGAGGAGATCACCCACAGGTCCAGATCCGGTTCGAACGCTTCGACCTGATCCCAATTGGTCTGGAAAGCCGAGCGGCCTTCGGACGCGATCTCGAACAGGTTGTTCAGGTCTTCCCACTGAAAGGTCACGAAGACTTGTGTCTCTGGAGCTACAGCTTTGATCTGTGCATAGACACTATGATACAGACTGAGGTAGTCTTCCTGATCCTCGGGATGTGCATCCAGATAGGTATTGATTTCGGAGGCCAGACCCAGGTAACGCGGCCTGAACTCGCTCACGATCCACAGTGTGTAGTTTGCATACGCGGCACGCACGTCCGGGTTCTGGAAATTCGCTTCCCACCCATCAGGCAATCCCATAAATTCACGCCGGTCCATCCCATTAAGCGGGTCAACCACGTAGATCGCCTCCAGGCCATTCTGGCGGGCAAGGATCATCTGGTTGCGGATGTCCGTGCGGCTCTGGGAGTCGCCCTCGGCGCTCGCCAGAAAATCCTGCCAAGGGATGGTGTGCTGGAAAAGTACGAAATCTGCATGCTCGCTCAAAGAACGAAAGTGCCCAAGCACACTTTCCAGAGAGACCTCCGGAGGAGATGGGAAGAAACCATAAGCGGTATCCGCCTGCTCCAGGCTGGAGGCCTCAAGGGTGGGGAAGGGGGTCGGAGGTACCTGCTCACTGCAGGCCAATATGATCAGCAGGAGAATGGCGAGGACGAACAGGTTTCTCTTCATCTTTCGAATCCTTATGTGCTGCGCATTTCCGGCGGCCCGTGTCGCAACAGGATGAAATTCCCCACAAGCCACAGGACCAGCGCAGAAACGACGGCAAGGGCGACTTGGCCAGTGGAAGCTCCTACACTGAATGTGGGCAGGGTGAAGGAAGGCAACTCCATTTGGGGCAGGCTGAAGATTGGGAATTGTAGGGCGGTCAGGCTGATGACTGGGATTTTAATCATGGCGAATTGCTTCAAGGAGTTCACGGATGGGAACTGGATTGCGCCCACAGCTTGCATGGCAGACCAGATCGAGACACCCAAAACGATTCCCCATTGCATGGCCAGGCTTCGAGACATCGTGGGTTTGCGTGGCAAACGAGACAGTATGTCTGGCGTCAGGTCGCGTGCTATCGCGGTGTCCGGCAACTCTGCCAGGCTGGTAAAGACCAGTCGCAGTTCATCGATCTTCTTACGGCAATCCGGGCATTGCGAAAGATGCAAGGCCACCTTTTGGAGTCCAGATTCGTCGAGCTGGTTATCCAGATAGAGGTTCAATTGCGTCTCAGTGATATGGTCCATTGTTGGTTCATCCTCACTGTCTACGGGTTCAGGTCTTTCAATTTATCAGCCAGAAGTTTGCGTGCTCGGAACAAATCGCTCTTGACATCACTGAGTGGCCGATCTAGCTGGTGGGCGATCTCCTCGTAACGCAGGTCGTGGAAATGTCTTAATTCGATGACGGCGCGGTATCGAGGCGGTAAGCTGAAAATCTCTGCACGGATGCGCTCCGCTTGTTGTCGCTGGCTGGCCTGCACCTCAGGGCCAGGATGAGGATCTGCTGGTGGCAGCAGCCTTTCATCCAGAGAGGACACCGGTTTTAGAGTTCCCATACGGTTGAAACATACATTGGCGGTGATGCGCTTGAGCCAGGGAGCCAGCGGCCGGTCTACATCGAATTTATCAAAGAACTGGTAGGCGCGCAGGAACGCTTCCTGGGCGGCGTCCTCCGCATCCCGCACGTTCCCGAGCAAGCGATAGGCCACATTGAAGACGGCTTGCTGGTGGGTGCGAACGATCTCAGCAAATGCGTCCTGGTCACCTCGTGCAGCCCTTATGGCAAGCCCGCGATCTGGAGCGGAAGACATGTCTACATACTGTTACAGGGGATATGAGAAAAAAGTTGCAGGAAATCGGGAGAGTTACCCCGAGAAGATTGACCGTAACAAGATGCAATAATCGGAAACGTGCTAGCCACCTTGCGCAACCAGGTTGAGGAAGACCAGGAACAGACAGCCCCCGCACAATCCAAGGATTAATCCGGCGATGGCGGTGGCCTTGGCGGGTACTTTGCCAAATAGACCGGCAACTCCTAAAATGACCGCTAATATTCCCAGAAAGGCACTACTCCCGCCACAGATGAAGAGCGGAGTGCCGGCCAAACGGATCCAATTCTGAGCGGCACCGGTCAACGCGCACAGACCAATCCCAAATACCAATGCAGCAGAAGCAATGCCGAGCGCCAGGCTGGCATTGCCCAGGGTGTTCGATTGCTGGGGTGCGGGTTCATTTGACATGCTATGCCTCTTCTTCTGAGAGTCTGCCCGGGTCGGGCAGGTTGAAGCGCCTGAGCAGGAGCACGACCACGATCAGCAACAGTCCGACGCCTGCCACTGCCAGGCCCTGCAGCAGTGTGGGTCTCAGTAATTGTTCCACGATCGCGGATACCAGCTGGCTGCTGCTGTCCATTAACACGGGCGGGACCGTGCCTGTGTCGTTGCGTACCAGGTACCTCAACAACAACAATCCCACGAACGGAGCTCCTAATAAGCTCATCACGATAGCAAGCAGCCCAGTAACCAGCATTGGGATTCCCCACCAGGCCAGCCAATCACGCAAACTACGCACAACCAGCAAGCTGAGAGCCAGCAGCAGGCCTAAAGGCACCAATGGACTGAGACGCATCAACGCACGCAATACCCTTAATTGTTCGCGGGGATCTTTTCCTTCAGAGGTCAGGGTGGTGCGTGCTAAGGTCATCTGGTCTGGAATGATCTCGGCAGCAAACTTCAATTGCCCCATGATGATGGGTGTGATCAGCGGGAGCGCGTCCTCCGGCGGATTGCACAACATGATTTCGCCTTCTGAGAGCACTGCCACGGTCATCTGGGCGATCTGTGAAAGCGTACAATCGGGCTGCGTTCGCATTAGATCCAATACAGCCTGGGTTCCAATCTCACTTGCCATACTTTCCTTCAATGGGAGCAGGGAAATGACTGCTGTGTCCACCTCGCCGTTCAAGTACGCGAAAAGCGAATCCATTGCCGCCTCCCCCATGGATTGCAGCGCCTGTGGAGGCAGCAGGGCTACAATGAAATTCTCCCAGTTTTCGACGGTTAAACCTTGCATGGCCAATGGCAGTTCATCCTGTTGTGGAGAAGATACCAGCCCACGGGCAATAATGGTTGGCAGCCGCTGGTAGAAATGTCCATTTGCAAAAGCCCGCTGGTAGGCTTCCGGCGTGAAGGCTTTTTGGTCCAGATTGAAAAGGAGCATGCTGAGTACCCCCGAAGTTACAAACAGAATTGCGCAAAGTACGGCAAGGCTGATCCTGATAAATTTCAACTGTTCCTCCTGCGATTACCTGATCACTGTCTGATCGTATCGATGTAATCTTGTGTGACCGTTTCGCCGCCGGCGGTGCCCAGCAGAGACATCAATTCATAGGATAGCACGGCCTTGTGTTCTGCATCCTTTCGGCTCCAGGTGCGACTCTTGATCTCCACAAATTGGCCCAGGTCGGGCGTTTCCATTTTGTCAAGATTAATGAAGAACTCCGTGTCTTTGTACTTGATATGCCAACGCAAGCGATCTTTCTGGATGATCTCCTCCTGATTGGGGAGGAAGTATTCGCGATAGAAGCGTAGTGTGTGGCTGGCTGGCGCCAGGAAGCGGCTGCGTGAAAGCAAGACGTCGTGTTCGAACTTGTCTTCGCGCGGACCGAGCAGGGTCAGGCGGGAGCGAACGTTACTGACTTTGCCTTTGGAGTCGATCAGTTCGTCCTCGCGGAAGCGCAGGCGCCCTTGGGTCGGGTCGGAGAAGAAGAAGTAGTTGTCGAATTGGCGGTAATGCTTGAAAGCCGTAATCTGGATATCCGGATGCTTGACGTTTTTCTGCACAATCGAAGGATCCTCGATCTTGACCTTGACCTGGACCTCGAATGATTCCTGTTCCATCGAACCTCCAAGGGTGATCAATTTGGAAAGAACAGATTGCTCACGGGCGATCAAGAACGTATCGATCTTTCGAGCGATCTCACGCGCCTGCGCCAGTAATTCCTCGTCGTCCAGGGTCAGCATAGCGCGTTCCCGCATCAACCAGCGGCCATCCACCATGACGTCGGTCACGTCAGTAGATTTTCCCGCATAGACAAGCTGCGCGTAGGCATTGTTAGGATCACGCCGGAAGCGAGGGGAGTTGTGAACGGCCGAAACATCCACCAGGATCAGGTCGGCGCGTTTGCCAGGCTCTAACGAGCCGGTCAAATGCCCGAGGTGTAGGGCCTGGGAACCCAGGCGTGTGGCCATGGCCAGGGCCATGGGCGCCGGTAAGGCAGTCGGGTCTTTGCTGACCGCCTTGGCTATGAAGGAGGCCAGTCGTACTTCTTCGAACATATCCAGGTCATTGTTGGAAGCCGGGCCATCGGTGCCGATGCCCACGTTCAGGCCCTCATCAAGCATTTGCTGGACGGGTGCGAATCCGGAAGCCAGTTTCAGGTTGGAAGAGGGATTATGGGCAACACCCGCCCCTGCGTGCAGCAGCGTGCGCATTTCGCCCATATCGATGTGCACGCAATGCGCCGCAATGACCTTGGCTTCGAGGAGACCCTGCTTTTTTACGTACGGGATGACCGGCATACCCATTTCCTTGCGCATGTTTTCGCGTTCAAGGGCAGTCTCAGCCAGGTGCGTGTGCAGGGGAACATCGAACTCGGTCGCAAGGCTTGCCGTAGCCTGCAAGATCTCATCTGTGCAGGTATACGGGGCGTGGGGGGAAACAGCCGGGACGATCAACTCATGGTCTTTCCATTCAAGGATGAAATCGCGTGCCATGGAAAGCGAGTCCTCAAAGGTCTCTGCATCGGGAGCGGGGAATTTCATAATGGTTTGACCACACACCGCCCGTAAGCCGGCTGCGCTGGTGGCATGGGCCACATCGGCTTCATAGTAGTACATGTCGCAGAAGGTGGTCACACCACCTTTAATGAACTCCGCGCAGGCTAACGAGGTGCCCAGTCGCACGAATTCCGGGGAGACAAATTCACGTTCCACAGGCATCATGTATCCCATCAGCCACACGTCCAGACGCAGATCATCTGCCAGACCGCGTAGCAACGTCATGGGAGCATGCGTATGAGCATTGACCAGGCCCGGCATCAGGATCTTGCCGCCGCAGTCGATTGTCTCCCGGGCGGAATACTGTTTGAGCAATTCGGCTTGAGGGCCAACTGCCAGGATTGCATTGCCTTGCACGGCAAGCGCGCCGGGCTCGTATTGCTTAAAATCCGCGTCCATGCTTAGTACCAGGGCGTTGGTAAGCAGGAAATCTGCTGATTTTTTCATGCAAACTCCTTATTTGGGAACAAGGCGGCTGTGAGAGCCACCTTGGAGTCGTCGAGTTCGGGCAATTATAGCATGCTCAGGTATGCAGCATTCCGGGCGGACCCCTTCTCAAGGTGGATTGGATTCCCTGGATCGCCCAAAGGAAGTACTGTTCTTTTGTAGCGAAAAGCTCAATTTTGTCCTCTTGACATTCATTCAGTGCAGGTCTAGAATTCGACGGTCAATCAAGCTTTGCAGAGGAGAGATCTAAAATCTGATGTCAGAAGACCCTGCCCCCAGTCATAGATCGATAAATAATACTCGTAAGCCGTAACCCTCGGGTAGGTTGAATAAATGCCTCCTGGGGGAGAATTGCAATCGGAGGTGCTCCATGTTGAATCTTGGAGATGTGTTGAAACAACTTCAGGTGTCATTGGAACATGACAACCTGGATGATGCAATCGCGCTGATCGAATCCCTGCGTTCTCATGATCAGGCGGAAGTGTTTTCCGAACTGGAAGAGCGTGACCAGCAGGCTCTCCTGCCCCGCCTGAACCCGACTCAATCTGCCGATATCCTGGAAGATCTGGATGATCGAAACGCCGCCAAGCTCGTGGCCAACATCCCAACTACAACGGTCGCGCGCATCGTGGATGAGATGGAACCGGACAAGGCCGCGGACTTGCTGGGTGACCTGCCGCCTCACAGGGCTCAGGCGGTGTTGGACAAATTGGAAGAACCCGAGGAGGTCCGTCCTTTATTGATTCACCCGGACGATAGCGCAGGCGGCCTGATGACCTCCGACTTCCTGGCTTTGCGTCCGCGTACGACCGCCGGGGACGCACTGGACGCCGTCCGAAAATGGAAACCGGATGCGGAATCCTTCTATTATCTCTTCGTCGTGGACCAGTACAAGAAATTATGCGGCGTGGTTGGGCTGCGCCAGTTGATCATTGCCTCTCTGGATATGCCCATACGCGAATTGATGGATCCCAATGTCATTTCAGTGAAAGCAGGCACCGACCAGGAAAAGTGCGCCCGGATCCTGTCCCACTATGACCTGTTGGCATTACCGGTCGTGAACGAAGAGGATATCCTGCTGGGGATCATCACAGTTGACGATGTGGTGGATGTGCTGGAAGACGAAGCCACAGAAGATATCCAGCGCATGGGCGGTGCCTTGCCATTGGAGCAGCCTTATCTTGAGACAGGGGTCTTTCAGATTGCCAAAAAGAGGATTGGCTGGCTGATGTTGCTCTTTCTGACCGAGATGCTGACCGGCACTGTCTTGCGCCATTTCCAGGACGAAATGCAGGTTGTAGTCGCGCTCTCCTTCTTCGTTCCTCTCTTGATCGGTACAGGAGGTAATGCCGGATCACAAACGACCAGCACGATCATTCGCGCTCTTGCTGTGGGGGATGTCGCATTGAAGGATGCGCTCTATACGCTTTGGCACGAACTGCGCGCCGGGTTGTTGCTCGGTCTGGTGATGGCCGGGATCGCTCTGTTTCGCGCCTTGACATGGGGATCCTCCATGCCGCTGGCAGAAACGGTTGCCATCGCGATCTTTGTCATTGTCGTTTGGGCCAACGTCCTGGGTGCCCTCCTGCCGCTTCTGGCGGCTAAGCTGGGCATTGATCCGCCGATTGTTTCTGGACCAGTGATGAGCACTCTCGTGGACGCTACCGGGTTGTTTATTTACTTTACACTTGCGAAGGTATTTTTGAATTTATAAGCCTGGAAGTTGGGTCTCGCCCCTGGGGACTATTTCCAGTTCAAAAGCACTTTGAGGGCTTTCAAGTTCTGGTTGAAGTCCGTGTCGCGATGGTTGCGCAATTCCATATCTACTGCAGAAATGCCCAGGGAAACGGCGTAATCTGCCAGTGTGCCGGTGTAGTAGCAGCCGGTATCGATGGGAGGATATGGGTAACCGGTCGCTTTTTTAAGTGCCTTGGCAAGTTCGATTGAATCAAGTTCCCACGGTTCGCCGCCGGGAAAGATGCCCAGGGCGGCGCTGTGATAGCTGATCAGGGCCTGTACATTGTGACTTGAAAGGAAGTTCATCACTGCGCGCGTTTCAGGTTCCGAGCCGGGAGCGGAGCCTCCGGTAGTGGGCAGGTAATCCCAACAGCCATCACGATCCCATTCTGCCTGCCAGTTTTCCGGGAAGTTGCGGTTCAGATCGACACCGTGGTCATTGACGCGCCCCTCGATCGTGTGGGCGCGTGCATCGCCGTCTGGATTGATGTTACGTAATATAAAAAGTGTGACATCTTTGGGCAGGAGCTCTGGGTGCTCGTTGACGTACAGGATCAATTTATCCGCAAGCGCGATCGTGTTCCATTCAGACCCGCCATGGATACCTGCTGCGATCATGACCTGGCGCCCGGGGGTACCAAAGGCGTATACCTCCAGCGGACGGCCGGAGACGGAATATCCGATCACGATCGGACGTGGACCATCTTGCAACACGAAAGTGGTCGGCGTGAATACCACGATGGGCGTGGTGAGTGGATTGGGGGTGATGGTCGGCAGGTAATATATTCCCGGCCTTGGGGTGGGAGAAGCCGTGATCATCGTGGCGATTGCCACCTGGAAGGGGGAGTTCGATGGCAGCGGGCGGCTGGCGAACAGGAAGGCGGCTCCGACCAGGATACCCACCAGGACCAGTGCGTTCAACCCCCATACAGCTGAGATCAGCCATAGATTACGCTTCGGGCCCTGGTTTTTCATGCGCTTTGTTCTCCCCCTGAGGTACGCCTGAGCCAATTCAGGGCGATGTTTACTGCCCAACGCGAAAGCAGGTTTGGATGGCCGCCAAAAGACCGTGTGCAGAGTTCGTGGGATTCGGGGGTGATCAGAACCAGTTCAACTTTGTTTTCATCCGGAAAGGCTGCCACCCCCAGGGCTGCGCGGGAGCGATGCTGAGCTTGCATCCGTTCCAGAACTTCCATCAGCTGCCCTGGCGCCAGGTCCCTGTCCTCGACTGCCGCCAGGTTTGTTGCCTGCAGATTGGCGAGGCGGCGCGTCATCGCCCCACCCAGTCCGGATTCAAGCGCCGCCAGGTTCCAACCCCGGTCGGAGGCGGCTTGCAATGCAGACCCTTCAAGAGTATCCAGGTCGGCACCGAAAACCCATTCCCCCAGTCGTTCCCGTACTTGCTGGTCGATCTCCGCGATCATGCGGTCGGCCTGCGCATCGGTCTCAGCTTTGGCGGTGATGCGCACATCCACGATCCCCGAGTGTGCCGCTAGCCCTACAGTAGGATTACTGAGCGTTTCCAACTCTCCGATCTTTTCGTCAATTTCCGCCTCGGGTGCGCCGGCTGTGTGGATCAAGCGGACTTTGATAACCTCATGCAGATCGTAGCGCGCCTGCAAATAGGGGATCACCGAGGCATGCCACAGGTGCTCCATCTCCTTCGGGACGCCTGGCAAGGAGATTGCACAGCTGCGCTCGCTTTCCATGATGAACGCTGGTGCGGTTCCAACCTGGTTTGGGATGGTCAGCGCACCTCGAGGCACAAAAGCCTGGCGTTTCTGATTCTCGCTTGGTTGGCGGCCATAGCGTTGGATGATCGCGAGGATCTGCTCCCACAACTCTTCGCGATATTCCGTTTGCGTGTCAAAGGCGCGCGCAACCGCCTCGCGAGTGGGATCGTCCACCGTAGGGCCAAGCCCTCCGGTGGTGATGACGATTTCGGTATTGGCAAGGGAACCCTGGATAGCTTCGGCGATGCGGTCGACATTATCTCCGATCGTGAGAGTTCGATACAGGTCCACTCCTAACTCGCGCAGGCTGTGGGCGATATAGCGCGTATTGGTATCGATAATTTCACCGAGAAGGATCTCGGTTCCGATGGTGATGATCTCAGCAGAAGGCATGGATTTTTTTACCGGTAAGCAACTTTTAGGGAGGTGTGTTTTTTTTTATCCAACTAAAGCTGTAAGGTAGGCGTGGGCCGGCCGTGATGGGCAGTTTCAACCCAAAACATCAGACGACATTGTACTCTCGAATCAGACGCCCTTCTGAGAACCGCGCCAGGTCGAGCATGGAAACGTCCAGAGTGCGGTATTCGCCATCCAGGATCAGTTCACTGATCAACTTCCCGGCGACGGGTCCGTGCATGAAGCCGTGCCCTGAAAACCCGCCGACCACATAGAATCCTTCGACCGGCGTACGCCCGAAGAAGGGGTGAGCGTCAGGAGTGACCTCGTACAAACCAGCCCAGTGCGAGACCATGCCAGCCTGTTCGACCAGTGGTAGGCGCGTGATGGCCGCTTCCAGATTGACCAACTCGAAATCCTCGTCCACATTCTGATCGAATCCGTGTATTTCGTGTGGATTGGACATCCCGATCAGCAAGCCCTCGCCTTCGCGGTGGAAGTAGAGCGATTGGGCGAAATCGATCACGAAAGGCAGATCAGCTGGAACTTCTGGTAGGGGAGTGGTGGTGAACATCTGCCGCCGTAGGGATGTCAGAGGGATATGCACACCAGCGAATTCCCCCACCAATCCCGCCCAGGGGCCGGCGGCGTTGACGACCAGGCCGGTCGATACACGCCCCTTGGTCGTTTCCACAGTGGTGATGCGACCCTGCCGGGTCTCGATCCCGGTCACTTCCACGTTGTTCAGCGCGGTGGCGCCGAGTTTGCTGGCCGCGCCAATGTAGCCGGCCACGACGCTGTTGGGATCGACCAATCCGTCCTTGTGATGGAAGGTTGCCCCCACGGCATCCTCGAAATGGAACTGTGGAAGGCGCGCCTGCACCTGGTCTCCGTCCAGCCATTCAGTCTCGACGCCCAGTCTGTGTTGCAGGGCGATATTGCGTTGAAAGGCTTCCTTGTCTTGCTGATTGGTGCAGACGATCAGGTATCCGCACGGGCGGTAATCGATTTCCTGGTCGATCTCTTCCTTGAAACGTTCCAGCATGGGCAGGCTCTTGAGGGAGAGACGGATGTTGATCTCGGTCGAGAACTGGTAGCGCACCCCGCCTGCGCATCGACCCGTAGCACCCTGCCCAAAGAACTCTTCCTTCTCGAGCAGAAGCAGATTTTTGTGGCCTCGCGCAGCCAGATGGTACAGCGTGCTGGCGCCCATCACCCCGCCGCCGATGATGACTATCTCAGCGCTGCTTGGGAGCGTCATTTTGGGTCCTCCTGTTCAAAAAGGAACTTGGGTACCAAGCCCCAGTTGCAAGGCGTTTTGTAGGGCAAGCGCTGCTGCAACGGTGTCCTGGACTGCCACGCCGACGGATTTGAAAAAGGTGAGCTGTTCGAGTGAACTGCGTCCAGGTTTGCGTCCCAGCACGATCTCGCCTATTTCAGCCTGGACGTGGTCCTCTTGAAACAATCCGGATCGCAGGGGTCGGATCAGGTCGCCGGTCTCAGCCAATGCCGCTGAGCGCGAATCCACGACGACATAGGCGCGGGCAACCGTCTTGGCCGGGACTTCCTGCATCTCAGGCGTATAGGATCCCACTGCGCTGATATGTGCGCCCTGTTTCACGTCGACATCCTCGAATACGGGCAGGTCGGAGGTGGTCGCTGTGCAGATAATATCGGCTTCGGCTACGGCCTGCCGTGGGGAATCCGCTACTGAAATTGTCGCCGTGACAGTTTTAACAGCGCTCATTTCCTGAGCAAAATCTTGCGCTTTCTCGCTGGACGGATCGAACACCCAGGCCTGCTCGATCGCCCGTACACTGCAGGCGGCTTCCAATTGGGTGCGCCCCTGGACTCCCGCGCCGAAAACTGCCAGCACTCTGCTATCCTTACGTGCCAGCAAGTCGATGGCTGCCCCGCTGCCGGCGCCAGTCCGGATGGCTGTCAATGTGCCGCCTTCGAGCAGGGCGGCCGGCCGTCCGGTGTCCGCCTCTAACACGAGAACGGCTGCCTGGATGAATGCCAGGCTGCGGGCAGGATTGTTGGGGAATAGCGAAACCACTTTGACGCCCAGCGCGTCCCCCTGCTCGGTTTGCACATAGGCTGGCATAAAAAGGCTGACGGCTTCTTGAGACGGAACGCTAAGCCGGGTTCTGAGCGGGACTTCCGCCTTCTCATCGGAGAGGGCGGCATAGGCGCGTTTCATGGCTTCGATGGCGGTCTTCATCGGCAACGAGCGGCGCACTTCTTCAGCGTTGAGGATCAACATTAGCTTGATTTCATCCCTGGGTCAAGCCGTAAAGCAAAGCGCAGAGGTTCCTATTGTACCTCTGCGCTTCGTGTTTCGAATGTACCGGTTATTCTATACCCAGGTAGGCTTTTTGCACCATTTCGTTTTTTCGTAATTTCGTAGCGGTATCGGTCAGTACGATCTGACCGGTTTGCAAGACGTACCCGCGATGCGCAACACTGAGCGCCATAGTAGCATTCTGCTCCACCAGCAGAATCGTTGTGCCTTCTTTATTGATCTTCTGGATGGTATCAAAAATGGCTTCCACAAGCACAGGCGCCAGGCCCATCGAAGGTTCGTCCATCAGCATCAGTCTCGGTTTTGCCATGAGCGCGCGCGCCGTCGCCAACATTTGCTGCTCACCGCCGGAGAGCGTACCCGCCACCTGTTTTGCACGTTCTTTCAGGCGAGGCAAGAGCTCAAAAACCCATTCCAGGTCCCCCTGAATACCGGAATTATCACTGCGGCTGTATGCACCCATCTCAAGGTTTTCGAGAACTGACATTTTCGAGAAAATGCCACGCCCCTCTGGGACCATTGCAATTCCTTTATAGACCAATCCATGCGCAGGGGAGTGCGTGATATCTTCTCCGTCAAGGATGACACTACCTTCACGGGGGTGCAGCAGGCCACTGATAGTGCGCAATGTGGTTGTTTTTCCGGCGCCGTTTGCGCCAATCAGGGTTACGATTTCGCCTTTTTCAACTGTTAGCGAAATGCCCTTAAGCGCGTGTATTTTGCCATAGTAGGTATGAATGTTATTGATTTCCAAAATTGCCATTGTACACGCTCCCTGTTTTAGGCCTGTGCGCCTTTACTTTCAAGTTCCAGGCCAGCGGCAGCACCCCGCCCAAGGTAGGCCTCAATCACTCTCGGATTATGCTGAATTTCCTTTGGAGTTCCTTCAGCAATCTTCATGCCGAAATCCATGACGGAGATTTGCTCACTGATGCCCATAACAACCCGCATGTCATGCTCGATAAGCAAGATGGTGATATCCAACTCATCTCGCAAGCGCTGAATAAAGTGCATCATCTCGGCAGATTCGTTCGGATTCATTCCCGCGGTTGGTTCGTCCAGCAAGAGCAGCTTGGGTTTGCTGGCCAGCGCGCGCGCAATCTCCAGACGTCGTTGTGCACCATATGGCATGTTATGGGCAAGTTGATCTCCAAACCCGGTTAAGCCGACAAAACTCAATAGACGGATGGCTTCCTCAAGAGCCACTTTTTCCTCTTTCAGAAAACGCGGGCTTTTGAATAAGGCCTCTATCCAAAGTGCTTTCAAATGTGGGTGTTGGCCAACTAAAATGTTCTCGATGGCAGTCATATTAGAAAAGAGCCGAATGTTCTGGTAGGTGCGAGAAATTCCGAAATATGTGATGCGATCAGTGGACAACCCTTGAATACGATGACCATCGAAGACGATCTCGCCTTCTTCTGGAACATAAAAGCCGGTAATGCAGTTAAAGAACGTGGTTTTACCGGCTCCATTAGGACCAATTACGCTCGAGATAGATTTCTCTTCGATAGTCAAGTCGAATTCATTGACGGCAATAAGACCGCCAAAGCGTTTGGTTACGTGGGTTGCTGTAAGAATTACGCTCATGCCGTTCTCCTAACTTTCTGATCCGGCAGTTTTTTCTTTGCCAGCCAGTAATTCTTGCTTGAGCCTTGCTTCTGGCCAGAAGCCTTCCGGTTTGACTAACATCATTACGATTAAAAGAATACCGTACATCAACAAGCGGTATTCCGCAAACTCGCGTAACATTTCAGGCAGACCAACCAGGATTAAAGCGCCAACGATAACCCCTGGAATGCTTCCTATGCCGCCAACGATGATCAACGAGAGTGCATTGATAGATATCAAAAGGTTGAAACTGTGAGGAAAGATATTTCCTAGGCGGGCAGCAAAGATAGCACCCGCCAGAGCTGAGAACGCTGCGCCAATGCCAAAGGCAAGGAGTTTGGTTTGTACCAGGTTGATACCCATGGCCTCTGCGACATCCTCATCTTCGCGCATGGCCATCCATTGCCGCCCCAGGCGCGAATTTCGGAGGCGGATCGTCACGAACGCAGCTAAGCCTGCTCCCAAAACAACCAGATAATACATCGATTGCGGGCTGTCAAATAAAAAGCCAAATATCTGAGGTTGAGGAATGTGCAGAACACCTTGTGCACCACCTTCGAGCGGGGCCAACCAGTTCGAAAGCGCTAAAATGCGTATGATTTCGCCAAACCCAAGTGTGACAATCGCCAGATAGTCGCCACGCATCTGCAATACCGGGAAGCCAAGTATCACGCCCCAGAGAACACCGGCCAGTACTGCAAAGGGGATTGCCAACCAGAAGTTCAGATCACTACGACCGAGTGGCCCGGCTGATGTTAGAACGCCCATGGTGTACGCACCGAATGCAAAAAATGCAACGTAACCAAGGTCGAGTAATCCGGCATAACCGACTACAATATTCAAACCAAGTCCCATCATGACAAATAAGCCGATCATGAAGAGAGCCTGGCTCAGAAAAAGGCCTACTAACCAGGGCAGGGCGACAAGCAGCACAAGGCCCAGGATGACCAGGCCAACCTTACCTCGCTTTTGACTGCTTTCAGGCAATTGATTCCACCTAGCGCGTGTTGCTTTGTTGACCCCGAAAAACCCAAATGCAAAAGTAAGGATAAAAATGACTATTGCCGCACCGGGATTAAGCGCTTTGTTCAGGAACAGGATTTTGTTAAAGCCTGTTCCCAAAGTTTGGGCAACAATTTGAGAAACATTCTCGGAAAACAAGCCTAACCCTAAAACCCAAAGTAGACTATTGATCCAACCGCGCCTCCATTTTTCAGACAGCATAATGAAAGAGGCACCAACCAAGCCCATTAATCCGCTAAAAAGAATAAGCAGAATATTACCAAGCGCCAAGCCCTGTCCAAATGTCAGGAAGTCAAGCAGGGCCGGAGAGAAATTGATAAACATTTCGCGCAACTTAAATACGGCTTCTGTATCGCCAACCTGAACGACAGATATCTGGATAATCACTGTTAAAAGGACAAGGAAAACACTTGAGATTATCCCTGCGATGAAGCTGCCAATGATGACCTCTCCATTACCGGCTTTTTTTTCTTTCAATGTCCTGGCAGAGAGTAATCCGGCGCCAACTGGCCCCAAGACCAGGAATACATGTCCCAGGGATAGGAACGTACCGACTAGATTCCGTAGTGTAAAGGTTTCTACAATACCAATTGCAGACAGGTAAAAGGCTACAATGCTGCCAAGAATTCCATATTGTAGAAGGGTGCGGAAATTTTGTTGTAGAGTCTTGAACATCTTGGCACCTCTTAAGCTTTCTTTTCAGTCAACCGCTCTCCAAAGATACCTTGTGGGCGGAAGATCAGAATGATTACAAGCAATGTAAACGCAAAGGCGTCTCGCAATTGGTTTACAGCTGGAATGCCCAACCCTTCCAGAATTAGGTTAGGTCCGACTGCTTCAAAAACGCCCAGGAAGATGCCGCCAACCATTGCACCAGGAATGTTTCCAATACCACCAAGTACAGCCGCCGTAAAAGCCTTAATTCCCGGGATAAAACCCATGAAGAAGAAAACGCCTTGAGGCCGGAAGAGACCATTGAAGATACCTGCAGCACCTGCCAAGGCTCCGCCGACGGCAAAGGTAATTGTGATGGTTCTGTCTACATCAATACCCATTAATCGCGCTACTTCTTTATCTTCAGATACAGCGCGCATCGCTTTGCCAATTTTCGTGCGTTCCACAAAGAAATATAAGCCAGCCATAAGAACCACTGCTGCAATCAACACCACGATTTGCACTATCGGAATTTCATAACCGCCGATATTGATAACACCTTCCAGTGCCTGGACAGTTGGATAGGCGTGAAATTCCGCACCGTAAAGACCCCGAAACGTGTATTCAATCGTGAAGGAAGCGCCGATGGCTGTTATCAAAGGCACCAGACGAGGCGCTCCCCGTAATGGGCGATATGCGATACGTTCGACAACCACGTTGAGCACCATCGAGATTGTTGCAGACACCAAGATGAGGATGAGAATTGCCCATACCGGGTGGCTTGTCAGAAATCCTGAAGTAGCGAAGCTCTCAGCCAGAAATACGGAGGTGAAAGCGCCCGCCATATATACATCGCCATGGGCAAAGTTGATCATTAACAAAATGCCATACACCAGTGTATACCCCAGAGCGATGAGAGCGTAAATACTGCCCTGTGCCAGCCCTGCAAAAATCAACGTCACCCATTGACCGGATGTGTAGTGGGCGGCGATGACCGAGTTGTAAATCCCGATGACGATAATAATAAGGGCAACAACCTGAAATAATTTCAGGAAAAAGCTTACCCAAGAGAATCGTTCAATATATTGTTTAAGCATGTAGAAACTCCCAACGGGCTGTGATAATCCTTTCAGATTTTACCTGGAATTTCAGAGCCAAATTTGGCGTATTGCGTAACAATAATTCCATCACTGTGATCTTATCTTGAACGCGAAATGAATTGCCAGTAGTGTCGATTGCATGTTTTTCTGGAAATGCTTATTACTCAAATAATGAGATGGTGAGTCAGAGGGGGGCCTCTGACTCACCAGGTACTAAGGGAAAATTATTTACCAGGAGTATATACTACTGGCGGCGGCCAATTGCCATCAACTTCAGCCTGGGTGATTTGGAAGATACCCAGCGCTTCACCGGTGGCGCAGTCACCATGGCTCTTGTTGGTGATCCCAAAGGCACTGTAGTCATTGTCACTGCAATTGAGCTTACCTGTCAGGCCGGTGTAGTCAGTGACGCCAGCGAGTGCGTCGCGCAAAGCCTGGCGGCCTACGTGGACTGTGCCGTCACTGTCGACAACAGCAACTTTCTCAATCGCATCCATGAGTAAGTTGGTGCCATCATACGCGAAGGCGTGGAAACCGCTTGGGGGAGAGCCGCCAAACTTGGCGCTCCACTTCGCGAGGAAGTCATCATAGGCTGCACCGCTTACGTATGGACCGGAAAGATACATCCCAACTGCATTCGGGCCGGCGTTCTCGGGGAACGAGTCGGACAGTAAGCCGTCGGCGCCCATCAATGTCGTGCTTTCCAGGCCGGCGATTTCCGAGGATTGAGCCGCGATGAAGTCGCCTTCAGGCTCGAAAATCGGGAAATACAGCACGTCTGGAGAATCTGCTGCTACGCTGGTTAGAACAGCGCGCATGTCGGTATCGCCAACGTTGACCGCACCTTGGAAGGTGACCGTACCGCCCAATTCTTTGAAGCGGCCGGCGAACACCTGCTGAAGTTGGTCAGCATAAGGGCTGCCGTCGTGGATGGTGGCCGCGGTGCGCGCGCCCAGCTCATTGTAGGCGAACTCAGCTGCAACCGAGCCCTGGAACAGGTCGGTGTGGCAGATGCGAAAGTAGCCAGGCTGCCAGGTCTCACCCTCGAGGGTCAGAGCCGGGGCAGTGTTGGACGGTGAAAGCATTACCAGGCCAGCGCCACTGATGGTCGGCATGGCCGCTGTGGCGGCGCTGGAGCAGTTAGTGCCGATGACGCCGATGATAGTGGGATCAGAAGCAACTTTCGTAGCTGCCGTCTGGCCACCTTCAGCGCTACAACCGGAATCCTCGCCGGTCAGCAGAATATCATGGTTAAGCAATTTACCGCCGCGGTCATCCACGGCGATTTCGATTGCGCCCTTGGAGTCCTCGCCTAAGTAGGCTGTTGCACCAGAGATGGTGAGCATGTAGGCGACATGGATCGGTTCGTCCGGAGCGACATCCACACAACCGATTGTATCCGTGCATTCAAATGCAGCAGCACCGCCGCCGCACGCCGTCAGTGCCATGCTGGCAACGATCAATACGGCGAGCAATGCAAACAAACGTTTCGACATTTCTTCCTCCTCCAAAAAATAAAAGACGTTTTGCCCAATCGTGCGGGCTTTACAATCCAGCGGACAAGACTGGCGTGTCAGCATCACCTCCTTCGACATAAACGATATTTAATACAAAGCCGGAGAAACGACGTTGATTTCTCACGGCTGATTACCAATACAAAGGATCTCTCCAGTTGTAAAAGAGTATACCAAACTAATTGCTTTGAAAAAAGTAATGAAGGTCACAATTCGTTCGGAAAATCAAAATTATTTATCAATTTTTTATCTTCAGGCGACTGGTCGATAGAACATACTCCTTCCCTGGTTGTCGTCTTCTTTCCCAGGGAGTCCGGCTTCTTGATGTATCGGCATCTTCCTGAAGCTTACAGATCGGCAGGAGCGCGCGAAATGCAATCAGACTTTCGAAAAGGATCTCTTGTGGTGGCAGGTGCCCTATGTAGTGTAGCATAAATCGCAATCGAGAACAACCACTAAGGCAGGGCTTTCTTAAAGTAACAGGATCAGGGCAAAAGCCC
>CAZULT010000002.1:97688-101246 GCA_964621295.1 uncultured Anaerolineaceae bacterium | reverse complement strand
CAGGAATTCAAATCTGCTATCGAAGACTTCAAACACCAGGTGGGTGAACTGGAAGAGTATTTTGTGGAGGTGGTCAGCAAAACGGATGCCAGGACGCCTCCTGGTGAGTTGGCGCCCATCCTTGGCGATGTGGTGGAACGCTTCAATGCAGCCTATACGCTTGCTGCTACTATTGAACCCTTCATTTATTCTTATGTCAGCACAGATTCGCGCAATAAGACCGCCATGCGCATTTTATCTGAATACGAGCAGGTCAATCTCCCACTGCAGAACTTGAATGTCCAGTTGAAGGGCTGGTTGGGGAAAGTGGCCCCTATTCTGGAACAGGCGCTGCTTTTGAACGACTCGGCCAAGGCGCACGCCTTCATGCTGCGCGAAGCGGCGGATCAGAGCCAGTACTTGATGAGCGAGCCGGAAGAAGCCCTGGCCGCCGAACTCAGCCTGAGCGGCGGCAACGCCTGGGGCAAATTGCAGGGCACAGTCACCTCGCAAATTGCTGTGGACTTTGAGTTGGACGGGGCACCCCAGAAGCTGCCGATGCCGGCCTTGGTCAACCTGCGCTCGCACTCGGACGAAGCGGCGCGCCACCGCGCGTATGACGCTGAGAATGTCGCCTGGGAATCGGTGCAAGAGACGCTGGCAGCCTGCCTGAACGGCGTCAAGGGGGAGGTCATCACGCTCAACAAGCGCCGTGGGCGGGAGGACGCGCTGCATTCTGCCCTGGAGGCCGCACGGATCGACCGCGCCTCCTTGCAGGCTATGCTGGACGCCATGCAGGCCTCCTTCCCCATGTTCCGCAAATACTTTCAGCACAAGGCCGAACTGCTTGCCAAGGACAAGTTGGCCTGGTGGGACCTGTATGCCCCGGTTGGCAAGGTCGATCGAACCTATACCTTCGAAGAAGCGCGCGATTTCATCCTGGCGCAGTTCGAGCAATTTTCCCCTGAATTGAGCAGCTTTGCCCGGCGCGCCTTCGAAAATAACTGGATCGATGCCGAGGTGCGCGAGGGCAAACGAGGCGGCGGCTTCTGCATGGAGGTCCAGGGTGTCAAAGAAAGCCGCATCCTGGCGAATTTCGACGGTTCGCAAGACCAGCTTTCGACGATCGCCCACGAACTCGGCCACGCTTTCCATAATGAGTGCGCTTATCAGTTCAACAAGACCGTGCTGCAACAATTGACGCCCATGACGCTGGCCGAAACGGCTTCCACGTTCTGCGAGACCATCGTGACCGAGGCGGTCCTGGCCCAGGCAGCTGATCCTCAGGAGGAATTGGCGGTGCTTGAGGCGCTACTGAACGGCGCTTCTCAGGTGATCGTGGATATCTACTCGCGCTTCCTGTTCGAGAAGGAGGTCTTCGAGCGGCGTGAAAAGGCCGAGCTGTCTGCGGATGATTTCTGCGAGATTATGGAACGAGCGCAGCAAACCACCTATGGGGAGGGGTTGGACGCGCGTTACCTGCAAAAGTATATGTGGACTTGGAAACCGCACTACTATTCAGCCGAGCTATCCTTTTACAACTTCCCCTATGCCTTTGGGCTGTTATTCGGCACGGGGTTGTACGCTATTTACCAGCAACGCGGTCCGGAATTCGTTTCCGATTACAAGAATTTGCTGGCTTCCACCGGGGAAGCCTCGGCTGCAGACCTGGCAGACCGCTTCGGCATCGACATTCGGACAAGCAAATTCTGGGAAAACAGCCTGGCCCTTATTGGTAAACGCGTCGACAGGTACTGCTCGTTGTAAAGTCCTTTATGCTTTCGATAATTTATTGGTAGTGGCTGCTGTCTTTAGCGCCTGAAAGGATGTCCCATGTTCGATCAAATATTGAAAAGGACTACGCTCTTCTCCCTATTCTGTTTGGGTTTGGCGCTCGTGCTGGCAGCTTGCGCTCTGCCCCAAACGCTCGGTGCGCCTCAGGCACAGGGTGACGATACACCTGAAGAAGTGATCCGCCTGAGCCTGGAGGAGGCCAGAGCGGCCTATAACGACGGTGAGGCGCTCTTCATCGATGTGCGCAGCGCAAGTTCCTATGCGAGCAGTCACATCCCCGGCGCTCTTTCCATCCCGTTGGCAGAACTCGATAAGCGCATGGGCGACCTGGACCCTGAGCAGTGGATCATCACCTACTGCACCTGACCTGCCGAGGAATCCAGCGCCCGTGCGGCGCAACGCCTGCTCGAAAACGGTTTCACACGCGTCAACCCGATCTTGGGGGGCTTTAATGCCTGGGCTCAGGCCGGCAACCCGGTCGAAAGCGGCCAGGAATGACAGGTGCAGTGCAGGTTACCCGTTGGCCTGGTGGCGATGCCCCAGTGCGCGAGGAACTCTGGCGCCTCATGGTGGATGAAGGCCTGTCCCCGTACGCCTGGTCGAACGACTCCCATTACGTCTACAGCGTGTACAGCCATACCTATAACAAAGTGATCTACGTCGTGAGCGGGTCGATCACCTTCGGCCTACCCGGGCAGGGTCGTGACCTGACGCTCAACGCTGGCGACTGCCTGGACCTGCCCGAGGACACTATGCATGATGCACGGGTGGGCCCCAATGGTGTGGTCTGTCTGGAGGGACACCGCTGACGACGGACTCCCTGTGCAGGGGAGTTCTCTTTTATTCAGTCTCTTTGATCCCTTTCAGGGTTCTAAGAGGTAAACTGCCCGGAGGCAATCTTGACAAAGACTGATTCAACCGCTGAAGTCACACCTATACAGGATGACCGCATCCTCCTGCCAACTCGGCTGGTCCTGATCCTTGTGGTACCGGTCCTGGTTTTGGCATTCCTGATCCTGTATGTCTTCCCAGACCAGTATGGGCACCGCTTTGCCTGGAAGATCCAGCCGCATATGACTTCCTTGCTGATCGGATCGGGCTATTTGGGTGGCGCATATATGTTCGTCTTTGCCATCTTCGGGAGGCGCTGGCACCGCGTCGCGGCCGCATTCCCGCCTGTGACTTCATTCACCGTGGCCATGCTGCTGGTGACCTTCCTGCATTGGGAGCGGTTCGATCTCCGCCATTTTCCCTTCCAGCTCTGGCTGATCCTGTACATCGTTACCCCCTTCCTGATCCCGTATCTCTTGGGAAAGAACCGCGTCACGGACACTGGCAAACCGGAACCGGATGATGTGGAAGTGCCGGTCTTTGTCAGGCGGGCATTCCTTTGGTTCGGCATTGCGGCGATGCTCTGGGCCGTGGTGATGTTCCTCTTCCCACAATTTGTCATAGAACTCTGGCCTTGGAAACTCAGCCCGTTGACGGCCCGCGTGCTCGGCGGCTGGTTCAGCCTGCTCGGCGTCGGAGGTTTATATACCAGCCGCGACCGGCGCTGGAGCGCCTGGCGTGTGCCCCTGCAGAGCATCACCTTGTGGGCCTCGCTGGTCCTGATCGGCGCATTGATGAATCCCGGCGATTTTGCCGGCGGGGTCTTGAACGCCTTCACGGTCGGTACGGGGCTCAGCATCCTGATGCTGGTCGCTTTTCAAATCTGGATGGAGACAACCCGGAGACGATCCATCTGAGACGGGACAGGCTCAGGTGAGATTTGGGGTTTAAAGG
>CAZULT010000002.1:81434-97588 GCA_964621295.1 uncultured Anaerolineaceae bacterium | reverse complement strand
CGGAGACGATCCATCTGAGACGGGACAGGCTCAGGTGAGATTTGGGGTTTAAAGGCCTTCTCTAGAACCAGCCACGCAGCTCCATGGCCTTGACCACGCGGTCGATGGCCACCATATAGGCCGCATCGCGCATGGAAACGTCTTCCTTCTGGCTCATTTCCAGCACACCGTGGAAGGCGGCTGTCATTTTGTGGTCGAGTTTCTGCAAGACTTCTTCCTTCGACCAGTAGAAGTTCATATCGTTCTGGACCTGTTCGAAGTACGAGGTGGTGACCCCGCCGGCGTTGCACAGGAAGTCTGGAATATTGAAGATGCCGTTGGCTTTGAAGTGTTCGTCCGCCTCAGGGGTGCAGGGGCCGTTAGCGCCTTCAGCCACGATCTTCACGCGGCTGGACATCTGCTTGACGGTCTCGGCGTTGACGTGCCCTTCGATGGCGGCCGGGATGAGCACATCGGCTTCCTTGGTGATCCAGGCTTCGCCGTCTTCGATCTGATAACCGGCTTCCTTGGCCTTCTTCTGGTCGATCGTGCCGTACTGGTCGGTGATGGTCAGCAGGAAACGTGGGTCGCAGCTGTCTTTGTGGCTGTAGGTGAAGGCCTTCTTGTCGAAGCGATCCCAGCAGGAGGCACAGGCTATCTTACCACCCAGCATCTCGACGAAGCCGATCGCTGCGTATTGCGAGACGTTGCCAAAGCCTTCCAGCGCGGCCACCGACTTGGTCGGGTCCATCTTCAAGTGCTTCATGGCTTCGCGTACGGTGTAGATCACGCCATACCCGGTGGCTTCGGTGCGGCCTTCAGAGCCGCCGCCGCCCAGAGGTTTGCCGGTGAACACGCCGGGCGTGTACTTGCCAACCATCTTGGAATACTCGTCCATCATCCAGCCCATCATCTGTGGGGTGGTGCCCACGTCGGGTGCCGGGACGTCGTTGCGGGGGCCGATGTTCTTCCACATGACCTGTACCCATCCGCGGCAGAGCTCCTCCTTCTCGCGGGTGGATAATGTGGCAGGGTCGACCACGATGCCGCCCTTGCCGCCGCCCAGAGGAATGTCGGCTACGGCGCACTTCCAGGTCATCCAGGTTGCCAGCGCGCGGACGGTATCGAAGGTCTCGGAAGGGTGGAAGCGAATACCGCCCTTGTTGGGGCCGCGAGCGTCGTTGTGCTGTACGCGGAAGCCCTGGAAGACCCTCAAAGAGCCATCGTCCATGCGCACCGGGATGCGGAATGAGTATTCGCGCATGGGCCAGCGCAGTACCTCGGCGATGCCGGGGTCGAGGTTGAGCATCTTGGCGACGCTGTCGAATTGTTCTTGCGCCATTTCAAACGCGTTGATCTGTCCTGACATTTGTATCTCCTACGTACTCATGTGGTTGGGTCTGGAAAAAAATAAGCGGGCATCCCAGGTCTGGGGCCCGCATTCTTGCTCTCGTATGGTACAAGCGAGGTTCATATCGATCAGTTGCTCTAATCTCTTGTGCTCTTTAACCTTACATGAGGTTCAGTTCGCAGTCAAT
Source organism: uncultured Anaerolineaceae bacterium (assembly GCA_964621295.1). Classification (GTDB taxonomy): domain Bacteria; phylum Chloroflexota; class Anaerolineae; order Anaerolineales; family Villigracilaceae; genus JAABUE01. The sequence continues at coordinate 96,071 of CAZULT010000002.1, read as the reverse complement.
AGGATAAGTTCCTAAAAATGCCGGACAAAACTCACCCCTGACCGGTCCCAAGCGAGGGTTGCAGGCGGTGTTGGTTTTCAAGCAAAGGAACGTCTCGTTTCCACAATGCAAAGTTTGTAAAAGTCGGCGTGGCCTTTCACACGGGTCGCCAACTCTTGACACTGCACCCCCCGACTCACGTAACGGGAGATGCCGTCTCAGTTGATGCGAGGCGCCGTTGCATCCGCTTCCATCTGCCTGAGAAGCGGAATGATCGCGCGCATCACGAATGCCCGTCCAGTAGGGGAGATAGCGGCGTGTAGGTGCCGATAGACGGCTACACGCTGTTCTGAAGCGTGATTCCTGGCGGATGGGAACGCTTCAGGCCGGTCGATTTTTTTGCAATTGCCGCTCCAATTCGCGGCGCACCACTTCGGGATTGGCCTTGCCGGCCGCTTTCTTCATGACTTGCCCGAACAACCAGTTCATGACCGTGTCCTTACCGACCTTGAAGCTGGCTACCTGCTCCGGATTTTCCGCCAGCACCTGCTCTACCAGCCCGGCGATTTGGCTCGCGTCCGAGAGCTGTTTGAGCCCCTGCGCCTCCACTATTTCCCCTGCGCTCTTTCCGGACTGGAACATCTCGGCCAGCACGGTCTTGGCGGTGGAAGGGTTGATCTCGCCTGCGCTAAGCAGAGTAACCATCCCGGCCAGCGCCTCCGGCTGGACCTTCACGTCGGTTATTGCAAGATCCGCCTGGTTCATCAATCCGAACAACTCCCCAGTCGTCCAGTGGGCGAGCATCTTTGGCGCTACCGAAGCCGGGAGTTCGTGGACCGCACGCTCAAAATAATTTGCGATCGCTTTCTCAGCGGTCAAAACGCCGGCGTCGTACTCCGTCAGGCCGTACTGGGCGATAAACCGCTCGTATTTCGCCTGTGGCAACTCGGGCAGATCCGCGCGGATGCGTTCCAGCCAGTCCCCCGCGATCACCAGCGGAGGCAGGTCCGGTTCGGGAAAGTAACGGTAATCGTGTGCGTCTTCCTTGGAGCGCTGGGAATAGGTGCTTTCCGTGGCTTCATTCCAGCCGAGGGTTTCCTGTTCCACCGCGCCGCCGGCCGCCAGCAACTGGCTCTGGCGTTCGATTTCAAAGGCTGTGGCGCGCTCGAGCGCCCGGAAGGAGTTCAGGTTCTTGACCTCCACGCGGGTGTTCAGCGCCTGCGTGCCGGCTTGCCTGACCGAGATATTGGCTTCGAAGCGGATCACGCCTTTTTCCATATCGCCCGAATTGACTTCCAAATAGCGCAGGATGGCGCGCAAAGCTTCGGCGTAGGCGCGCGCCTGCTCCACAGTGTGCATATCGGGCTCCGAGACGATCTCAAGCAGTGGCACCCCGGCGCGGTTGAGGTCGATCAGTGAGCCTCCTTGAATGTGGGTCAACTTTCCGGTGTCTTCCTCGAGGTGTACGCGCCGGATGCGGACGCTTTTTTCCCCTTCAGCAGTGCGGATGGCCAACCGGCCGTGCTCGGCCAGCGGTTGCTCGTATTGCGAGATCTGGTAGCCTTTGGGCAGGTCGGGGTAGAAATAGTTCTTACGTGCAAAGATACTGACCGGTTGGACTGTGCATTCCAGCGCCAGCGCCACACGCATGGCATATTCCACGGCCATGCGGTTGACGACAGGCAGCGTGCCAGGCATACCCGAGCAAACAGGGCAAACGGCGGTATTGGGCGGCGCAGAGATGGAATCCACCACCGCGCAGCCGCAAAACATCTTCGATTTCGTTCGCAGTTCAGCGTGGACTTCAAGGCCGATGACGGGTTCGTATACCATGATCCTGTACCATAATTGTATCAAGAGCCAGAAAAAGCAGCAGCCATAGTGAGAGCCGCAATTGGATGCTGGCCTGGATGGCGTGCCGCGGGACTTCGGCTGCGTCGCCATGCCAGGCGAGGTAGAAGTGCGGGAAGAAAAGGACTAATGCGGCGAGCACCAGCCAGAAAACGGGCCCGGCGCGCCATGTATTTGCCCCGAGTGTGACGGCCAGCGCGGCAATGGCTAGCACCGCCAGCATCCCCAACGAGCGCGGGAAGAGCAGCCCGTCGAACAGCCAGATCGCAACCTGACGAAAGTTCCCGGGGGCGTAACTGGCAATCTCGCTGGAAGCCAGCGAAGTACGCGCGTCTTGCCAGGGGGCGGTCAGGGTGTAGAGTGGGTGGTCTATCAGGAACCTGATGTAAGTATCCTTGCCTTTGCGGTAGAGCCAGTCTTCCACGCTGGCCAGAGCAGGGTCGTTGTACACGGCAAAGTCACCGCTGTTTGCCAGCCCTCCGCTCAAGGCCATCAGTTCCAGAGGGGTATCCAGTCCGTGCGCTCGGAAGTAGCCCAGGAACTCTTCGTTTGGCAGGATGCGGTTGAGTAGTGTGTTCGTCAAGGGATAAAGCCAGCGCGGCAAGGTTGGGACCTCCGACAATTGCAGGTTGAACAACCCAAAAAGTACCAAGAACGTGCTGACAGCCCAGTAAAAGCGCTGTCTTTTTCTGAATATCCCCAGCGCTGCCAGGATCACGGCCACCAACAAGCCAAGATAAAGGTTGGTCTCGCGGGTGCCGATCCACCATGCCAGCAGCAGGACCAGGGCTGCGATCTTGGCCCACCTCCAGCGCTGCAGCAATGAGATCCAGACTGCGAGCAGGAACGCCATCAGCGAGATCGAAAGCGATTCGCTCTGGATGATGTGGTTCCATCCCTGGATCGAGGCGGCCAGGCTGAAGCCTAGCAGCATGGCGAAAGCGGTCGTCTTCACCCTGGTGTCTTTCAACGAGCGACTGAACACCCAGGCTAGCGAAAGCCATGCCAACGTCGAAAGCCCTGTCTGTACCGCATCGATCATAGTTGGAGAGCTGCCTGTCAGTTTGTAGAGCACGGCTGCTCCCCAGGGTTTGGCGTGTGTCCATAACCCCGGTTCATTCCAACGATAGGTTGTGGCAGGGAAGATGTAATCGATGCTGTCTGGCAACCAGCGTGCCTCGCGTACCTGCAGGTGACTGGCCGCCTGCAGGATCACGTAGAGTATCGCTATGCCAGCTGTGACGTAGCGCTGGGTGTTCGTCAGGCGGCTGGTCGCTGGTGCAATGGGCGAGTCAGGAAAGAATTGGCGGAACCAGCGCAGGGTGCTGCGGCGCAGCCCAACCAGCAGGGTCAATCCTATCTGGCCGCTTGCCAGCGCCAGCCAGGCGAGGGAGGGTTGCAATCGTCCGAAATAGGGAAAATCCCTGAGCGGCGGGATAGACCCCAACACGGCCGGTAAGGTGAAACTAAAGCAGGCCAGCGCAAGGATCAGGATCCAGACCAGGTGCCGCCTGTCCGAAAACCAGGCTTCCACTTGGTTGGCGTGACCCTGCCAGATCCGGGAGAGCGTCACCAGCAACCCGGCCAGCGCCACGAGATGCGCGCAAAGCATCCCCCAGCGTCCCGCCGAAAATCCCAAAAAGTCGCTGCTCTGAGAGGGTTCAGCCAGCAAGGCGATGACCACCCCACAGCCTTCCATAAAGATCAACAGGACGTGAAGGAATAGCACTCTGGTCGAAGGGCGCAGCCGGTTTAGAGTGGTTTTCATCGTGGAGGGGTCTGGGCGCTAAGGTCCGATGCCGTCTTTGAGCGTCCATTTGTTGTGAACAGGTCAAGGTAGAAAAGAAGCATCAACCAAAGGCCCAGATGGTATTGGACATTTGCGATGGCAGCATGCCTGACCACATCCAGCGCGTCGGCATGCCAGGCCAGATAGAGATTAGGAACGGAGAGCAGAAAAAAAAGGAAAACAGCCCAGAGCACCCTGTTCCTGGCCTTTCGCTGGGCAAAAAGGTGCGCTCCGGTAAGGGCTAGCGCGATACACAGGTAGAGCCAGAACCAGCTTTCAGGGTAGAAGAACTCGTTGATCAGCCCTGGAAGCGCCGGGGAGTAGCCCGGAATGGGGAAGCTGTTGAGGTAATTCCCGGCGAGCAGGAGGTCGATCTCTTTCAGCGGTGAGGCCAGCGTGTAGAACGGGTGCGACAGCAGGAATTGTGTGTAGACGGACCTGCCGTCTCGAAACAGCCAGAACGAAAACTTCTTGAGCGGATCGCTGTTGATGATCGCATAATTATCGCTGTTGGCCCACCTGCCGCTGAAGGCCATCAGATCCGGTGTGACGGGCATCCCGTGCGCGGAAAAGAATTCCAGATACGCCTGGTTGGGCAGAATTCTCTTGGTAATGACTTCCGCAACCGGCAGGGCCCAGCGGGGCAAACCATAGGCTGCAGAAAGCTGGGTATTGATCGTAAAAACGACACCTACGAAAAAGGTCAGCAGCCAGAAGGCACGCATGTGTGGCCGGGCAATCCCAAACACGAGGAACCCCACGGCCAGAAGCAGCCCAATATAGGTGTTGGCTTCGTGAATGCTCATCCACATGCCGCAGACCAGGCAGGTCATGAAGAGAACCTTCCAACGCCATTGTTGAAATAGACCGATGAGCAATGCCAGCAACAGTACCAGCAACGAGATGGAGAGCGACTCGCTCAGCACGGCATGGTTCCATACCTGGACAGCAGGTGTCAGGCTGAATCCGAGAATGGTTAAATAAGCGATGAGCCCGCTCCATCGTTGCCGTAAAGAGCGGATAAATGTCCAAGCCAGGCTTAGCCAGACCACAGTGGAAAGGCCAAGCTGGAATACTTCAATGGCAGCTTGCGAACCCCCCAGCAGTTTGTAGATCAATAAGATGCCCCACGGGCGCCTTTCGGAGAAAAAGGCCGGGTCGTTGAGACTCAAGCCCGCACCGTACAGGTAGCTTGAACTATCCCCGAGCATCGCCGCCTGGCGCACATCCAGATAACTCATTAATTGAAAGAAGCCGTAAACCAGTGAGATGCCGGCCAGAACGGCCAGAATTGTCTTGTCGAACGATTGGTTCGAGTGAAGATGCCCTCCCGGATCGGCAGGCGTAAAACGATTGGCGAACTCCAGGATTTCCTTGCGTTTGAGGTAGACCAAAAAAACTAAGGACTGCATCGTCACGGCTACGAACCAGGCCAGCAGGGGGAGGGCTTTATTGAAATAGGCTTGGAGGGAAACGCTCCCAGGCCACCAGGCGAAGACGGCCCCAAGGATGCATAGCACGATGGTTAGAAGAGCCGCGATCCTTTTGGCCGGTCTGGTCTGGTCAAGGAAGTTCAGGCTGGTTTGCACCCACCTGCGCCGGTTTTTAATTACCCAGATTGCCGTCAAATTGGAGATCACACACGTTATCAGGATCGAGATCAAAACCAGCCGTTCGAGTGAGTAGGACAGAAATACCCTGTTGGCCACTTCAGAGGGTTCGGCCATCACGCTGCCGAGGACTCCGATCCATGTCAGCGCGATCATGGCGTGGGAGAGCGAGAACCACCACAACAAGCGTTGCCAACGTACTGGATACGACTGAATCCCGAACAATTCCATCTTGTGTATCTCTTCAGTGTTGGAAGAACAGGCTACGATTTCCGATCGGATTTTTTCATGAACCGCTTGACTCCGTTGGCGTGCTCAGCGCCTTTGCTGGCAATTTCCTGGAATTCACTTTCTTTCTCGAGCGCCTCCGCTAAATTGGGCAGCATGGTGTGATTGTAAAGACGCTTGGTGAGCCCAAAGGTGCCAATTGGTCCCCTGATCAACGCTGCGATAAATTGGTCGGACTCGGTTTGTAATAGGTTTGCCGGAAAAACCCGATTTACCATACCCCATTGCAAGGCCCGGTCGGCGCTGATGGGCTGGTTGGTCAAAGAGAATTCCATGGCGCGTCCCAGGCCGATAAATGCCGGCAATAGCAGGGACACCCCGGAATCAGGTACCAGGCCAATGCCTGAAAACCCGACTGTAAAGGAGGCCGTGTCGGCTGCGAAACGTAAATCGCAGGCCAGCGCTACTCCCAATCCGGCGCCGGCGGCCGGGCCATTGAGTGCTGCCAAGACCGGTTTTTCCAGTTGGCGTATCTGCAGAATGAGCGGGTTGTAGGTCTCTTGCAAGTGTTTTTGATAGGATACGCCCTGTTCCTGAGCGGCAAGCATCTCGCCCACGTCGTGGCCGGCACAAAAAGAGGTTCCCGCACCTGTAAGGACCACAGCGCGAATCCCGGAATCCCTGGTGGCCTGCGTAAATGCATCCCGTAAGGCGGCGAGCATTTCAAAGTTGAACGCGTTGGCTCGCTCAGGGCGGTTGAAACGGATGGTCAGCGTACTGGACTGAAGGTTGGTGAGCAGGGGGGGCATAGCCTAATTATAAATGACCGGGCTTGGAAAACCCGGTCAGGTTCTTACTGGTCAAAATCGTCTTCGTAGCCGTCGTCATCGCCTGAGTCGATTTCGTACTCCACTTTTTCGCTGTCCAGATACACCCACAACAGCAGCACATGCCCTTCGTCGGTGTCGACATTCCGGACGGCCAGGATCGGAGCATTCTGTTCGATGCCGAGGTCATTGCGGTAATGCAAATGAATGGGAGTGTTCTTATGCCAGGCCCGGTAGCAACGCTCGACAAGCGCGGGACCATTAAAGGTTCTCAGGTGTGTCAGCGCGGTTATACCCATGCTGGGGCCTTCGTTGAGGCTCATGGCCCAACCGTCCTGTGCCTGTTCGAATACTGGCGGTGGGCCTTCGATGATTGTGATTTTATCGTCCATGAGGTTTCCTATTGCGGCGGTATGATACCACAAAAGGTATTTTATAATCATTACAGGAGTGCAAACATGTATAAAGTAGTGATCCTTTTCCTGCCGCCTTTTGCCTGGGCAACGTTCGAAGGAGGCTGGCAAAAGTTCCTGGGACTGGTAGAACAATTACCCGGCTTACAAAAAGAGGTGGTCAGCGACTCCGAACAACTCGTGTTTGGTCCGCCAAACCAGGATGTACGGAAGATCCATGAACTGTATTTTGAATCGCGCGAGGCGCTCGATGAGGCATTGATTTCAGAGGCTGGGCAGGCGGCAGGACAATGGTTGCACTCGTTCACCCAGGGGCGTTTCCTAATGCTGGTTGCCAGGCATATGGAAGCCACCCCGGGGCAATTCAGGCAGCAGGACCAAGACTCTTCACAATCTCCCTGACCAATCCCGGCCCGTGGTAGACCAGACCGGTATACACCTGCACCAGCGCCGCCCCCATCTCAAGGCGGCGTTTGGCATCCTCGGGCGTCATGATGCCGCCGACGCTGATAACCGGGACTTGTCCATTGACACGCCTGACGATCTTTTGCAGCATCTCCTCGCTGCGCGCTCTGAGCGGGTTGCCGCTCAGCCCGCCTGTCTGGGCTCGAAGCGTTGATTGGAGCCCTTCACGTGCCAGGGTGGTATTGGTGGCGATAATCCCATCCATGCCCTGGTCAAGGATGACGCCAATGGCATCCCCCAGCTCTTCGTTCGTCAAATCGGGTGCAAGTTTGACCAACACAGGACAGTACCCCCCGCGGCCCAACTGGATTTGCTCCCGCTCCGTGGCAATTGCCCCCAGCAGTTGCTCCAACAACTCGCGCCCTTGAAGGCGGCGCAATCCCACTGTATTGGGCGAAGAGATGTTGATCGTCAGGTAATCTACCAGCGCAGTGAACATGCGCAATAACGAGAGATAATCTCTGGAGGCTTCTTCGAGTGGGGTGTCTTTGTTTTTGCCCAGATTCAGACCGATGACCACCGAAGGAGGACGGCGCAGGGACGACAAACGGCGAACGACAACATCTGCCCCGCGGCCTGGAAAGCCCATTCGGTTGATGACCGCTTGGTCTTCCACCAGACGGAAGACGCGCGGTCTGGGGGTGCCCGGTTGCGGTCGCAGCGTGACCGTGCCCACTTCAATGTGGCCGAACCCTAGCGCAGAAAGTCCGCGTACGGCGAGACCGTCCTTGTCATAACCGGCTGCCAGCCCGACAGGATTTTTGAAGGTCAACCCAAATGCCTGCACGGGCCTGGCTGGCGCTGCGTACATCCTCTGCAATAACGAACGAACAGGCTGCACAGCACCCATCCGCACAAGTTGCAGTGTGAGAGCATGGGCCGTTTCGGGTTCAAGTTGGAACAAAAGCGACCGAACGAGTTTATACATTCCCTACTTCCCCTACTTCAACCGTTTCAGTTAATTCAGCCTGTGTAAACGTCATCAGCTCACATTAACCGGAAATGAACTTTCTTGTCGCCTCGATCTTTTCCTTCTCAACCCTGCCAGACCTTTCCCAATGCTCCAGCATCTCGCTGAGGCTCAGCACGGCGTGCAGGGTATAGCCCGCATGCGCCAGTGATTCTTTTGCGCCGGATTGCCGGTCCACCAGCACGACCACATCCTTGACGAGCAGCCCCGCGCCGGTCAGTTTTTCGATCGCTTCGAACTTGCTGCCGCCGGTGGTGGCAAGGTCATCGATGACCACGACTGTCTCGCCGACCCGGTATTCGCCTTCGATCTCGGCTTTGGTACCGTATGTTTTGACCTCCTTGCGCGGGTAGATCAAAGGGTAATTCCCTGCCAGGGATATGGCCGTCGCGATCGGGATGGCGGCATAAGGCAGGCCTGCCAACCGGGCGAAAGACAATGGGTGGAGAACAGGTAAATAGGCCGTTGCAACCTGCTCCAGCAGTTTGGGAAAACTGACAACCAGGCGCAAGTCGATGTAGATGGGCGATTCAAGCCCCGATTTGAGAGTGAATGCACCGAATTTGATGCAGCCTGCGCCCAGCAGGCTGTCGGCAAGGGTTTCTGATTGGGAATTTAGAGTGGTTTCTGACACACAAGCCTCTTCGTATGCGACCATCCCGAAGGACACAGGAATGGTGTGAGCAGTGAGAAGGTTACTCTGCTATGGAGCTTAGAATGGCAACGCGATCGTTTCAGTACCCACGTTCAAATTCAACCTGGTATTTGAGGGGCTCTGCACGGATATAGAGAAGATAGTTTTCCACAAACAGCCTGGTGATATCCGCCGGGAAGCTGGGCGCAGCGGTATGGAAGGTCATCCACAGGTTGGGTGTTGACCAGAAGGGATGGTCTTTGGGCAGGGGTTCCTGCTCGAAGACATCCAGCACCGCTTCAGCGATCAGCCCCTGTTCAAGCGCATCGACCAGAGCCGCTTCGTCAACGGCGCTGCCGCGCCCGACATTGAGGAAGATGGCATGGGCGGGCAGGGTCGCAAACAGCTCAGAATTCACCATGTGATGCGTCTCTGGGGTGTTTGGCAGCACACTGACCAGGTAATCCAGCCCGCTGGCGAACGCCAATCGTGTATCGCCGTGAAAGTAAGTATCCACTTCCAAACAACTCTCGCTGGCGCGCGTGTATCCGCGCACGGACATGCCAAAGTGTTTGGCTGTCCCTGCCAGGTGGGCACCGATCGACCCAACTCCTAGCAAGCCAATGGTTTTCCCGCGCAGCGTGCCTGTAAGGGTATCGTCCCAGCGCTGTTCCTCTTGGGCTTGATGGCGTTCAAGCATGCGTCGTTCGAGCAGTAGCAGATAGCCGACGACATACTCCGACATCAATTCCCCGAAGACTCCGCGCGCGTTGGTCAGGATGTAGTCGCGCCGCAGGGAGGGATCAAGCAGCGGTTCCACGCCGGCCCAGGTGGCCTGGACCCAGCGCAGGTGGTTTAAAGAAGGCAGCAACTCGCGTATCAGGGTAGGTTCGCCGAATACGAACTCGCTGTCAGCCCCTATGGAAAGCGCTTCGCCAACTTCCGAAGTGCCCACAAGCTCCAGGTCCGGCAGCCCGGCATTTTCGAGCAACACGCGGTATTCGTCAGCCTGGTTAGATAGGATCAATACTCTGGGCATTAAGCCTTCCACTGCCGCTGGATGTTGAGGATAGTATCGCGCCATTCGGCCGCGGCAAAGCCGGGACCTTCAGTGGACCGCGCAATCGAGCGTGAGAGGTTGATGAGCATGCCTTTGCTGTCCGCCCGCAGACCGGCCTTGAGCGCACCCTCCAGGTCACCGCCCTGGACGCCGGCGCCGGGCGATAGCAACCACAGGTCAGGTGCCACCGCGCGCACGCGAGATAGCGCTTCCGGTTGGGTTGCACCAACAACGAGACCAATGTTGTTGCGGGTATTCCAGGTCTGGGCGAGTTCCGCTACATGGATATACAGCGGAACAGAAGGTGGACGGTGGACGGTGGATGATGCTTGGGCGTCTTTGGTCAACGGTTCACGATTCACAGTCATATCCTGCAAATCTCCCGCGCCGGGATTGCTGGTCTTGCAAAGCAGAAACACGCCCTTTTCCTTGTATCCGAGGAATGGTTCGATCGAGTCTTTGCCCAAATACGGATTGAGCGTGATCGCGTGCGTTCCGAGTTGCTCGAAAGCCGATTTTGCATAGGCTTCGGCTGTGGAAGCGATGTCGCCGCGTTTGGCGTCCAGGATCACCGGGATCATCGAGCCCATGCGATTCGATTCGGCCTGAACAGCTGCGATCACCTGCTTGAGCGCGGTCCAGCCTTCAGGGCCGAAGACCTCGAAGAAGGCAGCGTTGGGTTTGAAAGCCGCTGCGTAGGGAGCGGTCTGTTCAATGATGCGCAGGCAGAAGTCCAGAGCGGAGGCAGCGGTAGGATTGTCGAGATCTGAAACGTGCGGGTCAAGACCGATACAAAGGAGGGAGGAGCAGTCGTCGACGCGTTTTTCGAGGAAGGAGAAGAAAGTTTCCATGATTTTGTTACATGTTACTCTGAGCGAAGCGAGGAGTCTCGCCGCAAAGCGGCGGGATTCTTCGGGCACTAAGTGCCCTCAGAATGACATGATAACTTTACGCCTTCCCCAACACCATCGCCAGCAGCGCCATTCTCACGTATAACCCGTATTCCATCTGACGGAAGTAGGCAGCGCGCGGGTCATCGTCGAACTCGGGGCTGATCTCGCCCACGCGTGGCAGCGGATGCATGACGATCATATCACTCTTGGCGGCTTTCATGATCTTGGGGTCGATCACGAAAGCGCCCTTGACCTTCTCGTACTTGGCGGGGTCCTCGAAGCGCTCCTTTTGCACGCGTGTCACGTAGAGCACATCGGTCTCAGATAGGCAGGCGTCGAGCGTAGCGTGCTCGGCCTGTGGGATGCCTTTGGCGGATAACTCTTCCATCACGTCTTTGGGCATGCGCAGAATCTCGGGCGAGACATAGTTGAGCTTGACTTCGAAAAGCGTCAACAGGCGCGCCAGCGAGTGCACGGTGCGGCCGTACTTCAGGTCGCCGAGCATGGTCACGGTCATGCCGTCGATCTGGCCCACGCCAAGTTCCTCGAAAATGGTGAACGTGTCGAGCAGTGCCTGAGTAGGGTGCTCGCCCACGCCGTCGCCTGCGTTGAGCACAGGCTTCATGGCCGTTGCCGCCGCGATTGCAGCCGAGCCGACCTCAGGATGGCGCAGCACGATCACATCGGCGTAGCATTCCAGCGTACGGATGGTATCGGGCAGACTCTCACCTTTCGACACCGACGAGTATTTCACCTCATTGATCGGGATGACGCTGCCGCCCAGCCGTTCCATGGCCGCCGTGAACGACGACGAGGTGCGCGTGGATGGTTCGTAGAACAGGTTGGCCAGGATCTTGCCTTTCAGCAGGTCAAACGTGCCGACGCGCTCGACCATGCCGCGCATCTCATGCGCCACACCGAACACATACTCAAGGTCGGCGCGGCTGAACTGCTTGACCGACAGGATGTCCTTGCCGTACCAGGGAGCGTGTGTGTTGTCGCCAAAGGGCAGGTAGGGGGATTGGGGATCAGTGGGCATAATTTTGTCTCCTGGTTGGTGGTTCGATCGTTGGATAAGTGGGTGGTTAGGCGGTTTTGAGCTGCGGGGCGAGGGAGAATCTCCATATTCTCAACGTCCTTGGGGTCAAATTTCACGCAGGTTCTTTCCACACCCTTTCTTCGCCAGTATCTTGCCGTCCTTGTACGCTTCTTCACCATGCAATACAACACCTGTGACGCGGCCTTTAACCTTCCAGCCTTCGAAAGGAGTCCAGCCGCATCGGGAGTGCAGGTCGGTGGCGTGAATTTCGTCGGTGGCGTTTTCGTCCACTTCGACCCAGGTCTCAGGCTGGTCGGGTAGGTGGAAGATGCGCTTGGGGTTGGTGTGCATGCGCAGGAAAATGTCGTCCGTTGTCAGTCGCCCTTCGTTTACCGCAGTGAGCAGCAGAGTCAACATCGTTTCTACTCCGGGAAAACCAGGCGGTGGTTTCTCGGAGTCTTTTTCTTCAAGGGTATGCGGGGCGTGGTCGCTGGCAAAGCAGTCGATCACGTCCAGGTTGGCCCACAGGGCATCGACGTCTTCCTTCGTGGCGAGGCGTGGGCGGACTTCAGCTCGACCCCGACCCTCTCCCTTACTCTCCGCCATTATCGGAGAAAATGGCGGAGGGCGTGGTGGGGGTACATCTTTTGTCAAAAACAAATGATGTGGGCATACTTCACAGGTAACTTTGAGCCCTTTCTCTTTGGCGGCTTTGATCAGCAGGACTTCTTCCTTGAGTGAGATATGAGCAATGTGAACCGGCCTATCGTAGATGGCCGCGAATAAAATCGCGGCAGCCATGCTGCGGCTCTCCGAATGCACTACGATGGGAAGGTTTTCAGGATAGTTCTCGAAGTGCGGCATCCACAGCGTCATGTCATCCAGGCGCAGCTCGCCGTAGGTCGAGTCGAGGTACATCTTCAGCCCGGCAGCGCGTGGCGCAAGTTGTGCGGCGATCTCAGCGTTGTCAGGCCCCGCCCCTAAGAATTGGGCATAGTCGCAGCGTGCTTTGACCTTTGCGGCTGCCAGGGCCAGGTCGAGGGTACGCGCATCGAAGATGGGTGGTTTGGTATTAGGCATGGCCAGCACTATCGTAATCCCGCCCGCCAGGGCAGCGGAGGTGCCAGTGTCCCAGTCTTCTTTGTGCGTCGCGCCTGGTTCACGCATGTGCACGTGCGGATCGATCAATCCAGGGAACCTAAGCATGGCCTTCTTCTTTAAAACGATAAAAAAAGAGAGCCATCAGCGGCTCTCTGTGAGGGAAAGGGAAACGATCCATGTGGTTGGAGCAGGTATCAAATCTCGTAAGATGTGCATGTCCATCTCGCCGTGATTCTACGCAGGATGGTATTTTTGTCAAGGGCAGCGGTCCTCTGGCATGGGATTATGGTGTGGAAGTCTCCTTTGACCGTACGATGCGGGGTCGGATCCAGTAAGCTTCGTCGCCAGTCGCCGAACCCAGCGATAGGACTCTCAACCTGAAGCGGACTTCTTTCCCGGCCAGCGCGCTGAGGTCGACATCGGCTTGAGCATAGATCCCATCATTCCTTTCGATGAAGATCCAATAGCTGTTGAAGGGTCCGGAACCGATCTGGTATTCCAGCAGGTAAGCTACAAAACAGCTTGGGGATTGGCCGCAACTGACCAGACTCTGGAAGCGGTCTCCCTTTTCAATTTTTATGGCCGGATATTCGCCCTGTACGTAGCCGTTGAAGGTGTTCTGTGGGACAAGCAACAATCCATCCGTGGGAAGTGTGGAGCCATCTTCAAGGCGCGGGTTTTCTACCCGGAGCGCAAAGCCGTTGCTGGAATTCCTGTCTCCGGGACAGGGTAAGTCGCCGGCTGCGCTGGACCATTGAGCTGCACACAGGTTGGTAGCGAAATCATAACTTCCATCTTCGCTGAGCGCTGGCAGTACCTTGATTTCAACCCAGAATGGCTTGAATGACGGGCCAAGCCCGAAAATGGCGCCGCTCTCGTTCTTTAATTCCCAGTTCCCGCGATAAGTGCCCGGCGTGGAAGGCGCGGTCAACTTGACGGTCAGATCCACGTTCTGTCCCGGAGCTATGCTTTGGGATAATTTCACGGCGTCCGGTCCATTCATCTTGTCCCCACTGACAAAGACCAGCGTATACGAGGTCGTCCAGGTACAGGAGCCAGTATTCCGCAATCGCCAGGTCTTGGTCACAGTACCACCCGAGGTAAAGACCATCCCATCCGGCACAGTCACGTCCGCAACAAAGGCTGCCTGGTCACACCGGGGTTGTGCCGTTGGGGGATTTGGTGTTTGCGTGGGGGCGACGGAAGGCGTCAGGGTAGGCGTATATGTAGCCGTCGAAGTGGGTGTGAGCGTTGGCGTCAAGGAAGGCGTAAGCGTAAAGGTGCTGGTCGGGCTGGGTGTGAACGTGGCAGAGGGCGTAGCCGTGGGAGGCACAGCCACCTGAATGCGGACCCAGATCGGCTGGTTGGCGTTCGGCCCAAGACCAAACAATTTGCCAATATCACTCTTGAGCAGCCAGTCCCCTCGATAGCTGCCTGGAGTGGTGGGAGCCACCAGATCCAGACCCAGATCGATTGTCTCTCCGGGTGCCACCAACTCGGGTAAAGCCAGCGTTTCTGGCCCGCCAAGGGCATTTCCGCTGACGAACACCAACGAGTAGGAAGTCGTCCAGGGACAGTTGCCGACGTTCTTCAGACGCCACACTTTTGTGAAGCGCTCGGCGGGAGAGAAGACAGTATTGTCGCTGACAGTCACATCTTCCATGAATTCAACGCGGTTGCAGTTGGGGTCTTCGGTGGGTGTCGGTGTATTTGTAGCAGTGCTGCTGGCCGTAGCTGTGGGCGTGCGCGATGCGGTCTGCGTGGCTGTGTGCGTGAAG
>CAZULT010000002.1:0-81334 GCA_964621295.1 uncultured Anaerolineaceae bacterium | reverse complement strand
GTTTGGGTAGGAGTGCTGCTTGGTGTGGCGGTTGAAGTGTGCGTAGGAGTCTCCGAAGCAGTCTGCGTTGCGGTGGGGCTGGGTGTATTGGTGCGGGTAGCTGTGGCCGTGTTGCTGGGCGTAGGACTGGCGGTAGACGTAGGCGTCAGCGTGGCGGTGAAGGTAGCCGTTGGGCTGGGTGTGAAAGAAGGATCCAGACATACAGGAGCAGAATCGCTCAAGCCATCAGGATCACGCGTGGAGCCATGCTCATCATACAATTTCACATAGAATACTTCTGGAAGTTGCCTCAGGCTTTTGATGAGCGGTTGTTCGATGCTGTAGCTGGTTCCATTGGATCGGCAAGAGCCTGTTAAGTAGACCCGTACGATTCCATTTTCTACCACTGCCTTACTATATCCGCTAAAACCATTTGTCTCAGCTACCAGACCGTTCTGTCGCTCGGCTTCCCCCGGGCCTTTGAAATATTCATCCAACACGGCGCCGATCGGATTGATATTGGAGCGGTAATAGCGCAAGACGCCCGCCTCATAAGGTGGCGTACCTCTGATCACTTTCCTGCTGTTTGTGAAGTAGACCGTCAATTCCAGCCAGAGCGGCGTGCGTGTTGGCAGAGGTGTGTTGGAGGGCGTGGGAGTTAAAGTAGCAGTGTGGGTAGCGGTTGGGCTTGGGGTTCTGGAAGGCGTTAGAGTCGCAGTGACCGTGTTTGTGGGGAGCGGAGTGCGCGTGGGGGTGCGCGATGCGGTTTGCGTGGGGGACGGGCGCGAGGTGGGCGTTGAGGTAGCGGTCGAAGTCTGGGTTGGTGTGCGCTTTGGTGTGAGCGTAGCCGTCGGTGTGGTTGTCGCTGTGCGGGAAGCAGTTGGTGTCCCGGTTGCCGTACCTGTCGGAAGGGGGGTTGGGGTGGTGGTCTGGGTACCGGTTGGGCTGGGCGTGAAGGACGGATCCAGGCAGATCGGTGCCGAGTCGCTTAAACCATCCAGGTCGCGAGTAGATCCGTTTTGGTCGTACAATTTCACATAGCTTACTTCTGGGAGTTGTTTTAAGCTCCTGGTTAGGGGTTGTTCGATCGTGTAACCCGTTCCATTGGATTTGCAGGTTCCGGTCAGATTGACGTAGACGATACCTCCAATGATGGAGACTCCACTATACCCATCGAACCCATTGGTCTCTACAAACAGGCCACTTTGCTGTTCAGCTTCTCCCGGGCCTTTGAAATATTCATCCAGAATCGCTGTTGCAGGATTGGCATCCGAACGGTAGTAGCGCGTGACACCTTCGACGGAAGGCGGAATACCACTGATCACATTCCTTTGCTTTGTGAAATAGACAGTGATTTCAGTCCAAATCGGAGTTCTGGTGGGCGTTGGCGTGTTGATGGTCAGAAAAGGGATGGAGGCGGTATTGCTGGGGGCCAGACTTGGAGAGGGAAGTGGGGCGTTCGTTGCGGTGGATGAAACCTCTGGCGATTCATCCGGGTTGGCGGGTTGAGTGTTAGGGATGGTCGGCAAACCAGCGCCGGTAGGGTTTGGAGTGGACAGGACCACTTCGGTCAGGGGATTATCAAGAGGAGCAGTGGGAAGTTCAAGAGTTAAATCTTGGTTGATGATCCTGGGCCCAAACACGCCTGCTGAAACTGATAGCGAGAGTTGGAATGCAAAAAGGAACAGGTAACGCCACACAGCCGTCATGAACTGGTGACGCAGCAGGAAGTTGGCAGTATGGCGAGCAGAACGGAGTGCTAGGAGGCTTGCGCGAAGACTGAGCATTGCCCCAATTAATAAAGCTACCACCGTGATTGCAATGCCCGTTCCGATGCTCATGCAGGCAATTATAATTTACAAATCGATTTGTCGATTCGTTCCTGTGTAGTAAAAAGATCATTGATTAGCCAGTAAGGTATAATTCTTGCAGGCAGAATTCAATCACCGATGGTCAACCGCGGGAAATTCTTTATTGAAGAAACCTCTCAAGAGGCGCAGCAGATAAAAGATAGCTTGCTTATCTTTTCTGAAGAATTGCTCCTGGCTAAAAAGTGGAACAGGCCTTCCCTGTTAATTGCAATTTATAAATCTGAATACGTGCGCGAGTATGCAGAGGCGCTCTTAGAAGACCTGGTTAAAGCCAGTCAGGACTCGGTGGTTAGGCACATCGTAAAAAAAGGCCGTTTTGACATCCCGGTTGAGCTAAGAGGGGCATATCCATCGCGCGAGGATACGATCTTCTTCATCTCCGGTTTAAGATGGGGTGGGGGGAAAAGTGCCAGAAATGCATACCGTGCACTTAATGTCCGCAGAGAAATCTTGATTGAGGAAAAAATAAGGGCTGTATTCTGGCTTACAGAAACAGAAGCTCATGGACTTCCCCGCTTTGCACCGGATTTTTGGGCCTTTCGCCATCGTGCAATAAAGATAGATGATTTCTATGTTCAAAGCTTCCGCACCCTTTCGTTGCTGGAAATGAATTTTAGATGGCATGGTGACGTTGAAAAACAGACTGGGGTAGGTGATGTGGAAGATAGCATCCAGCGTGCAGCATCACTGACGGAAGCAATGCAGGAAAGCAACACAGGGACTCGCGATTTGGCCGAATGTTTTCAATTGGCATACACACTTTGGAAGAATACCCGCTACCAGGAGGCCCTGGCGCTATTGGAGCAAGCATTGAAGGAAGCCTCTCGCACTCAAGATGCCACAAACCAGATCAAATTGTTATCTGGGATGGGAATCGTTCTTTATGGACTTCAGGAATTTGACAGATCAATCGATGTAATGGGTAGAGCCAGCGTGCTTAATCTTGAAGATGAAATTGTCAGAAACAATCTGAGTATGCCGTTGTACCGTGCTGGTTATGTCGATAAAGCCCTTGATGCGATCAGAGAGGCCATAAAACTGGGACCCAAGCACCCCAAAAGTTGGCGGACCCTTGGAAGCCTGTATTTTGATCTTGGCTACTTTGATGATGCCAGGCTGGCGCTGCAAAGAAGTGTCAAATATGAGCCGCAAGATCCGCTTGCCTGGTTCACTTTGGCGACGATCTTTTCTGAGTTGGGGAGGAGCAAACAGGCCCTTCATGCTTTCCGGAAAGCGCATAAAATCGATGCCTCCTATGCAATACCTGGAGAATAGCGAGTCCACCGGTTCAAGAAGATAAAACGAAAAACGGTCTATCAGATGTATTCTCAAGTCATCCTATTGTTCGCCGCAATTTGTTTTTCGATAACCATCCTGGTTCTTGCAGCAGGTGCCAGGAGGAACCCTGGTTCAAAGAGCCTGATGATATTTGGTGCTGCGTTGTTGTTTTTATCCATCGTGTATTCTTACGAATTGATCGCCAAACCACCCGATGGAAATCTAGCATGGATCTTATTCCATAGCGGAATCGTGTTTGCAAGCACAGCTTTATTAAGTTTTTCTATTGAGTATTCCATTCCCAGAATGTGGCTGTCCCGATTGTATGTGCCCGTGATGTCTTTTATTCCGGCCCTGGTTCTCATTCTTATATGGATCCTAGGTGCACGGGGGTTTATGGGTGTTGGGCCGTTGCTGGTGGAAGATGAATCAGGGCTTCCGCTACTGGCTTCCGCGTTTTCGATACCTGTGTTGCTTCTGGCAATACTGATCCTGGCGCAAATCTATGGAAGAACATCTTTGGCGTACCGGTACCAATACGGATTGTCAATGATCGCAATGATCTTTCCGATCGTTGGCGCAGGTGTCAATATACTGGGTGTCTCATCTGTTTTGGGCGTCAGAGTGCTTGTCCTGGCCTTTTCGATCACTGGCATGGTTCTTTTGTACGCCTTGATCAAATACCATCTCTTGACGATCATGCCTATTTCCCGATCAGACATCGTGGAAGTACTGAAGGATGGGTGGCTTTTTGTCGATAGCAGTGATCAAATTGCAGACTTAAATTACGCAGCGGCCAAGGTGATCGGGTTGCCGCGCTCGAAGATACTCGGCCAGAAAATTGATTCCATCCTGCAAAACTGGGGAAATTTTGCCAAGAATGTGAGCTCAAAAGAGCTCGAATTCAGAGGCAGCATTCATATTGAAGGTCAGTGGAAATATTTCAATATCCGGAGTTCATCGATCAATGATCATGTTGGGAAATTGATCGGGCAAGTCATTACCTGGCGCGATATCACAGAAAGGCGCAAGGCAGATGCGGCGCGGCAACAAACTCGAGATGAAATGTTCGTTCTGTTGCAGTCTATCGCGGATGCCGCCAGCAGATCGTTGCGGTTGAATGATTTCCTTTTGGAATCGATCAACCATATTGTTTACTCCTTCAACAGCAAAATCTGCATGGTCTTCATGCTTGACGAGAAGTTTGAAAAAGAAAATTACAATTCTTATCACCTTGCAGCTTCTCATGGCCTCACCGATCAGCAGTCCAATGAACTCAGTGAAGTGTTCAACGAATACCAAAACAGTAGGATATTTGAAAACTTGGAACCCTTTCTGGTCCAGGACACAGCCGTCGACCAGCGCATCCCCGATTTGTATCGATTTCTAAGGAACCTTTCCATATTCGCCTCACCGATGATCGCTGAAAGTGAATACATAGGGTGGGCCTTGCTGGCACGTCCGAGCGATGTGCCATTCAGCACGGATGAATTCGCCAGGCTGAAGATCGTCATCGAAGAGTTGTCGACCCGGATTCATAATTTCCGCCGTTTTCAAACAAAGGTTGCGGTTGAGGAACGACAACGACTGGTCCGCGACTTGCACGATGCGGTTTCGCAAAAACTCTATGGGTTGGTAACGCTGACAGAAGGTACCAAAGCGCGCATTGATGCAGGAGAACCGCAAATCCCTGATGAAGTGCTTACAAAGATCGGAGAGAATGCGCGTCAGGCGCTCAAAGAGATGCGGCTTTTCCTGTACGAGCTACAGCCAGTGGACCTTGAACAGGGTCTGGTTGCGACTCTCCACCACCGGCTTGGCGCCGTCGAAGGGCGGGCGGATGTAAAAGTCAAGGTCCTGGCAGATGAGGTTATCCAGTTAGGACCGGAAAAACAATTGGCTTTGTATTACATATCACAGGAAGCCCTGAACAACGTCCTGCGGCATGCCGGTGCGAAGTCGGTTGTGGTCCGGCTGAATCAAAAACGCATCAACGTCAACTTTGAGATCGAAGATGATGGGTGCGGATTCGATGTCAAGAAAGCAAATGCCTCTGACGGTATGGGCTTGAAGAATATGCGTGAAAGAACAGCCCTGATAGGTGGGAAATTCAAACTTCACTCCGTACCAGGAAAAGGGACCAAGATCACTGTGACTGTTCCAAAAGATAGCAAACCGCAAAGGAGACGTTAATGAATGAAATACGCGTCCTGCTCGTTGAAGATCAAACCGTGGTCAGGGAAGGCCTTGTAGCGATATTATCGTACGTGCCTGATATCGAGGTCGTCGGCCAGGCAGAGGATGGCATTCAGGCCCTTGAAATGATTCCTACCACGCAACCAGACGTGGTCCTTTTGGACATGGTGATGCCTCGCGCAGACGGACTTACGACCATTCCCAAGATCCTGGAATTAAAGCCTGAAGCGCGTATCCTGGTTCTGACGAGTTTTGCCGAAGGGGATCGTGTCTTTCAGGCGATCAAAAAAGGAGCATTGGGATATCTGCTCAAAGATTCAACCAGGGAACAATTGTTACAGGCCATTCGCGATGTGGCCAATGGCCAGGCCTTTTTGCATCCTTCCATTGCAGTTAAAGTGATCCACGAAATCAACAATCCATCCGAAGCATCCTATACCTCTGATCCCTTGACGCCTCGAGAATTAGAAACGCTGAGATTGATCGCGCGAGGCATGAGCAATCAAGAAATTGGCGAGGAACTGTTTGTACATGAGCGTACGGTTGCAAAATATGTCAGTAATATTCTCAACAAATTGCACCTGGCAAATCGAACCCAGGCGGCATTGTATGCGCTCAAAGAGGGGCTGACCAACTTGCCAGATGATAGCGACTTGGAGCAGTGAGTCGGCTCAGATCGTCAGTAAGATCAATACGCCAGAAACAATACACTTGGAAAAAACCTGGGGAACAAGCTCTTAATGGGGTTGTGAGCGCTTTTTCGCGCTATTCTTCCACATAAGGCACGTAATCGGCGCGGGCCAGGCCTTGTGCATAAGCTTTCTCAGCCACCACCCGTGCAACTGCCAGATGGACTTTTCGATCGAGCGGGTTCGGCACCAACTCTCCGACAGGAGTCATGTCGGCGATGGTTTCGGCAGCCGCTACCAGCATTTCATGTGTGATGCGGGGTGCATTGGCATCCACAGCACCACGGAATATCCCTGGAAACCCAAGCACATTGTTGACGGATTTGCCGTCCCCGGCAAAGGCTGCGCCAGCTTCTAGCGCGAGCGCAGGTTCAATTTCAGCGTTGGGATTGGAAAGGGCCAGGATGATCTGTCCTTTTCGTACCATCTCGGGCTTGATCAATCCGGGGGCGCCGGTGGTCGCAATGACGATATCGCATTTTGCCATGATTTCACCCAGATCGGATTTCTGACCGCCAACTTGTTCGAACCGGTCCAATGCCTCCAGGCTCAGGTCCGCGCCCAAGACAGGATTTCCGGTCAGGCGCATCAGCATTTGGCCGATGGCCTGCCCGGCAGCACCCAGCCCGATCTGGCCGATGGTGGCTTTCTGCAGGTCGGTGCCGGTCATGCGTGACGCTACCAATAGCGCCGCGGTGCTGACCACAGCTGTACCATGCTGGTCATCGTGCATGACCGGAATATCCAGTTTCGCCTGCAGGCGCGATTCAATCTCAAAGCAACGCGGAGCAGAAATATCTTCCAGTTGAATAGCGGCAAAGGTAGGTGCGATGGCAGCTACCACTTGCACGATCTCATCCGGATTCTTGGTGTTGAGCAAAATCGGCATCCCAGATAACCCAACCAGGGTTTCCATCAACATAGCCTTGCCTTCCATGACAGGCATGGCGGCCAGGGGGCCGATATCTCCAAGTCCGAGCACAGCCGATCCGTCCGTGACGATGGCGATCAAATGGCTAATGCTGGTGTAGAGGCGTGCCTGGGAGGGGTCCGAGGCAATGCGCCGGCACACCTCTGCCACGCCTGGCGTGTAGACGCGGCGCAGGGTGGTCATTGAGTCGATCACATAACGGCTGCGGATTGCAATCTTCCCCTTTTGGTGAAGCTCGAGC
This sequence comes from uncultured Anaerolineaceae bacterium, assembly GCA_964621295.1. Taxonomy (GTDB): domain Bacteria; phylum Chloroflexota; class Anaerolineae; order Anaerolineales; family Villigracilaceae; genus JAABUE01. The sequence goes on along the minus strand of CAZULT010000002.1, from coordinate 74,149 downwards.
ACTTCATCGCGAATTTCAACGACCACGGTGCCGGGGTTGGAGCGCATCGCTTCCAGGACAGCTTCGAGGTGATTTTCGTCATCCGCATAAATGGTGATATCACGCACCATATGTTGAGAGGTCTCATTCAGCAATTGCAGCGTACCCACGCTGCCGCCGGCTTCTGAAATGGCAGTAAGCAGCCGAGCCAATAGCCCGATTTCCTGGTTGTTACGCACGCGTACAACGCGCATGACCCTGCGCTCCCAAGCCATAGTTAGCGATTCCTTCTGTTATACATCTAGTGCTTAGATAGAGTTTAGAATGACTTCAAAATGCCTGTTAACTCATCAAAGGCGGTGATGACCGGGCAACCGGGATCGTCGAAGAGCCCATTTGGATCGTAGAGCACGGGCTGGAGACCGGCGCGGCGTGCTCCCACCACATCGGCAAAGTAATTGTCACCCACATAAACCGTCTCGTGCGCGGCCGATGCAATGCGCTCGATGGCAGCCTTGAAAATGCCCTCATCCGGTTTCCAGGAATTGACTTCTCCCGCTGCCAGTGAGAACTCAAAAAACGGACATAAGCCAAGTTCTTCCAGCAATTCCCAGTAAGGGTTGTCGCGATTCGAGACCACTCCCATTCTGAGCCCGGCATCCTTGAAGACCTTAAGGACTTCGGGTAATTCCTCCGGAACTGCATTTTCGGGATGATAGGATTCTTCCATATACTGACTGATGGATGGAGCCAATTCTTCCACCTGATGTGTCGTTGCCCCGAGCGCGGCCAGCCGCCTGCAGGAGTAATTGTGCCAGAACTCCTGGTTATCCCCACTGAATTTTTGCATATCCTCTTGCAAGTCAGGTGAATTGGCCCAATAAAAATGTTCCCAGCGCAGTGTGCGTATTCGGTCCTCGTCGCTGATGAGCAAACCGAGTTGAACGGCGCGGTCAGTGAAAACCTCCCCACCGGAGGGGAGGCTATGACGAAGCGTTCCATCAAGATCGAACAGCAAAGCCTTTATCCCATGGATTGTCATGTTCAACCGCCGATTTCGTTCATGACGCGATTTAATGGGATGACGCCTTCTGCCAGGCCATGTCCCCAGGGTTTTTGCCAGATCCCGTCTAGGATCAACTGGCGCAGCTCCTCAAGCGTTACACCGGAGCGGAGCGGGGTGAGTAGATCTACCTCTTTCTCGCGCAGCAGACACAGGCGTAACCGCCCATCTGCCGTAAGCCTGGCGCGAGTACACGACGCGCAGAAGGGCATTGTGACCGAGGAGATGAAGCCAAGTTCACCTTGCGCGTTGGGAAGCCGGAAAAGGCGAGCTTCGCCGTCAAGTTTTCCACCGTTGGCCACTTCCATGGATCCGAGTGAGTCTTCAATGCATTGTTTGATATCGTTTGCCGTGATCACCTGGCCGGTTTGCACGTCCGTGACGCCGGCGAAGGGCATCATTTCAATGAACCGGATTTGCCAGGGATGTTCCAGCGTAAGGCGGGCTAGGTCGACCACGTCTGGTTCGTTGTAGCCTTTAACCACCACCGCGTTGAGCTTGATGGGAGTCAGCCCGGCTTGTTCGGCAGCTTGTATCCCACTCCACACATCCTCAAGCTTTCCCCAACGCGTCAGCCGCTTGAATTTATCTGGGTTGAGGGTATCGATCGAGATATTTACCCGCTTGAGGCCGGCCTTCGCTAGCTGGCCTGCAAATCGCGTCAGCAGAATCCCATTCGTGGTCATGGAAACGCTGTGGATGCCGGGGGTTCCGGAAATGCCGCGCACGAGCTCGACAATGTGCGCCCGCACCGTCGGCTCTCCACCTGTCAGGCGAATCTTGTCGAAACCCAGGTCAGCGAATAACCGCGTGAGTTGTAGTACTTCATCATCTTGCATCAATTCTGCACCGGGGCGGAAGGTTTGATCTTCCGGCATGCAGTAGACGCATCGCAAGTTGCAATGGTCTGTAAGACTGATGCGTAAGTAATGGATGGTTCTCCCGAATCGATCGATAGCCATATTTAAGTATCCAGGATTATAACAACTTTCATCGAAGGGTACATGTGCAATTGACGATGTCAGCCAGCCATGCTATCATGCGCATACATTATTTTCATTATTTTGTTCTTTACCAGAGGAGTTATTCATGAGTGTCGAATTTATTTTTCGTATTATTGGCATGCTCATTTTTGCAGTTGCTGGCGGATACGGGGGAGCTATAGCGGGAAGGTTTACACCGGATCAACAAGTCCTTTACGTTACGATATTTGGACTGGTCGGAGCGCTTGCCGGATTGGTACTTACTCCGTATCTGACAACGCGTCCCGTGCGCACGATGCGAGCGACATTAGGGCGCCTCTCCGCAGAAACCCTGTTTGCAGGGTTGATCGGGTTGGTGGTTGGGTTATTGATCGCCGCGTTGTTGGCGTTTCCGCTTTCACTATTGCCCGATCCATTTGGTAGTGTCCTGCCGTTCGTCGGTGTGGTTGTTTTTGGCTACCTGTCTGTATCTTTATTTGTGATGCGGCAGGGTGATATTATGAGCTTGATCAGTGCTTTGGGGGGCAGGGGGGAAAATGGCGGTTCATCCTCCTGGACAACTTTGAATCGAACCATCTTACTGGATACCAGCGTCATTATCGACGGGCGTGTTTCGGATATCGCCAAGACCGGCTTCTTACCAGGAACCCTGTTGATTCCACGTTTTGTGCTCAACGAATTGCAGTATATTGCCGATTCCCCCGACGGCCTGCGCCGCCAGCGTGGGCGGCGGGGCATGGAAGTGCTGGCAGAATTGCAAAAGCAGCCGAATATCCTTGTGCGTATCAGTGACATTGACGTGGATGGCATGCGTGAGGTGGATGACAAGCTGGTCGTGCTGGCTCGCCAGTTGAAGTGTCCGATCCTGACGAACGATTTCAACCTGAACCGCGTGGCTGAATTGCAAGGCGTCACGATCTTGAACATCAATGAGCTGGCAAATGCTGTCAAGTCTGTTGTGTTGCCGGGCGAGGTCCTGCGCATCAATGTCATTCAAGAAGGCAAAGAAGCCAGCCAGGGTGTTGGCTATATGGATGACGGAACCATGGTTGTGGTTGAGAACGGTCGCGATTGGATCGGTGAGTACCAGGATGTTTCTGTAACGAAAGTGTTGCAGACTGCAGCCGGGCGCATGATATTTGCGCGTATCGATGAGAACGAGAAGGCTAGGAAGAAGAAATAACAGATAGGATGATCCAGACATGCTCCGCGTTTACAATACCCTCTCTCGAAAGAAAGAAGAATTCCAGACCCTTGAATCAGGAGTGGTGAAACTGTATGTGTGCGGTGTTACGGTGTACAGCGATGCTCACGTGGGTCATGCAATGTCGGCGCTGGTCTTTGACATCGTCCGCCGCTACCTGGAGTATCGCGAATACAAGGTCCGGCACGTCATGAACTACACCGATGTGGACGATAAGATTATTCAACGCGCCAACCAGCTAGGCGAAGATCCCTTTCAGCTGGCTCAGCGTTACATCGACGAGTACGACCAGAACCTGCGTGATCTCAATATCTTGCCTGCCACTTCCAATCCGCGCGCCACGCAGACCATGCACGAGATCCAGACCATGGTCCAGGGTTTGATCGACAAGGGGTATGCCTACGCCGCTGACAATGGTGATGTCTACTTCCGCGTCACCAAGGACAAGGACTATGGCAAGCTCTCCAGGCGCAAGCTGGAGGACATGCAGGCCGGTGCGCGCATCGAGGTGGACGAAGCCAAAGAGCACCCGATGGACTTTGCGCTATGGAAGGCTGCCAAACCTGGCGAGCCCTCCTGGGAATCTCCATGGGGTAAGGGTCGCCCCGGCTGGCACATCGAGTGCTCGGCCATGAACCTGGCCGAACTCGGCGAGCAGATCGATATCCATGGCGGCGGCAATGACCTGATCTTTCCGCACCACGAGAACGAGATTGCCCAGTCAGAGTCCTTCACCGGGGTGCCTTTTGCCCGCTACTGGATGCACAACGGCATGCTGCAGCTTGGCGGCGAGAAGATGTCCAAATCTGTTGGCAACCTGATCTCTATCAACGACTTCCTGGCCAAGCGCGACGGCGATGTGATGCGTATGATCGTCTTAACCGGGTCCTACCGGGCGCCGCTTAATTTCACTGAAGAAGCGCAAGATGCTGCTGAAAGGGGACTAGAACGCCTGAAGTCTGGTCTGCGGCCAGCCTTGCCCAACGCCAAGGGGCTCCCGGCTGGCACCGCTGCCGAACTCACTGCTCAGGCCGAATCTACCAAGGTGGCCTTCACCGACACCATGGATGACGACTTCAACACCGCCGGGGCTCTGGCGCCGCTCTACGAACTGGTCAAGGCCATCAATACTGCCCGTGACCAGGCTGCTGCCGGCGAGCAGCTTGCTGCTGCCCAGGCGACCCTGCGCGAATTGACCGGGGTGCTCGGCCTGCGGCTGGCTGAAAAGAGCGGCTCCGGCGATGCCGGCAAATTCATCGACCTGCTGGTCGAAGTGCGCGACGAAGCCCGTGCTCAAAAGCTCTGGCCGCTCTCCGACCTGATCCGCGACCGGCTCAAGGAATTGGGGGTGACCATCGAAGACAGCAAGGACAGCACCAGCTGGCGCTGGGGTTAGCGGAATCAGCGAAAGGGCGTCCCGTTGGGTCGCCTTTTTGAATACCACACTTTCATGCCATCCGCTCCCTGGGATGCTCCAGGCTGGTTCGAGCAAGCCAGCGCCTGGATCAGAGAACAAATATCCTCCCAACAACTCTTGTTGCGCGGGGAAATCACCCGGCCGCATACCCGACCGTGGTCGACGGTATTGCGCGTGCCTACACAGGCGGGCTCCCTGTTCTTCAAGGCCACTGCCCCATGTCTGGCCTATGAAGCGCGCCTGACGGAAGCGCTCGTCAGTTGGTGCCCGGATCTGCTGCCGGACCTTCTGGCTGCCGATCTTAAACGCAGCTGGTTATTGATGCGCGCAAGCGGTGCTCCTATTCGTGAATCCGTGCGCGAAAGTGGTGACCTGAGCCATTGGGCGGTGGTGCTGCCGGCGTACGCCGAACTGCAGATCGAGTTCGCTGGACGCCAGGATGAACTGCTCTCCCTGGGTGTCTTCGACCGCAGGTTGGAGTCTCTTCCATATCACTATCAACGTTTGCTTGAAGACCGGGAGGCGCTCTGCCTGGATCAACCCGATGGGCTTACGCAAATACAATACCAGCAATTATTCAACCTGATTCCGAATTTCAAACAGATGTGCGCTCGCTTGTCTGGGTATGGCTTACCCGCAACTCTGCACCACGATGATTTCCACGACGGCAATGTGTTCCTGCAGAATGGACGTTATTCGATCATCGATTGGGGAGAAACCTGCCTGGCGCATCCCTTCTTCAGCATGCTGGTCAACCTGCGCAGCACAGCCTACTCTTTAAAATGGGAATTCAACGATCCGCGTCTGGAGTCCTTGCGCGAGGCCTATCTGAGGCCCTGGGAGCGTTTTGCAAAACCCGCGGAATTGCTGGACTGTTTCCGGCTGGCTATGCCGGTTGCCATGGTCAACCGCGCCCTGACATGGCACCTTGTGGTATCTGCACTGGAAGGGGAGTCGCGCGAAGCATATGCCGAATCCGTTCCCGGCTGGCTGATGGAATTCCTCGATAGCGAATCCGCTGATTCGGCCTTGCTATAATGGTGTCCATGAAGGAGTGGATTTACTCCCGCAATGCCGTCTACGAGACCTTGAGCGCGCGTCGCCGCCAGGTCTTCAGTTTGGAGATCGCAGAAGGCGCTCAAGAGAAGGGGCGCTTGAGCGAGGTCCTGCGATTGGCGGCGGAACGCAAGACCCCGGTCAGGCGCGTCCCGCGCGGACGGCTCGACCGCCTGAAGGCCAACCACCAGGGCCTGGCGCTTGAGGCTAGCGGGTACCCGTATGCCGACCTGACCGAACTCTTCGAACTGGCCGAGGTGCGCGGCGAGCCGCTCTTTGTGCTGCTGCTGGATGCGCTCAACGATCCGCAGAATTTTGGGACGTTACTGCGTACAGCAGAGTCGGTCGGGGTGCACGGCGTGGTCATCCCGCTAGCGCGCACCGTAGGCGTTACGCCGGCCGTGGTCAATGCCTCGGCGGGCGCGACCGAGCATCTGCTCGTGGCGCAGGCCAACCTGCACCAGGCTATCACCGCGCTCAAGCAAGCTGGAGCTTGGATCATCGGCCTCGATCAAGGAGGTGAATCGATAGGGACGATGCATGAATCATCCTTGCAGGGGGCCATCGGGTTGGTAGTCGGCTCCGAAGGTGAAGGCATGCGCTCCCTAACGGTCAAGTCCTGCGATCTATTGGTCAAATTGCCGATGAAGGGGCAGATCGAGTCGTTGAATGCCGCAGTGGCTGGGTCGATTGCGCTTTACCTTGCTTATCTCGCACGATCAAAGTAAATCACCTGGAGGTCCACGGAGGCCACATAGGTTTTCCCTTTGTGTTCCCTGTGGACTGTGTGGTTTAATAGTTGGAACTACATTCTAGGAGAGCACCATGTCGCAAGCAACCTATCACTTCCCTCGTGGTTTTTTGTGGGGGACAGCGACCTCGTCGCATCAAGTTGAAGGCAACAATACCAACAACCAGTGGTGGAAGTGGGAGCAGGAAGGCCACACGAACGGGATTTCTGGTTTGGCCTGTGACTGGTGGGGCGGCCGCTGGCGCGAAGACTTCGACCGCGCCGCAGAGGGCGGGCAGAACGCCCATCGCCTATCTGTGGAGTGGAGCCGTATTCAGCCCGAGCCGAATCGCTGGGACGAGGATGCGCTTGAGCGCTACCGGGGTATGTTGCGCGGGTTGAAGGAACGCGGCATGACGCCCATGGTGACCCTGCACCATTTCTCCGACCCGCTCTGGTTGTATGAGTTATGTGGCTGGGAGCATGAAGATATTGTGTCCCTGTTCGAAAGATATGTTCGCAAAACAGTGGAGGCGCTCAAAGAGTACTGCACGTTGTGGTGCACGATCAACGAACCAAATGTGTACGCTCTGAGCGGGTATGTGACCGGGGATTTTCCTGCCTGCAACCAGGGTGTATCCATGGCAATGAAGGTCATGGCCAACATGTTGAGAGCGCACGCCGCCGCCTACCGCGCCATCCACGAAATCCAACCGGAATCACGGGTGGGCTATGCCCATCACTACCGGCCGATGGTTCCCAAACGCCCCTGGTTCCCGCTTGATCGCCTGATGCGGAGCATCCGTTATAACGGCCTCAATATGGGTTTTCCCTCTGGCATTTCCACAGGAGTGATGAAGACACCTGTAGGTAAATTCAAAATCCCCGAGGCCAGAGGCACACAGGATTATTTTGGCCTGAATTACTACTCTGTCGATACTGTCTGGTTCGATCTGCGCAACGCCAAGGAACTCTTCACGGCTGCTGCCTATCCGCGAGACGCCGATATCAGCGATACAGGTTTTATTGCCAACATTCCCGAGGGTTTATTCCAGAGCATCAAATGGATCGTGAAAGCCTATCCCAACCTGCCCATCCTCATCACCGAAAACGGCGTGGAAGATGCCGATGATCACCTGCGTCCGCGCTATCTTGCACAGCACATTCATCAAATCTGGCGCGCAGTCAACTTCAACTGGCCGGTCAAGGGCTACTTTCACTGGTCGCTGGTGGACAACTTCGAGTGGGAACGCGGCTGGACACAGCGTTTCGGGTTATGGGCCCTGGACGTGGAAACCCAGAAACGTACCAAACGTCATTCTGCCGACCTGTATGCTGAAATCTGTAAGGAGAATGGACTTTCATCCGAAATGGTGGAGAAGTATTGTCCCGAAGTGACGGATAAGTTGTTCCCTGTATGAAAAGCGTCACGCCGCTTGGCCATGATGCTTGATCTTCCCCCCAAGTTCGTCCAGACGATTCAGCAAACCTACCAGAAAGAAGGCAGAGGCTGGCTGGAGTCCCTGCCGGGCTTACTGGATGAAGCCTCCCGTCGCTGGGGACTGACGGATATCCAGCCGGTTCCCCAGCTTTCCTATAATTTTGTGGCCTTTGCCCGCGATGTCAGTGGCAGCATAAACCGCTTGAAAGATCCGGACGAAGTGGTCCTCAAAGCAGGGGTACCAAACCGGGAGTTGACCAGTGAGATCGCTGCTCTGCGTCATTACAACGGACGCGGGGCGGTGCGTTTGCTTGATGCGGATGCCAAAAAGGGCCTGCTGCTGCTTGAGCGCCTGCAACCAGGTCGCATGTTATCAACACTGGCAGACGATGACCGTGCCACCGGGATCGCCGCGGATGTGATCGGTCAACTCTGGGAGTGCAGCACTCCTTTCAGTATTTCAGCAGCAAAAGTCGCTTCAACTGGATTCATTCAGCTCAAAGACTGGTTTGCTGGGTTCATGCGTTTGCGCCGACAGTTTGATGGCAAGACTGGATCATTGCCCGAACGGCTGGTTGCAAAGGCAGAATCTCTGTCAGGCGACCTGTTATCCGAAAACAGGGATGAGGCGCTATTACACGGGGATTTTCACCACTTCAATGTACTGGAATCTGCGCGTGGCTGGCTGGCGATCGACCCAAAGGGCGTCATCGGCCCGCGCGGGTATGAGGTCGGACCGCTGCTCATCAATCCGTTACCAGGGTTCTTGAGCCGGAGCGATCCCAAAGGGCAGACAGAGCGACGCATCGCAATCCTAGCAGAAAAGTTGGGCATGGAACCAGAGCGCATCCGCGCCTGGGGGTTCTGCCATGCTGTGATGTCCGCCTGGTGGAGTATCGAAGGGAACAACCCGGATCAGGCAGCTTACAGCATCCAGTGCGCAGGATTGCTTGGTGAAAAACACGCATAAAACAAACAGCCTCTCGTAAGAAAGGCTGTTGCTCGTGATTGAACTGTCCTGAGTTTACTTACCGATAAAAAGAAAAACCGCGGCACCGAGGGCGAAGATGCCTATCAGCACGGCATGGAGGCGGCAGCCAGACCGGCCAGGATCAGGTAGATAGCCAGGAGGATATTTCCAAGATTTCGATTGATCTTCATACGGTTCCTTTTTGATCAGTTCGGGTTGACGTAGATTAAAATTCGCTCTGGTACATAAAATTTCTCCCCGGGCGTGGCGGTTCCACATGATAGAATCGCGGTCATGACTCATGCTGACCTCATATCTTCCCTGATAGCTGCCAAGCCTTCCCAGGTGGAAACCACTATCCGCCTGCTGGATGAAGGCAACACCGTTCCCTTCATCGCCCGATATCGCAAGGAAATGACCGGCTCGCTCGATGATGAGCAAGTGCGCATCGTGGCGGATGAGATCGTAAGGCTACGCGCGGTTGACGAACGCCGGACCGCGATCCTGAAGTCCATTGAGGAGCAGGGGAAGCTGACCGAGGAACTCAGATCTTCCGTTGAGGCTGCCGCGAGCCTGACTGCCCTCGAGGACCTGTATGCCCCCTTCCGGCCCAGGCGCCGCACGCGCGCCATGCTTGCCCGCGAAAAGGGATTGGAGCCGCTGGCCGGGTTGATCCTCTCCCAGGCTCTGGAGGGCACTCCTGAAGAAGCTGCCGCACAGTACCTGGGTGATGAAGTCCCCGGCGTTGAAGAGGCGCTGCAGGGCGCACGCGACATCGTGGCGGAGGCCATCAGCGACAACGCCGGCGTGCGTACGGCCACGCGCGAGAAGGCCCTCAAGTTTGCCAGGCTGACCGCCGAAAAAGTGGCAGAAGCCATTGATGAAAAGCGTGTGTATGAGAGTTACTACGCCTTCGAGGCCCGCGTGGACCGCCTGCAGCCACATCAGGTCCTGGCACTGAATCGTGGCGAAAAGGAAGGTGTGCTCAAAATCCGCGTCCGTCTTGAGCAGCGGGATTGGCTTGACCCCATCCAGGCCGCCTTTGAAGAGGATCCGCTCAGCCCCTTTTCGGACCAACTCGAACTGGCCACTCACGACTCCGCCGAACGACTGTTGCTGCCTGCGATCGAGCGCGATGTGCGCCGCGCGTTGCGCGAGCGCTCCGACGGCCACGCCATCCAGGTCTTTGCCCAAAACTTGCGTGCGCTGCTGGGCCAGGCCCCGCTTTCCGGGCACACAGTGTTGGGGATCGATCCCGGTTTCCGCACCGGGTGCAAGCTGGCCGTTGTGGATGCCACCGGCAAACTGCTCGACAGCGGCGCGATCTATCCGCATGAGCCCAAAAAAGACTGGGCCGGGGCGCTTCAAACCCTTGAAGACATGCTCAATCGCCATCGCGTCACGCTCATCACGATTGGCAACGGCACCGCCTCGCGCGAGACCGAGAAATTGGTGGCTGAACTGACGCGCGGCGCGCCAGCCGTCAAATACCTGATCGTGAGTGAGGCCGGAGCCTCTGTCTATTCAGCATCAGCGCTGGCCCGCCAGGAGTTCCCTCACCTGGACGTCACCATCCGGGGGGCGGTTTCCATTGCGCGCCGCGCGCAGGATCCGCTGGCCGAGCTGGTCAAGATCGACCCCAAATCGATCGGTGTGGGCATGTACCAGCACGACGTCGACCAGGCCGCCCTGAACCACACGCTGGATGGGGTGGTCGAAAGCGTCGTCAACCAGGTGGGGGTGGACGTCAACACTGCCAGCGCGGCATTGTTGACCCACGTGGCGGGTATAGGGCCCAAGTTGGCGGCCAACCTGGTCGCTCACCGCGACCGGAGCGGCCCTTTCCAAACGCGCGAGGAGTTGCAACAAGTCAATGGACTGGGCCCGAAAGCCTACGAGCAGGGGGCGGGGTTCCTGCGCATTCGCGATGGCGCCAACCCATTGGATGCGTCCGCCATCCACCCCGAATCGTATACCATTGCCAAAGCCTTGCTGTCACGCGCTGGGCTATCGACAGCTGTCACCATACAGGACCGCAAGCCTGCACTCGAAGCGCTCACGGCAACCACACTGCTCGAGACGCTCGCGGACGAGCTCGGTTGCGGATTACCTACATTGAAGGATATCCTCGAACAGCTTGTACGTCCCGGGCGCGATCCGCGTGATGAGGCTCCCGCTCCCATCCTGCGCTCGGATGTGTTGAAGATGGAAGACCTGGCGGTGGGCATGCAGCTGAAGGGCACCGTGCGCAATGTGGTGGACTTCGGCGCCTTCGTGGACATCGGGGTCAAACAGGATGGTCTGCTGCATCGCAGCCGCATCCCCCAAGGCACGCTCCTGCGCGTGGGCGATATCCTCGAAGTCGAGATCCTGAAGATCGAAGCCGAGCGAGGCCGCATCGCGCTGGGTTGGGTGGGGACACGGTAAGGGCGCCAGAGGTGCACAAAGGATGAAAAACAGACCGCCATACATGGCGGTCTGTTTTGATCAGGTTTCGATCCTGCCGGGTGCAGCGCTATTCGGAGACCAGGATGAAGATACCCGGGAAGTTAACCGTAGCCACCATGGTGTTGCCTTCTTGGCGCACGCCCGTGAGGATCACGCGCTTGTCGTCAGGATCATCCGGGTTCAGTTTGAAGCTGGTGCCGAACTCGAAGGGCGGCAACTGGATCCAGGCGCCCACGCCGTTGTTGGCGGTCGAGTCCCAGAACAGGATGGAGTGGCGGCGTCCGCGGCTGTCTGCAGGGATGTCGAAGGACAGCGTGAGCAGGCCGCCTTCGGTAAGCACCAGCACCGGCTGACCCTCGCTATTGAACTTGACCGAAATCCCTTGCACGAAGGTGCCACCAGCACCCAGCAAGCCTGGCAGGTCGCCTTCCTCGAGGCCTTCCAGCTGCGTCTCGCCGGTATACGGGCAGGTGATCTTGACGGAGGTGCCGTTTGGCAGGACCAGCATCGAACCGGAGTACAGGTCACATTCCTGCCCGACGGGCAAGCCGGCTTTGAACGGCACGTCTACGATCTTTAATGGCTTGGAGACCGGTTTGATGTCATTGGGGCACTCCGGGTCTTGCAGCACCAGCTGGTAATCGCCGCTGCCGTTGGCCGGTGCATAGGTGACCGGATTGACAAAGACCAGTGTGCCGGCGGCGCCCGGGGCGACGTACAGGCCATAGAACAGGTTGTTGGAGTAGGTGCCTCCATCGACGTTGACAGTGATGTTGTTCGGGCCGCTGCAGAAGTAAGTGTAAGTACTGTAGACTTCCGCGCCATAGGATCCGTTTGCATTCGCGGTCACATTGTTGAGGTCCACCTGCCCGCTGGAGGCAATGACCAGACCGGAGAGCGTATTGCTGTTGAAAGTGCCGGTGTCGACGGTGACGTTCCCACCGCTGAAGGTCTTCAGGAAGGCGCCGGCTTCGGAGTTTCCGTTCGCGGTTACGTTTGTCACGCTAATGTTCCCCGCCGCAGACTTGGCGAACAGGCCGTAATTCGCATTCCCTGTAAAGCTTGAGGTGTTGTTGACCGTGACGTTTCCTGACAGGCCCGCGACCAGGTAGGCGCCATTGGCGCCGTTGGTATCGGCGGTGAACTGGGATACGGTGATGTCGCCATAGGATATGGCATGCAGGCCGGTGCCGGTGTTGCTGCTGGCCTGGGAGGTATTGGTCACCGCAATGGTCCCGGTACCGGCGGTCGTATCGAGCAGCATGCCGGTAAAGTTGCCATCCGCCACGACGTTGTTCAGGCTGATGTTCCCATCGGAGTACACGTCCAGTCCGGCTGCGTTGATGTTGTTGCTGAAGGTGCTGTTTTGCACGCTGACATTCCCGGTGCCGTCATTGTCGGCGCCAGTGATGAAGGCGCCGTTTTGACCATTGCCGTTGGCCTGCACGTTGTCCAGCGAGGTGTCGCCCCCAGAGTCGGTCACCAGGCCGTTGAAGGCATTGGTATCGAAGGTGCTGTTGTCGACGGTGATGCTGCCCGTGCCGGCGCACAGGCCGGTAGCGCCGTCGTAATCGCAGGTATCCAGGTCGGCGCCGGAGCCGCTGGCGTTGCCGGAAGCGACCACGTTATCGAGCTGGATATCGCCGTCGGTCTGCACATTCAACGCGGCGCCGCTGGCATTGGCGGCGAAGATCAGGTCGTTCAGGGTGATATTGCCCTGCCAGTCATAGATCGAGAACTTGTCGTCGACCGTGGAGGGCGTGGTGATCGTATTCGATCCGCTGACGCCATTCCAGCCGCCCTGCACGATCAGGTCGGTCAGGTTGCTGACCCCGGCAGCCGTGCCGTCGAAATTGATAGCAGTGGTGTCGTTTGTGCCGTCATAGTTGAAGGCTACCCAGATCGTCCCGGCGCCGGTGTAGCCCCCGCCGCCCAACTGCGTCAGCAGCGTGGCGAAGCTGGTCGCGCCGGCGGTGCATCCGTTCGAGCCTGGGGTGGGCGCCAATACTGTGGACGGACACCAGACAGGATCGCCTTGCAGCAGGACCTCAAGGGTCTCTTCGGTGGCCAGCGCCTGGGGCTCGCCGTTCTCGTCCAGCACGACCACCTCTGTCCCTTCCGGCGCCTGCTCCAATATCTCGGGCAATTCGAGATCTGGCGCAGCCGCTTCTTCCGCTGTCGGTTCGACAGGTATCGGGGTGGCCGTAGCCGGTGCTTCAGTCGGGGTCGGTTCTGTCGCTTCAGCGTCCGGCGCCGGCGGCGTGGCATCGTCCGCCAGGGCCAGCGTCGGTTGCATCAGCGCCACAAGCAAGATGCCGATGGCCGTCAGGGCCAGCAGCCATGAAAATCGTATTCGCATGGGAAATTTCCTCCGAAACTTAATGGCACGAAAAAGAATACTGATTCCATGATACCGGATACTTCTCAAAAAACCAAGAGGTTCTTGGTACTATCTATAGCCCTTACAGAATTGTAAGTTGCGCCGGTTGCCTTGATTGAATACGCCTGGACCGGCGCACCGGGTTCGTTCCGTTGCAACGCTGGCGGAAGGGCATGTTCCACCCCATCCACATCTGATGATCAAGGCACATGGCCAGGTTCTTTGATCATCAGGCCGTGTGATCGCAGAACACAGCCACGCTCCTTCATCACAACCCGATGTGATCGAGGAACACAATCTGATTCTTTTATCACCAGCCGGTGTGATCGAGGAACATCGTCATGTTCTGTCATCACCATACGATGTGATCGAGGAACATAGACTGGTTCTTTTATCACTGGGCCATGTGATCGAGTAACACCATCTGGTTCTTTCGTCACCACGCATGGTCGCCCCGGGACTTGGCGCGGTTCCTTGATCACAGGCGCAAAGGATCGAGACGACAATTGCAGGGTGACCTTACCGGTTGGGATGAAGCGCGAAAAAACGGCGTTTGCAATGGTCATCCCCGGCGCAACTAGCAAGGTCGGGTGTTAATCCAGTTAAGGTCTCCATGCGAAAAAAGCCTGCGCTCGTAGGGCAGGATCGCCCTCACAATTGGGGGTAAAATCAATCTCTATGCATGGCGCCGGAGACATGTAGATAGATCATGACAACCATCAGCCAGCCGACCGAATTCACGCTGCAACGGGTGCATACAACCAACCGCAAGAATGCGGTTAGCTGGATCGTCTCGCACGCCACCCGCTATTGGCCGATCATGATTATGATCTTCATCGGCGCGCTGGGCAATGCCGGGCTGGCAGCGGTCGTGCCGGTCATGGTGGGAGACGCCTTCAACCAGATGTTGAAACCCCGCCCAGATACCAGCATCCTGCTTCCTCTGGCATTGATCCTGGGCGGTTCGCAGATCCTGCGCGGTGTATTGCAATTGGGGCGCAACTTCGGCGCGGAGCTGATGGCGCAGAAGATCGAGCGCGATATCCGCGATGAGATGTATGTTTCCCTGCTTGGCAAGAGTATGACCTTTCATAACCTGCAGCCGGTGGGCGACACCATGGCGCGCGCCACCAATGATGTGCGTGAGGTCAATTTCATGTTCTCCCCCGGCGTCAACCTGGTGGTGGGGTCATTTCTCTTCCTGGTTATGCCATTTTTCTTTGCCGGGCAATACAGTCGCTGGCTGTTGCTGACACCAACCCTGTTTACGATCGCATATTTCATTGCGCTGGCAGATTACCTGAAAAAACTTTCACCGATCACGGATGAGGTGAGGGGCACCTTCGGGGATATGAACACGCACCTCTCCGAGGCGCTGGATGGGGTGGAGATCATGAAGGGCGCGGCGCAGGAAGGTGCGGAGGTGGAACGCTTTGTGACCAACGCCCGCCGTGTGCGCAATGCTTTTGTCCGGCAGGGGAACCTGGAGGCACGCTTCCTGCCAAACCTGCTGCTGGGTATCACTTACGCCGTTGGCCTGACGCATGCCCTGTTACTCTTTCGTGCGGGATTGGTTAACACAGGGGGCGTGGTGGCTTACTTTGGTCTGTTGCGCATGTTGGAGTTTCCAACGTTTGCTTCGACCTTCGCGTATACGCAGATCGCCCTGGGCGTTTCCAGCGCCCGGCGTATTCTGGAACTCATCAACCGCGAGACGAATCTTGACCAAAATGTCAGCGGATACACAGGGCAGATGCGCGGCGAAGTCGAATTCCGGGAGGTCTCATTCGCCTATCCGGATGGCGAACCAGTGTTGCAGGAGATCAGTTTTAAAGTTCATCCCGGCCAGACTGTGGCGATTGTCGGGCAAACCGGTGCGGGCAAGACCTCGCTGGTGAAGCTGCTTAACCGTACCTACGATGTCACCACCGGGGGAGTGCTGGTGGATGGCGTGGATGTGCGTGAATGGAACCTGGCGACTCTACGCTCACAAATCTCCATGATCGAACAGGATATCTTCCTGTTCTCGCGGACCGTCAGTGAGAATATCTCCTTTGGCCACCCGGGGGCCGGCCTGGAGGAGGTGGAATCCGCGGCCCGGTCTGCCCAGGCGCACGAGTTCATCCAGACCTTTGAAGAAGGCTACCAGACGGTGATCGGCGAGCGCGGCGTGACGCTTTCTGGTGGGCAACGCCAGCGGCTGGCGTTGGCGCGCGCGTTCCTGACCGACCCGCACATCCTGATCCTGGATGACTCAACTTCAGCCATCGATTCAGCCACAGAAGACAGGATCCAGCGGGCGATTTCCAATGCTGCCCAAGGCCGTACCACTTTTTTGATCACGCACCGCCTGTCGCAGATCCGTTGGGCAGACCTGATCATCGTGCTGCGCAAGGGGCGCATTGTGGCCATCGGCACGCATGACGACTTGATGCGTACATCCGAAGCGTACGCGAGGATCTTTAGAGAATAGTAATCAGCCGCCAGCGGTCAGCTTTTAGCTGAACCCTGCACACTGAAAGCTGAAGGCTAAATTATGGGCTTTTTCGGTGGACTCAACACAGAGAAATACGACCGACAGTACAGCGACCGGCAATTGTTCCTGCGCATCGCGGAGTATTTCAAACCGCAGGTGCGGCGCCTGAGCGCGGTCTCCGCCCTGGTGGTGGCGATCGCCGGCATCGGTGCATCCCTGCCGGTGGTGGTGAGTCGCGTGGTCGATCTGTTAAAGGAACAGCCGACCTTGCAGGCGATAACGGTGGTTGGCGCGGTGTTGCTGGTGGTGGGAGTAGGTATCTGGGGGCTGAATTGGGCTCGGCGTGCGCTGGTGGTGCGTTCGGTGGGCGATGTGGTGTTGGAGTTGCGATCCAGGGCCTTCAATGCCGCCGCCGAGCATGACCTATCGTTCTACGACCAGTTCTCATCCGGACGCATCGTCTCGCGTATCACCTCCGACACCAACGATTTCGGCCAGCTGGTGGTGATCGTCACGGATGTAACCTCACAACTTTTCCAGGCCATCATTCTGGGGGTGGTGTTGTTCCGGACCGAGTGGCGTATGTCGCTGATCATGATGGCGTTCATGCCGGTGGTATTCGGTATGGCGCTGGGGTTTCGTTCGCTGGCGCGACGCGTCACGAGGCACGGCATGCAGGCCATGGCCGATGTCAATTCGGCCATCAAAGAGACCGTCAGTGGTATCTCGATCGCCAAAAACTTCCGCCAGGAAAACAGCATCTTCCAGATCTTCGACGCTGCCAATCAGACCTCCTATGGGGTGAACGTGCGGCGAGGCTTTGTGCTCTCGCTGGTCTTTCCGATCCTCAATGCGCTGGGCGGCGTATTCACGGCCATCCTGGTTTACGCCGGTGGCCTGAGCATCGAGCAGGGCATTGTGACGGTTGGGGCTTGGTACCTGTTCATCATGAGCCTCGATAGTTTCCTATTCCCGATCATGAACCTGTCTGCCTTCTGGGCCCAGATCCAGGCAGGACTCTCGGCGGCTGAGCGGGCGTTCGCCCTGATCGACGCCGATCCAAACGTGATCCAGACAGGGCAGCGGCAGGTACCGAGGCTGAAGGGCAAAATCTGTTTTGAGAACCTGTACTTCCGTTATACCGACAAAGAGCCGGTGTTGACGGACTTCGACCTGTGCATCCAAGCAGGGGAGAACCTGGCGCTGGTCGGGCATACCGGCGCAGGCAAATCGTCGATCGCCAAGCTGATCGCACGCTTCTACGAGTTCCAGTCTGGGCGCCTGACGGTGGACGGGCGAGACATCCGAGGGTTCGACCTGCAAAGTTACCGCCGGCAGTTGGGGATCGTCTCGCAGGTGCCGTTCTTATTCTCAGGCACAGTAGCGCAGAACATCCGTTATGCGGCACCGGACGTGAGCCACGCTGAGATGCTGGAGATGGCGCGGCGTATCGGGGAAGGCGAATGGCTCGAAACCTTGCCTGAGGGGCTGCACACCGAGGTAGGGGAACGCGGTAACCGCCTGTCGATGGGGCAGCGCCAGTTGGTGGCCTTGATGCGTGTGCTGGTGCAAAAGCCAGCCATCTTTATCCTGGATGAAGCCACTGCCAGCATTGACCCGTTCACCGAATGGCAAATCCAGCAGGCTTTAAGCCTGATCCTGAAGGATGCGACCAGCATCCTGATTGCACACCGCCTCTCTACGGTCAAGGCGGCCGACCGCATCGTGGTCATGGACCAGGGCACGATCATCGAAGAAGGGAATCACACAGGTCTGCTGGCTCAGGGGGGGCATTATGCCAATCTTTACAATACCTATTTCCGGCACCAGTCCCTGGCTTACGTGGAACAGGCCAGGGATATGGTGGATGGGGATTAAGTGATCGACCTGCAAGCGGGATCAAGGTTGAACAAGAAAAGAGACCGGCTCCTCCGCAGTTTAATGGCTGGAAGCAGGAAGAACGCAATTTCCGAGTTTGCTTATGGATAGAAAAACACTGCTGTGGATCACGCTTTTTACAGAGGGTGGATTGGGTCTGGTGGGTCTGGTCTTGTTGAGCAGTGCAGGCGAATTGCTCCGGTCCAGATTTTCCCTATCATGGAGCGCGACGGCTTATGCGCTGTTCTTCTGCCTTCCGTTGCTGGCGATCCTTACCCTCGTAGTAGGCTCATCCTTGCCTCCCCTGGTTCAGTTCAATCAAGCGATAGTGGAGAAGATTCGGCCGATCTTTGTGAATTGCAAACTTCCGGACCTGGTGCTGATTGCATTACTGGCAGGTATAGGGGAAGAACTCTTTTTCCGGGGATGGCTGCAAGAGCTCCTGGCAGGTAAATTCGGATTGTGGGCCGGAGTATTGGTTGCGAGCCTTTTATTTGGAGCCGCGCACGCTCTTTCCGCCAGCTATGCACTTTACGCCAGCCTGGTTGGCCTCTATCTGGGCGTCCTATACTACGTATTTGGAAATCTCTATGTAATCATGACCATCCACGCCCTGTATGATTTCATCGCCCTGGTGGTATTGGTCCGGGGCGGCCGTGGCAGGTACCCGCAGACCCAGGGAATAGGGTAAAGGGGATCAACGCACAGATGCGCTGGGGAAAACTCTGTGTTCGCCCTGCAGCAAAAGCTGCCTGCCTCGAAGGTCTTTAGTGAATCCCTGATTCATGGCGTTGCAGCTATGTTCGGGCGGAAAGTTGTGCCATAATAGAAGCAAGATGCCTGAGGCAGCGCAGGGAAGTGGGTGGGTAAGCGTTATGCATTCACAAGTTGAGGAGGATAGGAGTTTAAAGCATGAAATCATTCACGAGGAGCAGGAGCATCACGTTTTTGTTGTTAGGGATATTGCTTATCAGCCTGGCGTGTAGCTTGACGCCGGATGTTGTATCAACAGCAATAGCTACTCCGACACCGACACCAACCGTGGTCTTTGGGGGCGCCCCGGAAGAGACCGAACCACCGATTGATAGCCGCTGTGCGGGTTTGAGCGGTGCACTTGAGGTACAGATCCTGGCAGGGCCGGCTGCCGTGGTCGGTTTGGAGCCATTTGGGGTCGGCAAGGTGCCCTTTTCGGTCGTATCAGAAACTCCACCCTATATCATCCAGGGAGGCGGGTCCATCACCTACCACGATATGCTTCAGGAAGATTGGGGCACCTATACGGTGGATATGGACCTAGCGCTGACAGTCACAGGGGAGTGCAGCGGCGTCCCAGGGGCGGAAACTCTCGACTTGACCGTCGACCTCAGCGGTGAGCAGATGGTCGCGGTGAGAGCGCAGGGCTTTGAAGGGGATTATCCCTGGTCCGGGTCGCATTCGCTGCCCCTGCGCTTCCCATTGATGGAAGGGGCAACGGCCGAGGGGGAGGGTTGGGCCTTTGTGCTGCACCTGAACCAGTGATCAGGCTTCGCTGGGGATCATGGGCGATTTTCTACCCGGGCTTGCCGGTCGACAACTTATCCAGTTCATTGAAAGCTTCTCTGAATCAGAAAGGAAAACACAAGACCTATGAAACAAGCAGACCGCAATGCACTGATCGCTTTATTCATTGTCATCCTGATCGGACTGGGGTTGGCGCTCGCCGGGGGCCAGGAGGGGGCCACCATCCTGGGAACTTCGCTCTTTGCTTTTTCGGTGGGGTTGGCCTTCCTGGTCCAATGGTTGGCCTTCATCCCGGCTTTTCTCTTTCAAACTGAGAAATTCTACGATCTGACGGGCAGCCTGACCTATATCTCGGTGACGGTCATCGCTGTGCTGCTCAGTCCGGTGGTGGATAGCCGCTCGATCTTGCTGCTGGCCCTGGTGGCCGTCTGGGCGATTCGCCTGGGGTCCTTTCTTTTCCGGCGCGTACAGAAAGCCGGTAAGGATAGCCGTTTTGATGAGCTCAAGCCCTCTTTTCCGCGCTTCCTACTCACCTGGACACTGCAGGGCCTGTGGGTGAGCTTCACACTGGCTGCTGCGCTCGTGGCCATTACCACGACTGCGCGGCAGCCGCTGGGCATCTTTGCCCTGGTTGGCACGGTGATCTGGGTTTTCGGATTCGCTTTCGAGGTGCTGGCGGATGCCCAGAAAAAACGCTTCAGAGAGGATCCGGCCAACAAAGGCAAATTCATCCAGAGCGGTTTATGGTCTCGTTCCCGTCACCCCAATTACTTCGGCGAGATCGTGTTGTGGATCGGCGTGGCGGTCATTGCCCTGCCGGTTTTGCAGGGCTGGCAGTGGGTGGCCCTGATCTCCCCGCTCTTTGTGACCGTGCTGCTCACGCGCATCAGCGGGGTGCCTATGCTGGAGAAGAGCGCAGACGAAAAATGGGGCGGCCAGGCCGAATACGAGGCCTACAAAGCGCGCACACCTGTGCTGATCCCCAGGCTTTGAGTTCATTTATGTCAAGAATCGGAAATGCCTTGGAAGGAAACTCCGTTGGTGTGATAGAGAGGAAAAACTCGGTTCACCTAAGTTGAGTTCCGATGATTAATGATCGCGTTATAAGCAACTGGTCAAGCCTCAGGCTTGACCAGTTTTGTTCAAATAGATCTCAAGAGATCTGCGCGTGTAGGGATCCAATGCCAACCCCCATGCTTTTTCCGGAGGCACCCAGAGATACTCCTGGGCCTCATTGTTCAATTTTACCTCAGTGCTGTGTGTCTTGGCGGCGAAGTCGAAGAAAATGAAGTGGCGTTTCTTCCAGAAGGCGGGATCGTAAAGGAACTGCTGGAAGCAAATGAATTCCAGATCGTCAACATCAAGGCCGGTCTCTTCTTTGGCTTCGCGGATTGCGGTGTCTTCCAGCCGTTCCCCTAATTCCACGTGACCGCCAGGCACCACGTGCATCCCTGGCCACTTGTGCGAGCGTAATAGCAGCAATTCTCCCTGCGAATTGAATATGAAGATGCCCACAGTAGGTTCGGGGAATCTTTGTTTGGCCATGGGCACCCCTTAAGTATCAAGAGGGCTTTCGTGATCCTCGGTTGTGAACCACTGAGTTTCTTCGGCGTTACGCGCCTCAGAAGATAGCCCTATTTTGTCGACAGACTTCAATACAACGGTATCCTGGCGCCGTTGACTTTTGCAGCCTCATCCGAACAAAGGTAGAGCATGGCAGCCACGATTTCACCGGGCGAAGTTCCTTTGCCGGTCCCTTTGACGTCGATGGCTCTGACCTGGAGTACGTTGGCGGTCATGTCACTGCCTCGAAATTCATCCGCCAGGGTCAACAACAGGGTTTCCTGGGCAGCCTTGCCAACAGCGTAGGGACCCATCTTCGCGGAAGGCTCCGTTGCAAACGGCGATGAGACCGCCAGGACCCGGCCCCAACCATTTTCTTGCAGCGCGGGCAGGAAAGCCTGCACCATGTGGAAGGTCGACCAGGCGTGCTGGTCGAGCATGAACTTCAGGTCTTCTGCGCTGGATTCGCGTAGGGTCTTCCCGCCTGTCCAGCCGCCGACCAGGTGGATCAGCGCGTCGACCCGCCCGAATTTTCCGGTTACCATCTTGGCGGCACTATGTACGGCGTCCGGGTCGAGCAGATTCGCAGCGTGTGTGACGCAGCGTTCAGCGGGTAGGTTCAGGTCGCTCACCAGCGCATCCAGTTTTACCTGGTCGGTGCTCATTAAAGCCAGGGAGGCACCTTGTTCTGCAAATGCATGTGCAACCGCCTGTCCCAAACCGCCAGTGGCGCCAGCGATCACGAATACTCGGTTCTCGAACATAAACGCTCCTTATGGTAAATCTTCCCGCCCACCCTCACGTGCTTTTCAAGCACCAGTACACGTTGGCCGTGCGTTGCCAGGTGAATGGCAGCGGACAAAACACCGAGACCGGCGCCGATGATCAGAATTGGATTCCCGGGTTTATTCATCCCTGCTTCAGCCGGTTTTACCGATTCCAGGGATACGTTTCAGCCTGAGCAGGGTAGGCTTCCAGGCCAGAAAGCTCATCACGCCCATGGCAACGAACCCGACCAGCGCAGGACCGGGTTGCGCCCAGAAGATGGCCTGTCCGATGGATTGCAGCAGCCAGGTGGTGGCGTAGACGGCTCCCAAGGGGGTGGAGGGCAGTTCACGCGGGTTCGCGATCCAGGTGATCAACCCAGAAACCAGGAACCAACCCAGGAAATTTACCAGCGGGATGCCGAAATAAGCACCGGTGCCTTCCCACACCCAGAAGCCCCAGCCAACCATCTGGGGGTCAAGGAAAAGGTCCCAGGCGGTGAACCCAAGCGCAACCAGCAGCATAAAGGAGAGCCGACGCCCACTCCTGCCGCTGATTCGCTGTGCCACAGCCCAGGCGGGCGGCAGCATCATCATCCAGGCCAGCGGGATCAGTAACGGTACGCCAGCCAGATGCGGCTGAAGTACCTCGGTGTAGTGGTAATTGCCGAAGGGTATGCCGGTCCGGCTGCCGGCCCACTCTGCCAGGAAGGAAGCCACGCTGATGATCGCCAGCACTCCAGCGGTGCGCCTCAGTCCCCAGGCCGCACCCAGGATGGCTAACACGGTGCCTGCCTGGATGAGCACCGCCAGAGCCAGGCCGCGCTGCAAAGCCTGCTGTCCCCAAGCCCACCACACGATGGGTTGAGCGATCATGGTCAGCACCCACAGCGTGAACAGGGACAGCAGGGGAAGCGAGAAAACGGGGGACTTCAAAACAGGCGTCTCGCATGCAGCCAATCGAAGATGAACAAGAAACCACTCTGAAGCAGGACCCCCAGTCCTGTACTGTACCAGAAGGGATTCGCAGGTAGCAGCATCAGCAGCCCGGCTACCATGCTGAAGAACGACCAACCCAGCTGGCGGCGGGTGAGTTGTATTTGAAAAGCCAGATATCAGGAACCATGGTCCACCTTTTCGCCAAAACCTGCTTGATCAGACCCCGGAAGTCCCATCCGTTTCGATCCAATGAAAACCTCCTCGTAGCGGGGAGGCTGGTCTTATGTGTGAAGTTCCTTGATCTGTTCCTCTGTCATTCCCTTTACAACCGGGCGATCGATCTGTTCGACCAGGTGCGGTTTGCCGCTGAAATCGATGAAATGGCCGGATTTGGCGGCTTTGGTCTCCAGGTAGAAGCGGTTGTGTTCGTTAGGTTCCATGATGTGCGGGATCCGTTCGCTGACGTGGATGCCATGCTGGGTGAGCTGCTCGATCTTTTTAGGATTGTTGGTGATCAGCCGTACCGATTTGACCTTGAGCGACATGAGCATATGCGCGGCTACGGCGTAGTCTCGTTCGTCGTCACGGAAGCCGAGTGCCAGGTTGGCTTCCACCGTGTCGAGCCCCTGGTCTTGCAGACTATAGGCACGGATCTTGTTGATCAGTCCGATGCCGCGGCCTTCCTGCCGCAGGTAGAGCACGATGCCTTTATCCATCTGACCGATCATTTTCAATGCCGTTTCTAACTGGTCGCGACAGTCACAGCGCAATGAACCGATCACATCACCCGTCAAGCACTCGGAGTGCAGGCGTACCGGCACCTCTTCGGCATCCAGGATCTCGCCCTTGATGATGGCGACATGCTCCTTTGCATCGCGGTTATTCCAGAAGGCCACGATGTGAAAATCGCCAAAGCGCGTGGGCAGTTCAGCGATGGCCTCGATGCGCACACAGACTTTGTCCTTGCCAACTCCTTCGCATTCGTGGCAGCAATTCTCTTCGAGCAGTTCCTCGATTTTTTCGTGAGTCAATGTAGTCATCTTGATCTCCTGCAGGTCGGGTTTCCAGCCTGCCAACTTTCCTTGCGCAAAATTGAGTCCTGTTGATGCCTGCGGGGCGGGATGCTATCTCGCCCTACGACAATTTGTATTGTAAGAGCACCCCGCCATCCTCCCAGGCTGCGACGTTTACCAGTTGCAGCGGGACGGCATCACCGCGCATCACACCCGCGCCACCCGCCAGGGTCGGAGCCGTTTCCCCACCGAAGATCAACGGTGCGACGTAGGCTGTCAATTCGTCTACCAGCCCCTGGGATAGCAATGCAAAATTCAGTGTACCACCACCTTCGACCATCAGATAGTCGATGCCATGCTCCTTGAGCGTGTGCAGTGCGACCATCAAATCCACGCGCGGGGGTTGGTGGATGAAGACCTGTGCCCCCTGGGCGTGCAGCATGTCCAGTTGCCGGGAGTCCGTTTGCGTGGTGGTGAAGAGCAAGACCCGGGCCGGGCCAGCCTTGAGGAAATTGGCATCAGGTTTGAGTTCCATGCGAGCAGCTAGGCCTACTTTCGAAGGGTTAGGGGGCAGGCCGCGCGCCTTGCGTGTGGCGCGCAGGTCTACCGATTTGACCGTCAGCCCGGGATCCTCATCCATGAGGGTGCGCCCTCCCACCATGACCGCGTCTGCTCTGGCACGTAACCCGTCGACACGTTCCTTGTCACGCGGGGAGGAGATGGTGGCGCCATGCCGCTCGAAAGTGTCGATCTTGCCGTCTGCGGTCATGGCGACGTTGATGTGAACGTATGGGCGTTCCACAAGATTTTGAGCGCCTGAAAACCGGCATTCTTACATTACAATCCGGCTTCGCTGAGCAATTGGTCGATAACGTGTATGGTGATGGCGTGGTGGCGTTCGCGCACCCCCTCGAAGATGCGCCGGGCGTGGCCCCGAGCCCAGTCTGTCGCGATCATGGCGCGGAAGATGGGGAGGGTATACAGCATGCGACCGATGCCGGCGGTGAATTGCTCTATCCGCGGCAGGATTTTTCTGTAGCCGCTGCGAATGCAGGTGTCGTAGAAGTACATATAATAACCGGCGTCGTTCTTTTTCTCAAGTTCCAGGATCTCTTCAAAATATTGACAATCCTCGACCGGGATCTGCTTTGGCAAAGCCTGTAAAAAGGACAGGATCTGGTAGCGTTGCCAGCCGCCCACTTGCCCCTGTGTTGGGCGCGTTCCCTGCCGGTAGGCGGCCAGTACAGCCTGGACTTCATCATACAACGCAGACTGCGGGCGGTGACGGTCCTCGGTCAGCCCGGGTTCATACACCCATTTCTGGGTGTCTACCTTCTCAAACACCTCCGGGAGTTCGCCCTTGAGGAACTCCAAAAAGGCCTCGGTCGTCAGTGATTGGAACTGGTAGGTGCCTGTGTACTTTCGAATGAACGCATCGAAGCGCTCGCGTCCGACGGCGTACTCGCACTCTTTCAGGAAGAAGCTCCCCTTGTAGTACGGGATGATGGTGAAGGTGGTATCCGGGTCCCGTCCTTCGGAGGGAACTTTCAGACGGGTCAGTACCGAATCGGCCCCAATACGTTTGATGATCTCGAACAAGCGGTGCTCATCAAAGACAGCCTTCAGGTCGGCGGCCTCTTTTCCCTCAAGCACCTCGGTAATGCGCGTCTCGGCATAGGTCGTCCAGCCCTCGTTCAGCCAGAAATCCTCCCAGGTGGCGTTGGTGACCAGGTTGCCCGTCCAGGCGTGAGCCAGCTCGTGGGTGATCAGGGAGGTCTGCCCGCGCGTACCCAGGATGGCGGTGGGCGTCAGGAAGGTCAGTCGTGGGTTCTCCATACCGCCGTACGGGAAGGACGGCGGCAGGATCAGCAGGTCGTAGCGGCCCCACAGGTACGGGCCCAGCAGCTTCTCCGCCTGCACGATCTTGGTTTCGTTCTCCGCGAACTCCCAGGCGGCGGCTTCGATGAGTTCCGGCTCGGCGTAGACGCCTGTACGCGGACCCAGTTCACGGAAGGCCAGATTCCCAACCCCAAGCGCGAACAGATAGGACGGGATGGGCTGCGGCATCTTGAAATGGAACACTCGCCTGTTACCGCTGTCATGGACATCGATCTGCTCAGCCGCCATGGCCGCGGTCAATGGCTTGGGGACTTCGACTTCCGCGGAAAACGTGAAGCGTACCGAGGGCGTATCCTGGCAGGGGAAGAGGCTGCGTGCGTGGATGGCCTGGCACTGGCTGTACAGAAAAGGTTGTTTTCCGCCGGCGGTCTGAGAAGCCGGCAGCCATTGCAAGGCGCGCGCATCGGGGGACGTCTGAAGGACCAGCGTGAAGGAGGATACCTTTTGCAGAGCTTTCAGGTGCAGGCG
Source organism: uncultured Anaerolineaceae bacterium (assembly GCA_964621295.1). Lineage (GTDB taxonomy): Bacteria > Chloroflexota > Anaerolineae > Anaerolineales > Villigracilaceae > JAABUE01. The sequence continues at coordinate 47,978 of CAZULT010000002.1, read as the reverse complement.
TTCCCCCAGCAGTTCATCGTCCTGATCGAGCTCCCATTCGAGGGGTTGGCCGCCCGAGAGCGCCTGTGAGAGAGCAATGCCGGAGCTATCCAGGAAGAAAGAGCCGCTAACCGGCTCTTTAAGCTGGTAATCCGCCTCCACCTGCAAGATATGGGTTTCAAAGTCGGCCTTGATGCGCAGATCGATGTGGGTGATCTGCCCCTGTCTGAGATCTGCGTACGAGTGCGGATCATTTGGTGGCATCACAGCTCCTTTATGGGTGGGAATGCTCTGGTGGGCAAATGGAGACTACTTTCATTATACAGAAAATGCCCAACGCAGAACCACCTTTTTTTGCAGTATTAACGATCTTGTATGTTTCATAGTTTCCGATAGAACTGTGCGCGTTATGCCATGGAAAAGTAGAATTCTTGCCGAGAAGATTAATAGCCTCGACGAGAATTTTCAGTCAATCGGATGGTGTGTAACGTGCGCGGGCTTAATACGTTCCATAACGCATAAGCCATTCTGCTCAAGCAAGAAACTCAAGCAGATATTGCGATACTAGAGCCTCCTCATCATGCTGCACCCAATGTGTGGCATCCTCAAAGAATACCAGCTTGCCGTCCTCGCAATAATCCAGGCTCGGGCGGGCCATGCGGTGGCTGAGGGCGATGTCATTCATGCCCCACATGATCAGTGTGGGAACCTTCACCTGCAAGTCATGCGGTAATTTTGGCCGGTGGCGCATGGCGGCGCGGTACCAGTTGAGCATGGCGGTCAGCGCGCCGGGCTGTGCCCAGGCCTGCTTGTAGGATGCAATGTCTTCTTTGGTAAAGGTGTGGATCTTGCCGCTGCCGCGCAGGACGCGAACGGTATTACGCCAATCATTCCTGCGCAGGAAGTACTCGGGCAGCCAGGGCAGCTGGAAAAAGAAGATATACCAGGAGCGCCGCACTTGTTCAGGGTCGCCGCGCCGAAGAAAGTTGAGCATCACGGAAGGGTGGGGCACGTTCAGGATGCCCAGTTTAAGCAGGCGTTCCGGATGCCACAGGGCAAAGGCCCAGGCCACCACGGCGCCCCAGTCATGTCCGACAAGGTTGATGCGGTCGTAGCCAAGCGCATCAACCAGTCCGAGGATGTCTTGGGCAAGCGTTTCCACACGGTAGGCATTGACCCCTTTGGGTTTATCGCTCAGGTTGTATCCGCGCTGGTCTGGGGCGATGACGCGGTAACCGGCTTTGGCCAACGCAGGGATCTGCTTACGCCAGCCATACCAGAATTCCGGGAATCCATGCAGCAACACCACCGGAGCGCCCTTTTTTGGACCGGCGGTGACCACATGCAGTTGGACGCCGTTGGTGGCGATGGATTGGTGCTTAGGTTTTGCTACCATGCTTCAAGAATGCTCATTCCGGGCAGTAGACGAGCAAACCACTATTGCCATGCCTCAATGGGCATTTGTGGGAGTTCTTCCATGCTTTCCAAGTAAGTACAGGCTTCCTGCATGAACACAAACTCATACCCGTGCGATTTCAACCAGTCCAGCATGTTTTCGAAGAGGTCGTACGCATTACGCGCCCCTTTCATCAATAGGTACCTGTCCACGCCCTGCACGTCTTGCGACACAAGGTGAAAATAGAAATCGTAGGGATGTGAGAGCACTGCAGACACCTGTGGTGGGGGAAACCAGTTCATCAGGGTTGCATAAGTGCCCCAACCAAATAGTTTGACGTAGCTCAACGAGAATACCAGGCGAACGCCCGACAGGGTTGAGAAGGGAATTTCTACTAATGAATCGCTACCACGCACTACCTTGAAAGGTTCCGTTGGCATATGTAAATTCCAATATCCCAATCTCCCCGGGCGTACGGATGGATAGACGCTGGAATCATATTGAAATCCCAGATCCAACAGGGTTTCCAGGCCTTCGCGGTTGATCCTGCCTACCGGTGCGCGATAACCTGTGGGCCTCTGGCCTGTAAAGGAATGGAAGGTTTTCACTGCTTGCTGAATATCTTCCCGGTGACAAGGGTTTTGCATGTCATGGGCGTGAGAATGGACCGCGAATTCGAGCGGGATGGAAGCACCGAGTTGGGAAAGAGAGGATTCGTATTTCTCGATCAATGAGGTAACCAAAAACGCAGTCACTTTTGCGCTGGTGCGGTTGATCGTGTCAATGAATCTTTCCCTTAATGGTTCGTCCTCAAACATCCGCAGGCGTTTTTGCGGGTTTCCGTGATCCGCTTCAACATCCAGGGTAATGCAGGCCAGCTTGCGGTTCATGCGAAACGCTCTCAATTGTCCAATGGCAGGTTGGTGGCAAAGTCAAAGAAAAACCGGGCTTCAAACCGGATATCGGTATAGCCGTACTGCGCGACAAGTTCTTCGAACACGTGTTCGGCATACAGGTACACCCCTGGACAACGATTGATTTTCAGGTACACCTGACGCAGCGCCCATTTCAGGCGGTCCTGTTTCCGAGAAATATCGGGAAAGTCAAAGAAAAAAAAGCGAGTATGCAGGTTCGAAAAAAAGGTGTGCAGTGCAGGGGTATCAAAGTACTCAAGCACGCCCAGCGCAGTCACCAGATCGACGTGGGGCAGGACCGTTTCCGGATCGACCACATCTGCGAGATGGAATTCGAGTTGTCCCGCCAGAGGGCTCGCTGATCGGTTTTGGTTCGCCAGCGAGATCGCCGAGGGCGCCACATCCACGCCGATGACGCGCGCAGCCCCAGCCTCAAGAAGTTGGAAGGCAAAACGGCCGGAGGCGCAACCGATATCCAGGACGGTCAGGCCGTTGAGATGAGGCTGCAACAGGTTCAATGCAGATTGCATGCGGACGTACATGTCATCTCTACGGAACAAGCTGGAGAGACCATCCCAGAAACTTCGCTGGCTTTTGTCCTGATCCCGGTAATATGCCCCTGCTTCCCAACTCAGGATCTTATGCTTCCAGTATTCTCCGCTTTGGGATCCCATCTTCGATTTTTGCGGCACCAATCCTCCTAATACGCCCCTTGAAAGTAAGTCTGAATAATATCAGATAAATCCACGGAGGTGTTCTGCCTCACAACGTTGAAGAAATCATACCCGCTGGCGCGCTGGTAACTGTAGCGGGAGGCGTAGTCTTTCAGAAACTTGAAAAAATCGCGGTCACCCATGCGCGCTCGTAAATCTTCGAGAAAGTACCCACCGGTCAGGTAGACGGCGTTGGTATAGGCTCTGAAGGTGCCGCCATTATAGATCGTAGTGTCCACCCACCCGCTGGGGTTGAAGTAATTCACCCGGAAGTTCCACCACCAGTCCCCATAGTTGGGGAAGTTGTATTCGTAGAAGATGCGTTCAGAGTAGATCGCCATGGCCTCGTCCAGCCATGGTTCCAGGGCCTGGTCGTTGCCCACCAACCCGAACCACCAGTTGTGTGCGATCTCATGCACGCCGATGCTGACCATATTGCTCTTGGCCGTGCCGTTATAGTCGGCGTAGAACTTGGATCCCAGGAACGCTAGCCCGTCGTACTCCTGCCCGTCCGGGATATCCGTTTCGACCACACTTAAGCTTTGATACGGGTAGGGTGCGAATTTTGGTTCGTATAGAGCGACGGCCTGCACCGCCGCGCGCAGCATCCCCTCTCCGGCGGCTTCGTGCCAGGAGAAATAGTAGGACCGGATCACTATCGGTCCAACAGCTGACTCCGCTACCTCGAAGCGGTCACTGGCCGAGAAGACGAAGGTGCGCGCGCCGTACAGGCGGTACCGCGTCCATTCACCGTTGGGTTCAGCCGGCGCGGGTGCTGCTATCGTGACATCCGCTTCAGCCACCTTCAAATTGACCTCAAAATCTGCCGAGTCGTACACCAGGTACTCGCCAAAGTCCCAGGGGTCGTGCAGCACCCAGCCCCCCTCATAGGGCACGATGAACGGGTACCAATCGGTCAGGTTGACCTGATATCCGAGATAGCCGTGCGGGTATTCATACCGTTTTGGTGGGATCGCAATCCGGTAGCGCATGGACAGCGTCACTTGACCGCCAGGAGGTAAGGGTTGAGGCAGATAGACCGTCAGGCGGTGGCCATTCAGGTCGTAAGTGGCGCTGATGCCGTCCAGGAAGAGCGTTTCCAGTGAAAAACTACTCGCATGGAAGTTGGCTTCCACAGACAGCACGATATCCGATAAATTGGCTCCCGTCTGGTTGGTGTAGTGGATGGTCTCGTCGACGGCAAGCTGGCGGCCGGAGTAATCAAAGAGGGCGTAGAAGACATATTGCGTGCGCGTGGAGGCAGGGGGTGGGTCGCCAGGAGGCAGGGTGGGTCCTTGCACGAATGTTCCTGTAGGTAATGGAGGCGCGGTGGCCGTTTCAGAAGGAACCGCCGTTGCGGTTGCGCTGGGAGCCAGGGTTATCGAGGGGGTCGGAGAAGGGACGAAGTTGAGTGGTTGGAAAGGGGTGGCCGTGGCGGTGGCGTTTGGATCGAGGGTTACCAGATTGAGCGGCACAGCGGGCAGGCCGGGGTTAACAGCTGGCATCGAACAGGAACTCAGAATGGTCAAGGCGAGGAGCAGGCCGAGCGCGCGGGGTGTACGGGTTGTCATCTCAATATGAATTCGCGAAATAGGATGCGATCAAGTCAGAGAAGTCTGTGCCGGTGTGCTGTCGTAAAATGGCGAAGAAGTCTTGAGGCGTGGCGATCTTTCTGTCCATCTGCGTGGCATAATCCTGCAGGAAGGCGAAGAAGGCCTCACCACCAATGCGCTCGCGCAGGTCCTCCAGAAAGTGCGCGCCACGGAAGTAGGTCGCGTTGGTGTAGGGTAGGAATCCCGCGCCTGCGTAAACCGGGATGTCCATTTTGGCGGAAGGATCGTAGTAATACATGCGGTAGGGCCACCATGCCGGGACCAGTTCGGGATAATAGGTTTCGTAATACAGTCGCTCACAGTACGTGGCAAGCGATTCGTCCAGCCAGGGATTCTCAGCCTGGTCGCTGGCCACGCGCTCGAACCACCACTGGTGAGATGTCTCGTGCGCAGCCACAAAGACCAGGTAATTCATAGGGTTTCCATCATACAGGTTATAGAAGTCGCGCGACAGGTAATAAAAGGCTGAATATTCCATGCCATCGTTGAAATCTCCCATCACGGCGGCCAGCGTGCGATGTGGGTATGGACCAAAGCGCTGGCTGTAAAGCTCCACGGCCTGCGAACTGACATCCAGCACGATCTGGCCCTGGCTTTCATAGAGGGGGAAATAATAACTGGAGATGGTCACACCGCCGACTTGCGCGCTGACCACCTGGAACTCGGGGCTGGCAGATATCACAAAGGCACGCCCGGCGGTGAGGGTGTAACGCGTGGTTTCCCCGTTCGGTTCGGCGAAACCGCTGGTGGCCACCACCACACCGGGGTCCGTCTTGAAGTTCACTTCGTAATCGGCCGCCTCGTAGACCAGATGCTCGCCGTAATACCAGGGCTCATGCAGCACCCAGCCCGTTTTGGCCTCGTAAGGCACAATGAACGGGTACCAATTGGCCAGGTTGACCTGCCTGGAAGTGTAACCGTAGATACGCGGCCGCTCCACGCCGGGATCCTGTTGCTCGGCAAACGGCAGGTTGAGCACGTACTGAAGCGAGACGGTGAGCGTCGTCTCCGGCGCGAGCGATGCAGGCAGGGCAAACGACAGTTTCTGGCCGTCCAGGCTGTAGGTGGAGATGGGCGTCCCGTCCACGCTCAAGGCGGTCATGGTAAAGCCCCCCGGCCACAGGTCCGGCACGACCGCCAGCAGCAGGTCGTTGAGTGTTTCGCCGCTGTGGTTGGGATACAAAATGGTCTGGTCTACTGAGACGGTCTTGTTGCCATAGTCGAGTGAGGTGTCGAGGCGATAGTGCGCTCGCTCAGGCGCCGGGGTGGGGGTGGCAGTGGGTTGTTCTGCGGGGAGAGCAGGCAATTCGATTGGAGGCACAATGGGTGGAACCGTGGGCGAGGGGACTGGGATTGAAACCGGTGCCTGCGACCTGCAGGAAGCGAGCAAGGAAAAAAGAAAAAGGTAAGAAAACAGACGAATTGTTCTTTGCATTGCAGTATTTTACTGCCTGCGCGGCACTTCGTAAACCATATCCCGGATTTAGTTGATGGACTGACGGCTGTATCCTGAGTGATGCAGGGTGGCACGCGGAGTCTTTACCCTGCTCCCGCCGCCGTACCCCTGTGGGGCACTTTCTGCGACGGTGAAAGTGCCATGGCTGCAGCTTGTTCCTGGTGTCGCGCGCTGGAGAAAGTGCCAGGGTGCCCAGAAGGGCACGAAGTCGTTCGGCGCGCTGAGCAATGAGGGATGGCGCGGAGAACGATGAGGAGGAACCGTACTGCGCATGGAGACTCTACAGGCCTTCCCGAGTGGCAGTTTACCGTCTGAACGAAGCTTCAAACAAAAAACACTCCTGCGCGCAGGAGTGTTCGTTTTCCGGGAGCTACCCTTCCAATGCTTTCTTGATAGCAGTCATGGTACTGTCTAGGCCGGTCTTGAGCTGGTTCTTGACCATATCCTCCATGCCTGGCATGCCTCCTGTCATGATGACCGAATCCATTGCAATGGTTAACTTGGTGCCAGCGCTTTCTTTTTCAAGCGAGTAGGTATTGATCACATCCGAAGCGGGCGGGGCTGCCAGGGTTTTAATGCCAAATTTCTTATTGGCTTCCAGAGCAACGATCTCGTTGTCGGTTTCGAAGTCACGGCCCATGACCTTTCCTTTGGTCTTGAACTTCGTTCCGACTGCCACCGGCCCATCCACGACGACCTCGGTGAGCATGGCGTTCAGCTTGGTCTGGTTTTGCAGGTTGGTGATGAATTCAAAGACCTGCTCGACCGGCTTGCCGATATTGACGCTTGTTTCAACAACTGCCATTGAAAAATCCTCCTTTGGGAAAATGAGGGATCAACTGTTCTGATTATAGCCGCGGATTCGGTTTTAGAGTCCTTGACGAGGAAAGCCGTGGAAAAAAAGTGATAGCCTGAAGAACTATGCCAATGCTTGAAAGCAGGCTTACTTCGATATGAGCCGCTGATCGAGCTGCGCTTTCAACTCTTTCCAGGAGGTCTCGATGTTGCCATATTTGAGATTAGGCAGGGTTTTCAGCTTCTCGAATTCCGATTCCGGATAGTTCCAGGAGGCACTGAACCTGATAATTTTCGGTCAGGCCAAGCAACGGATCAAAGGATTTTCCTTGGTCCTGATATTGGTAAGTGTCAGATATTTCAGGTTATGTAACTTCGCCCAAATTGGGTAATTCCTGGCACCACTGGTCGACGATCTTGGTTTGGCGGTGGTAGCTTACCCTGTCTAGTTGCGTAATGTTCAGGTTGAGTGTCTCCGAAGGTTTGTTATCCTCAAAATGGGTAATATTACTGGGAGGCCAATCTTTTGCACGATCCCAATACCAGACCCCCCCATTCTATTTGCTCTTTCGATAAACTCATTTCAGACTTCCATTCTGTGCAAGGAAAAAATAGAATGCAGTCGTTTGCCAATGAATACCATAAGAAAAAAGGCTGTAGCGGTCAGCACGATGGATGCGCCGGAGGCAATGCTGAGGTAATACGAAAGGTACAACCCAATCAGGCCGGAGAGCGAAGCGAACAATGCCGCCAGCGCCATCATCTTCTGTAACCGGTGTGTCAACAGGTAGGCTGTGGCTGCAGGCGTGACCAGCATGGCCACCATCAGGGCCACCCCGACCGTCTGCAGCGAAACAGCGATCGTGACCGCAATGAGCGTCAGCAGTAGATTGTCCAGTAAACCAACCGGCAGACGCAATGTAATGGCCAGGATAGGGTCAAACGAGAGCGTCAGGAATTCTTTGTAAAAGGCGGCAATGGTCAACAGCACGAAACCTCCGAAGATCAGGATCAGCCACAGGCTGCCGCTCGAGACGCTCAGCACATCGCCGAACAGGAAGTGACTAAGGTCCACCGCGTAGCTGCGGACGGTGGAGATCAGCGCAACACCCAATGCAAACATACCCGCGAAGATGATGCCGATAGCGGTATCTTCCTTGATCTGTGAATTCTTGCTGATCGCACCGATGCCGAGCGCGGCAATGACGGCAGTACCGAGCGCCCACCAGAAGAGTGAATCGCGTGCACCGCCGCTGATCAAGTACCCCAATGCGACACCCGGCAGGATGGTGTGAGCCAGCGCATCGCCGAAGAAAGCCATGCCTCGCAGCACCACGTAGGTGCCGACCACCGCACAGATGATGCCTACCAGAACGGCTGCGGCCAGCCCGCGCTGCATGAAAGCATAGGAGAGAGGAGCGGTCAACCAGTTAATGAGTGTGGCCAAGGTCTTCCCCTTCACCACAGCAGTCATCATAGAAAACGCCCCCCTGCATGCCCGTCTGGAAGCGTGCCCCGTAGGCTTGAAGAAGTTTTTCCGGTTGCAGAATGTCCTGCGCGGTCCCGAACCCTATCAGGCGCTGGTTGAGCAGCATGATACGGTCAAAGTATTGTGCGGCCTGGTCCAGATCGTGAGTGGCGACCATGACGGTCACATCTTGCTGTTGCAAAGTATCGAATAATGAAAGGATGCTATCCTGCGAGGGTAGGTCCAGACCGGTCAGAGGTTCGTCCATCAGCATCAATTCAGCCTCCTGCGCCAGGGCGCGCGCAATGAACATGCGCTGCTGCTGGCCGCCAGAAAGCTGGTTGATCTGCCGATTGGACAGGTCGTTGAGCAGGACGATCTCGAGTGCGTGATGGACGAACTCCCAATCACGTTTCTTGGGCCAACCAAATGGGCCCAACTTGGCGATGCGGCCCATCATGACTACATCTGCTACGTTGACCGGGAAATTCCAATCCACCTGACTGCGTTGGGGGATGTAAGCGATACAGACGTGACGGTGCGGCAGGGACCCGTAAATGGTCACCTCACCACTGGTGGGTTGTAATACACCAGCCACAATTTTGAACAATGTGCTTTTTCCGGCGCCGTTCGGTCCCACCACTGCTACACGTTCCCCGGAATGTAAGTGGAAGGTAATGTCTTCCAATGCAAGATGCCCGTTATAGCGCGCGCTGACCTTGTGCACATCCAAGATCGGCTGGTCGTTCTGATGGTGCGAATGCGGGTACATGCTTATTTCAAGGCCTTTACCATTTGCGTTACGTTGTACTTCATCATATCGACGTATGTTCCAGCGGGGGCGCCGTCGGTTAATGACCCAATATGCAGGTCGGTTACCACCGTCACACCTGCATCAGAGGCGATTTGATCGGCTAGGGTGCTAGACTCGGCTGCATCCAGGAAGACAGCCGGGGCACCAGAAGCTTTGATCTGGTCGATCAGCGCAGCCATTTGCTGCGCTGATGGGGCCGCGTCTGAGCTGAAGCCGGGCACGACTGTCCCGATTAAAGTGAAGCCATACCGCCTTGCAAAATATCCCAGGCTGTCATGGTTGGTCACCAACAGACGACGTTCCACCGGGATGGCCGAGACCTGCTCAATGATCCAGGCATCCAGCGCGTGCAACTGCTCGATGTAGGCTTCTGCATTGGCCTGATATTTTTCAGCGCCGCCAGGGTCAAGCTGGGAAAGTCCATCTCGGATATTCGCCACATAGACGGTCACATTATTTGGGTCAAGCCAGAAGTGGGGGTCTACCTCCATCTTTTCTGCCTGTCCTCGCGTTAGGGCTTTCAGGCCCGCCGAAGCCTCGACAACAGTTCTCTCACCCCCAGTGGCTCCAAGTGCATTGTCTAAGAACCGTTCGAAGCCTGCTCCATTGATGATCAACAGATCGCTATCTGCGATCTTGGCTACATCCTGTGGGGTGAGCTGGTAGCTGTGCGGATCCGCGCCGAAGGGCAGCAGCGCCTCGACCTGGGTGCGGGCCCCGGCCACGTTTTGGGCTATATCTGCCAGGAACGTAGTAGACGCCAGGACGGCGAGACCGGAGTTGGAGGAATCTGTTATCGGGGACATACATGCCGATACAAGCAGAGTGAAGAGCAGTAAAGATCTTCGAACCATCTCTCTTATTGTATCGCAAAGTAAAAAGCCACACTCTTGATGAGTGCGGCTATCACGGTGTGCGCGTTGCAGGTGCTATGGCCCGCTGACAACGGGGTATCCGCTGGCACGCCATTCGTTCAGTCCACCGGTCATACTGGTGGCGCTAAATCCGGCTTGCCTCAAGATGTCACGTCCGGCCTGGCTGCGATTGCCGGAGCGGCATACCACGAGGATAGTTTGGTCTGCTGGCAACTCGTTCACACGATCAGGCAGTTCGTCAAGCGGAATCGAGGTGGTATTTGGCGCGTGGAACTCCTCCCATTCTTCTTTCGTGCGCACGTCGAGGACAAATGTACCGTCCTGGTACATCTGGTAGGCTTTATCGACGCTGACAGTTGCAGGCAGGGCCTCGGTTCTGGGTGCGACAGTGCTGGCACTCTCCCCACCCAGAGTGGCGATCAAGAAGATAGCGATGGCAACGATGATCAAAATACCAACCTGCACACCCGGTCGTCGCAGGTAGCGACCCAATCCTGAATGGGTACGGGATCTTCCCCTTGAAGTTCTTCTTCTTGGCATGGTGTTCCTCACATTCGAATTTGTATCGTTTGGATGAAAGATTTGCGTATTAGTTGCATGATACTCCGCAATGCCGCCCTGCGGAGTTTGCCTTACCGAAACAGGTGTCCCAGATTACCTTTCATACACTCTTCTGCAGCAGGCGTTGGTGGGAATGGGCAAATTACATCTTTTTTTTACCTCTGGCAGGTCCGGGTTTCACTTTCCTTTGCAGGCGGGCCTGTCGGTGCTCCAATTCTGCCTGCCAATGTTCCCGTACGTAGGAGGGCAGGCCCTCCTGGTTAACTTGCCCCAACGCCCGCCGGACCCATTCCAGGGCTTGAGGATATGCTCGCTGGTGATGCTCATAGTACTTGGCCAATTCGATGTGTGCGTAAATGTGGCCCTGTTCAGCAGCTTGCTCCCACCAGTGGACGGCCTGTTCCAGGTCCCCGCGTCGTTTTTGTAGCACGGAAAGTCTGTGAACGGCCTTCCAAAAATCAGATTCCTGCAAGTGCATTTCCAGCCCACGTTCATAGAGGCGAGCTGCGGTATCCCACCGGTTGAGATCTTCATACAATTTGGCCAGCGCGATGACGTCCAGGCCATGTTGGATGCGCTCGTCAAAGGGATCATGCAGCATGGTAGCGGTGTGACTGAACAGGGCTGCCAGGGCGACAATGTCCATGGCATTGTGGTAGAACACGCCTTTGAGCGGAGTCGCGTCTCCGCTGCGCAAATAATCAAAGTACAACCATGGGATTTCAAAGCCGGGTACTTCCTCGCTGGTACGCGGCGCTCCAAGCACACTCTCTTCGATGTACTTGAGCGTGCGCGAGGGCAAGCGGTCGCGCCACAAGCGCCTGGCGAGGTGCAGCAGGTCCACATGTGCGTACCCCTCGAACGGGACGGGGATATCGTGCAAGGTGTAGCGCGTTTTGAGCAGGGGCGCATCAAACGCTTTGCCGTTATAAGTCACCAGTGCAGCGCAGGGCGCCAGGAAGTCTGCCAGTGCTTCGAGTAGCGCGGCCTCTTCGCCAGGATCCCGCATGAAAAACTGCAGCAAGCGAAAAATGCGACCGGGGCCAGAACCTTCGAAACGTCCCGCGCCGACCAGAAAGGCGTATGTCCCGGTCCCGCCGGACACGCCGGAGGTCTCTGTGTCCAAAAAGGCAAACGACTCCGGTGACATCTCCTGCACTCGCGTATCTTTTGCCCAGTCTGCCAACAAATCAAAAGGCACCTGTGTGAACAATGGCGCGGACCCGTGCCGGTACTCTGCATTGTACGTTTCTTCGTAAATGAAAGTCTCCCCCTGGCGGGTGGTGAGGAAACGTCCGGGCAGTACATCCTGGATGGGGAGAGTCTGCTCGGGCCTAGCCTGGGGCATATCCACGGTGCCAACCTTGACACCCAGGGCTTTGAGTTTGTCGATCAATGAGGACTTTTGGGGAGTCACGGGTTAATTGTAATGCATGTAGGTTTTGGCGCACGTCTGTGCAGCACTCTTGGTACCTTTCATATGAGGTTTACAATCGGTCGCAGCGAGCGCTTCATACTGAAATCACAGGAGAATCCATGGCTATCACTCAACGTGAACCCCGCCTGTCACTCTGGACAAAACTGGCTTTTGGGTCAGGCGATTGGAGCACCTCCAGTTTTGGCACACTACGGCAGATCTTCTACGCGATCTTCCTGACCGATGTGGTCGGCCTTGAGCCGCGACTGGCCTCCATCGCTGCCCTGGCCGGCATCCTGTGGGACGCCATCAACGATCCGCTGGTTGGCATGCTCAGCGACCGCATCAGCACACGTTGGGGTCGCCGGCGCCCGTTTCTGTTGTTCGGCGCCATCCCTTTTGGGTTGGGGTTCGTACTTTTGTGGTGGGCGCCGCCCTGGGAAAACCAGATTGCGCTGGCGGTGACGGTCTCGCTGGCTTTTATGATCAGCGACACTTTTCAGACCCTGATCGGCGTACCACTCTATGCCCTGACGCCTGAGATCACTCCTGATTACGACGAGCGCACCGCGTTGACCACGTACCGCATGTTTTTCAACTTATTCGCTTCGCTTGTAACTGCTGTAGTCGCGCCGGCTATCGTCGACGCGGCGCTGGCTGGTGGTGCAACCCAACAGCAGGGATACATGATCGTTTCGGCCTTGTTTGGCGGGCTGGCTGTCATCCCCCTGTTGCTGATCTTCTTCGTGGTGCGCGAACGCAACCGTTCGACACAGGAGATCGAACACGAACAGACGACGTCCTTCAGTGATATCGTGCGTACTGCCTGGGCCAATATCCCCTTTCGCATTGCCACGGCCATCTACATGCTCAACTGGATCACTTTCGATCTGGTGGCATTGGCCCTTCCTTTTTTCTTGGCTTACTGGGTCGCTCAGGGCGACCTGTTGGCCAAGGCCTTTGGTCTGCCGATTGAGTCGGCTGTCTTTGCGTTGCTACTGGTGACATCCGTGCTCGTGCTGCCTTTCTGGTTGTGGTTATCAAAACGCCTGAGCAAGAACAAAGCTTACATGGTTGGCATGTCCTTTTGGGCCGTTGTCCAGTTGCTTATCTTTTCGATCCAGCCGGGGCAGATCACCTATATCCTGGTGCTGGCTGTGCTGGCAGGCGTTTCTGTTTCGGTGGCGCACGTGCTGCCGGATGCAATCTTCCCCGACGTAATCGAGTGGAACGAACTGCGTACACGCCGGCGGGGGGAAGGCATGTATTACGGTGTGAAGAACTTCGTTCGGAAATTGACCGGCGCCCTGGCGATCTTCATCGCCTTGCAGGTTTTGGGTTGGTTTGGGTATCAATCCCCACCCGCAGGCGCGACTTTCTTCCAGCAATCCCCCCAGACATTGACCGCCATCCGGGTGCTGATCGGACCTTTTGGTGCGGTTCTGTTGTTCAGCGCTGTGGGGATGGCCTGGTTTTATCCTCTGACCCGCGAGCGGCATGCAAGAATTCGCAGGTTGCTGGAACGACGTAAGCTACGCGATTCCAACCAGAGGTAGTCAAGAGGGATCCGTACTGCAGACCTTGTTCGAATCGATGGCACTGCAATGGAACGCGCTATTCACAGCGTGCTCTGGCCAAGGATTACAAGCAGCCTACTTCCCTGCAAACTGCGTGTTCACTTGATCGAAAAATCCAAAGTATCTTCATTTTGATTCCCAGCCCGGTCGCGTGCGATGATGCGCACGGTATGATCCCCTCGCGAAGTAGTCCAGGCTTGTGCAAAGGGTCCCTGCTCCTGCGAGCCGATAGTGGTCCCGTCTACGATAAATTCCACCCCGGCAAGGGCTAAATTATCTTCTGCCTGAGCCTGGAAGATGACCTGCTTGTTTGGAGCAGTATCCAGCTCCTGCCCTGGTTGTGGATAGGTCAGGGTAACTTCTGGTGGTGTGTTATCCACCGTCACCTGAATGGCAGCTGTATCCACGCGCTGGTCATTGCGAACTGCCTGCAACTGCACCGCAAATAGCCCGTTCAACTCGCTTGTATCCCAGGTAGTCAAAGTTCCATCGAGAACCAATGACTTGGTGTCTTCACCCACCTGAATCCAGGTCTGGGGATTAAGACCTTGGCCGATTAAGATACGAAAGTATTCCAGGTTTTCGCCGGCTGCCGTTCCGATAATTTCTACTTTTCCGCGCACATCTGCAAACATCCCGGGCGAGGCGATATATACGTCCGGATTCGTAGCGCCAGGTTGGATGGCATCATAGGATTCGGGAGGCGTAGAGATCCCGTTTGCCTCGGCCCAGGCACGGGCTTCGGGCGGGACGTCCATATAAATGCGTTTTTCCACCAATTGTGGAGGCGTGAATACCGTGGCCAGATATCCGGTTTCACGATTGATCTCGTAGGCGCGATAAAGGGTATCGGGTTGTGTCGGTTCACTGCCGTTAGCGAAAACCTCGCGCACAACGGTAGGACAATCTGCTGTGGGCAACTGTCCGGAGGGGTCACACACCTCTACCGTGGTGATACCGGCAGGCGCAACCCATCCATCCGAAGGCAGCTCGCGGGAAGCAGTTTGCATCAGGGCATACCACATGCCGGCAGGGAGTCGAGGTGAAAGACGCACGCTGGACGAGGGCCGCACGCCTGTCCAGACAGTCACAACCCGATAAGGTGTATAGCCTACAGCCCACACATCCGATCCGCTGAGCGTGATGCCGGTCTTGGCTGCTGCTGGGCGTCCAATTTCAAATGGATTGGGATGCCCAAGTGAAGGCCAGCGCGCCGGCTCGTCACTGAGAATGTGATTAAGCAGGTAGGCCAATTGCGGTGTGACGACCGACTGCACTTCAGGCACCGTCCAGTCAAGCCAAATATCATGGTCGACAGATTCGACCTTCAACACCATGGTCGGTGAGAGTCGCCCACCAAGTAACTGGCCGTATCTCACTCCCTGTGCAGCCAGCACGCCGTACACGCCGGAGATATCCATCATTGTAAAAGGGAGAGGGTCTTGCAGGGGTCGCTGAGAGGGGTCAACCTCCAGCCCAAAGGAGTTCAGGGTACGATTGATATTTTCAACGCCCATTTGTTCCTGGACTTGCATGGCTGGACTGAAATAGTCGTTCGCGAGTGCTAACCGAAGCCGCACCGGGCCGTGATATATCGCGTCTGGGTTTTGAATCTCGGTCAACCCTGGAACATCCCAGACAAGCGAGGCCGGGCTTAACCCGCGTGTGAATCCTGTCAGATAGATCAGTGGGGTCAGCAGGGAGCCCGAATCGTGCGCAGTAGATTGCGCACTATCCTGTCCGAGAAACGTCTCGCCAGTTGTGGCCAGGACTTGTCCTGAACGCGGATCAAGAACGAGAGTGCTGAATGACGCCTGAGGTGTCAAAGACTCTTCTACCAGAGAAGGCAACAGGCGTGCCGCCGGGCAATTTGTGAGATCTTCTTCTTTCCCCTGGAGTCGGGCAGTGTAAACCCGCATCGCACAGGAGGCTTGGGTCTGGAGATCGAAGTCCATGCTGGTGTAGATCACCAACCCCCCGCGTTCGATGCGATTGCGATCGAACTGCATATCGAGTTGCTGTAGCATCAGGTTCATGAACGCCGGTGCGAATTTGGCTTCTTCCGATTGGACGGGCGAAGCAAATGCAACTGGGCTTACCAGTATCTGTGCGGCCTCCTGTTCAGCAAGGAAGCCCAAAGCCTGCATGATATGGACCGTTTCGCGGCCACGTTGCAGCGCAGCCTGAGGCGCATCCAAAGGATTTAAACTGGGTACTTGCGCCACAGCCGCCAGGATGGCGGCCTCGGCGGGTGAAACTTCGGTGACGGATTTTCCAAAATATAATTGAGCCGCGGCTTCTGCCCCGAAGGCGTAGTTTCCAAAGTGCGCAGAATTGAGGTACCATTCTAAAACCTGCGACCGTCCAAATTCAGAGGTGATTTGAGCCGCTAGCAGACGTTCGCGGATGGCGCGTTGCAACGAAGGCGGTTCCTGCCAGAGTAATAGATCGCTGACTACCTGTTGGGCAATGGTTCCATGCAAGTCAGACTCTTGCACTCCCGACATGGAATACCCGGAATGCGTCCAAAATGCCGGATCGATCAGGGCAACGGTTGCCTGTGCCAGTGAATCCGGTAGATGTTGCGGGTTCTGTGGATCAATCGGGATGTAACGACGGGGAGATTCGCTGGGTGCGAAGGTGACCAACAAATGTTGGCCGGTGCGATCATAGAGGCGTGTGGGCTGCAGCAGCAAACCATCAGGTGGATTTAGTAGGCGGGGCAGGATGGATATGGAGGGGAGGTCATGCGTTAGATCGGCAAAGAACAAGGCGCTTAACAGAAAGAGGACTGCCAGCAGAATACTAAGCGCGGACCCCACACCCAGCGCAATGCGCTGCGTGCGGTTTTGGACGCTGCTTTGTCGACGGTCTCGAGCGTCACGGCGGCGACGCAGGATCGTGCGAACAGTTGCCATCAATCCTCCAGTATATCCATCAGCCAGTGGAGGACGCCGGCTTTGTGTGTAGCGGTGGCAGGACTCTCCACGATACCATTTTGTCCGTTGATGAGCACAAGCTCCACCCGGTCTTCTACAGGAACTTCGGTGATCCAAACAGGCAGCAACACAAGTTTGAAAGACTCAATTGTTAGTCTGGCAGACGAAGTCTTCAGGTTATGGAGCCTGGCAATCTCATTCGGCAGCGTGCGCTTCGAGCGAGTAAAAGCCTGGCTGCGCGCATCCAGGGAAGCATTTGCCAGGGGTATACTGTACACTTCAGCAGCCCAGTTAGCCAGGTATCGCCGATCGTAAGGTTCTGTGGAATGCAATTCAAACGATGGCAAGAGGCGCGTCAGGTGCTTCGCTGTATTGCGGCTGGCGGGGATTGGCAGGTCATCGATCTGAATGGGATAAGACTCTTGTACGCGGACATTTTTTGTAAGAACCTGCCCATTGTCGCGATCAGATTCGAGCGCAAAGCCGCTGTACTCAATCTCTCCACCGATGTCGAAGGTCCAGATGGGTAGATAGACTCCTCGTGGTGGCTTCAGTTCCACTGAGGTTCCCACCTGTTGCTTTGCATACCAGCTTTCCAATCGTCGAAAGGCTTGCTGCGGATCCATGGTATGGGGAATGATCCCGTTTGGTTGGATGAGATCACGGGATTCTTCCAGGTTGACGACGTAAGGAGACTCGCAATAGACGCATGAAGTGGAGATGGTTTCAGGTGGCAAAATGAATTCCGCGCCGCAGCCCTGACAACGGAATATTTGTGTGGCGATGGGTTTATTGTGGCCGCGCGCAGTAGCCATGGCAACCAAAAAATCTTGCTCCTCCGCTTCAGCCTGCGAGGAGAGATCTTGCTGACTGGTGCAGAATTCGCAAATCAGGCTTTGACCATCCGGTGCAAACCGCATGCGCGCGCCGCATTGTGGGCACATGAAACGGTCCGCCTGTAAGGGTGAGGCTTCGTGATCTGTTGAGCTGAAACGATCGGGGTCAATGATCTCATCTGGCTTAAGTTTGCCGTCGAGCATAGCCAGTGCGCGGCGGGCGCGGGCATGGTGCATGTCATTCGAAAGTGCGTTTTCGAGCATCGTCCGTTTTTCGGACGAGTTGTCGTTGATGGCGCTCATCCAAAACCAGGCTTCCGCCAGGGCGGTGTGATCGCTGCTGAGGCGCAAGGCGCGTTCCAGGTAGCGGCGTGCGGCAACCTTCTCCCCCGCTTTGGCTTCGATGATACCGCTGCGCAACAAGCTTTCGACAAAGTCCTTTTGCATGGGTTGATTGTACAACAATTCCTCATCGATTATACAGGCGGGGGTACGTATGATTGCGGGTACGGGTCCTTTTCGTTAAACCTGTCTGGCCCGCCTGTGGGGCAACAACCCTGGTAGTAGAAAGCTTAAACTGTGTTCATGATGAAATATACCTTGTTCGTTGTGGAACGCTCTGAATCAATCAAAAACACGCCGTGGTAATGGCGTGTCAAGCTGAAATTGTATTTGGGATTTTGATCCAGCCTGGAAGCTGCTGTGCTATGCGCCTCTTCTGCGAACCAGCGCATCGGTCATTCTTGCCACGCGCACCATGTGCTCCACATCGTGCACGCGGATAAGGTCGGCTCCGCGTGTGATACCGACGCACACCGCTGCAGCTGTCCCTTCCACGCGCTGGTCGGGTGGCAGGTCAAGCGTGAACCCGATAAAGGATTTACGCGATGGTCCCAACAATACCGGATATCCCAACGAGCGGATTTCATCAAGCTGATTGATCAGGTCGAGGTTTTGTGAGATGGTCTTGCCGAAACCGATGCCCGGGTCCAGGAGGATATGTTCTTCCGGAATCCCGGCCTGCTGCGCCAGCTTGACGCTTTCCAGAAGCTCGTAAATAACGTCTTCCATTAAATTATTATACTCGGCTCCCTGATAGGCCTTGCCGAGCCGCTCGCGGACTTCCAAGCTGGCCGGGTTACTACGGTTATGCATCAAGACCACCGGTGCATGGCGATCAGCAAGCAAGCCAGCCAGATCTGCATCGGCACGCAGGGCCCACACATCATTGACGAGGTGGGCCCCGGCAGTTAATGCCTGGTCGGCGACCGAGGCTTTATAGGTATCAATTGAAAGAAGCGCATCTGGGAATTCATTGGACAACGCCTTGATGACCGGTATGACCCGATCCAGTTCAGCCTGGGCGCTGAGCGGTTTCGATCCTGGACGTGTGGATTCGCCGCCAACGTCCAGGATATCGGCGCCGGCTGCCAACTGCGCCCGCGCCTGCTCAAGGGCAGCTTGCACCGGATCGCTCTGACCAAGCAATCCATCCCCGGAGAAGCTGTCTGGGGTGATATTAAGAATGCCCATCACATATGTGCGGGCACTCCAATCAAACGTTTGCTGGCGAATGTGAAGAGGCTTCATGCAATCTGGTCGAGAGGCCGGCTGAGCCAGGTTTCGGCTTCGTCCATATCAGTGAAAATTTTGATGGCGGCTGCGCTTTCTGGGAGGGCCAGGGCCGCAATCTTCCGGATAGCTGATGCGACTGCTTCGTTGTTGACGACAACGGCCAGCCTGATGTTGCGCGCAGAGGGATCGCTATTGACTTCCACTGCAGTGCGGATGGCGCTTTCAGGCACCTCACGCACCTGGCGCAAATCGTACAGATTGCGGGTCAGCCGATCGGCTTCAAAAAGGTGTTCATGCGCAAAATTCTGCCAATGAAGAATGGTCTTTTCGTCGAGGTTCGTAAACGTGTAGTGCATCCCGCCATCCGGCCGGCGCACAACCGAGTAACCAAGGCCAGGTTCAGGTTCCCAATTCAAGGGTTTAACATCAGTCATGGTTGCACCTCCGCGTGATGGAAGGATTATAACGTATCCCTACTTGAACAACTCGATACCGGTACGGTCGACCGCCTGCAACAATTCTGCCACAGTTTTCCCGAAAACAGGATGGAGGAGGTCCGGTGCGATATCTGCCAAAGGTACAAGCACGAAGGCACGTTCATGCAAACGTGGGTGAGGAAGAGTCATTTCCGGGTTTTCCAGCGCGAGATCATCGTAGAACAGGATATCAATATCGATCTCCCGTGGGCCATTCTCGATACCAGGTTCGCGCCCCAGCACGCGTTCAATCCGTTTTAGGTGTTTTAACAATGGCAGAGGTTCCATATAGGTCATAGCCTTTATGACCTGGTTGAGGAAAAGCGGTTGGTCTGTATATCCCCAGGGGGGTGTCTCGTATACAGGGGACTTTGCTTTGATGATCATTTGAGGGGGAAGCAATCCAATGGTGGCGCGAAGCTTTGCCAGGCGATTGCCAAGATTTGACCCCAGGGCCAGGTAAACAGTGTGATCCATCATAGGACTCTCCTTGTTGTGAAGCGCTCGCTATGCGATTATACGCGCTCAAGAATGGTCGCGGTGGCCTGCCCATGGCCGGCGCACATCGTCTGCAAGCCAAAACGGGCTTTGCGGCGTTGAAGCTCATGCACAAGTTTGGTCATCAAGATGGCGCCAGTTGCCCCAACGGGGTGGCCGTGTGCAATGGCTCCGCCATTGGGGTTGACGCGCGCCAGATCGGGGTCGAATTCTTTACTCCAAGCCAGAACCACGCTGGCAAAGGCCTCATTGATCTCGATCAGGTCTATATTATCCAAAACCATTCCGGACCTCTCCAGGATCATTTTCGTGGCCGAGATGGGACCATCCAGCATCAATACCGGATCGGTACCGACGACTACCCGCGCGACCAGTCGTGCCAGCGGAACCAGGTTGAAACGCCCGATTGCCGCGGGAGAGGCCAGCAGCAGGGCGGCGGCACCGTCGCTGATCTGGCTGGAGTTTGCAGCCGTAACAACCCCATCTTCCTTGAAGACGGTTTTCAGTGTGGCCATCTTCGCCCGGTCCGGTGGAAAGCGGACGCCCTGGTCGGCGACAAACTGCTCCCCGTTTGGGAGCGAGACGGGCAGGATTTGCCCGTCGAAGTACCCATTTTGAATGGCCTGCCCTGCGCGCCTGTGGCTCTCATACGAGTAGTCGTCTAGTTCGTCACGAGTCAGGTGCCAGCGTTCAGCCATCATCTCTGCACTGACCCCTTGATGAACCAGTTGATAAGGGAAATCCTTTGGCCACTCTGCAGGATAGTCTGCCCCAATGGGCTGGTGTGACATCATTTCCGTACCGCCGGCAAGTGCGATCTCCATATCCCCTGCCAGGATAGCACGTGCAGCGAAATGGACGGCGCTCTGGCTGGAGCTGCACATACGATTCATGGTGACCGCCGGGACGTGGGAAGGAAAACCGGCTTTTAGGGCTGCCAGGCGCGCCAGATTGGCTCCTTGATCGCCGACGGGTGTGACGCATCCCCAGAGCACATCCTCCATAAATTGAGATTCAACCCCGGCACGCCGTACTGCTTCGGCCATGACGAGGGCGCTCAAATCGACTGGCAAAATTTCGAACAGGGCACCTCCCGGCTTACCAACCCCGATGGCTGTGCGCACGGCAGATACAATAAATACGTCTCTCTCCTCCATTTATGGATTCCTCCCAGAATGATTGGCAGCAGTCAATTGCGCTCCGGATTCTAACTAGCCTGTACAGATTTGGGACCGACCTGGCGACGCATTAGGTTGCGGATCGCTACGGCAGATGATGGTCCTCCAAGTGTTCGATGACGTCTGCTACCAGCCAATCGCGGATGTCTTCATTCGTCATCGCGCTTTCGGGTAATTCTGCTACCAGGCCCAATAGGGCGTCTCTCACGTTCTCAAAGTGGAGCAAGAGGTCCACCTCACTCCAGGACCTGTATTTCTCCACAAGCTCCTGGTTGAAGTTATCAGTGTCGCGTTCTTCCCATTGGAAGCCAGGATCATCCAGGATACCGGTGATGACGCGCAAACCTTCCTCCCACCATCCGACGATATGTGCGAGCAGATCGTGAAAATCCTCAAAACCCTGGTCTTCCAGAAAATTGGTCTGCATGTCAGGAGAAAGTGCCTGGAAGTGTTGCACGTATTTTCCCCAGCCCTGTTGCAGAGTTTGCATGACTTGGTGTAACGTGTATTGCGCCATGATCACCATCCCGTCACAATGTTGACAAAATCAGCCAGCAAGCCATACGCGGTTGTCTCGGGTCCGGGATTCGACTCCACGACCGATAAATTTCCTAACACATCGGTTTGGAACTCGATCATAGAAGTCGAACCTTCTATACTATACAACGGAGAGCTAATGGGGACAAGCTCTGGAGCCACCTGGGTTTGGACCTCCTGGTCCTTTCTTTCAGCAGAGCATACCAGTTTGTAGCGTTGGCCGTTACTCCTGGCTTTGGTGATCATCTGGGAAGTAATATCGCGAATCCCTTTGCGTTGCACCTGTTGCGGGGTGCAGGGAACCTCCATCAAAACTGTGACCAGGGCAGCCACTTTAATGGCGGCGTCCCAGCCATCCACATCGGCAGAAGGATCCGATTCAGCCAGTCCGACCTTTTGAGCGTATTTGACGGCGTCTGCGAACGACCCCCCATTTTCCATGTGGGTGAGGATCAGATTGGTGGTGGAGTTGAGCACCCCTTTGAAAGCCTGCAACTGCGCAGCCGGGAGTGTGGCGCGAAACAATGAAAAGATGGGGGCGCCGTCCATGACAGTGGCCTCGTGGTAGAATTTACGTTCTTTGGCCTTGGCTATTTCCACCAATTCCCTGTAGGCATACACGACGGTCCCTTTGTTGGCCGTCGCGACATGCATGCCTGCTTCCAATGCGCTGCGGCAGTGGTCCACGGCGGGCTGTCCATCCTGGTGATTGACGGGAGAATTCTCAAACAGTACATCCGCCCCGCATTTGCGAATAAAATCGAACGAATCGCTCAGCGGGACATCACTGAGCAAATCCAGAGATCGGCCGGTGCGAAGCAAGTGCAAGCAAGTGGTCAGGTCGCTTCCCTGTGCTTTGATCATGCGTCCATGCCGGCCGGTGGCGATGCCTGTGACCGTGAAGGTGAGGCCATACTGTTTCTGGAGTTGCTCTCTCTTCTCTTCCAGCAATTTCATCAACGCGCGACCGACATTGCCAAAGCCAAGCAAAGCAAGTTTGTAATGCATGGAACCTCCAAATTCCTATCCGGATAATAGCTGTCATGCCGCCCAGGTTTAAAGGGGCGGATAAGGAAAGGCGCGACGATCTTCGGGTGGAAGCGGGAAAACATCGGAAGTCGTAAGGGCAAGAGAGCGGGCTGAGAGCGCCGCGATTTCCCTGGGACTGAGATGGAGTGATAGTTCAGAGTGCAGGTCTGAGATCCCATTGAGATTCGTACGAAAGCGTTCAAGGTCTGCGATAAGTTCAGCCGGGATCGGTTGTCCGGCGAAATCCCAGAGGATCGTACGTATTTTTTCCTCCTCATGGAAGCACAGACCGTGGTCGATCAACCAGATCTGGCGTGCGTCGTCCTTGTCGAAGATGATATGGCTGCCCTTACGGTCGGCATTGTTGCATAGGAGATCGAAGAGGGCTACCGGTCGTAAGCGTTCTTTGTCTTCCTTTGTGAAGTTGAAGTAATGGTAATTTGGATCATATTGGATGTAGCGTTGCAGCGAGCCAGGTCCATACGGGCCGTCTTCACGCAGTATGGTGAGCGGCACAAAACACCAGCCCAACGCCTGGCTGACAAGGTAGGCTGCCACTTCACGATGCGCCAGTGAGTTCTCAGGAAAATCCCATAAGGGCTGCTCACCCTGGGAGGGTTTGTAGACCGCCGGATAATTGCGCTCGTCGACGCAGACATCTACCAGGAAGGTGTAATTTGAACCTAGCATGAACCGGCCCTTGAGTTCAATTTCTCCAACCTTCATGGCAGTTAGTAAAGACCAGGTTTCCTGATCTTGAACCATTAGAAAGTACCCATACTTTTATTAAAATCTTAGGATTGGATTCAGTGCTTGTGCCCGTTCTTCTTTGGACAGAAGTGGCCTTCCGGATCCATGGGAGCGCCACACTGCGGACAGGTCGGCCGGCCTCGCGTGACAACCTCGGCACCCCAACGGGCCAGCTTGCGCATCTGTTCGCGCGAGGCCCAAAACCGCACGACCGCTGCCGTTTCAGGATCCTGGTCCTCGGTAAGTAGTTCCCGCGTTTGCAGGACAACCCGGTCACGTTCTTTCTCATACCCGAGACCTACTTCACCCACACGGAAGAGCGGTTCAACGGGTGGATGAATGTGCATCTTGTCTTCAACGTAATCCCCGGAGAACTCTTCGAGGCCGGGATTTTGTCGGGAGACTTCGGCCAGGAATTGTTCAACGCCTACCCCGAGGGATTGCAATTGCAATTTTTCGATCAGCACAGTCACCGTTCGCTGATCTTGCCAGGCCTGAATGTAAAAAACGCGCTGGCCGGGTTTACCGATGGCATCAGCGGTGATGTGATCTACGGGATCAACGTCGATTTCAAAGCGGGGCATGCAACACCTGCGTTTTTGAGGTCTCGAGTCGAGTATACCAGATTAGATCTTGCCGGCATGCGAGCTCCTGTCGTGGGTTCGGTCTCAAGTATAATTCGAATACCTTCGCCAACGAGGAGAGAACATGTTCGATCGCCAAAAAATTGCTGTGCTAAAGAAATCGCTGGAGAAGTGGAAAGAGAACAGCTTGAAAAGCGTCCTGTCGTCCGTGCCGGAGCGGAGGGACGAATTCATCACCACTTCGTCCGAACCGATCAACGGTTTATATACGCCCCTGGATATCGAAAGTATAGACTATGAAAAGGATCTGGGGTTACCTGGTGAATATCCTTACACACGTGGCGTACATCCTACTTTATATCGCGGTAAGCTTTGGACCATGCGCATGTTCGCCGGATTTGGAACGGCCGAAGAGACGAATAAGCGCTTCAAGTACCTGCTCGACCAAGGCCAGACCGGCTTGTCGATTGCTTTTGACCTGCCGACGTTGATGGGCTATGACACGGACCAACCCGAAGCTTTGGGAGAATTCGGTAAATGTGGTGTGGCCGTTTCCTCCCTCAAAGATATGGAAATCTTGCTGGACGGTATCCCGCTAGACCAAGTATCGACCAGCATGACCATCAATTCCCCGGCGGCTATCATCTGGGCCATGTACATTGCGGCTGCCGAGAAGCAGGGTGTGCGCCCGGAGCAGTTGCGTGGCACCATTCAGAATGACATTTTGAAGGAGTTCATTGCCCAGAAGGAATTCATCTTTCCGCCAGAACCATCCATGCGGTTGGTCGTGGATACGATGGAGTACGGTACTCAGGCGGTGACACAATGGAACACGATCTCGATCAGTGGTTATCACATCCGTGAGGCGGGTTCAACCGCTGCGCAAGAATTGGCATTCACCCTTGCGGACGGGATGGAGTACGTGCGCTGGGGAATCGAACGAGGTATGGACGTGGATGCGTTTGCTCCTCGCCTGTCGTTCTTTTTCAATGCACA
This sequence comes from uncultured Anaerolineaceae bacterium, assembly GCA_964621295.1. Classification (GTDB taxonomy): domain Bacteria; phylum Chloroflexota; class Anaerolineae; order Anaerolineales; family Villigracilaceae; genus JAABUE01. The sequence continues at coordinate 23,002 of CAZULT010000002.1, read as the reverse complement.
CAACGATTTTTTTGAAGAGATCGCCAAATACCGGGCAGCCCGACGCATCTGGGCGCGCGAGATGAGGGAGACCTTCAAAGCCAGTCATCCACGCTCATGGTTGCTGCGCTTCCATACGCAGACGGCGGGCGTCAGCCTGACCGCCCAACAACCAGAGAATAACGCCGTACGCGTGGCCATTCAGGCCCTGGCTGCAGTGTTGGGTGGGACGCAGAGTTTGCATACCAATTCGCTGGATGAAGCGTTGGCATTGCCTTCGGAGCATGCGGTCACGATCGCGTTGCGTACTCAGCAGATCCTTGCGGAGGAATCAGGCGTGGCGAACACGATCGATCCGCTCGGCGGCAGTTTCTTCGTTGAGGCTCAAACCGATCGCATCGAGCGGCAAGCCAGGGGGTACTTCCACCGCATCGAAGAATTAGGGGGAGTGATCCCAGCGATCGAAACGGGGTTCTTTCAGAGCGAAATTTCTGATGCAGCTTACCGCTACCAGCGCGAGATCGATGAAGGGGTGCGCAAGATCGTGGGGGTGAACGCCTACGCCGAGGACAAACCCCTTTCCATTCCACTGCTCAAGATGGATCCTCAGGGGTATGAGCGCCAGATGTCACGCCTGGAAAGTCTGCGTAAAACGCGCGATAACGGGCGGGTCGGTCAGTCGCTGGACCGGCTGCGTATTGCCTGCCTGGGCAGCGAGAATACCATGCCGCATATCATGGAGGCCGTGCACGCTTATGCCACGTTGGGGGAAATCATTGACGTGATGAAAGAAGTCTTTGGAACTTACCAAGAACCAACCTGGATTTAAGCAGGTTGTAAGTCACGATTGAGGTTGGTACAGACAAGTAGCTGAGTGTCGCTTTGTGGTTTCCGGCCAGTAGTGAGGCCCACCGGGAAGTACTATCCGGCCCGTCTGGTCCGATATGTATCGAAATCGCGCGCGACCACAGCCTGTGGAAAGACGGATTGGGCTTCAGCCAGCACATCTCGCTCCCGGTAGCGGCGCGAAATGTGGGTCAAAACAAGATTCCTGACGCCTGCCTGAACGGCCAATTCAGCGGCTTGCCTGGCGGTGAGATGGGAAAACTGGTGGGCCATCTCAGCTTCGGATTCAAGGTAGGTGGCTTCGATGACCAGGGTATCGGCATCCCGACATGCGTCGAGGATGTCATCGGTGCGGCCGGCATCTCCTACCACGACCAGTTTGGCGCCCTTTTGCAATGGGCCGAGCACATCGTCCGGTTTGACCGTTTTCCCTTTCGTCAGTTTGATCGTTTCCCCGCTCACCAGCCTGCTTCGTTCGGGTCCAAAGGGGACGCCCAACACATCGGCCTTTTCCGCCAGAAACGGGCGGCGGGGCTTGGTTTCGAATTGGTACCCGAGGCAACCAGGTCCACGGTGGGTTACTGCAAAAGCGCTCACCGTAAAGTCATCGGCTTCAAAGAAAAGCCCGGGTTTAATCTCGCGCAGGTTGAGAGGCATGGGCGGTTTTTTCCCCCGCAGGACCACCCCGTGGAGCAGGTCGTGTACCCGGTCGAGGGCCGGACGCCCGCCGAAGATTTCCAGTTCGTCAATGGCCTCCCAACGCAGAAAGGTCGACATTAATCCGCCCAACCCCAGGATGTGATCGAGATGGCCATGTGTGAGTAGGATACGGGTCAGTCGTTTAAAACCGATACCCGATTGGAGGATCTGACGCTGTGTGCCTTCGCCACAATCGATCAGGAATCGATATTCATCGTGGATGACGATCGATGCTGATAATCCGCGCATGGCAGAGGGCGCAGAAGCGGATGTGCCTAGAAAAAGAATTTCAAACACTATTTATCCTGATTGAGAACCACGCAATTGTACCTCAAAGAAAACAGACCATTTGTGCTATAATCACCACACTTTCTTTCGTGCCTCCAGTTGATTTTCATGCCTGTAAAAAAGCCAAAATCCCCTCCCAAGCGCGCTTCCAAATCCTCTCGCAGGCCAAGCGTTTCCAAGCATAAGCCGGCACGCGCAAAGTCGGCTTCCCGGTCTTCCAAAAAGAGACCGGCGCAAGTGGCAGAACGCCGACAGACCTTCTGGGAGTCCCTTTCGCCTGATCGGCGTATGGATGTGGTGGGCGTTGGGCTTATGTTGGCCGGGTTGCTGGTGCTCCTGAGCCAAATCTCCGCTGAACGCAATGTGCTTCTGGGCAGCCTGATCCAGTTCTTCGGGCAGATCTTTGGTTGGGGCGTTTATCTCTTGCCGCTGGGAATGACTGGAGTAGGATTGTGGATGGTGTTGCGCAACGTAGAAAACATCCCTACCTTTTCTCTCGAGCGCATCACCGGCATTGTATCGTTTTTTCTGTGGTTGCTAACAGTTCTGCACGCGTTGGTCGCGGTACCCGAAATGGCCGAACAGGCGGCACTGGCAGGGATTGGCGGGGGGTATCTGGGCAGCCTGTTCGTGAGGGTGTTTTGGGTCTGGTTGGGCTCGGGTGGGGCGATTGTGGCCCTGGCTGCCTGGCTGTTGATCAGCCTGGCTTTGACGCTCGACATTCCGGTGCGCGATTTGTTCAAATGGGTGCGGCCTGCAGTGGAAAAGGCTCGAGAGTTTTTAAAGGCACTACAGAAGAGACCGGGCTCACCTCCGCTTCCCACTGATTCGGTCCTGCCAATCACCTCGAATGGCTACACCCCTTTGCAGCGCGAGCCCCTTGCTGTCGGTGTACCGAAGGCTGGACTTCCCGTTACTACATCTGGTAGTGCCGGTCCTGTGATCCACTGGGTGCTCCCCGAAATCAAGGACATTCTGGATGAGGGCAGCGCGCCACAGGTGAATGAAGAATTTGTCCAGCAGCGAGCGCGCCTGATCGAGGACACGCTCGCCTCCTTTGGGGCTCCGGCCCAGGTCGTGGAGATCAACCGTGGGCCCACCATCACCCAATTCGGCGTGGAGCCACTCTTTGTCGAAACCCGCACCGGGCGTACGCGCGTACGCGTCAACAAGATTGCCGCACTATCGGATGATCTGGCCCTGGCGCTTTCCGCACCTCGCATCCGCATCCAGGCTCCTGTCCCGGGTCGCGGGTTTGTAGGTATTGAGGTTCCTAACGAGGAAATGACTTTGGTGGCGCTGCGCGATATTGTCGAAAGCGAAGTATATCACCGCAGGCGTTCGGCTTTGAGCCTGGCACTGGGGCGGGATGTGGCCGGATTGCCCCAGATCGCCAACCTGGAAGTGATGCCGCACCTGCTGATTGCAGGTACAACCGGATCCGGAAAATCCGTGTGTGTCAACGCCATTCTGACGTGCTTCCTGTTGAACAATACGCCGGACGATCTGAAGCTGGTTCTTGTAGACCCCAAGCGCGTTGAATTGTCCAGCTATAACGGCATCCCGCACTTACTGGCTCCTGTGATCGTCGAAGTGGATCGCGTGATCGGTGTCTTGCAATGGATGACGCGGGAGATGGACAAACGTTATCACAGTTTTGCCCAGATCGGCGCGCGCAACATCAGTGATTACAATGCGCGTATGCAGGTTGGGGGTGGCAAGAAAATGCCTAGCCTGGTCATTGTGATCGATGAGTTGGCAGATTTGATGATGATCGCGCCTGACGAAACTGAACGGACCATCACACGACTGGCACAATTGGCGCGTGCAACCGGGATCCATATGATCCTGGCTACTCAACGCCCTTCTGTGGATGTCGTCACAGGACTGATCAAAGCCAATTTCCCGGCGCGTATCGCCTTCGCAGTGGCTTCGAATACCGATAGTCGCGTGATACTGGACCAACCCGGCGCGGAACGGCTGTTGGGGCGCGGGGACATGCTCTACCAGGCGCCTGATGCTCCGGCTCCATTGCGTTTGCAGGGGGTGTTCGTCTCGGACCCAGAAATACAACGCCTGGTGGAATTCTGGCGCATTCAGATGAGCATCACTGCCAACCCATATGCGGCTGCAGGCACAGCAGTGGACGCCGTGCCCCCAGGCATACCGCTTAAGCAACAGCCCTTGTGGGAAGAGATGGAAAAGGAGCCGGGAGACCCGCTCTACAGCGAAGCGGTAGATTTGGTGCGCCGGGAGGACCGCGTCTCAGTCTCCATGCTGCAGCGTAAATTGCGCATTGGGTACACCCGTGCGGCCCGGTTGGTTGACACGATGGAAGAACAAGGAATTATCGGGCCATCGGAAGGAAATACCCAGGTTCGGCAGGTATTGGATTACGGTCCAACTGCGCCGCAGAGCGAGTCGTAAACTTGGCATGTGTGCCTTGGGATGCTATAATCTCCCTGCGCCCCGGTAGTTCAATGGACAGAACAGGGCACTCCTAAGGCTCTGATGTGGGTTCGATTCCCGCCCGGGGTACCTCCCTGAAACTTTAATCAATTTCTAAGCTAGAAATATTGCTTTTCGTCTTGCTTTGTAGTACTATTTTATTCGGCAGGCGCTAGGGTGCCCCCCTCACCCTGGCGTTTGCCATTTAATACGAGACATGATTTCCCCTGCATTTGTCCATACAGGGCCACTTTGGGGGACTACATCCCCTCACCTGGCATCTCCCCGCCTTTTCCAGTTCTTCAGCTACGCCTTCGCTATCTTTGCCAGGGCTTCACCGAAGCGTTGGATTTCATCCACTGTGTTATAGTGCACAGCGCCGACACGCACCATCCCCCCCTTGGATTCCACTCCCAGCCGTTCAGTGACAGCCAGGGCGTAATAGTTGCCATCCCAGACGTAAAATCCATCTTCCCCCAGCCGGGTAGCCACTTCAAGGGGTGTCCTGTCTTTTAATGTAAACGAGACGGTCGGGACGCGTTCATCCAGGCGTTTCATATCGGTCAGGCCATAGATCCTGGTTCCGGGGATGGACTCGATGACCTGAATGAGAGCACGGCTCAGTTCGTATTCATAGGACCGGATGGCGGTCATGGCCGCTTTCAGGTTTAATCGGCGACCGGTGTATCCCGCTTCTTGCCATTGATCCACCTGCTCCTGTCCGAATTCTTTTGCCAGCCATTCAAAGTATTCGAGCGCACCCAGGACCCCGGCAATGCCTTCATGGTTACCCGTGCCGGTCATCCATTTTCCGGGCGGGTTGTTGGGTGCCGGGCGGACCTTGTACGCACGCAAGTCGTTCAATAATTCGAGCCTTCCGTATGCCATACCTACATGTGGGCCAAAAAATTTATAGGCAGAGCAAACCAGGAAGTCAGTTCCCAGCCCTTGAACGTCGATCGGGCCATGCGGGGCGTATTGCACGGCATCGATGTATACCAGCGCGCCGGCTGCTTTGGCCAGCCTGGTGAGTTTTCGTACGGGGTTAATGGTCCCAAGCGCGTTCGAGGCGTATCCGACGGCCACTAGCTTGGGCTTATGCTCAAGCGCCTGTTCGAACTCATCCACTTTCAATGTGCCGTCTTCCACATCAAAATCTACCCAGGTAACCTTGCAGCCACGGTCTTCGGCCACCAGCAGCCATGGGGCGATATTGGCGTCATGGTCCAAACGCGTCACCAGGATCTCATCCTCTGGACCAAGCTGGTGAGCCAGGGACCGGGAGAGATGCAGGGTCAGGGTGGTCATGTTCGCTCCGAATATGATCTCGTCTGGAGAGGCGGCGTTCATAAAATCCGCGGCGGCGGCGTGTGCCTGTTGCAGAAGTTCGTCAGATCTTCGGCTGGTCTCAAAAGCGCCTTCGTGATTGGCGTTGCATTCCAGCAAATAACGGTTGATCCTTTCCAGGCTCATGTTGCTGATCTGAGTGCCGCCCGGGTTGTCAAGGAAGACGGCTGGTCGCTTCAGGGCTGGAAAATGTTCGCGGATGATGGCAGGGTCTAATGGCATGTCTTCTCCTGACCAGACACTTGTATTCCTCGTCTGGTACTATGTATACTAGGATTGTAACCGAGGTTAGGAGACGTATGATGTTCAACCATATCTTGTTGGGTGTTGATGGTTCAGAGCACGCGCTGAACGCAGCCAAAACCGCCGGTGATCTGGCGCGCAGCATGAGAACTGAGGTCTTGCGAGTTGTGGTTGCTTTCGACGCAGTTCCTCCATACCTGGGTGAACCCAACTTGCAAATCGCGATTACCGCTCGCATGAAAGAGGCAGAAACGATATTGCAGATGGCTGTTCAAGCTGTTGGAGAGATTCCAGGTGAAGTCCATACGGAGATCCTGGAAGGCTCACCGGCAGAGGCGATCCTTGATATCGTAACTGTCCGGAAATGTGATCTGGTCATTATGGGCTCGCGTGGTTTGGGTCGCCTGGCTGGCGCCTTATTAGGGAGCCAGAGTCAGAAGGTTCTGCAGCATGCGCCTTGCCCTGTGTTGGTTGTGCGTTAATGTTTGGATCCCGCTTCTGCTTTAGCCGCGTCTTCCGCTGCGACGAATTCTTCGGGTGTATTGAGATTCCAGAAGGCCCTACCAGTGGGATCTAAAGAGTTGAGCGACTTCTCTGAGATTGACCGGACTTTTACCTGCGGAAACCAGGCGATCATTTTCCACTGATCTGCGGCAATGGAAGCCTGGATAGCAGGCAGGCAGGTCTCCCGGCGATAGACGGCATGTAAAGGTTCAAACCCTCCCCCGGCTTTCGGGATGACCACATCAACATCTTCGCGGAGCAAAATCTCCTGGGCACGACTCAACACCGCTGCGCTTGCAAAAGGCATATCGCAAGCCACTACGGCAACTTCCGAATGGGAAGCCGAAGCAAGCGCGGTATACAATCCGCCCAATGCACCGCGATCCGGGATGAGGTCCTTGAAGAGCGGCAGGCCTAGGAAGCTAAAAGCTTCAGGACGGTTGGTCGTTACCAGCAGTTCATCTGCCATAGAAGCAAGGCGGTCAACGACGCGTTGAATCAGCGGAGCGCCCAGGAAGGTCATCAGCGCCTTGTCCTGGCCCATACGCTGCGATTGGCCGCCAGCCTGAATTACAATGGAGAGCATAGGCAGATTATACAATGAGCACACTTGCTGACGTCCTGGATGACCTGACCCAGGAAGGGTTGCTTTACGAACCACTTAAAAAACATGCGGTGCGCTGCTTTGCGTGCGCGCACCGCTGCCTGATCCGTGACGGCAGGCGTGGCATTTGCCAGGTGCGCTACAATGAACAAGGAAAACTGCGTGTTCCGTGGGGATACGTGGCTGCATTGCAGAGCGATCCGATCGAGAAAAAGCCCTTCTACCACGTCCTGCCTGGCTCAAACGCCTTGACTTTTGGTATGCTTGGCTGCGACTTCCACTGCGATTATTGCCAGAACTGGTTGACCTCACAAGTCTTGCGCGATCCTAAGGCTGACGCTGCGTTGGGGTTCGTCCGGCGGATAACTCCGGAAGGGATGGTTGCAGCTGCCAGGAGCGCCCGGGCGATGGTGCTGGTCTCATCGTACAATGAGCCGCTGATCACCAGCGAATGGGCGGTCTCGATCTTTAAGGAAGCCAAGGCTGCCGGGTTAAAGTGCGCTTTTGTCTCCAATGGCAACGCCACCGCGGAAGCGCTGGAATTTCTACACCCTTATCTTGATGCGTATAAAATCGATCTGAAATCAATGCGGGATGTGAACTACCGGCAGTTGGGTGGTGTGCGCCAGCATGTGCTCGACAGTATCCAGCGCGCATATGCATTGGGGCTGTGGGTGGAGGTGGTCACGCTGGTAGTGCCAGGATTCAATGATTCGAACGAAGAGTTATGGGATACAGCGCGCTTCCTGTCCGGCGTTTCACCTGACATTCCCTGGCACGTGACCGCTTTTCACAAAGACTATAAGATGACTGGGCCTGAAAATACGCCTGCGGGGACCCTGTTACGTGCCTCTGAAATCGGGCGAGAGGCTGGTCTCCGTTACGTCTACGCAGGCAACCTGCCGGGGCGGGTGGATGAGTACGAAAGCACCGTATGTTCTCATTGTAACCAGGTTGTCATCCGGCGCAGCGGGTACGTGATCACGGAGTACGGCCTGACAGGTGAGGGGCGTTGCCCAAACTGTGGCACGAAAGTACCGGGTCTTTGGACGGAAAAGCCTGACGAAGTTCAACTCAATGGGTGGAGAATGCCAAGGCTGATCTAGCGCGATACGCGATAGCGAAATCCTAAAGACCCTTCTCCAGGGTGTTGAGATTACCCATTTTTGCTGTATAATCGGCATACCGTTTTATAAGGAGGTGAGGCAATCCGATCAACTAACCTAATCACGAATCCATGTACCTTGTTTGTATCCAACATTCAATTCTCGGAGGAGAAAAAGTGAAACGCCATTTAATACTTCTATTCTCGCTGGTCATTTTGGCCAGCATGGTTCTTGCGGCATGTGGCCCCGGCCAAGCAACTGAGCCCGCTGCTCCCGCAGAGACGGAAGCTCCGGCTGCAACCGAAGCCCCCGCTATGCCTGCCTTTGAGGCCATGATGCAAGAAGCACCAAATTGCGATTACGGTGGTGAGTTTAAGTCCATCGCAGCTGTCGATGAATACACCGTAAAATTTGATTTGTGCTACGCTGACCCCGCCTTCCCGTCCAAAGTTGCCTTCTCGGCCTTTGCGATTCAGTCAAGTGATTACCTTGAGTCGACTGGTGGCACCGGCGACATGCTCGAAAAACCCATTGGAACAGGCCCTTATATGGTCGAGCAATGGGAACGCGGCAACCAACTTGTGTTCACCCGTAACGAAGATTATTGGGGTGATGCAGCTAAAACCCCCACACTGGTCTTCCGCTGGAGTGCCGAGTCTGCACAGCGCGTGCTTGAACTGCAGTCCGGTACCGTAGACGGTATCGACAACATCGGCCCCGATGACTTTGCCACGGTTGAAGCCGATTCAACCCTTCAACTGAAAGAACGCCCGGCTTTGAACATCTTCTATATTGGGATGAACAACACCTATGCCCCCTTTGATGACGAGATGGTTCGCCAGGCTGTGGCCATGGGCATCGACCGCCAGCGCATTGTAGATAACTTCTACCCCGCTGGCTCTGAAGTAGCGGATTACTTCACCCCGTGTTCGATCCCGAACGGTTGTGTCGGTGACAAGTGGTATGAGTTTGATGCCGCCACCGCCAAGCAAATGCTAGCCGATGCCGGTTACCCGGATGGCTTTGACACCACGATCACCTATCGCGATGTTGTCCGCTCCTACTTACCGCAACCGGGTGTAGTTGCTCAGGATATTCAAGCCCAGTTGAAGGAAAACTTGAACATCAATGCTGAAATCGTGGTCATGGAATCCGGCGCATTTCTGGATGCAACTGACTCCGGTGAGGTTAGCGGCTTGCACCTGCTGGGTTGGGGCGCTGACTATCCTGATCAGACCAACTTCCTGGATTACCACTTTGGTGCTGGCTCTTCCAAGCAGTTCGGCGACAAATTCGATGACATCACTGGTGCTTTGAAATCAGGAGCATCTCTGGCCGATGATGCCGCTCGTGAACCCTTCTACGTTGAAGCCAATAATCTAATTAAGCAGCACGTTCCCATGATCCCTGTGGCACATGGCGGCTCAGGCCTCGCATACAAAGCGGCCGTTGAAGGCGCACATGCCAGCCCGCTGGGTAATGAGAATTTCTCGATCATGGAGATTCCTGGACAGGATACGTTCGTCTGGATGCAAAATGCCGAGCCGATTTCGCTCTATTGCCCGGATGAGACCGACGGCGAATCCCTGCGCGCTTGTGAGCAGGTCAATGAGTCTTTGCTGGCCTATGAAGTCGGCGGCACGAAGGTCGTACCTTCATTGGCTGAAAAGTGTGAGGCCAATACAGATCTGACCGTGTGGACCTGCACGTTACGCCAAGACGTAAAGTTCCATGACGGCACAATGCTCGATGCGAACGATGTGGTGGCTTCCTACATGGCTTATTGGGATGCTGCTAACCCGCAGCACACCGGTAACACGGGTGCCTTCACGTACTTCAGCGCTCTGTTCGGTTCATTCTTGAACGCCCCCGCTGAATAGTTCACCAGTTCAAGGAAGTTCAATTGGACCCCCGGCGGGAGGCATTCTGCCGGGGGTCTCACCAAAGATATGTTAACTTATATAGTGCGCCGACTTTTATCCAGCATTCCTGTATTATTAGGGATTCTTTTTGTCACATTTACTCTTGCTCGTTGGATTCCAGGCGATCCCTGCCGTGCTATTCTGGGCGAAAAAGCTACCGATAAAGTATGTAATGAATTTATTCACCGCCATGGGTTGGATAAACCTATTCCTGTTCAATTCGGAATTTATATTCAAGAAATCTCACAGGGAGATTTTGGGCGTTCCTTCCGCTTCTCCAAGCCTGTGACTGATCTGCTGGTAGAACGCCTACCGATCACCATCGAGTTGAGCTTCAGTGCCCTTTTTGTCAGTTTAATTGTTGGTATACCATTGGGGGTGATTTCCGCCGTACGGCATAATTCATGGGTCGACGTTTTGACCATGTTTTGGGCCAATATCGGAGTCTCTATGCCAGTTTTTTGGTTAGGATTAATGCTGGCGTATATCTTTGCCCTTGCATTGAAAGGCACACCACTTCAATTGCCTCCCTCGGGAAGGTTAAGTCCAGGAATTTTGACAGTGCCTTTTTGGCAAGTTTGGGGCTTGGATTTAACAGAAGGCAGTCTTGCGTATAATGTTATGGATTTTATTGGCCGCATGAACGTCACCAACGCATTACTCAGCGCGAATTGGGGTCTCTTGCGTGATGCGCTCATGCACCTGATCTTGCCTTCAGTAGCCCTTGGCACAATTCCTATGGCGCTGATAGCCCGCATGGCACGCTCCAGTATGCTTGAAGTGCTTGGCCAAGACTACATCCGGACCGCACGAGCCAAGGGTTTGATCCAAAGGGTAGTGGTTATGAAGCACGCCTTTCGAAATGCGCTTCTACCTCTGGTAACCGTCATTGGTTTGTCCCTTGGTGGGCTGCTGGGCGGCGCCGTGTTGACTGAAACGGTCTTTAATTTATCCGGCGTGGGGCGTATTATTTATGACTCAATTACCGCCCGCGATTACGGTATCGTGCAAGCGTTCACCGTGGTTATCGCTGTATTCTTTGTTGCATTGAACTTGATTGTGGATATTTCTTACGCATACCTTGATCCACGCATTCGGCTGGAATAGGATTTCATCATGGCTAATTCGGAAAAAATTGCCAGCCTTGACCCGGAAGTTCTCTCTCTGAAATCTGTGAGTTTATGGCAGATCACCTGGCGGCGCCTGTTCAAACGCAAATCCGCTCTCGTAGGAGCCGCAATTTTGGGTATGTTGGTACTCATTGCCCTCACCTGTCAATGGATTGCCCCTTATGACCCATTGCACGTTCTTATAGGTGTAGAACCAGTCAAGACACGCGAGGCTCCCTGCATTCATGCGTTTGGTTGCCCGGCGGACCAACCCCAACATCTGATGGGGATTGATGGTAATGTTCGTGATGAGTTCAGCCGGGTGCTTTACGGCACTCGCCTGAGTCTCCTGATTGGTTTCACGACCGTAACATTTGCTATTGTGATTGGCACCTTTCTGGGCGCTGTCGCCGGATACTCCGGTGGCTGGCTTGATAACGTCATCATGCGTGTGATGGATGTCCTGCTGGCCTTCCCTTCCCTGCTGCTGGCGATTGCCATCGTGACCGTTTTAGGGCCAGGATTGCAGAACGCCTTGCTGGCCATTGGGATCGTTTCTATCCCATCTTACGCCCGTGTGGTGCGCGCCAGCGTACTTTCCGTTCGTGAAATGGACTATGTATCAGCAACGCGTGCGTTGGGGGGCAACGCCTTCCAGATACTCTTCCAACGCATCATGCCGAATGCGTTGACACCCTTGATCGTGCAAGGGACACTGGGCATCGCCACTGCCATCCTGGACGCGGCAGCACTGTCCTTCCTGGGATTGGGCGCGCAACCTCCCACACCTGAATGGGGTGCCATGCTGGGGCAGGAACGAAACCAGGTTTTCACGGCCCCCTACCTTGTGTTCTATCCTGGTGTGGCTATTATGATCACTGTTCTTGCGTTCAACTTGTTGGGAGATGGATTGCGCGACGCGCTCGACCCGCGGCTGGCAAACGTAAGCTAGCCCAACGACCCATGAACGGCAGGCTCAATAGGCCCGCCGTTTGTTTTTAATGGCAGAGTATAATATTTTACGTTCACCGATTTTAAAGCGAGTCAATATGGACCGACACCTCCCCCGGAAACACCTCCATATAGCCATCATCTTCATTATGGTGGCTGTGCTGACATTTTCATGTGTACTGCCGGGTGTATCCACGCCTGGCCCCCAACCTACACCGACCACATACCAGGAACCTCTGCCGCCCGTCCTGGCGGAAGTCTCCCCACCGGACGGCAGCCAGATCGGGTTGAACCAGTCGATCACGTTCTATTTCGGCCAACCCATGGAGCGGAGTTCAGTCGAGTCGGCTTTATTCGGCCTCCCGTCCGGCTCCCTGAGTTGGGAAGACGATGCCACCCTGGTATTTACCCCGGATCCGTCCTATGAGGCGGGCGCCGAACTCACAGTGGCCATCCTGTCTTCCGCCCAGGCCGCTAACGGCTTAAGTCTTGCCGAGCCCGTCACGCTGACGTTCACAACTTCCGCACCACTGAAGGGGCTCAGTTTCTTGCCTGAACCGAACAGCCAGGATATCGATCCCAATGCGGCTGTCGCCGTGACCTTCAACCAACCCGTGGTGCCTTTAGGTCAGCTGGAAAATCTCCCTGACGCCTTCGTCCTGGATCCAACCGTCGAGGGGCGCGGGGAATGGTTGTCGACCAGTACCTATATCTTCTATCCTGAACCTGCCCTGGCGGGGGGCGTTACCTATAGAGCCCTGCTCAATCCAGAACTGGTATCCACTTCAGGAGCTTCACTTGGAAAGGCGGGGGACTCGCTGGAATGGTCTTTTGAAACTGCTTTGCCTCGTTTGGTGTCCCTCGAGCCGTCGAGTGAGACTCCTTTGGGCCTCGAGCCTGAATTCACTCTGACCTTCAACCAGGCCATGGATACCGGTGGTGTGGAAACCGGCTTTTCGCTTCGGCGGGGCGACCGTACGCTGCCAGGGACCTTTGAATGGACGGAAGACCATGCGACCGTAACATTCCTGCCTGACGAGCGGTTAGAGAGAGGCACCGAGTATACATTGACGCTAAGCAATCAGGCCAGGGCGGTGAGCGGCACGCCTCTTGCAATCGAACAACAGGTCCAGTTCTTCACCTATGGCGATTTCAAAGTGAGTGGCAGTGTACCGCAGGAAGGTACGGTCAAAAAGGAGAATGCCAGTGTGCGCATTTTCTTCAGCTCGCCAGTAGCGGGGGACCAGGACCTGGAAGAGGCGATCAGCGTCACACCGGAAGTCCCCGGTTTGCAGGTCTCCCTGAATGGTACAGCCGTAAATCTTCATGGGTTCTACGATCCTGAGACAACGTACAGTGTGATCATTTCGCCTACCCTGCTGGATCGCTGGGGCCAGCCTCTTAATGCAACCTATCGTCTCAACTTCCGTACGCCCCCCGTGGCTCCCAATCTGAGCATGCCCTACAACGGGGTTGCGCTTTTCGTCCGCCCGGAAGAATCACTGCTTTACGCCAGTGCCGTCAATGTCACGCGCGTGGACGTGTCAATCGCCTCACTGACCCTTGGTGAATTCCAAACACTGGTAGGACCGGGAGGCCATGATGCCCGACGCACCTTCGTGCTTCAGAATCCCAGCTCGTTCTCCCAGACCTATCGCCTGCCGCCCAGCCGAAACGAGACCATTACGCTCCCGCTGGCCGCCCCAGGGCAGCAACTCGCTCCGGGCTTGTATTACGTCAGGGCGACTTCTCCCCAATTGCTGGAAGGAGTCGGTGATGCGCAGGGCGCGTTAGATTATGGCATCGGGCACCAGCCAGGAGGCGGTCAGGTCGCGTACAGCCTTGTCGTGTCCAGTTATATCAATCTGACGTTCAAGGCGGGAAGCACCGATGCCTTGATCTGGGCTATCGACTTGCGCACGAATTCACCGGTGGCCGATGCGCCAGTGGCTGTCTATGATACGGAAGGTGTGCTGCTGGCTAGCGGAACGACGGATGACCAGGGAATATGGCAGGGGGAGTTCGAGCCACCCGAAAATGCCTATGGAGCGATGCTTGCCATCCTGAGCGAGCCGGGGCAGGAGACATTTGGGCTGGCGTTCTCATCCTGGAACACCGGCGTTTCTCCCTGGGAGTTCGGGCTATCGTATTCCAAACAACCACCTCACACGGAAACCTATCTGTATACAGATCGGCCGATCTACCGTCCGGGGCAGACCGTTTACTTTCGGGGCGTGGTGCGGCAGGCCTTCAATGGGCGCTATGAATTACCGCCATTCCCCTCGCTCGCCCTGGAATTGCGGGATCAAGCCGGCCTGACTTTGCAGACGTTTGATCTGCCGATTTCTCCATATGGGACCGTTCACGGGGAGTACGAGCTATCCGCCGAAGCGCCGCCAGGCGTCTACCGCCTGTTCAACAATGATTTGGAAGCCAGCATTTACTTCGAAGTGGCGGAATACCGCAAGCCAGAGTTCGAATTGCAGCTATCTCTTGACGAGTCCCGGTTGTCGTTGGATGGGCAGTTACATGCCCAGGCGCAGGCGAATTATTATTTCGGTTCTCCTGCTTCGGGCCTGGATGTCCACTGGGTCTTATACGACTTTTCCAGCTTTTTCTCTCTTCCGGGCTACCAGACCGGCGTTTTCGATGACAGCTGGTTACAACCGTACTGGAGAAGGGGGTATCCGTTTGGCCGCACGCTGGACAACGGGATAGCGCGTACGGGAAAGGACGGCTCCCTGGAGTTGGATTTCCCCGAGCTGCCGGAGTCTGAATCGCCACAACGTTTGACTCTGGAACTTACCGCCCAGGATGAGAGCGGCTTTCCGGTGAGCGCCCAGGCGGAAGCAGTCATTCATCCGGCCGACTTTTATATTGGAGTGCGGCCGGACCAGTGGATCGGCCAGAGCGGTAAAGCCATCGGCTTTGAAGTGTTCACGGCTGATTGGGACCGGGAAGCCAGCCCCTCGCGCGACCTGCGGGCCGAGTTCAAGCAAGTGCATTGGGAGCGCGTCGATGCTCCTTCAGGCTGGTTGTTTGAAAGTCCTACCTACGAGCCCGTCTATTCGCAGGTGACCAGCAGCGACCTGTCGACCGGTCCGGACGGCAAAGCGCGCCTGTCTTTCACGCCCAAAGACCCCGGAACCTATATCCTTGACGTATCCGGTCAAGGGGCCAGGACTCAGATCTTGCTCTGGGTGGGCGGTCAAGGGACGGCTACCTGGCCGCGTTTGCTCAATGACCGCCTCCGGTTGACGGCCGACCAGAAGAGTTACCAGCCGGGGCAGGATGCGACGATCTTCATCCCTAACCCGTTTGGTGAACCCATTCGGGCGTTGTTGACGGTCGAGCGGGGCAAAGTCATGCAGGCGGAAGTGCTCACACTGGATGCCGCGGGGACGAGTTATTCCTTGGCGCTGGGGACCGAAGATGCGCCTAACGTGTTCATCTCTGCCACGTTATTAGGTCCGGAGAACCAATTCCGTCAGGGCTATTTGGATATCGAGGTCGACCCTGCTGCGCAGGAATTGCAGGTTGAGGTGACCGCTGAGCCCGAGATCAGCCAACCGCGAGGCGAGATCACCCTGAGTTTGCAGGTCAGCGACGACCAGGGTAACCCCGTTGAAGGCGAGTTCTCGCTTTCCATAGTGGACAAGGCGGTGCTGGCTCTGGCCGATCCTAACTCGGCCGATATCATGTCCGCTTTTTACGGGCGACAGCCCCTAGGAGTCGATACCAGCCTTTCACTGGCAGCCTACAGCGGGCGCTATCTGAGCCAGCCACCAGGCGGGATGGGTGGCGGTGGTGGCGAAGAGATCCCCTTTGTCCGCGAGCAGTTTCCCGACACCGCCTACTGGAATCCAACCTTCACCACCGATGCACAGGGCCAGGCGCGGGTAATGATCTCGCTGCCTGACAACCTGACGACCTGGCTGATCGAAACTCGCGGCCTGACACAGGACACGCGCGTCGGGCAGGCGGAAAGCGAAGTGGTCACTACCAAACCCTTGCTGGTGCGGCCGGTCACGCCGCGTTTCATGGTTTTGGGAGACCACGTTGAAATGGCCGCCATCGTCCATAACAATACCGCGGCGGATGTCCAGGTCACGGTGGGTTTGAAGGCTGAAGGTTTCACCCTGGACCAACCGGACGAAGCAACCCGGACCGTGACCGTTCCTGCAAACGATCGCTTGCGAGTGACCTGGTGGGGGACAGCTGAGGAGGGGGTTGAAGCGGATCTGACATTTTCAGCCAACGGCCGCAGCGCGGGCGCAGCGTTGCAGGATGCTGCAAAACCGGCACTGGGCCCGATACCGATCCTTACGTACTCAGCACCGCACACCTTTGTGACCTCCGGGATGCTTGCCGAGGCCGGCTCGCGGCTGGAGGTGATCAGCCTGCCGCACTCTTTCGCACCACTCGGCGGTGGTTTGGAGGTCGAGATGACCGGCTCGCTGGCTGGAACGTTGCTTGAGAGTCTGAAGGCCTTGCCGGTACCGTCGTGTTTTTGTAACAACGAGGCAGTGCTCTCTTACCTGCTGCCAAACCTGGAAACCTACCAGGCGTTGCAGGCCTCTGGCTTGCATATCCCGGAACTCCAAGAACGCCTGGACGCCAACGTGAAGGACAGCCTCACTGCCCTGATCGGCAATCAGAACGTGGATGGCGGATGGGGATGGATCCATGGCGGACGTTCTGATGGATACCTCAGCGCCTATGTGTTGTTCGGATTGTCCCAGGCCCGGCAGGCAGGCAGCAGTATCCCAGATCGGATCTTTGAACGAGCTCATGAGTACATTCGCGAGAATGAACTGGCAGGTGTCTCGATCAAGGCGCTGCAACCATGGCAACTTGACCGGTTGGTGTTCACCGTTTTTGCATTGCAGCAAAGTGGGGGGTTGACCAGGGAGGATGGGTCTGTGCTGGATGACCTGTATGATCGCCGGGATGTGCTCAGCCCCTGGGCGCAGGCGCTGCTGGCGCTTGTGCTCGAGGATGCCTCCACGGGCGACGCGCGCGCAAGAGACTTGATTTCCAACCTTGAGGCGAGTGCCGTACGCACGGCCAGCAGCGCCAACTGGGAGAGCGGAACGGGTTCCTGGCGCAACCCTGGAACGCCGCTCTATACCACGGCAGTGGTAGTCTACGCTCTGGCGCAGCGCGATCCTGCGGCTCCGATCCTGATCGAAGCGGTGCGTTACCTGGTCGCGAACCGTGGTGCAAATAGTCTATGGGGGTCCACTTACGAAAGCGCCTGGGTCATCCTGGCGTTGACGCAGGCCATGCAGGGGTTTGGCGAGTTGCAGGCGGATTTCAGCTTTTCGGCTGAAGTGAACGGCGCACCACTCGCCAGCGGCGAAGCCCGCGGCACGCAGATCCTCAATCCCATTCAGGCAAGCGTTCCGCTTGAATACCTCTCGGCGGACTCACCTAATGCGCTCACTTTCGAGCACGACGAAGGTTTGGGGCGGCTGTACTATCGCGCTGCGCTCTTGCTTGACCAGCCGGTTGCTTCCGCGCAACCCCTCAGCCGTGGCATCCAGGTCAGCCGCGCTTATTTCGACGGGAACTGCCAGCAAGATTGTGCGCCGCTCACCACATTTGGGACAACTCCTGGTTCACGCCTCACTGCGCGGCTGACCTTCACATTACAAAACGATTCCTATTATGTTGTGCTCGACGACTTCATCCCGGCCGGGATGGAACTGCTCAACCGGACCTTAAAGACCAGCCAGCAAGGGGAAAACACGACAGAGGCTCAGGTGGTGGTGGATGATGAACACCCTTACTCACAGGGTTGGGGCTGGTGGTATTTCAACCAGCCGCAGCTCCATGACGACCGCATCAGCTGGATGGCGGATTACCTGCCGGCCGGGACGTACGAACTGACCTATACGCTGCTCCCGACCTCTGCCGGCGAATTCCACGTGCTACCGGCGCATGCCTGGCTGGCCTTCTTCCCGGACGTGCAGGGCACGAGCGCGGGGACAGTTTTTGAGATCAAACCCTGAGAGGATCACTCAGCAGACTATCTTCCAGGTGAACACAGATGACCGGCGCTTTACGAGCGCCGGTCTCCTTTTTACGTGTTCTGTAAAAAAAACCGGGCACAAATTCGAAATTATGCGCCGAAAAGAACTTCCAGGAAGCCACCACCAAGCGCATCGAATTGGGCAGGCGCGAAGAATTCGAACAAGCCTAACCCCAATGCGCCCAGTCCGATCACGACCAGTATCCCCCCGGGCAGCAATCCGCCAATGATGAACTTAACGATCACAACCCAGCGTGTGCTCTGCTTTTGCTCCACCGACTCCCCCAGGACGATGATGGCCTGCATCAGGCAGTATACGCCGAAGACCATTAGCACCGGCCAGGGCCTCCTGACCAGGTACAGGAATATCTCGCGCCCGTCGTTAAGATAGGCTGCCAGTGCGGTACCAATGAAAAAGACTCCAATCAGGCAAAATTGTACGCCCTGCGCGTACGCGGCGATTTCCTGGTAGGTTTCGCTGTAATTACGTTGCCGGTATAAAACGATGCTGTTCGTAAACATGGCTTCCAGGCCTATTGCGATGGCAGCGCAGCCAAACAGGGATATCCCGAAATAGAGCAGGGCTGGGATGGAAAGCCTGTCCCCCACAAAAGCAAACAGGAAGGCCACTGCCGCCAGCCCGATCTGGACCTTGGACCACAGGTTCATGGAAGCCTCCCTGCTACGTAGAAATGATCTACTGCTAAAGTTTACGTTGTTCTTTTCTTAACTCTCTTGCCTGGAAAGCTACACCGATGACAAGCAACAGTATGAACACCAGCAACCCTGCCACGTGACGCGCACCGAACGCCTCGGTGATTAAGGAGGCGCCTGCCAGGGAAGACAATCCTATCAACGCCCAATCCAGAACAGCGTTGACCAGGATCGCGCCAAGGATCCCGCCGATGACAAAGGCCAGCCAGGGCCACCAATTCTGGTCCAGGCTAAAGAGCGGTGTCAGGAACTGCAAGGCCAGATAGCCGCCCACCAGAAACCCCGCCAGACCAATGGCAAAGCGTTTCAAGACCAGGGCCAGCAATGCGGCCAGGAACCCGATCCCCAGACCGACCAAGACGGCGACCCACTCAGGCCCCTGTATCACACGGGAGGTCAACGACATGCCGGCCACAAAGCCGGCTCCGGCCACGAACAGCCAGAAGACTTTGCGCCCAAAAAGCAACAACGCAGCACCGACCAGTGCATTCAAGAGCGACATCGTACTCCTCCTTTGCAGTTCACTAAACGAAGGGAAAAAGGATACCGAGGATGGCCAGCGCGCTGAAGACGATCAATACGATGGCGCTACCTAACACCACCTCACGCCCTTCCCTCCGGTCTACCAGCCGGAGGCTGGGGTAGATCCCTTCCAGAACCCAGTGCGGCCCGGCAAACCAGGCGAACATTAAGCCTCCCAACAAGCCTCCAATGTGCCCCCAGTTGTCGATGCCGGGTTGTAGTCCCAGGAAAAGGTTGATGGCGACCACAAAGACGATGTTGCCGATGGCCTGCTTGAACTGGTTCCCAAACAGCTCGCGATTATGGTATAGGAAGATGCCTTCCGCACCGATCAACCCGAAGATCGCGCCTGAAGCGCCTATCGAGTATGCATTGGAAAACAGGAATGAAATCACGCTCCCAGCAAAACCGCTTAACAGGTAGAGCACCAGAAAGCGGCTGTGCCCGTAGCGGCGTTCCAGTCCGATGCCGAAGATATACAGCGCGTACATATTGAAACCGATGTGCAAGATCGAGCCGTGCAGCAACATGGGGGTAAAGAAGCGCCAGAACTCCCCCGCACGAATATACTCGTTGGCCTTGGCGCCAAGTGCAACCGGCAGATCGTAGCCGAAAACAGCCTGGCTTACGACCTGCAACAGATAGACGAAAACGGTCAGCCCCAGGATGCCATAGGTTACCCGTGGGGATATGGCCGGAATGGTAATTGGGACCGACTTTGGCTGGCTGGGGGGCGATTCGGCGGAAGGGCCCGCAGGAGTGGAATTCATAGATTGACCTTTCGGTGCTGCACGCGGTGGTGTTCCGCTTCGATGATCGCGCGAATGGTATCGACGGTCTCTTCCAGCTTGTAATCCTGGTTCAGGATGACGTAGTCGAAGGCCTCCACGCGCTTGAGTTCTTTTCTGGCCGTGGCGATTCGCAAGGCCAGTTCCTCGTTGGTTTCGGTCTGGCGTGCTTTCAGGCGTTCGACAAGCTCTTCCTCATTGCGGGTAGTGAGGAAAATCAGCAGGGCTTCCGGCGCCAATTTGCGCACGGTCTCCGCGCCCTGCACGTCCAGGCGCATGACCACATCCTGGCCACTGGATAGAGCCTCGCGCACTTGCTGCTTGGGGATGCCTTTGTAATCGTTGTAGACGATGGCGTATTCGATCAGCTCATTCTGTTCGATCATACGGGCAAATGCCTCTTTGCTGACGAAAAAGTAATCCACCCCGTGAATTTCATTCTCCCGTTTGGGGCGGGTGGTCGCCGTCACCACGAAATGAAAGGGCATCCCGCGTTCCTGCATGCATTGCATCACGGTGTCTTTGCCGACTCCGGAGGGGCCGGAGAGCACGATCAGCAATGGCTCCGGCGCCAGCAGGCTGAATTCTGGGGTTGAGAACATGCCCGTATTGTAACCGAAAGGGTTCGAAAGCTTTGGAGGTCTGGCGAGTTTTTTGCTAAAATAGGGGTATGCCAATGTATGGGTATGTCTGTGTAGATTGCCGACAACGTTTTGATGTGTTCCTTTCCTACGATGACTACGGCACAAAGCCGGTAGCCTGCTCTCATTGCGGGAGCCAGAATGTGCGCCGGCGCATGAACCGAGTGCGCATTGCCAAATCGGAGGAAAGCCGCCTGGAGGGTCTGGAAGATTTCGCCGACCCTTCGGCACTGGCAGGACTCGAGGACAACCCTCAGGAGTTGGGACGCGTAATGCGCAAGATGGGCAAGGAAATGGGCGAAGAGTTGCCTCCTGAATTCGACGAGGTCGTCGACCGCCTGGAGAAGGGCCAGTCTCCGGAAGACATCGAGGCCGCGTTGCCGGACCTGGGCGGGGAGGACGACGGCGGGCTCGGTACTGATTTTTAGTATCGAACGCAAGGAGCGGGCGAAAGCCCGCTCCTTTTTTCATATCTTTGCAAAGAAGCCACCGCGGATCCCTCGCGACATCGTACCCGCCGACTGCGAAGCGTCCCCGGAGCAGAGCGTAGGGGAAGGGTGCGAAGAGGGCAGGCCGACACGGCAATCTCCTACATAGTAAGAGCACTTGGATTACTGGGGTTGCTGCTTCCCCAGTTTTGGTACATCGGCTTTGGTCGAGTACTGCGAAGCGGCGTTTAGCGGCACGCCGCCTGCTCAACCAGCCGGACTTGCATTAAAAGTGCCACGCACGTTCAAAGTGCGTGGCACTCACCTCGGTATGCGAACCGGGAATATGAATGGCGGTTACTTCCCGTTCTTGCTCAGCATCTCCTTCAGGGTCAGCCCGAGGCGGGTAACCCCCTCCTGGATGACTTCGGGACGCGCATAAGAAAAGTTGAGGCGCATGGTATTCTCGCCGCCGCCATTGGCGTGAAAGGCGAAGCCCGGTACAAAGGCCACTTTCTTCTCGATGGCCACCTTGAGCACCTCGGCGGCGTCCATGCCCACAGGGAGAATACCCCATAGGAACATGCCCCCTTTCGGGTGGGTCCAGCGCGCCTCGCTTGGGAATACCTCCGCCATGGTTTCCAGCATTACATCCCGCCGCTCTTTATACGTGGCGCGGATGACCTTGACGTGCTCGTCCAGAAATCCGCCTTTGGCGACCTCGTACGCCACGATCTGGTTGAATGTGGCGGTGTGCAGGTCGGCGGCCTGCTTGGCCATGACCAGCTTGCGGATCACCTGCTGCGGCGCGACCACCCAGGCAAGCCGGATGCCGGGAGCCAGCAGTTTCGAAAAGGTGCTCAAGTAAATGACATTGCCGCTATACGTTCCGCCGTTCGGCCCGCGGAAGCGGCTGTCGAGCTGCACCACGGAGGGGATGTGCTCGCCTTCGTAGCGCAGTTGCCCGTATGGGTCGTCTTCCACGATGGGTACGCCGTACTTATCGGCCAGTTCCACCAGTTTCTTGCGTCGCTCCAGGGAAAGCGTCGCTCCGGAGGGATTCTGGAAGTTCGGCAGGATGTAGATGAACTTGGGCCCGACGCGCAGCGCTTCTTCCAGCTTGTTCACGATCATGCCGTGTTCATCGCAGGGGACCGAAACGTACTCGGCGCCGTAGGCGTTCCAGGCCTGGAGGGCGCCCAGGTAGGTGGGGGATTCGACCACGACGTGATCGCCGCGGTTAATGAAAAGCCGGCCGATGAAGTCCAGCGCCTGTTGCGAGCCGGAGGTGATCAGGATGTTTTCGGGAGCGATCTCTACTGAAAAGCGGGCATTATGACGGGCGATCATCTCCCTCAATGGTAGATAGCCCTCGGTGGTGCTGTACTGTAATGCCAGTGCGCCCTGCTGTTCAAGGACGGTATTACAGGCTTCTTTGATTTTCTCCACCGGAAAGACCTCCGGCGCGGGCAGCCCTCCGCCAAAGGAAATGATGTCGGGCTGTTCGGTAAGTTTGAGCAATTCGCGGATGACGGAACTGCCCATGCGAGACGTACGGTGGGCGTAACGATATTCCCAGGGTGTCTGCATTCTTTCTCCTTGTGTGAAATTTGGCAATGGTTACAAACAGAGATAAAAAAACCTGGCAGGTATAGGTCACCCGTCAGGCTGGTTAGGCCGCCTTGGCAAGCATAATGCCGCTAAGGAACCAGATCAATCTCTGTAGCATTGCTTTCTTATCTTACCGTGTTTTTTGGCAAAAGGCAACTGACAAAACTGATATTCAGACATAAGTTCGGACATGGAGAACGAGTTGGTCGAAAGCTAAA
>CAZULT010000001.1:0-121169 GCA_964621295.1 uncultured Anaerolineaceae bacterium | reverse complement strand
GATTTTTTCTAACGCATGTGGTTAGGGTATAATATAAATTTGGTGGCGTGAAGCATTCACAATCTTCATTACAGCCGTAAAAAAATTTCACAAGGCAATCCATGGTCGCTCCCTCACAAACAATCCCAGCAGATTACTGGCTTAAGATTTCCATCACAAAGCAAGATGTTGAACGATTGCATAACCATTTATTCGAAAGTGAAACCCCAAAATCCATTCGAGAATTGGTTCGTGTTTTTATTGAAGAGCGTCTTCGGATCGAAAAAGAAAAGTTGGCGGAAAAAAGGCGTGCAGGTGGGAAGATATATATCCCAAAAAACAAGTATAAAACCGGGGATAAAATCGCTTTCCCGGCGCTGGAATGGATGAGGGGTGAAGTAAAATCCATACGACCTGGTTCTAATCCACAATATGAAAACTTTGAAGTCCTCACTGTCGAATTGGAAGAAGGGGAAAAGCGTTTTTTTGCTGCCAGCCTTGAAGACCATAAATTGAATGAAATTTCTGAGCAGAGCATTGAAGAAAAATCAGACGATATCGAACAATTGTTGACAGATTACGGATCGTCTATAGAGCATGAATTAGACCTTGCCTTTCAAGCCGACCGGGACCTGGTTCGAATTGCAGGGAAATGGTTTCCTCGGGCATTGCTAATCGACGTTAATCAAGGACATCTGAATTTAGCTGAGGCGGTCTTGGATATGGCAACCGGCGAACCTTTACCGACTTCAGAATTACTTAAAGACGTAGAGCTTCCCGAAGGTATCAATCCAAAATTAGCTGAATTTTCACTGAACCTTGCTTTGCAAGAGGACGATCGTTTTGACGAGGTCGGACCGGCAGGTGAGGTACTCTGGTGCCTGAAGCGCCTGGAACCTGAAAGTGTCAAAGAAGTACCAATTTATTTACAATACACACCGATTCCATATGACCGCGATCTTCTGACTGAGGAAATGCTTCAACTTGAAGACCAACTGGACGATGAATTATCTGAAGGACTTGAGCATCTTGAATCGGGTTTGGAAGAGGTCACGATCAGCTTGGTATTTCCTCACTGGCGTGCAGGCACGTTACCAATCACATCCAGGGTTCATTCGATGTTCCCGACGGCATACGAATCCCCACGCGTACGGTTTACCCTTGTAGACGGTGAAAGCGGAGAGAAATTGCCGGCTTGGGTTGTTCGTGAGCACCGGTACGTTAGCGGCCTTCGAGAGTGGTATGAAGCTCATGAATTAATGCCAGGAAGTCTAATCCACATTCGCCGAAGTGAAAATGCGGGCGAAGTGATCATCAAAGCTCGCACACATCGAACAACCAAAGATTGGGTTCGAACGGCGATTGTTGGTACGGATGGGGGTGTCGTGTTTGCGTTATTGAAACAAACCATCACGGCGGAAATTAATGATCGTATGGCGTACGCAATACCCGCTATTGAGGCAGTAGATTTACTATGGACCCGGCCTCAAAAGAAACGTACGCCATTTGAAAAAAATGTCGAACAAATTATGCGAGAATTAACCAAGATAAATCCACAAGGCCATATTCATGCCCAGGATTTATATGCCGCAGTTAACATTGTCCAGCGTGCGCCCATAGCCCCCATTCTGGCCTTATTGGCGGGTCAACCGGAAAAGTTCGTGCATGTTGGAGATTTGCATTATAAGCTGGGAGAGCAGCAAGTGAGGGAGGATTGATGGCGGAGGGTAAACGTCTTAGCTTGATCAAGCCCACATTAAAGACCCCTTTTCATATTGACTTTGATTGGTGGAAACAAAATGAACGGGATTGGCATGTATATCTTCGTTCCTTGTTATGCCCTGAGCACCAGGCGTTGTTGGCGACTGTGGTGGAAGGTGAAATGGTCGATTGGGTGGATCCGAAAACAGCGGAGATTAAACCGGTGGATGGGTTTCAGCACGCTTTAATGTCGCACTGCGCTCGCCAACCCGATTTCCTCAATACACACACTGCTGTGGTTGAAGCAGTCTTCAGGCTTTTCTTGACTAATGAGAATACCCCCCTTACTTCTGAAGAACTTGGCACACAATTGAATAGACCGCCGGATACTATATTGCGTACTCTGAGTGGTCCGCGTGTGTATAAGGGCCTTCGACCGATGCTTTAAAGTTTTCTACATTGTTATCGATTATTCACAAGGATACTTGCCCCCGTAGCTCAATGGACAGAGCAGCAGCCTTCTAAGCTGTTGGTTGTGGGTTCGAATCCCGCCGGGGGTGCTTGTTTCGAAGGAAGTGTATTACAGGAGATCAAATGTATTCCAGCATCAAACAAAATAGCTCGATCTAAAAGAAGAGACATTCAAAAGATGAAACGCGTCCTGAAAGAATTGGCTTATTTTACTCGTGGCAAATGTATGTCTTGAGCTTAAAAGGAGTCTTTATGCCTACCCCCATTAGAAAATCCCGGTCAACTACTGGGCCCTTGGCGGAAGCGAAGCGGGAAATTCTCCATGCGGTTGGATGGCAAATCCAAACGCGCACGGGGGCTTGGAGTCCACCCACGGATGTGTACGAAACCTCTGAAAACTACGTAGTGAGGGTTGAGATCGCTGGGTTGGAAGAGGAAGACTTCGAGATTGTCTTAGAGAATAATCTTCTGTTTATAACTGGAAACCGATCAGAGCAACCTGAAAGGCGAGCATACCAACAGATGGAAATTCGATTTGGGAAATTCGAAACAGTTGTTGGGCTCCCTGGCCCCGTGGAAATTGAATCTGCCCGGGCAGATTATCGTGGGGGATTTCTTACAGTACTTTTACCCAAAGCCAAATCCACACACGTCGATATCCAAGAACAATAGAACTTTGGAATGGTCGCATCCCGCTGGTACTCGAATATGGTTGATTTATTGGCCTGGATAGCAGAATATGATATATCGTTGATGGATTTTCTAATGTTGCCAATTACCCCGCAAGCCGGTGATTCTTTGCTGGAAGAGCAACAAGGAAGTGAATCTCCAGGCACAGAACCCGCCTCTTCCCCAGATGTTTTACCAATCCTGCCCCTGCGAGGAGTTGTAGTTTATCCGCAAACCGCTGTTCCACTGACTGTGGGGCAACCCCGTTCAATTAAATTGGTGGATGATGCAGTCGCTTCGGACAAATTGGTTGGGCTGGTGGCTGCGATTAACCCGGAGTTAGAAACCCCGGGTCCGACCGATTTGTATCGTGTTGGCACAATTGCTATTGTCCACCGTTTGTTACGGGCTCCGGATGGTACGATTCGGTTACTCGTGCAGGGCATGGAACGCTTTCGTCTAGGAGAGTTTGTCGCTGAAGAACCTTACCTGAAAGCGAGAGTTAAACCAGCTCCCGAGCAAGTTGAAGAGGGATTGGAAATGGACGCGTTAGCCAGGAATGCGAGAGATCAATTCCACGAAATTGCCCAGCTCATCCCTTCTTTGCCTGAAGAGCTGGTTTCATCTGTCCTGGCTCTTGAAGATCCACTGCAGACTGCCTATACGATCGCAAACCTCCAGAGAATTGACTTGGCAGAGGCGCAACAATTACTTGAGCTTGATTCAACTACTGAGAAATTGCGCAAATTGATCAGCCTGCTTGTGCGCGAGTCTGAAGTATTATCGCTGGGCCAGAAAATTCAGAATGAAGCTCGTGAAGAAATTGAAAAAGTTCAGCGGGATTATTTTTTACGGGAACAAATGAAAGCTATCCAGCGGGAGCTGGGCGAAAAAGATGAGCAGGCAGTTGAGGCGGAGGAATTTCGAAAGAAGATCGAGGACGCCAATATGACTGAAGAGGCAGAGAAGCAGGCGCGTCGTGAACTCGAACGATTGACCCGATTGCCCACTGCCGCAGCTGAATATGGAGTTATTCGTACCTATTTGGATTGGCTTGTTAATCTACCTTGGTCAAAGCTCTCCGAGGACAATATAGATATCGCCCATGCACGCGAGATTCTTGACAAAGATCACCATGGCTTGGAAGACGTCAAGGAAAGGATCTTGGAGTTCTTGGCCATTCGCAAGCTACGGTTGGAGCGCAAGCCGCAACAGCGAAAGAGTCGTGACGAAATCCGCCGCGAGCGTGAGGGCATTATCTTGTGCTTTGTCGGCCCGCCAGGAGTGGGAAAAACCTCTTTGGGACAATCGATTGCGCGTGCTATGGATCGTAAATTTATACGTCTGTCTTTAGGAGGAGTTCGAGACGAGGCTGAAATACGGGGGCATCGCCGGACTTATATTGGGGCAATGCCGGGACGAATCCTTCAGGCATTGCGTCGAAATGAAACCCGCAATCCGGTGTTTATGCTGGACGAAGTTGACAAATTGGTGTTCGACTTTCACGGAGATCCGGCGTCCGCCTTGTTGGAGGTGCTTGATCCGGAACAGAACCGTGAATTTCGAGATCATTATCTTGAAGTAGCTTTCGATCTTTCTCAAATATTTTTTATCACTACCGCCAACACCTTGGAAACCATCCCAGGTCCGTTGCGGGATCGAATGGAAATCATCTATCTATCAGGTTATACGGACTCGGAAAAAATTGCGATCGCGAAAGGATACCTGATTCCTCGCCAGATTCGCGAAAACGGGTTGCGTAGATCGGAAATCAAGTTCAGTGATAGTGCCCTGCAAAAAATCATTCGAGGCTATACCCGTGAGGCTGGTGTGAGAAATTTGGAGCGTCGTATTGGCGCGATCTGCCGGAAAGTGGGCACAATTATCGCTGAAGGGAAAGGCCAAACCTTTAAGATTACCCCTGAATCGGTGGAGGAATTTCTAGAGCATCCGATCTTTCACGGGTCAGAGGAGATTAGTGTGCGGACTTCTGTCCCAGGTGTGGTTCCGGGGTTGGCATGGACGCCATATGGGGGCGAAGTTTTGTTTATTGAGTCAACGCGCATGAAAGGCAATAAGGGATTCCAGATCACCGGCTCGGTAGGTAATGTAATGCAGGAGTCGGCCCGGGCTGCATTATCTTATGTGCGCGCCAGGGAAAAGGAGCTTGGGCTGGACAACAATTTCTTTGAAAAAACCGATATTCATTTGCATATTCCTGCAGGAGCAACTCCTAAAGATGGACCCTCCGCCGGAGTGGCGATGGCCACTTCGATTGTTTCCTTGCTTTCCGGGCGAAAAGTCAGGCGTAACTTGAGCATGACGGGTGAAATCACCTTGCGTGGACAAGTTCTCCCAGTTGGCGGTATTAAAGAAAAAATCCTTGCGGCGTATCGCAATGGAATAAGGACGGTGATTTTACCCAAGCGTAATGAATTTGATCTGGATGATGTACCGGAGGAAGTCAAAAAGAGGATAAAATTCATCTTTGTAGAAACTGTTGATGAAGTGCTCGCAGAAGCATTGGAAAAGCGTCGAGCGCCAAAGCCGAAACATCAAAGTAAAGGGAGAACCTGACCCGATGCCAACCGTAATGCTAGCTGAAGATGATGAAACGATGGTTTCTTTGTTGAGGACGTTGTTAGGGATGGAGGGGTATCAAGTTGTTGCGTTGGAGATGGATCAAGATATCTTCGGTGCTGTAAAAGACAACCGACCAGACGTATTGCTGCTCGATGTTCATCTTCCTGCGGTCAACGGACTGGATGTGCTGGATCAAATACGCGCAGATGAGAAAACCAGGGAAGTTAGTGTCGTAATGACTTCCGGTCTTAATTTAGAGGTGGAGTGTATGCGGCATGGTGCGAACGAATTCTTGCTAAAGCCTTACATGCCGGATGACCTCTTGGGGATCTTGAAACGGAATTTAAATAGTACCGCACGTGGAAATTCGTGAATTTAAATATCCCGAAGATCTGATACCCACCAGGCAATTATGGGAATCGATCGAAAAGGGGATTAATCTAGGACTTTCTGATGAGCCTGGCGAAATCGAAAAGAAGCTCAAACGCGATCCTGATCTCTTCATCCTCGCCATATCAGAAGGCAGGGTAGTGGGATCAGTGATCGGCGGATTTGATGGTCGTCGGGGTATGATTTATCATTTGGCTGTTTCTGCGCAATTCCGGCATCGTGGACTTGGGTCAAAGTTGATGGCGGAAATTGAAAATCGTCTGCGCGCAAAGGGATGTATTCGAAGCTACCTAATGGTGACAAGGGAAAACGCTGAAGCTATGCAGTTTTATTTTGAACGCGGGTGGGAACGCATGGATTTTATTGTGCCTTTTGCAAAAAATCTTTAGGAAAAGACGCCGTCGGTTTGCTGATCCCTATGAATCCCGCCACGCCTATCCGTTTTGCGATTTTAACAGCTTCTGATCGCTCTGCTCGCGGAGAAAGACTGGATGAATCCGGCCCGGCTCTTGCAGAGTTGGTTAAGTTACAAGGTTGGACAGTCGTGCACCAAGAAATTCTTCCAGATGATGAAACTGCAATCAAGGAATGGCTTATCCAATGGTCGGATGGTGATCGGATAGACGTTCTTCTGGTTAGTGGTGGAACCGGGTTTGCCCCACGCGATGTGACTCCTGAAGCAACACTGGCTGTTGTCCATCGTCGGACGCCGGGGTTGGACGAGGCTATGCGCAGAGCTAGTATGGAAAAAACCCCTCATGCCATGCTTTCGAGGTCAGTCTCTGGAATCCGGGGAAAGACTTTGATTGTCACTCTCCCTGGCAGCCCCCGCGGAGCGACTGAAAATCTGCAAGTGCTCATCCCGGCTCTTGAGCATGCTGTACGATTATTGCGTGAAGAGCAAACGGCCCATTAGCCTTGTCTGGTACTAAGCTAATGGGCTATAATCCGTCCGTTTGAATTTTTTTTGAAACGAGGAACGTATGATTGATGTAAATGATCTTCGAAAGGGCGTTACTTTCGAATTGGATGACCAGCTATTCAAAGTGCTCGATTACAGCCATAATAAACCTGGACGTGGCAATGCCACCATCCGGATCAAGGCCAGGAATTTGCTGACCGGGACAACGCTCGAGAAAACATTCAATTCAGGGCAGACCGTTCAAGACGTGCGTTTGGAATACCGTAACGTTCAATTCCTTTATTTGGATGGGGAGTTTTACCACTTCATGGATAATGAGACTTTTGAGCAGCCGGCCATCAAGGAGGAGACTCTTGGTGAAGCCGCTCAATACCTGACAGAAGGACTCGAGGTGAAGCTCACCTTTTATAATGGCAGCCCGATTGACGTTGATCTTCCAACATCTGTAGAATTGGAAGTCGTCCAATCGGACATGGCTATTCGAGGTGACACGGCCACCGGGGTAACCAAGAAAATTACTGTATCTACTGGCTTGCAAGTTCAAGTTCCCAATTTTATTGAGGTGGGAGATACCATTCGTATCGATACACGTTCAGGCGAATATGTAACACGAGTCTAGTAAGATATAGTTATCCTTTTTCAACTAGCAGAAGTATCCAGGTCTCCATGCATACATTTTGTCTTTAAGGGTTTGTCATGAAAACGCCAGCAGGAAAAGAATGTTCCTATTTTTACGGTGATTATTTCCGTGGCCGCAACCACGAAGAATGTCGTTTGCTTCAAGCCTCGAAATTAAGTTGGAAACCAAAATTATGTTTGACTTGCCCAGTCCCTGAGATTCAGTTGGCTAATGCTTGCCAATATTTAAGGCTTAATGCAGAAATCACCCGGCCACTCACTGCTGCCTTTCAAGAACGAGTGCAAATCAGTGGATATTGTGAGAAGGCAGATCGTCGAGTAGATGAACCCCATGTGGGGTGTGGGGAATGTCATAAACTCCCATTCAGCTTTCAAATTAAGGAATGAAACCGATCATTGATCCTGTGGTCATGATTCTGTCTTTGAAAATTGTGTCATGCCGCTGACGCTACTTCTTGATCTCGACGATACCCTGCTTGAGACAAACTTAAACGCTTTTCTTCCAGCTTATTTCCAAGCCCTTTCGAATTATTTGGCTGATTTGATCGAACCTGCTGTCATGTTACCTGCGCTGATGTCAGGCACTCGTAAAATGATTGGCAATAACGATCCAGGCAGAACTTTGCAGCAAGCCTTCGATGCAGAGTTCTTTCCTTCCGTTGAGTTGCCCCATGAGGAGCTACAACCCCGCATCGACCTTTTCTATCAAGAAGAATTCCCATCTCTCAAAGGATTGACAAAGCCTCGACCAGAAGCAATCGACCTTATAGAGTGGGCACTAGATCAGGGATACACTCTTGGGATTGCAACAAACCCATTATTTCCGCGAGCAGCGATCCTTCACCGGTTGGAATGGGCTGGATTGCCACCCAGTCGGTATCCGTTTAAGATTATCTCTTCTTACGAGAGTTTCCATTTTGCGAAGCCAAACCCTGCCTTTTTCGTGGAGATCCTGGCGCGAATGGGCTGGCTTGAAGGGGCAGTTCTCCTTGTGGGGGACGATACCAAGAATGACATCCGATCAGCAAATGCATTAGGCCTTCCCTCTTTCCAGGTTGGTAGCAAGCATGCTCTTGCGTCAGGCAACCGGGAAAGTTCAGGATACGGCACTATTGCAGAACTTCGTGCTTGGATAGAAGCGCAAGAATGGAAAGGGCTCGAGCCATCCTATCGTGATCCGGTTGCGCTACAAGCCATTTTGCGTGCCACCCCTGCGGCTATCGCAGGAATGCTATATGACCTGCCGGAATCCAGTTTTACCCACAAACCTTCTCCTGAGGCCTGGAACCCGATTGAGGTTGTTTCCCATCTGCGAGATACGGACAGGGAGATCAATTTGACTCGTGTGCAAACGATCCTCTCGCAAGACGACCCATTCTTGATTGCACCCGATACAACCGTCTGGGTGGTTGAAAGAGGATATTCGCAGCAAGTTTTTTCGATAGCGCTCAAAGGATTTATTGCTGCTCGTATGGATATTCTGGATCTGCTTTTGCCATTGACACACGAACAATGGCAGCGCAATGCCCGGCACGCGGTCTTTGGCCCCAGCTCGCTTTATGATCTAGTAAGATTTATGGCAGAACACGACCGCCTTCATTCCAGGCAGATAAAGGAAATCGCCATGGAATACTTGGGTTAGCGTTTTGCGTATCGCTTTTTCCTTGCTTGTGTTATAAATGCCAGAACTCGTAGGACAAGGCCATTCTTGTCCTACTCGATTTTAGAGGAGTGAAGATGTCCAAACGTGTGGTTGTAACCGGGCTAGGATGTGTCAGCCCGGTGGGGAACAATGTGCAGGAAACCTGGGAGGCTATGATTGCAGGTAAATCCGGTGCTGCCCCAATCACCCAATTTGATGCGAGTTCCCATAAAACCAAATTTGCAGCGGAAGTAAAAGGCTTTGATGGGGTGACCCACTTCGGTGTACGCGAGGCCCGCAAAATGGATCGTTTTACACAACTTGCTCTTGTCGCTGCGTATGAAGCTTTAGGGCATGCGAATTTCGAAGTAAATGAGTCCAACCGGGATCGAGTCGGTATCATTGTTGGCTCGGGAATTGGGGGCATCAGCACGTTGCTCCAGCAGGTTGAAGTTTTCAGGCAACGAGGACCGGATCGCATCAGCCCATTCCTGATCCCGATGATGATCAGCGATAGCGCTGCCGGTACGCTTGCCATTCAAATTGGGGCGCGAGGTCCGAATATGGCATTGGCAACCGCCTGTGCGACCGGTTCAAATGCCATAGGAGAGGCTGGCGAGATGATACGAAGAGGCGTGGCGGATGTGATGCTCGCTGGTGCTGCTGAGGCCTCGATTGTGGCTGTTGCCATAGGGGGTCTGAATGTGATGGGGGCATTATCCACGCGTAATGAGGCCCCGCAACGTGCTTCACGCCCATTTGACCTGCATAGGGATGGATTCTTGATGGGGGAGGGTGCTGGGATTTTAGTTTTGGAATCCCTCGCGCACGCAAAGGCACGAGGTGTACCCATTCTATGCGAGTTAACCGGATATGGTACGTCGGACGACGCTTACCATGTTTCGGCTCCGGCTGAGAATGGCGCTGGCGCTGCGTTGTCCATGAAAAATGCCCTGCAGAGCGCGGATCTCTGGCCTGCGGACATCGGCTATATCAATGCGCACGGCACTTCGACGCTTTTGAATGACAAGTCTGAAACAGCTGCCATAAAAACGGTGTTTGCTGATTTAGCCTATCAAGTACCGATTTCCTCGACAAAATCGATGACGGGTCACCTCATGGGCGCTTCTGGTGCATTAGAAGCTGTTGTTTGTGCTCAGGTGTTCCATCACCACATGCTACCGCCAACTATTAATTATGAAACCCCTGATCCAGAGTGCGATCTTGACTATGTACCCAATCAGGTGCGCCAGGCCAGACCGGATCACATCATGTCAAATTCCTTTGGCTTTGGCGGCCACAATGCGACGCTGATCCTTAGTCGCTATATGGATTGAGGCGAATCATGGTATACGCACATATTGCTGGGTGGGGCATGTCTGTTCCTGAAACCGTTATGACCAATGCGGATCTGGAAAAGATTGTCGACACAAACGATGCTTGGATTAAAGACCGCACCGGAATCAGGGAAAGGCGCATCGCCAGCGACAGCCAGTCTTCAAGTTCCCTGGCTGTGGAAGCCTCCTTGAAAGCTTTGCAGGTCGCAAATCTCAAACCTACTGACCTGGATTTGATTATTTGTGCGACGTCAACTCCCGAGCACATTTTTCCAGCCACTGCCTGTCTGGTTCAGGATCGAATCGGCGCGGTAAAAGCCGGGGCTTTCGACTTGCTGGCAGCCTGTTCCGGTTTCATTTACGGACTCAACATGGCTGCACAATCAATTCAAAGCAGCGCCATTCAAAACGCTCTGGTCATCGGAACTGAAACATTATCGCGGTTTGTTAACTGGCAGGATCGCAACACTTGCATTCTATTTGGAGACGGGGCTGGGGCTTTTGTGCTACGCGCAAGTGATCGGCCTGGCGGAGTTTTGTCGGCGGTTATGCACTCGGATGGGTCGGGAAGTAATCTTCTAATTTTGCCGGCGGGAGGCAGCAAATATCCGGCAACCGAAGCTACCGTCCAGGCCGGCAGGCATTATATCGAAATGGATGGTCGTGAAGTATTCAGGTTTGCCACGCGTGTGATGGCGCAATCCACGCGAGAGGCTCTTGAACTAATAGACCTGGACCTCGATCAGGTAGAATGGATCATTCCCCACCAGGCCAATATCCGTATCATCGAGGCTGCCGCCAGAGGTTTGAAACTACCCATGGAACGTTTTGTGGTGAACCTGGATAAATACGGCAATACATCTACTGCTTCTATACCAATTGCGGCAGTAGAAGCTGTTGAAGATGGTCGCTTGAAGCCGGGCAACAAAGTCGTCCTTGTAGGATTTGGCGCTGGATTGACCTGGGGTGCACTTGTGGCTGAGTGGACTGGGCCGATGGAAACCAAGCCCAAGGTGTATCCATCCCGTTATCGTTTCTGGGCTCGCTTGCGGTCCAGGTTGCGGCGGTTTGCCCGGTTTGTTGAAGGCCTGATTTGGGGCCGCCACTCCTAAGGATAGCCAATTCATTGTGATTGTGGTACGATAAATCCGACTTCAATTTAGGAGAATATCATGCCATTTCGATTCAGTGGTTGGGAGCTCATCATTGTTCTCGTTATTATTCTGTTGCTCTTCGGGCCTGGGCGGATTGCGAAAGTAGCCGGAGAACTCGGGAAGGGCATCCGGTCTTTCAAAGACAGTGTCAATCCGTCTTCAGAAGATGATGATGGGACCGAGAAGGAACCAGAGCAGGAACCCTCCAGTAAAGCCAAGAAATAAGCTCGTTTCAAATCAATAAATGACTCACAATCTTGCGAGTCATTTTTTGCATCTATTTGTCAAGTTGCCTTCTTAATTCGCTCGCCTGCGTAACGGGGAGGTTGCAAACAAACTGCTCGCACACAAATGCGGTTGGTCCTTCCGCAACCAAGTCGCGGTGTTGTAGAAGATCTGGAGCTTCCTTTTCGGGTGGGTAGGGGGCATATGCTGTGATGGTGTTTGGGCGGAAAGCAGAACGAACCACCTGCAGCATGTTCTGTAGCCCTCTGCTGTGAATATCTCCCAGCAGGGCCACTTGTCGAACTGGACCGACCGAAAAATCAGCGTTTGACAACCAGCGGCTATATACAGTAGGGTGGCGAACAGCAACCGCCGAGACTTTCATAAGACTTTTTTCTGCAAGTTCGCGCCACTGGCCCCGTTCGGTGTATGCAGACAATTTTAACAACAGTTCACATGCTTGCGCATTGCCTGAAGGAGTCGCATTGTCCTGGAAGTTCTGAGGTCGCATTGGCAGTGCGCCGGCATTGATCGGCGTATCAAAAAATCCTCCTGAAATGTCCTGAAATCGGGCGATCATTTCCTCGGCCAATTCAATGGCGGAGGTGAACCAAATGGAGTTGAATTCAGTCTGGTAAAGTTCGAGCAATCCAAGCCCCAGAGCTGCGTAATCTTCCAGGAATACTTGTGACGTGGTTTTTCCGTTTCGCCAGGATCTGCGTAAATCCCCTTTTGGGCGGAGGCAGGTGAGCAGGAACTGTGCATTACGTTTGGCGAGGTCAAGATATTTTTTCCCATCGTCTGACCCTTCAAATGCTCGTGCGGCTTCCGCTAGAGCCGCCAGCATCAATCCGTTCCAGGAGGTAAGCACCTTGTCATTTGTCCCTGGACGTACTCGCTCAGAACGGATCCCCCTTAATACTGAATGACACTTTGCCAATCGCTTTGGAATCTCTTCGGGTTCTAGAGAAAAGCGTGTAGCCAGAGTTGCATTATCCAGCGATCGTTGCAGCACAATTTTTCCTTCCCAATTGCCCTGATCCGTGAAACCGTATGCCTCTTGAAAGAGTTCAAAATCATTTCCGAGGGCGGATTTGATTTCCATGGATGTCCAGACATAAAATTTCCCCTCTTCGCCTTCAGAGTCGGCATCTTGGGAAGAATAGAAGCCACCGTCGGCGTTCGTCATCTCGCGTTCGATGAAATCCAGGGTTTCCATCGCCACTCGACGGAATTCGGCATTTCCACTGATCTGCCAGGCGTGCAAGTAGGCACGAGCCAATTGAGCATTGTCATAAAGCATTTTTTCAAAGTGAGGCACTCGCCAGAAGTGATCGGTTGAATACCGCGAAAATCCTCCACCTACTACATCATACATACCGCCACGCGACATGGCCAGCAATGCATGCGTGGCCGCGCTCAAAGCTTTTTCATTTCCAGCCAGATGCCTGCGCATAAGGAATTCGATAGACATTGGTTGGGGGAATTTTGGTGCCGAACCCCAGCCTCCGTAACCCCAATCGTAACTGGTCAGCAAATTCTGAGTTGCATTGTGGACCAGGTTTTCCTCGAATGGAACTTCATACTCGCTCACTGAGGTTTGACCCTGAAGGTGTTCTAGAATCTTTTGGCCGGAGGCGATCACCTTATCGGGGTCATCCTGCCAGGCACTTGCTACCGCCTGGAGGATCTCCAAGAAGGATGGCAGGTTATATCTTCGGGTTGGGGGAAAATAGGTACCGGCATAAAACGGCTTTAGTGCCGGGGAGAGAAAAACCGAAGTAGGCCAACCTCCAGAACCAGTCATCGCCACTGTCGCATTCATGTATATTGTATCGATATCCGGTCGTTCCTCGCGATCTACTTTGATATTGATAAAATGTTCATTCATGAAGTGTGCGATATCCGGATCCTCGAAAGATTCGTGCGCCATGACATGGCACCAGTGACAGGCGGCATAGCCAATACTTAGAAAGATTGGTTTATTTTCGCTTTTGGCTTTTTCAAGGGCTTCTGTATCCCAGGGATGCCAGTCCACGGGATTAGCGGCATGTTGGAGAAGATATGGTGAATTTTCGTGTACTAGACGATTTGGCATTTGAAACTCTACATTAACGTAAATAATGGAGAAGGATTTTCGGTGTCAAAACTAGCACTTGAGACCCCGAAAATGATCCAAAAGGCTCATTTTTACCCTGAAAATAACATTTCCAAGCTACTCATGGCTTATCCATGACTTACGATAAACCATGATAATGGTTATTTATTTTGGGATTATAGCCTATAGGCTGTGATTTATATCTTTTCTCACCAGTTTGATTTAAACCATTTGGTTTCACAAATTATACATTGGGGCGGATTGAGTCTGCACCAAAAAATAAACTGGATACTGATATTTTTGGGAATTACTCTTTGTGCTTCCTTTCGGTGAATATCAAACTCAAAAGTAAACCAGACGCGACGCCTGCCACCGCGACTATTGAGGTTGTTGTATATCCCCAGTTTCCAGCCACCCAACCGCCAAGAGCAGCACCAACCACGCCTGATACGGCATTCACTGAATTAAATATCCCCAAACCTTCACCTTCGCCTACAGGAGAAAGCTTGGCTGCCAGCGCCGTTCCGCTCACGCTCATCAGGGACCATGCTAAAACCACAAAAGCAAAAGCCAAAAGCGCCAGCCAGCCCTGAAACCCAAAATGCGTAAACCCAAGCGTGAACAAACCGACAAAGGCCGCTAAACGTAACGCCAAGGAACTACGCAGGACTAAAGTTGACCCAAAGCGGTCAGACCAGTTTCCAGCAGGCGTGTAGAAAAGCAGGCCCAGACCTGCCATCAGGCTAAAGGCAACGGACGAAACATCCGTACCGATACCGAACACTTTTTTCATAAACAAGGGATATTGCGAAAAAACAGCGGCCGATCCGGCAAAGGTCAAAAACCAGATAGTCAGGAATATTCCAAAGCGGGAGCGTAGCACTAGGCTAAATTGTTTGATACTTTCCATGCTTAAAGGATGGAAGAAACGTTGCGGCGAATGGACAGTTGCTTCGGCGTGGCGGGCGGTATGCAGCAAGACAGGTTTTTCGCCGGAATATCGCGGTGGGTTTGGGATGGTTAGCCAACCCACCAGTACTGACACGGCACTCAGTGATGCGGCGATTAATAGGCTAACATGAAAATCTACCTTGCTTAGGAAGCCAGCCAGCAGTAATCCAAAAACCTGTCCAAGCCCATAAAAAGTTTGCAGCCACCCGATGCGCTCATCCCATTCGGATTTGGGATGCATTTCGACAACAAACAGGTTTGCAACCATGGAGGCCCCGGCTGCGCCGATGCTCAGGAGCAAAGCCATACCAAACCAGACAGCGGGATGGCTGCTGAAGGCAAATACGGTCAACCCCGATGCAGTCAGGAACAAGCCAACGATAAGCGCCCAGCGATGTAAAAGATAACGATCCGTCAGTGTTCCCCATAAGGGTGCTGACAAGCCACCCAGGCTGACGGCTGCCATCACCCATCCCACCTGTGATGGATTCCCGACTTGATCCACCCTCAACGGCAGCAGGATGGGGATCAAACCCGCGATAATGACGCCTAAAAAGGTATAGACCACATACCACGGTTCAACCCATTTTCTCCAACTTGTATTTATAGTTTCAATTAATCCCGACTTTACCGTCAATTCGCCCTCCGTTAGTATTTCCGCTACTCACTCGTTTGTCCTATTAATCTGTTTTAGCGTAGGAATACCTTATCGGATTTCACCAACTCGGCCGACCTCATTGTACACACATCTCCCCTGTTTGACTTTATGGCAAGATGTAAAACTGCTTAAAGCTATTTTATACACACAAAAAAAGAATTTCCCACCACCAGCAGGCTGCTGGCCGCCATTGTAATCGTCGCAATGACCGGGCTGATTATCGCAAAAGCAGCCAGGGGCATGGCCACCATGTTATACCAACCCGGGGAATCCTTAAGCAAATGTTCATTGGAATTTAAGATGAAGATAAGGCCTTATCAAACGCAAAGGGGATAGTATCTGGGAGGAAAAGTCAATTAACTTGGAGGTAAATCATGAAAACAAATCTGACATTCATTCAGCGAAAGCAAAAAGTACGCTCGCTTTCAATTGCTTTAACAAGGATTGCTTTTGGCGTGGTATGGGCTATTGACGCTTATTTTAAGTGGCAACCAGACTTTGCAAATAATTTTATTTCTTATTTACAGGAAACGTTTAGTGGGCAACCTGCTTTTATTCAGGCTTGGTTAAATTATTGGATCACCCTTGTAAACATTGACCCTCATATGTTTGCACGCATTGTTGCGCTTGGCGAGACAGGTATTGCCATTGGATTGATCTTTGGTCTCTTTAGCAACCTGGCATATGCAGGCGGGACATTGCTGGCCCTGGTAATTTGGTCGGTCCCGGAGGGATTCGGTGGACCGTATTCTCCCGGCGCCACAGATATTGGGGCAGGGATTATTTACGTCTTTGGTTTTTTAGGGCTATTCCTGCTCTCGGCCGGACAATATTATGGCCTGGATCGTATTTTGAGATCTAAATTGGGTCGTTGGAAATTCTTGTCTTCGGGTCCGGTTGAAAGCCAATAAACCGGCAGGGTAAACGATAATTTAGCGCATTGTCACAATGCTTTACATAAGTTGCTAACAATCCGCTTGTAAACTACCTATAAAGACAAGAGAACCTTTGGCATGATGGACATGATTGGCTATACCATCAGAATCGATTTGTCTAAAATGGGCTCGTTCCTGTTGACGGGTGTTATTGGCTTGGTTATCGCCTTGCTTGTGAATACCTTTTAGGGCAACTCCACTTTTGGATGGGTTGTTACGTTAGAAGGTACTGTATTATCCCTGGGATCACCCATGGTCGACGCACAGCGGAGTAAACGTATTTCAGCCATCGCTCTGCAACAGGGTGATGATGAAGTTGAAGCGAAACTCGGTGTCCTGGGCGTATTGAGCTTCTGTCCGGACTCCACCAACCTGTTCTTGTTCCTGCTACGGCTGGGTGGTCACCGACCTTAGCCACTCATATTTCTGGTACCTTGAAAACGGCTGACCACATGACGTGGTCAGCCGTTTTATTCGGTCGATTGATTCCAGTGTTTAATACTTGCTTAATACACTTATAAGTGATGAATAAAGACAAATTGAACTATGGATGATACATTGAAATTGTAAGCACATCAAGCTTATAAAACAAAGGAGTAAACCACATGGACATCCCCATCAATGGTGAATTAATGAAATCTTCAGAAGTACTACAAATCTCCGATCCGCTCTTTACCCAGGCGCAATTCGGAAAAGGGGATTGGGCATGGGTAAGGAAGGATCACGATGCCTGCGTCATCACCCATTACAACACTCTTCCTTGATATCGGTGGCGTGCTGCTCACCAACGGCTGGGACCGTCACGCCCGCATGCACGCCGCTGAAACTTTTCACATCGATTTTGGTGAAATGGATGAGCGTCATCACCTATCCTATGATATCTACGAATCGGGCAAGCTGAGTCTCGAGGATTATCTGAATCGGGTCGTCTTCAATGAAAAACGTTCCTTTTCCATGGAGGAATTTCGTACCTTTATGTTCTCCCGCTCGCAGCCCTACAACGAGATGATCGATTTGGTACGTGTACTGAAGGCGCACCACCGCCTAAAAACTGTTGCTGTTAGCAACGAGGGGCGGGAGCTGACCCGTTATCGCATTCAGCAATTCAACTTGCAGGAGGTGATCGACTCCTTTGTCTCCTCCTGTTTTGTTCACTACCGTAAACCCGATCTGGATATTTACCACATTGCACTGGACATTTCCCAATCCGCGCCGGAGCAGGTGGTCTACATTGACGACCGCCGCCTGTTTGTGGAAGTGGCTGACGGATTGGGCATCCATGGTATCCATCACACCAGCTATCAAGCGACACATGAAGCCTTGGATGAGTTGGGAATGAAGGTCGGTTAAGGCGATGGAATACGCAATGAAAGAAGGTAGGGATTTTAACATGACGCAAGAAAATTATGAAATGGGCATGGTCGGTCTGGGCGTGATGGGCCGTAACATGTTGCTTAACATGGCCGAGCACGGCTTTGCCGTAGCCGGTTATGACAAAGACCTCAAACGGGTTGCTCAATTACGCGACGAAGCCGGAGATTTATCCGTGCGGGGTGCAGAAAACGTGGCCGACTTCGTGGCTCTTCTCAAAAAGCCACGAGCTGTGATGATACTCGTTCCCGCGGGACCGATCGTTGATTCTGTTATTCATGATCTGTTGCCACACCTTGAAGAAGGTGACCTGATTATCGATGCAGGCAATTCACATTTCACCGATACCGACCTGCGCCAGAAAACGCTCGAGGAAAAAGGATTGCTCTTCTTTGGGATGGGCGTCTCGGGCGGGGAGTACGGAGCCAGGCACGGACCGAGTATGATGCCCGGTGGATTGGAGCAAGCCTACAGCGCCGTCCGCCCCGTGCTGGAGGCTTGCTCCGCGCATGTGGACGGCGAGCCCTGTGTAACCTATCTCGGGCCGCGCTCCGCCGGTCACTACGTTAAAATGGTGCATAACGGCATCGAGTACGGCATCATGCAGTTGCTGGCTGAAGCGTATGATCTGCTGCATCAAGGGCTCAAGCTGAGTGATGGCGAACTGGGGGACCTGTTCGATGAATGGAACCAGACCGAATTAAGCGGCTATCTGGTGGAGATCACATCCGATATCTTCCGCAAGGTGGACAATGAGACCGGTAAGCGCTTAATTGAGGTGGTGCAGGATGCCGCCCGTCAAAAAGGGACCGGCATGTGGACATCGCAAGATGCGCTAGCTCTGCACGAGCCGACACCGAACATCGATATTGCTGTAGCAATGCGCAACTTATCAGGGCTGGGTGGGGAACGTGTCGCCTTTACCAAGAAATTCGGTACTGCTCGCAAATCCTTCAACGGTGAGCGAGATGTGTTGATCGAGCAGGTGCGCCGGGGGTTATACGCGGCCATCATTATCACCTACGCCCAGGGTATGACGCAACTACGCAGCGCTTCACAGGAATACGAATACGGCCTGAATCTTTCGGACGTGGCCCGTATCTGGCGCGGCGGATGCATTATCCGTTCGGCGTTGCTGGAGCCGATTCGAGAGGCTTATACCAAGCAGCCTCATCTGCTCAACCCGTTGCTGGATGAAAACCTGGGTAGCGCCGTGGCTGAACGCAGCGATGATTTGCGTGCCGTCGCCCAGACCGCTATCGGATTGGGTATTCCTGCACCGGGGTTTACGACAGCACTGACCTACTACGATAGCCTGCGTGCCAAGCGCCTGCCCGCCAACTTGATTCAGGCTCAGCGTGACTATTTCGGCTCACATACTTACGAACGCGTAGACGAACGCGGCGTCTTCCATACCGAGTGGGAGAAGGAGTAACAATGAAAAACAAATCTAAATTACCACCCACCGCTCTGGTAATCTTCGGCGCAGCCGGAGATCTGACATGGCGCAAACTGGTTCCCGCTCTATACGATTTATTCCTGGATGACCTGCTGCCCGATAAGTTTGCCATCTTCGGTGTGGATGGCAAACCCATCTCACCCGATGACTGGCGTAAACGACTACAGGATGGTGCCGAACAGTTTGCCCGTCATAAGGAGATCGACATTTCTAAATGGAAAGAATTCGCTGTTCATCTCATTGATTGCCTGACCGGCGATTTCAAGAAATCCGACACCTTCGATGACCTGGCAAAAGCTTTGAAAGAACAGGACAAGAATCTGGGCGAGCAGGCCGAGCATGTCTTCTACCTGGCCACGCCACCTACCATCGCGGAAGACATCGCCCATAACCTGGGGCAGGTAGGGCTCACGAAAGACCCGAGACGTTCGCGCTTAGTGTTCGAGAAGCCCTTCGGGCACGATCAGCAATCTGCCCACGAACTCAACCAGTCCCTGCTCAAAACGCTCGAAGAGCCCCAGATCTACCGCATCGACCATTTTCTTGGCAAGGAAACTGTCCAGAACATCCTGGCTTTTCGCTTCGCAAATGCTCTGTTCGAGCCCATCTGGGACCGCCGCTACATCGACCACGTCCAGATCACGGTGGCCGAGACGCTCGGTGTTGAACACCGCGGCGAATACTATGACCATGCCGGTGCGTTACGCGATATGATCCAGAACCATCTGATGCAGATTCTGTCGTTGATCGCCATGGAAGCGCCTATTGCTTTCACCGCGGACGAAATCCGCGCCCGTAAAGTGGATGTATTGCGCGCAATCCGACCCATGCCTGGGGACAACTTGCATCGTTTCGCCGCCCGTGGACAGTACGGATCTGGATGGTTGGAGGGTGAGAAGGTACCTGCCTACCGTGAAGAACCGGATACCGATCCTGAGTCCGGTACTGAGACCTTTGCCGCCCTGAAACTCTTCATCGATAACTGGCGCTGGCAGGATGTGCCCTTCTACATGCGCACCGGCAAGCGCATGGCCGAAGACGTTTCTCGGGCTATCATCCAGTTTCGACCAGTGCCGCACCAATCCTTTCCGGCATCAGCCGCCATTGATTGGCAGCCTAACCGTCTCGAAATTGACATCCAACCTGATGAAGGCATAAGCCTGCGTTTCCTGGCCAAGCAGCCAGGTGCTACTTTGCACCTCAGCCCAAAGGAAATGAACTTCCGTTACGCCGAAGCCTTCAAGACCGAGCCGCCTGAGGCCTATGAAACCCTGCTGCTGGACGTGATCCAGGGCGATGCTACCCTGTTCATGCGTGCCGACCAGGTTGAATGCGCCTGGCAAGTGGTCGACCCAGTGCTTGAAGTCTGGAATTCAGTCGAAGCGTCTGATTTTCCCAATTATCCCAGCGGCAGTTGGGGACCCGAGAGCGCCGAAGCACTCATCGCCCAAGATGGACGTAGCTGGTTGTAATCTTCACAAGCAAAGGAGGAAAAGATGATCCGCATTTTCAATGACCTGGAAAGCCTCAGTCAGACTGCCGCTGAAATGTTCGCGGATTTGGCCAAGCATGCCATCGTTTCGCGCGGGCGCTTCAGTGTAGCCCTCTCCGGCGGGCTTACTCCACGTCGTTTATATGAAATACTGGCGGATACCCCCTACCGAGAAGAAATCCCTTGGGAGGCTATTCACGTTTTCTGGAGCGATGAGCGCTGCGTCCCTGCTGACGATCCGCGCAGCAACGCCCAGATGGCGCGGCAAACGCTACTCAGCCACGTATCCGTACCAGCTAATCATGTTCATCCCATCTTGAGCGACTTACCAGCAGCTGTGGCTGCTACTCAGTATGAAACTGAGTTACAGGGTTTCATTCAGAATCGGCCGCCAGTCTTTGACCTGATCCTGCTTGGTCTGGGTGAAAACGCTCATACCGCTTCGCTTTTTCCACACACATCCGTGTTGGACGAAAAAGAACGCTGGGTGGACGAAGTCTATGTGGCAGAACAAAGCATGTATCGTGTGACAATGACTGCGCCGTTCATCAATCAGGCCAGAGAAGTGATCTTCCTGGTCAGTGGTGCGCAGAAAGCCTCTGCGCTTCAGAGTGTGCTCGAAGGTGCCTATCATCCGCACGAATTCCCCGCCCAACTCATCCGCCCTAACGGTGCGCATCCTATCTGGTTGGTAGACAGAGCTGCCGCGCATAAACTTGTTGAGGAAACCGTAGAGTCCGCATGAACGTGCTTGAGGATCTTTCGCTGCTGATGGCAGCCTTTGTAGCCGCGCTTTTCGGACAAGGGGGCGGTGTACTATTTACCCCGCTGCAAATCTGGAACGGGGTCGATTTTCATACCGCTGCATCTATCAGTCTATTTCTTATCCTCATTATCTCGATCTCATCGACTCTTGTTTTCCGCAAAGCACATCAAGTGGATTGGCGCACGGCCCTGGCGCTGGAAGCCCCTACCACCATGGGTGCTTTCGTCGGCGGAATTCTATCCCATTACGTTTCTTCCCGAACCCTTGGGATGCTTCTGTCCATTCTGCTGCTTACGGCGGGATGGTTCATACTCCGCCCTCCAAAAGGAACAATCCAACGTCAGATGAA
Organism: uncultured Anaerolineaceae bacterium; assembly: GCA_964621295.1. Taxonomy (GTDB): domain Bacteria; phylum Chloroflexota; class Anaerolineae; order Anaerolineales; family Villigracilaceae; genus JAABUE01. The sequence continues at coordinate 99,378 of CAZULT010000001.1, read as the reverse complement.
GGAGTACCCGTCTCGCTGGATTTGGCAGCGTAATCTGTATGGTAAAAACTATCAATTGGACTTGCGCCTGATGATACCTGTTATGTTAGCCGTTGGGTTGCTGACCAGTTTGGTAGGCATCGGCGGCGGAGCATTAAAAGTCCCATTGATGGTTCTGCTTTTTGACATTCCCATACCAATTGCCATCGGCTCCAGTGCCCTTATGGTCGGGTTAACCGCCGCTGCCGGCCTGTTTGGTCATATCGGTGGCGGGGGTTTCGACTGGATGGCCGCTCTGATTCTGGCTATCCCAGTATTTATCGGCGGGCAGATTGGGAGCCGATTGTCGGTTCAACTGAATGCCCAACGCTTAGAAAAATGGTTTGGCGTTTTTGTTTTGTTGATTGCTTTTATCAGTGTGGTTCGCACCGAAGCGCTCATTTAGGAGAATAAGCATGTCCTCAGAATTTAATTTTCCTCCCGGCAATCATGGCATCCCGCCACGTTGGACCTCCAGCGCTAAAAGCGGTGTAGGGACTTCTTTATCCAGTGAAAGCCGTGTCTGGTTCACACTCAGTCATGGCATCTTGAACGAGGTCTACTACCCGCGCATTGATCAGGCTTGCATCCGTGACGTGGAGTTATTGGTCAGCGATGGCATGAACTTCTTCTCTGAAGAAAAACGAGATGCCCACTTCGAACTGGGCACGCTGGTTGAAGGCGTTCCGGCCTTTCAACTAACCAACACTTGTAAGGAAAACCGGTATCGCATCCATAAAACCGTCTTAACCGATCCGCAACGGGAGGTGCTGCTGCAACGCATCCGTTTCGAACCGCTGCAAGGTAGTTTGAGCGGCTATCACCTATATGTTTTATTGGCCCCACATCTGGGCAACCACGGCGCGGGCAACACAGCCTGGGTCGAAGACTATAAAGGTTTGATGGTACTCAACGCCCTGCGCGGTGCGACCGCTCTGTCGCTGGCCTGTTCCGTTCCGTGGTTGAAACGCTCAGTCGGCTACGTTGGAGTATCCGACGGCTGGCAGGATGTCTTCCAGCATAAGCAGATGCTATGGGAATACACCCGCGCCGAAGACGGCAACGTAGCCCTAACCGGCGAAATCAACCTGGGAGCCTGCAACGGCGAATTTACTCTAGCGCTTGGTTTTGGGCGTACGCCTACAGAAGCCAGTTTGCGCGCCCGCGCCAGTCTGGAGGACGGATTCGAAGTGGCTCAAAACGCTTACATCAAAGAATGGCGCGTCTGGCAAAAGAATCTCACACCACCCTCCTCAGTTCTAAAAGCACCAAACATTTACCGTACAAGTGCGGCTGTTCTACGTACACATGAGGCCAAGCGTTTTCCTGGTGGGATGATTGCCAGTCTCTCCATCCCCTGGGGTTTCGCCAAAGGCGATGAGGATATGGGCGGCTACCACCTCGTCTGGCCGCGCGATCTGGTCGAGACGGCAGGTGGATTACTGGCTATCGGCGCGTACGATGAAGCCCGTCGCGTGCTGTACTATCTACAAGGCACACAGGAGGCCGACGGCCATTGGCCGCAAAATATGTGGTTGGATGGTTCGCCATACTGGGGTGGCATCCAGATGGATGAGACCGCCTTTCCCATTCTCCTCGTCGATCTGGCTCGCCGTGAGGGTGCTCTAAGCGATGAAGAGGTCGCTCGTCTATGGCCAATGGTTCGGAACGCCGCTGGCTTTCTATTGGCAAACGGTCCTGTCACCCCCCAAGATCGCTGGGAAGAGGATCCCGGATACTCGCCCTTCACCCTGGCGGTTGAAATTGCCGCCCTGCTGGCTGCGGCTGACCTGGCCGAACTACAAAACGACTCTCCTGTCGCAAAATTCCTGCACGAAGCTGCCGATTTGTGGAATGCTCACGTCGATGCCTGGACCTATGTCACTGGCACCGAACTGGCAAAGCAGGTCGGCGTAGAAGGTTACTACGTTCGTATTGCGCCGCCTGAGGAAACGGAATCCAGCTCACCGGCGGGAGGCTTTGTTCCGATCAAGAACCGCCCTCCGGGTGAGAGCAACGCCCCTGCCGCCAACATCGTAAGTCCAGATGCGCTGGCGTTAGTGCGTTTTGGTTTGCGTGCAGCCGATGATCCGCGCATCCTCAACACCGTCAAAATGATCGACACTCTGCTCAAGACCGACATGCCCGCAGGCCCCATCTGGCGACGCTACAACGAGGACGGCTACGGCGAACATGAAGATGGAAGCCCATTTGACGGGAACGGTGTTGGACGCTGTTGGCCCTTGCTGACTGGTGAACGTGCTCACTACGAACTGGCAGCCGGCCGTTCGGACTCAGCTCAAAGCCTACTTACCACACTTGAAGCCTTTGCCAACCCCGACGGCCTGCTCCCTGAACAAACCTGGGATGGACACGATATCCCCGAACACGAACTGTTCTTCGGCAAGCCGTCTGGGTCAGCCATGCCGCTGGTCTGGGCGCACGCCGAATACCTGAAACTGTGCCGTTCCCTGGCTGACGGGCGTGTCTTCGACATGCCACCGCAAACTACCAGGCGCTACTCTAAGTCCGAAATAACCAGCAAATACACACTCTGGGCTTTCAACCATAAAGTCCGCAAAATGGCACATGGCAACACACTGCGGTTGTTCCTGTCTGCCCCGGCGTGTGTACGCTGGAGCGCCGATGATTGGGCCACAAAAAAGGAACAAAATACGCACGACAGTACGCTCGGCGTCCATGTGGCAGACCTGCCTACTCGTCGTCTGAAAGCTGGCATAACCATTCGCTTCACGATTTATTGGCCCGACAAAGAGCGCGGGGAGGAAACGGATTATGCTATTGAAATCCATAAAAGATAACCGGTGAGAATAAACTAATGGAGACAAATATCCTAAAGATTAATATTGTAAAAGAGACCAACCTCGCTTCAAACCAACTTTCCCACTCCGTTTCCGAAGGATTGACTCAAACAGAAGCGGAAGATCGTTAGACAAAATATGGATCCAACGAACTGACGAAGGAAAAAACAATCCTCTGTTGAAATTCTTGTCTTAATTGTGGGAGCCCATTCCCTGGAGGATTGAAATTGCGGCGGGGCTATCAGCCTTTACGCATCATTAGGAAGATCTGGGTATTATCCTGGCTTTGCTGGTGGTCAATGTCATTGTCGGTTTCTGGGAGGAGTTCCCGGCTGGAAACAGTTATCGATTCCGCTATCTGTTAGATGGCGGACATTGGGAAAATGATTGGGCTGCCGATGCCTGCGCTCCTAACCCCTTTGGAACGGAGGATTCTGCTGTAAACGTGTGAGCCGTTTTCTGTGGTGATCGCCATGAAAAACGAGCCAACCGGTTTTCATGGCGATCTTTGGGGAGCAGTCACATTTAATCGTGGCCTGCTCCCCTTTAGATTCTCTTAATATAAGTATAAGTGCTCACTAAGGACTTCAATCTGCAAGAGGGCTATAGTGAAAGGGAATGAGAAGGAGAGCATAGTATGCCATTTCTTATCTGGATTGTTAGCGGCATCATCGCCGGTTGGGTAGCCGGATTGATCATTAGGGGAAGCGGCTTTGGCTTGATCGGCGACTTGGTCATCGGCCTGCTCGGTGGCATCATCGGCGGCTGGCTGGCTGGCCTCTTTGGGTTACAAGCCATCAGTTGGCTGGGTAATATCATCACTGCTGCCCTGGGTGGCGTGGTGCTGGTTGCTATAGTGCGTATTCTACGCCGGGCATAGCATGGTTGACACATATCAAGAAAAACATTTCGCCGCATCGGATTTGGTGCGGGATGTCGTCATCGGCATGTCCGATGGGTTGACCGTCCCCTTCGCAATTGCTGCCGGGATGACCGGCGCAGCCGTGAGCACCAAGGTGGTCATTATTGCCGGATTGGCCGAAATTGCCGCCGGTTCCATTTCGATGGGGCTTGGCGGCTACCTGGCCGGTAAATCTGATATCGATCATTATAACGTTGAGCGTCAGCGTGAAAGAAAAGAAACCAGGGAAGTTCCCGAAATAGAAGCCCGGGAGGTTTCTGACATCTTAGTGGATCTCGGCCTGACCGATGACGAAGCCGGGCCAATCGTCAAGGCGTTACGCCGCCAACCTGAGAAATGGATCGATTTCATGATGCGCTTCGAGTTGGAATTGGAACGCCCCGACCCGCAACGCGCCTGGCAAAGCGCGCTCACGATCGCCGCATCATATGCCATCTCAGGGTTCATTCCGCTGGCGCCTTATATGTTCACCGCAAATATTCAAAGTGCGCTCCTGGTTTCTATAACGGGTACGATCCTGGCATTATTCCTGTTCGGCTATATCAAAGGACGCATCACTGGCGTAAAAGCATTTTGTTCCGCGGTACAGACAGCCCTGATCGGGGGGACTGCCGCAGGAGCGGCTTTTGGACTGGCGAGTTGGTTGGGGTAGGAGGTCCGTTTTCGGAATGGGCACGCAAACAGAAAATCCGGAAAGAGGCGATCGTTTCTCCTGGCAACACATCTTGCTGGGCGGGTTGATCGTCGCCTTCGCATGGCTGGTCATCAGTCATTTTGCGGAGGTAAAGAATTTAGCAGACGCTCTGGCACAAGGGCAGTGGCAATGGGTAATGGTTGCGGCCGCGTTGCAAGTGCTCTATTATCTGACCTTTACGGCTACATACCAATCTGCATTCTACGCTCTAGGGATCAAGCGCAAGGTATGGGAACTGGTACCGGTGGCGCTGGGCTCGCTTTTCGTCAACGTGGTCGCACCGACCGCCAGCACCGCTGGAGCTGCCCTGTTTGTAGACGATGCTGCCCGCCGTGGGCATTCCCCTGCACGAGCCGCTACAGCGACACTTTTACAATTGGTAACTGACTATAGCGCCTTTTTGATAGTGCTGGCCGCTGGAATGACGGTGCTTTCCATAAACCACGATTTGAAAACCTACGAAATCATCGGGGCAATTATTTTGTTACTGCTCAATGTCGCCCTGATCAGTGTACTGCTGCTCGGTATCTGGTGGCCAAAACTGGTTGAGGGCCTGTTACAACGAATCCAGTCAATGGTCAACCGCATTGGCGGCTGGTTCAAGCGCCCCAACTTATTAGATGCGGACTGGGCTTACAACAATGCTGCTGAATTGACCGATGCATCACAAGCTGTGGCTACGTACCCCGCTCGGTTGGTACGCCTACTTCTGGTTATGCTGGCTGCTTACGCGATCGATCTTCTCAGCCTGTACGTGCTTTTCTATGCTTTCGGACAAGCTATCGGCCTGGGGCCGCTGATGGCTGGCTTTGCCATAGGCGTCTTGTTCTGGATTGTTTCGCCCATCCCACAGGGCATCGGCCTGGTGGAGGGCGTCATGACCCTTACCTATACATCCCTGGGTGTCCCCGCTAATATGGCTGCTATCGTCTCGCTTGCCTTCCGCGGTCTCACGTTCTGGCTGCCGCTGTTGATGGGTTTTGTGCTCATCCAGCACACGCGTACTTTCGGCGGGCGTGAACGCTCACTGGCCGAAGCCTGGGGCGTGCGAGTGGTAGCTTTTCTGACCGCCCTGATGGGTATCGTCAATATCCTTTCTGCTTCGACCCCGTCTTTGATTTCGCGCTTTGAAATCATCGAAAGTTACCTGCCATTGATGGTCAGCCGCGGCGGACATCTGACCGCCGCTTTGGGTGGGTTCGCCTTAATGAGTCTTTCTATCGGATTGTGGCGACGGAAACGGAATGCCTGGATCCTGACGCTGGCCGTGTTGGTGGTGTCGACCATCAGCCACCTTGTCAAAGGCCTGGATTATGAAGAAGCGCTTCTAGGACTTGGCCTAGCAGTCTGGCTGTTGGCCTTACGCCCCCATTTCTATGCCCGCTCAGATGCACCCTCGGTTCGACAGGGACTTTGGGCTGTTGTGGCCTCGATCAGCTTTACCTTACTCTACGGTGTGACCGGTTTCTACCTGCTCGATCGGCATTTCAGCGTCAACTTTGGCTTGCCTGCCGCCATCCGCCAGACGGTGGTGATGTTTGCCGAGTTCTACGATCCCGGTCTTCAACCCGTGGCGATCACTCATTTCGGACATTTCTTCACATATTCCATTTACATAGTCGGCGCCGCCACGTTCGCTTATGCCCTGTTCATGCTGTTGCGGCCGGTACTGCTCCGTCACCCTGCAAACCCCATAGAACGCCAAAGAGCCAAAGCTCTTGTAAACCAGTATGGACGTTCCTCGCTAGCCCGCATGACCTTGTTCGACGACAAAGCCTACTTCTTCAGCCCTGGCGGCTCAGTGCTCGCCTACACCACCCATAATGGGGCAGCAGTTGCGCTCGGCGACCCTATCGGTCCGCCCACAGATGCGGTCCAGTCGATAACCGGGTTCAAAGCCTTCTGCGCAAAAAATGGTTGGATATCCGCTTTCTACCAGACCCAGCCTGATTACCTGGAGTACTACACCGCCGCCGGGTTCAAGAGCCTCAACATCGGCAGCGAGGCGATAGTAGATGTAACCAGTTTTACCTTGTCAGGCAATGTCAACAAGGGTTTGCGCTCGGCTTATAACCGGATGGTCAAATTGGGGTTTCGCTCTGCGGCGCTGTATCCGCCTCTAAGCCAGTCCCGATTGACCGAATTGCGTGCTATCAGCGATACCTGGCTCTCCCACAAGCACGGAACCGAAAAACGTTTCTCGTTGGGTTGGTTCGATGAAGCATATCTGCAGAGTGGGCCGATCATGGTCGTCTACGATCCTGAAGATCGCCCAGTAGCGTTTACCAACATCATCTCAGAATACCAACGCAATGAAATTACCATCGACCTGATGCGTTTCATTCCCGGTGAACACGGCATCATGGACTTCATGTTCGTCTCGCTCTTCGAATGGGCTGCTGCGGAAGGTTACGCCAACCTCAACCTTGGACTAAGTGCACTCTCTGGTCTGGGCGGGCAAGCGGAAGAGCCCAATATTGAGCGTGCCCTCCATTACATCTACGAACATGTCAACCAGTTCTATAACTTCAAAGGCCTGCACGCTTTCAAGGCGAAATTTCACCCGACCTGGGTACCGCGCTACCTGATCTACCCCAACGCCGCAGCGCTCCCCATCATTATCTTGGGATTGAACTACGCTTCCAAAGGGGGAAACACCCTACACGATTATATGCCTCTACTGCGGAACGTCTTCAAGCTGAATCAGGCAGGAAGGGCGTCCCGATGAAGGCTATCCTGCGCCGCTTTCCCTTTACCCTGATGATGTTAATCCTGCTGGGACTGGCCGCGCTCTGGATCAACACTCACGCTGCAACCATATCCGTGGAATGGTTGGATCGGCTCGGCTTCGCGCCTCTAGACCTGTTGGCGTTAGGCCTGGGCCGCCTCTTCACTTCAGCTCTAGTTACCAGCGGCAGACAATTTTTCTGGGAAGCGCTGGTGGCGGTTGCCTTTGCCGTGGGTCTGAGTGAAAGGCTGACGGGTGCCTGCCGTGCCGCATTGACCTTCTGGGGCGTGCATTTTTCCACACTCTTGATCGAGTCACTTTTCGTCGGCCTTCCACTGCACTGGGCTCTGAAATCTCCCTGGAACGTGGTTAGCGGTGGGGTAATCTTTATTGCCTTAGAAATCGCTTTATTACACTTCAATGGGAACAACACCCTGGGGATGGAAATCAGTGTCGATATTGCACATAATGTCGCGTTTCCACTAGGATGGTATTCCTCAAAATTGGTGAATCATGATGAATAATACACAACAATTCAAACGCGATAGTATCTTGTTGGCGGTCGATGGTTCGTCATCAGCAAAAGCAGCTGCCTTTGCTGCAGCACAGGTTGCGTCTGCCTTAAAGTGGAACATTCATGCACTATACGTGGTGGATGCCGTCCAGGTATTTGAAACGTACAGCAATCCCACCCAGGAGCTAGGAAAACTGGGTGGTGAGATATCCAATGAACGGCTTATTACATTATTTGAAGAACAAGGATTGTTGACCCTGGCGGAAATCGATGAGTTTTGTCAGGAAATGAACGTCCCGATAACCACTGAGATGATTTTCGGGGGTGTTCCTGAGACAATTCTTGAAGTATCCAAACAATTCAACCTGCTTGCCATGGGACGAAGAGGAAACCACTTTGTTAATGATAGCCAACACCTGGGTCGGAATTTCCGAAGGATTGCCAATCACACTCACACACCAATACTCATTAGTAGTGACGATGATCCGCCATTGAAGCACCAACGTGTTTTACTGGCTTACGATGGAAGTAAACTCTCTCATACAGCCCTTTTGTGGACCGAAAAACTGCAAAAGATGTTTGCAGATGTCATGGCACTATCAGTGGGGAAAAATTGTGAGAAAGATTGCGTCTGGCTGGAAGAAAGGCAAAGAGAAATAGCAGAAAGTTCTCTGGAAAATTATGAATTTGATAAGGAAATGGGGAAACCAGAGAAAATCATACCCAAAATAGCGACGTCCCGGCATGCTGACCTGATCGTGATGGGTGCCTATCAGCATTCACAACTTCGGGAATGGGCCACGCATAGCATTTTTAACAGCGTCATACGCGATGCCAGAATTCCAATCTTGGCAGCAAAATGAGTTAGGGAAAGGCAAGGCAATGCAAAAACAACAAAGATTACTTCTCGATTCAATTTTTCTGGGGATTGTAGGGGGATTGAGTGCGCAGCTTTTTACCTGGTTACTACATATATTCAACGAAGTGTTCATGGTGCATCTGGCCGGATATATTCCGCCGGGTTTACCGGAAGAGGGTGGGGCGTTGCAAGAAACGATCGGAGCCCATGGGTTGTGGTTGATTCCGGTCGCAACCACTTTGGGCGGGTTGATCGCTGGTCTTCTAGTATATAGCCTGGCGCCTGAAGCCGAAGGTCACGGAACGGATACAGCCGTTAAAGCCTTCCACCGGGCAGGCGGTTTTATCCGTGCGCGCGTGGCACCGCTTAAGATGGTGGCCTCCGCTATTACCATTGGCTCTGGAGGCGCAGCCGGACGTGAGGGACCGACGGCTTTGATCAGCGCTGGGGTCGGATCGATCTACGGCACTCTTACCAAACGTTCAGACGAGGAACGACGCACACTTCTGTTGATTGGGATGGCCTCGGGACTTTCGGCTATTTTCCGCTCACCTATCGGCACAGCTTTTTTCGCCGTTGAGGTATTGTACAGTGGCATGGAATTCGATGCATGGGTACTACTCTACACAATGCTTGGCTCGATTGTTGCTTATACTGTGAATGGCCTGTTTGTTGGCTGGAAACCGCTCTTCAATGTACCTGCGACTATTCCCGCGCCGGATTTCATGGGATATCTGTGGTATGCAGCGCTGGGTATCATTGCAGGATTGGTGGGCATATTACTCCCCGAGATTTTCTATCAGGTACGCGACCTGTTCAAGAAGATACCTGTTCCACCGCATATTAAACCAGCTATCGGGGGGCTGGGTGTTGGTATCATGGCTCTGACTCTGCCACAAATTCTGGGCGGTGGGTATGGTTGGATCCAGGAGGCGATTGACGGCAAGTTGACTTTGACATTGCTAGCCATTTTGATGTTCGCAAAAATCGCGGCGCTGGCGCTGACTATCTCATCTGGCGGCTCAGGTGGGGTTTTTGCACCGGGTCTGTTCGTCGGTGCCATGCTGGGAGGGGTAATCGCAAAAATATTCCACCAACCGGATGAAGCGTTTGTTATCGTGGGTATGGCGGCTGTCTTCGCAGGCGCAGCACGCGTACCGATTGCAACGTTATTGATGGTGACCGAAATGACTGGAGGTTACCAGTTGCTTGTCCCGGCGGCGTTGGCAATCACGGTCGGATATGTTGTGCAGGAGAGATTCTCCGCCAGGCTGCGATATCCCACATTGTATGAGGGACAGGTTGAAGGACGTCCCGATTCACCTGCGCATCAAGTTGAACACCTAGAAACAGCCATCCAGTTGTTAGCCAAACGGCAAGTCAGAATCCCGGAGACCATCAGTCATGTCGATTTGCGTACGCTGCTCGAAACTGGCATTCCCATTGACCTGCCAGGAAAAAGAAGATTGATCATTAAATCGATCAAACAGGGTAGTGCCTATGAAGGAAAGCGAATGCAGGAATGTTGCCCACCGGAGAATGAAAAAAAGGTGGACCTGGTGGTTGTATTTCGTGATAGCCAGATTCTCTTTCCGCATGAGCAAGCGCAACTCAAGGTTGGTGACCGGTTACTTTTGATCGCTTCGGACAATGTTTTGCAGATGCACGAACATCAAATGGAACTTCTATAACGAATAAGGTATTTTAGACAGACTTAATATAAATATTACGAATGGATGAAGACGTCACGGATGTATATAGCTAGAATAGAGAAAATTCATTTTGACCAACAACAGCATTATCTTGCATTTGGCCAAGCAAGGAGTTCAAAATGGATATTCCTATCAATGCTAATGTTTATTGTCCAGATAAATTATTTGGGCACACGTAAGCGGTCGTTCTGAACCCTGTAATGGATATTATTACGCACGTGATTGTAAGAGAATGTAAGAGCTCCCACAACGAACGGGTGGTACCGATAGATTTGATCGATGCCAGCCTGACCGGTTTCGAACCTTTTATACACGGCTGACAAGGGCGTCGCTTCCCTCAGGGTGGGGATTGGGGCTCAGTATCGCGCGCGAATTTTCGAGGCGCACGATGGCAGGCTTGAAATGGAGACGGATGCGGGTTTAGGGACTAAATTCACAGCCAGGTCACCGTTACAACCAATTAAGCCGCTTTAAGTTTACTTAAGGTTCCGATAAACTTTTCTTAGGGACATGAGATGAAAGGGGGTGATATGCTATGAATACTCTCTCCTCCAAGGTTCCGAAGGAAGGCGATGGCCTATTGGCAGATATTTTTTATCGGTAGTATGCTTTTGACCCTGGTGTTCGGTGGCGGGTTTCTCCTCTCCCGCCATAAGCATCGGTTAGATTCTGATGGTCTGAAAGCAACTCAGGGTGCGCGTATGCTGCTGTTCTCCTTATGGCTGGCATCATTGAGCATAGTGGCATACATCGCCTTTGCCTTTGGAAAAAGATAGAACAGTGGTTTACGTTTCTCGTAGCGAGGCAGGCTTTAGTCTGCCCCGTCCGCTTTAAGGTTCTCTTAGGGTTCTAGCTAGATTCCCGTAAAGACACCAGGACAGTCAAGGTGTATGATAGCCACATAACGCAATAAGGAGACTGATATGTCATACATTCAACAAGAACAACAACCTGTACATCAAATTGCGATCTGGATTGATCATCGTGAAGCTATCCTCGCTTTTTTCAACGATGTTCACCTGTTGCGTGAGGAGGAGATATTCTCAGAGGCCGGGCCACGCACCCATGGCGGTGGTTGGTCTCAAAAACGTATTGAGGCTCATCGCCATACCGTTTTGGATCATTTTTATGAAGAAATCATTCAAAATCTTTCCCGTGCAGATGAGATCATCATTTATGGGCCCGGGCAAGCCAAATACGAACTTAGCCAGCATATCAATCACAATAAAGCGTTAAGTCAACGGATCATCGATCTGGTTACGACCGATAAACTCAGCGATCAACAATTCATAAAAATTGCTATCAAGGACCTGACCTCTGCACATATACAACAAAAAAATTAGGAGACTCTCGTGAATATACAAATCGTGAAACCATCCTCTTTGAATAGCTCGAAAAGCAAGCTACCTCCGGCTTTGAATCGGGTTGGAACAGCAACAAGCAGGGCCGCAGAAAGGACTCTTGAATTGCTTGATCGGGAAGCAGTATAAGCGAGGTAATAAATCATGAACACACAACAGCCTATCCCACCTTCCGAAAAACCTGCCCCCCCAGAGCGTCCGCGGATTTCACCAATCTGGTGGGTGATTATCTTTGCACTATTCATCTGGAATATCTGGACGTTCATGCCACAGACGTCACAGGAAATCGCTGTTCCTTATACAGCCTTCATAGATCAGGTAAAAGCCGGGAATGTCAAAGATGTACAGATAGACGGCGCGCAGGTTAGCGGAGACTTTAAAAGCGGACTTCCCGGCACAAGCCTGCTCCCGCCCGACCAGCTTGCTACGCCTGCTCCGACATCACAGCCTGTTTCTGGCTCGCAAGCCACTCCTACACCGGAGCTGTATACCGCTTTCACCACCACCTTCCCAGAAGCAGTCGGCGACCCAAATCTTCTCTCGTTACTTGAAGCGAATAATGTTGTTCTAAACGTTAAAACCCCTTCAAATCCGCTTATCCTGGACTTGCTCATAAATGGTCTACCCTTTATCCTGTTGATTGCGGCCATGGTCTGGATGGGACGACAGAATCTCAAATCTCAAAGCGGTATATTCAATTTCGGACGAAGCAAAGCCCGTCAATATGACCTGGAACGTCCCGAAGTCACTTTTGAAGATGTAGCTGGTGCTGAGGAAGCCAAAGAAGAATTGAGCGAAGTGGTGGAATTCCTGCGCAATCCGCAGAAATATTACGATATCGGCGCCCGCATTCCGCGTGGTGTGCTGTTGATCGGCCCTCCTGGCACCGGTAAGACTCTGCTTGCGCGCGCCATATCCGGTGAAGCTGGAGTACCTTTCTATACGATCAGCGCTTCTGAATTTGTAGAAATGTTCGTTGGGGTAGGTGCCAGCCGTGTACGTGACTTGTTCGAGAAAGCCAAAGCCAGCGCTCCGGCAATCATCTTTATCGACGAATTAGACGCTGTTGGCCGCCGGCGTGGCGCCGGGTTAGGTGCAGTCAATGATGAACGCGAACAGACCTTGAATCAGTTGCTGGTTGAAATGGACGGCTTTGATGACCGTCATGAGGTCATCCTGATTGCAGCCACCAACCGTCCTGATGTGCTCGATCCGGCTCTGCTACGCCCCGGTCGGTTCGACCGTGAGGTCACGGTTGGTTTACCCGATCGTCGCGGTAGAGAAGGCATCCTTACGATTCACACACGTGGGCTACGACTAGCTCCTGATGTCAGTTTGCTCCTGGTATCGCGCTCCACTACTGGCTTTAGCGGTGCTGATCTGGCAAATCTGTGCAATGAAGCTGCATTGATCGCAGCCCGCGCTGGACGCGATCAGGTCAGCATGCAAGATTTTGAAGAGGCGCTTGACCGCATCATCTTGGGTGCAGCGCGTTCTACGATCTTGAGCGACCATGATCGCAAGGTAGTCGCGTATCACGAGGCCGGTCATGCACTGGTCGCCTGGTTATTGCCAAACGCCGATCCGGTCCACAAAGTGACCATCATCCCGCACGGTCGTGCTCTGGGCGTTACCGAGCAATTGCCGGGTGAGGATCAGGTCAACTATAGCCGTGAGTATCTGCTTTCCCGTATCGCAGTGATGCTGGGCGGTCGTACCGCTGAAGAAATTGCCATCGGTGATATTACCACCGGCGCTGAGAACGACCTGATGGAAGCCACCCGTTTGGCGCGCCGCATGGTCACACGCTGGGGTATGGGTGACCTGGGCTTGATGGCGTTTTCATCTGATGAAGAACAACCTTTCCTGGGGTACGAACTTGCCCAGGGGCATGACTACAGCGAAGAAACCAAAGCACGTATCGACGCATATATACAGCGACTTCTAAACGATCGTCATGAGGAAGTCAGAGAACTCTTGACGAGAGCTCAGGATAAGTTAGAAACCTTGGTTGAAGCATTGCTCCGCGATGAAACCATTGCACAGGACGAATTATCCAAAATTTTAGGGGAGCGCGTGTATGAGTCTGTGAGCGTTTAGAAAAACACCAAGAACATATGATGAAGTTTCCATAAGCACAAACATTCCTCTCCCATTTTCTCCAATAGGAATCAGGAATAGCAAAGCGCCCCTCAACATTTTGAAGCAGCCTTGGTGTAGACCGCTCATACTTGGGGAAAGGCGATCAATTCTCTCTTGAAGATCACTTATTGGTGGAGGGGAATTTTGGTGCCAGTCTGCAACCTCCGTAACCCCATTTGTAATTGGTCGGCAAATTATGCGCTGCAGTTTAGACCAGGTCTTTCTCGAATGGAGCTTCAAACCGACTCAATGTGGATTGAACTTGCAAGTGTTCTGGAATCTTTTAACCGGAGGCGATGACCTTTTCGGAATCATTCTGCCGGGCACTTGCTACCGCCTGGAGGACCTTCATGAAGAACGGCAGGTTTTATATTCGAGTTAGGGGAAAATAAGTGCCGATATAAAAACGACTCTAGTGCCGGGGAGAGAAAAACTGATGTAGGCCAGACACTTGATCAGGCATCACTATGGTAGCGGTCATGCAAGTACTGTCGATATCGGGGCGTTCTTCCCGGTCTACTTTAATATTCATAAAGTGCTCGTTCATCAACGCTACCGTATCATGGTCTTTAAAAGGATTCGTTCGCCATTGCATGACACCAGTGAAAGGCGGCATACCAATGCTGAGGAAGACCAGCTTGCCTTCGACCTTTGCTTCATAAAGGACTCCATCTCCCCATGGATACCCGTTGACCGGGTTTTCAGCGTGCTGAAGCATGTAAGGTGATGTGGAGGTGTTAAGTCGATTGGGCATGGTTATCATATGGTTTGAATGAAGATTGATTTAAGATAAAATGGATATACCGTCGCGTACACCAGTGGACTTTTGTTCACGGGAAATGCAAAGGAGGAATCCATGAAAAAGCGCCGTTGGTTGATTGGCCTTGTTGTATTATTGATCGCCGCCCTGGCCTGCGGTGCGTCTGGAGGAGGAGACAGTACAGAAATTGACTCGCCCGTGGAAGCGCCACCATCTGGAGGATTGGGTTCCGTCGACACCGAATTCCCCTTGCCCCCTAAGGTTGATAACTTGATGGCGACTGGTCCACGTGATGAGTCAATCAATTTCCAGACTCCCATGAGCATTGATGAGCTCATGACATTCTACCGTGAAGAGTTCGGGGACAAGCTGGGGTACACTGAACGCGATTACCTGACAAATAGGACTGATGCAACTTTCCAGCTGGTGTTTGATGGTCATCCAGGGGGAGTCCCGATTGTAATACAGGGAGTGGATCTGGGTAACGGTACCACGAACATCAATATCGGCTTCGAGGACGTGTAAAGGAGGACCTGATCGCCCCGATAGGAGATTTCTGGAAGCCACTGGTTCACGCTGGGTTCACCAGGTGGTTTCCAATTATTCAGGTATATTGGTGACAGTTAGAAAGGCTTTAGCCCTTAGCTGGGCGCCAGCCGTCTTGTTGATGGGGATGATCTTCCTGTTCTCGTCCATCCCGTCAAGCGAGCTGCCGGAGTTTGATTGGGCTGACTGGGTTATCAAGAAGGGTGGCCATGCCCTTGGCTATGGCTTGTTGGCGGTTAGTTATTGGTACGCTTTTGGTATGAAGGCGCGCCATCTTTGGTTGGCGTGGGTGCTTTCCGTTGCATATGCCTTTTCGGATGAATTCCACCAGTCGTTCGTTCCAGGTCGTCATCCATCTGTAACTGATGTGGCGATCGATGCCTCGGGAGCTGCTCTGGTATTACTGCTTGTTTCGATGATCTCCAAGAGGAAAAAACCAGCTGACAGCGCTGGTCATTGAGAAATGGCATATCCCCCGAGGCATACTTATTCGAACTCGATCTCGATCTCTTCGTCTGCGCTCCAATCTTCCAGTCTCTCGATCTTAATTTCGGCAAACAGGCTTTCCTGATTGGCTGCCACGCGGTAGCGTTTCACCAATTCCAGAAGTGCTAGGAATGTCACAACAACTTCAATTCTTGTAGGGTTTTCGCCCAGGAGTTCTCCGAAAAGGGCGTGCTCGGAAACACCCATCTTTTTCGCAATTAATTCGATTTTTTCCCGGATGGTCACTTTAGGGGCGCTGATGACCGTACCAAGTGCTTGCTTATCCATCTCCTTGGCGTATGCTTGCAATGCTGCATCGACCAGATCGGCGGTGGAGATATCAGTCAAATCGAATTTCCCTTTAATTCTTAGAGGCGGCGCCAACCGCAGATAGGTTCGTAAGTGGCTATCTTCCCGTGTATGGAGTTGGTTGGCGATTTCTTTAAATCGTTTGTATACCCTTAATTGCTCTACCAGCAAGGCTCCCACATCTTCTTCGTCCGCCTCCCGAATGGGAGGGCGCGGTAATAAGGCTTCGGACTTGATTTGTAAAAGCTTTGCAGCGATCACTAGGAATGCGGATATTTCATCCGCATTCGTTTCTTCTAATTCATGCAAATAGCCGAGGTACTGGTCTGTAACCAGGGCAAGGGAAATAGTAGTGATGTCAAGTTCGGCGTGCTCGATCAGTTCCAGTAGCAGGTCAAGGGGTCCTTCATAAATCGGTATTTGTACCTTGTAACCACTGGTTTGTTGTCCTAAAAAGCCTGCCATAGCGGATGAGATTATATCATCGCCCGCCTGTTATAATTCGGATATGAAAGACCCAAAATTGACGCACCTTGATGAGGCTGGCCGTGCGCGCATGGTAGGTGTGGGCCACAAACCTGAAACCGAGCGCGTGGCGATTGCGAAGGGGGAGGTGTTGATGAGTAAAAGCACACACGATCTTGTAGCCGCAGGACAAATCAAAAAAGGAGACGTGCTGACAGTTGCGCAGATCGCAGGAATAACCGCTGCGAAGAAAACCTCTGACTTGATTCCCTTATGCCACCCACTACCGTTAACTCAAATTTCTGTAGACCTTGAACTGGACGAAGAAATTCCTGGAGTAGCCATCACGGCGACAGCTAGGGCTGTTGCAAAGACCGGGGTTGAAATGGAAGCCCTGACAGCCGTTGCCGTCGCAGCTCTGACGGTCTATGATATGGCGAAAGCCGTCGAAAAAAGCATGCGCATCCAGAATATTCGGCTGGTTGAGAAGCACGGTGGACAATCCGGTGACGTGGTCAATCCATGAAAGCAACAGGATGTCTACTGTAAAGTTGATGTTCTTTGCTAACCTGCGGGATAAAGTCGGGACGAAGTCTGTAGAGATTGATATTCCTGAGAAAATGACCGTTCTTGAACTTAAGCAGAAACTTGCGAGGGAGTTTCCCGGCTTGGAGCCCTCATTGGATACTGTAGTCATCGCCGTAAATCGGGAATTTGCATTCGATGAAACCATTCTCATGGATCAAGCTGAAGTGGCTTTGTTTCCTCCTGTCAGTGGCGGGTAACATAGGTGACGATGAACCTTCTTACGTTATTTAAGATTACCGAGGCTGAGATAGATCTCAACGATCTTTTGTCACAGATTACGCGATCCAGCACGGGCGCCGCTGCGATCTTTACCGGTATGGTGCGGGGCAAAACATTGCGTGATGAACCGCATCATACTATGCACCTTGAATATGAAGCCTATGTACCTATGGCTGAATCGAAGATGAAACAAGTTGCAGAAGAGATCCACAAACGCTGGCCTGAAGTGGAGGGGATTGCGATCGTTCAGCGTATCGGGAAGTTGTATCCAAAGACTCCCACGGTGATGGTCGCCTGTTCCGCCGCCCACCGGGATACTGGAGTTTTCGAGGCAGCGCGTTATGGCATCGACAGGTTGAAGGAAATCGTCCCAATTTGGAAAAAGGAAGTAGGCCCTGAAGGCGAAGAATGGGTGGAAGGAAAATATCATCCCATGCCAGGTGAATAGGTGATGCGATAATATGTAAAGTGCAATTTATGGAGAATTTGATCTTCGAGGGTATGCGGAAATGTAAGAAAGCTTGGCCATGTTCCTTCTTGAATGGAAGTTTATGACTGGATCAAATGAGCGAGCGTGACCAGGGGAGGGTAAGGGGGTTTAAGAAGTCGTATTCCGAATTCTCAATTTGTCTTGTTGCGCTTGAGGGTGCACGGACGTCAAGTTGATGGAGGTGTTATGCAAAAGCGGGTCGTGATAACAGGCATGGGTACGGTCAATCCATTGGGTGTCAACGTCGAGCAGTCATGGCGCCGTATTGTGGATGGGGTTTCAGGCGTCGCTCCGATCACCTTATTTGACTCCAGTGAGTTGCAAGTAAAGATTGCCTGTGAGGTCAAAGGCTTCGACCCCGAAATGTACATGGAAGCGCGTGAAGTTCGTCGGAGAGATCGATTTGAACAATTTGCCACAGCAGCTGTCCTCGAAGCCATCTCCAGCTCGGGTATTGCGTTGCCTTCTGAGGATACGGGCAGGATTGGTGTAGTCATCTCTTCAGCGATTGGCGGATTGAAATCTTTGCAGGATGCAGTTATTACGAATTATATGGAGGGACCACGTCGCGTAAGCCCATTTTTAATTCCGATGTTGATGGCGAATGGGGCAGCTGGTCTGGTGGCGATTGACCATTCTATTAAAGGTCCTTGTTTTTCGATCGCCTCTGCCTGTGCTTCGGGTGCGGATGGCATTGGTATAGCCATGATGATGATCAAGGCCGGCATGATCGATGTCTGCCTGACAGGTGCTACTGAAGCGACGATCACTTCCACCGGTGTGGCTGCATTTGACCGAGTCGGAGCAACATCCCGCAGCAACGAGGATTTCTCCCAGACGCCTGCACCTTTTGATTTGAACCGCGATGGTCTGGTGATGGGTGAAGGCGCCGCGGTGCTTGTCCTTGAAAGCGAAACACATGCGCGTGCTCGAAATGCGGAAATTCTGGCTGAAATGGCAGGATACGGATCTACAGCAGATGCCTACCATGTTACCGCACCGGATAAAAACGGATTGGGAGGCGCAGCGGCTATCCGTCAGGCTTTGCACTCTGCCCAGGAAAACCTGGAAAATGTGGGATATATCAACGCACATGGGACAGCCACTCAACTCAATGATGCCTCAGAGACCCGCGCGATCAAAGTGGCTTTTGGCGATGTTGCCTATCAGATTCCGATTTCTTCCACTAAGTCCATGACCGGGCATATGATGGGTGCCACTGGCGCTCTGGAAGCTGTCTTTTGTGTCCAGGCTATTCGCGATGGAGTGTTGCCTCCTACCATTCATTACCAGACACCTGACCCGGACTGTGATCTTGACTATATACCTAACCATGCCCGCGAGGCAAAAATCGACCTGGCGCTAAGCAATGCATTTGGGTTTGGTGGTCACAATGCTGTACTGGCGGTGCGAAGATATTCATAAGTTTTGGATTGTTAGACCTTGTGCCAGGCAGTTATGCATGCTATAATCGGCGGTCGCGACTAATCCAACTATCTACGCAAGTAAGGAAAGCAAGCATGAGTGACCAGATCATTAATGCCGTGCAAGCCAAGGCAAACGAAAATATTCCCGAGATACGTTCAGGCGATATTGTGAGCGTGCATGTAAAGATTCGGGAAGGGGATCGCGAACGTATTCAGGAATTCAAGGGTACCATTATTCGCTTCCGAAAGGGCGGGAACAACGCGAATTTCACTGTACGACGCGTTGCCAGCAATGGGATCGGTGTCGAACGTACCTTTTTACTGCGTTCACCGCGCATTGATAAAGTAGTCGTCGAGCGTCGCTCGCGTGTCCGCCGGGCGCAGTTGTACTTTATGCGAGAGCGCACGGGCAAGTCGGCGCGCCTAAAACAAAAATTTGATTGATTTTGAATAACTGAAAAGCCAAACCCCAAAGGTACAGCCCTTTGGGGTTTCTTTCTCAAAAGGGCTCCCATGCCACCCATTATTGGCATTACTACATATCATAATAAAGTAAACGATCTGCCGTATGTCATGCTCGTCCATGCCTATGTCGAAGCAGTCATGGCGGCTGGTGGTATCCCGGTCCTGATCCCTTCCTTGTTGGCGGATGGTGACTGGCATGCTTTGTATGACCGCCTGGATGGGCTATTGCTTTCCGGCGGCGGAGATATCGAACCGGATTATTTCGGTGGAGACGCACACCCGCGTATCGATGGCGTAGACCTACAGCGCGATCGAGTGGAATTGTCGCTGGTGCGATTGGCTGTTGAAGACGGAAAACCATTCCTTGGCATTTGCCGTGGAATCCAGGTTGTTAATGTGAGCCTTGGCGGAACCTTGTATACGCACATCCCAGATCAGCTTCGAAATGCAATTGATCACACTTACCCCGGCAATATGCGTACCACTCTCGTTCATGAAGTCGTGATCGAGCAAGACACGCGTCTGTCTGGAATTTTGGGGGAATTGCGAATACAGGTGAACAGCTTGCATCATCAGGGGCTCAAAGGGATTGCACCTGGATTGCGTGTGTCCGGGTATGCACCTGATGCTCTGGTCGAAGCAGTAGAGATCCCAGACCATCCGTTTGGCATTGGCGTACAATGGCACCCCGAATGGTTGACAGGCCAGCAAGCGACCCGAAATTTATTCAAAGCCTTCGTCGATGCGGCGGAAAAAGGAAAGCCTGTAAACCCTGGTTGATCGGATTAACCTCCAAAATCCGGCGCCCAATCTCCTTTACGAAATTCTGTCAACATACTATCATTCTGATTATGTCTCGTCTGGAAAAGCCGATTGGAGTTTTCGATTCAGGTATCGGGGGGCTTTCAGTGCTGCGCGCTATCCGTCAGCTGATGCCTGAAGAAGGCGTGCTCTATTTGGGTGATCAGGCCCATGTTCCATACGGGCAGCGTTCAATGAGACAGGTGCAGAATTTTTCCGAGGCTATTACCCGCTTTCTGCTCGAGCAAGGCGCTAAGCTGATCGTAGTTGCATGTAATACCGCTTCTGCAGCCGCGTTGTATGACCTTCGCGCAAAATTCCCCAAGGTACCCTTCGTCGGCATGGAGCCGGCTGTCAAACCGGCAGTGGAGCGAACACAGAGCGGATTGGTAGGCGTGCTGGCAACCCCATCCACATTTCAAGGCGCGCTGTACGCCTCGGTGTTAGAACGTTTTGCCAGTGGCGTGGAGGTTGTGCAATCTACCTGCCCGGGCTTGGTCGCTCAAGTCGAGCGAGGAGATCTCCAGGGCGAGGCGACACGTGCTATCCTGGAAGATGTGTTGCGCCCGATGCTGAAGCAGGGGGTTGATACTATTGTATTGGGGTGCACCCATTATCCGTTTGTAATCCCGCTCATCGAAGAAATTGTGGGAGAGTCCGTGCGAGTGATTGATCCCGCCCCAGCTGTAGCGAAGCAAACCCGACGACTTTTAGAACAACACCAGCTCAAGCAGGTCCGAGATCAACCGGGTATTTTGCGTCTTTTCACCTCTGCACAAGCTGAATCATTCGAACAGTTGAGTCGCAAAGTCTTAGGGGAAAATGGAAAAGTTCGGCCTGTTACTTGGTCCTCTAACCGGGTGGTCATGCTGAACCGGGCAGGTTGATTTTCCTGCCAGGTTGATTTCTGTTGACTCCTTAGGGTTTTTGGGGCAAAGCCGCTTCGAAATTTCTTAGTCTGTTCTGCGCTTGAGGCCACTCTCCACGAGATAATTGGCGTGTAAGCCCATCAATTGAACTCTCCAAGACTTGAAGATCTGGTTCCTCTTGTGCTTTCAAGCTGGCTTTTGCATTGGCGCCCAGCTGGGCGATATCCGACATTTCGTTTGAGGAGATTGTTTGATCTTGCAGAGCTGACTTGATACGATCCAGATAGGCATAAATCTTCAGAATGGCTCCCTCTCGATCGGAAGCAATTTCATTCGGCGAAAGGCTTGTAAACTTTTTCTCTCTCGAGTCTAGATCTGCTTGCAGAGAATTCCTCCACGCATCCTTGGTTTTGAGCGCTTCATCGACCTGCCCTTCGATGCTTGTCGCGGTTTCAATGATATTGGTGATCGCTTCGGAAGCCAGGATACTTCCTTGCACCATGAGATCCTCAATATCCATCATGGAAGTTCCCAACTGGTTGAGGCTTTCTTCGATAGCCGCCAGTTGGTCAAGCGTTTCGCTAGCAAGATCTCCATGAAGATCCTTATATTGTTGCAACAGGTCTTGCGTGTAGTGGATCGATGCTAAACTCTGATTCACATAAAGGACGGTATTGTAAATTTCCTCCTCAGTCACTTCATTATCCGAAGAGGCCTCTGAGACGGTCTCGCTGACATCAAGTGAGTTGTAGATAGCATCTTCATAATTTGAATCGATCAGGGTAGCAAGTTCTTCCTCAGATAGAGAGTATGGTTCCACCGGGGGTTGCGGCGTAAAGGTTTCCGGCAATGGAATTGTGGTTGCGGTTCCTTGAGAAGCCTCGTAAACGGCGGCTTGAAATGTGGCCTCGGCAATTGATGTTTCAATGTTCGCCGTCTGGATGCGTGCGTCTCTATTGATTGGATTCAAAGGCAATCCACATGCGGCTAGAATCCCGGTGAAAATTATACCGACCATAATCAATAAAACAATGCGCATGTGGTTTGCTCCTATTATTGTGATTGTTTGGGTAATTTGGGATACCCAGCTGAATTCTAAACAGTTTTAGTAAAGAATAAATATCAATTTCATTAATGAACTTGGCTGACTGATTTTGTCTTCCAAGCGCCTTTTCTGGATTGAAAATGCAGATCAAAATGGACGCTGGGGTGGGCGGGATCACTAAAATAAACGGTCACGATCCCATAATTGTACTCTTGCACGATGAAGTGAATTCGATAGTCCCTCCAAAACTTGTTCCTGGGGTGTCGTTGGGTAAGTGACCTCGCCAGGAAATTTGTGTCCTGTTCGAAAGGAGAGGCGCAAAATTCCCAGAGTCGGGTTTCCTTACCGGGGGGATCACCCAACTTTACAGAGATTGCGTGCCCGGAATGAAGATCGCCTGTGAGAAAGTAAATACCATGGAGCTCATGCTCACTTATAAAACGTAACAAGCGGTCTCTTTCCTCTGAAAAGGAGGACCAGCGATCGCCTAGAAAATCGCCTAAAAGGACGTTTAGAAAAGCGGATGACGTTACGATGAATTTGATGGGGAATGGTTCTTTGGTTTCCAGTAGCCAGCTCTCGAGGTCGCGCCATTGTTCCTCTCCCAACACCTGGCGATCCGTTTTATTGTACACGCGCTGAGTGCGCGTATCCATGATAAAGAATGCAACGGCGCCATACTCAAACGTGTAGGAATATGGGCCTGAGGCGTTGTCTTCGAAAGAGATTGTATTTTTGGATGCTGGTGAAGTTTTTTGCGGGAGCGGGGCGTGCAGACCTTGATGTTCCCAATACGCCTGGAGAGCTGCTTGCACACGCGACCGCGTTAATTCCCTTTCTACGCGCGGACGTCCGGAAAGCCACCTGAAGAAACGAGTGTACAGCGGAATCTCGGCCAGCTCTTTTTGAGGGTCGCGCCAGTGCCAATCGTTATCCACCTCGTGGTCATCAAGAATCATGAAAACAGGTAGGTTGCAAAGTAGCCCCTTAAGATGCTCGTTGCTCCAGGTATGGCGATATACTTCGCGGTAATCCTCAAGGCTGACTGCCACACGGTTCAGTCCGTTGTAGTGGATTTCATCCGCATAAATTTGGTCACCAAGCAGAAGTAGAAAGGACAGGTCCGGGTTGGATTGTCGAATATGCTGGAAGATGGACCCGGAGTTCCGGTTGTACCCTGGGCAGAAACAGGAGCCGAAGGCGAATTGAAAACTGAGTTTCTGCCCTCGCACAGGGGCTGTTCGGAACCTGTTGAATTCCTCAACTGGTGGAGGGGTGTTTTTGAGGGTCAGGGCATAATCGTATTCAGTAAATGGCTCAAGTCCGTCGATCTGGATAATGCCAGTAAGGCCGTTTTGGGGATCGAGAAACGTCTGGCCGGCCAGGACCACTTTCGTGGCGGTCCCAGGGCGCAACCAAGCGTATAGCAATGCCGGCGCATTGGTTCGTCCCCACACCGTAACCCCGGTTGGTGAAAGCCCCCCGATGAGAGGGCCTAACAGGAGCGTAGGCGATTCAGCAGGCTCGCTTGCAGGCGCATTGTGGGCGGTTTCTTTGTAGGAGAGTTCTTTCCTCTTGGTTGGCATTGAAGGTGGTCGGGCAGTCCGAGAAGAAAATTGGATTTTTGCGAGCATCTCTGCGGCCGATCTATGGTCTGGGTTGAGGATCAGGATTTGTTCAAGCGATCGGATCGCCTCTTCTCTTTCAAGTGCAACTTGGGCTTGTAACAAAAGTGCATCTGTGTTCCGAGGGTCTTTCGCCAGCAAATCATCAAGGATCTCTCTCGCACTCGCAAAATCCATCTTTTGAATGGCTGATTTAACCTGGTTTATCTTCTGAGTTGAATCCATCGCTGCCTTTTTACTGAATGCTCGAAAGTTTCTTCCTTGTATTTAATTTAGATAGGAAACGTCAATGATTTCCTGCTGGTAAATCTTCCACTCTCCATTCTCTGGCCGCAAGACGAATACGCCCTCAACGATATTGTCTCTAAACGTGGGGCCGTTGACCTTTTTGGTAGTGAGTACAAAATGCACTTCAGATTCCTTGCTGGTTTGTTTATCGATGCTCAGGTCGGAGACTACGTAAGATAAATCGTAAGTTGAAAATGCCGACCTCAACGCCTCATCCGTCTGCTTGTAGAGCGGGCTACGAGAATGGATAGTTGCCATATAGCCGTCAATATCTTCGGCGTTCGCAGTCCTCAGGTTGGTGTAGATCACCGCATACAGCTCATCCGGTGTGGGAGTAGGCACGTTGCTGAAAATGGCGGATATGCTTGGGGAATACTGGTAGACCGCAATTCCTCCTGAAACCAACAAGCAGGCGATCAAGAAGATCGCTACTCCCCACAGTACGTTGACCTCTTTTGCGGCTTTTTGGGATTTTTTTTTGATGCCAGGAGGCTCAAATTGATCTCTTGGCATCTTTTGGGGATGGTTCTCCGGTTGCGATGGCTTAATGCGTGCAGCGTCCGGAATCTGGGGGCCTCGAAGTGGCTTACCGAATTCGGGTTGGGTAGCGGTTTGTGCCGACTGGTCCCGAGTAGCGGATTGGAGTTGACGCATCATTTTCAGACCGCGTGGATTCTGTGGGTCAAGGCGCAGGGCGCGTTCCAGGCATTGTCGTGCTTGCTCCTTGCTCGGCGCTACATGCGCGTACATCAACCACGCATCGACGATATTTGGATCCGAATTGATTACTTGCTTGAGGATGTCTCGTGCACGCGCATACTCCTTCGATTTAATCGCCGCGATTGCCTGGTTGAGTTGAGTTTGCAGAGTATCCATATCAAAGGTATCCAATTCGGTCTCGCCAAACCATTCGTTAACACCGTTGGTTTTCAGCCATTAAGCAGGTACCACCCCTAATTGCTCGGGCGTAAATTGCAACTCCTTGAGTGCCGCGAAAGTCAGGTTCGAATGGTCTAGACCCAATTTAGTACTTAACTGACGAAATAAATCCAGGTAGCTTACTGGGATGGCTGCACTGGTATTCAGTCCCAGTTGGTTTGCAAGTGCGATGAGGGCGCTTGGGTCGCTCCCCTCGATCTCAACAAACGTACCGATCGGTAGCTCGTCCAACATGATTTCAATATCTTGATAAATATATGTCGTGCGATACTTCTCATATCTGGCCGATATTGAAAACCCAATCGCCTCAAGAAGCTTCTGGGTCGTTTCGAATTCACTTACCTCTATTTCATATTCAGTTCTTCTGAGGGCTCCTTCGACCAGGATGGAAGGTCCCTTGTAGGTCATGCGTGCGTCCTGATCCAGTCTTAATCGCAGTACTTTATTATCGCGTTCTAGTCCAGCTTCTGATGTATCGAACCGCAGATTGGTTTCAAGTTGGCGGTGTTGCAAGACCTGCGCTCCTAATTGGTCGAGGCGGTTTTCGATCTCCGGCAGGTGCTGGACATAGAATTTAAACTCGGTTTCAATTCCACTCTTCTGTTGATTCATTTGACGCTGAGCAGTGTTTGCCTTTGTTCGACGCTTTCGCCCGAATTGACGCGAATGCGGCTGATCACCCCGGCCCGTGGAGATTTTAATTCGTTTTGCATCTTCATGGATTCAAGGATCACCAGCACCTCCCCCTTTTCAATCTCCTGGTTTTCTTTTACCGGGATCGAAACGATCATGCCTGGCATGGGAGCTTTCAGGTGGTATTCGCCAGTCTCAGAGATCGAACCTCCCGCGGCTGCCCTCAATCGCTTCTCGCGTTCATCCTCCACTTGCACCGGGATCTGCCGCCCCATTAGAACCACTTCCCAGTTTTCCTCGCCGGAATAGACAAAGCCTTCGAAGGACCTGCCATTCACTAGAATTGAGAATATGGGTTGGCCGCTCACTGAATTGTAATCGACCACCAATGGTTTTCCGTTAATGGTGACGTGATGTTCGTCGATTATTTCGATCATGAACACTTCTTCATTAATTGTGGCAATATATCTCATGGCTATGTTCTTTACCGGTGCATCCTTTCCCAACGCCCAACCCACTTCCAGTTACTTGTATCGCGCTCGCCTGGTCTGACAATCTGGGCCGCTCTTTGGGTGACTTCATGTGCCACAAGCGTCGCAAAAAGGGCGGCTATCTCGTCGTAGGATGTTTTACCCTCCTGCATCTTGGCCATTGAAAAGCGCTCTTCTACGAATCGCGTGTCATATTGTCCGGCCATGAAACGGTGAGAATCCATCATCGTCTGGTGAAAGGGGATATTGGTGCGCACACCTACGATCCGGTATTCTTCCAGTGCTCGCCGCATGCGCAGGATAGCCTGGCCGCGAGTCTCTCCCCATACGATCAACTTGGCGATCATGGGATCGTAGTAGGGTGTGATCTCGAAGCCCGGATACACGCCGGTGTCCACGCGAATCCCTGGGCCGGTAGGGAGCAAGCTGTGTGTAATCCTGCCTGTAGATGGCAGGAAGCCGTTATAAGGATCTTCCGCATTGATACGACATTCAAGTGCGTGCCCGTTGAAGTGAATGTCTTTTTGTTCGTAACTCAATTGGCGTCCACGCGCGATGCGGATCTGCTCTGCAACAATATCGACTCCGGTAACCATTTCTGTAACTGGATGCTCGACTTGCAGGCGCGTATTCATTTCCAGAAAGTAATAGTTCTTGTGTCTGTCCACCAGGAATTCAATGGTGCCTGCATTGATATATTCAACCGCCTGAGCCGCCTTGACTGCGACTTTGCCCATTTGTTCTCTTAAAGTCTGGTCCAGGAAAGGTGAAGGGGCCTCTTCGAGCAATTTTTGGTGGCGCCTCTGCAGAGAACATTCACGCTCCCCAAGATGGATGACATTGCCATGTCCATCCGCCATGATTTGGAACTCGATGTGGCGTGCGCCCTCCACCAATTTTTCCAGATATACGTTGCCATCCCCAAACGATGCCTCCGCTTCGCGTCGCGCGGAGCGGATGAGGCCAGGCATTTCCTCGAGCGCATCGACCTCGCGCATCCCTTTGCCGCCTCCGCCTGCCGTGGCCTTGATCAGTAGCGGGAAGCCGATCTTGGGTGCGATCGCTACCAGATCTTCGTCGGTCATATTGCCGACATCTTCAGTTCCAGGAACAACAGGCACGCCTGCCTTGATAACCGTGGCGCGAGCGACCCCCTTGTCGCCCATGGCAGCTATTGACGAGGGTTTGGGTCCGATAAAGGTGATTTTCGCTTCTTCGCATGCTTCCGCAAAATCGTCGCGCTCGGCCAGAAATCCATATCCGGGGTGGATCGCATCGGCCTTGCATTGTTTGGCTATTTCGATGATCCTATCTCCGCGCAAGTATGAATCTCGCGATGGGGCTGGCCCCAATAGATACGCTTCATCAGCATACCTGACGTGTAGTGCCTGTCGGTCTGCCTCGGAGAAGACGGATACGGTATTGATACCTAATTCACGGCAGGCGCGCAGGATACGCACGGCGATTTCACCTCGATTGGCGACCAGCACCTTTTTAAACATTTCTTGCCTCCGGCAGCTTAGAGCGGAATGTTTCCGTGTTTCTTGGCAGGGTTGGCGTCACGTTTATTGCTCAACATTTCGAGTGCATTGATCAGACGTGGACGTGTTTCGCTAGGTTCGATGACGTCATCGATGTAGCCGCGCTCTGCTGCTACATAGGGGTTGGCGAATTTTTCGCGATATTCGGCTACCAGTTCGCCTCTCCGTTTTGTTGGGTTTTTGGCTTTTTCCAGTTCCTTACGGAAAATGATATTGACAGCTCCCTCTGGTCCCATGACCGCGATCTCGGCGGTTGGCCAGGCCAGGTTCACATCCCCACGGATGTGTTTACTCGACATCACGTCGTACGCGCCTCCGTATGCTTTGCGGGTGATGACGGTGAGTTTCGGTACTGTCGCTTCACAATAAGCATACAACAGCTTGGCTCCATGGCGGATGATGCCGCCGTGTTCTTGCCCGGTCCCGGGCAGGAATCCGGGCACATCTTCAAGCGTCAGGATGGGAATATTAAAAGAATCGCAAAATCTGACGAACCGCCCGGCTTTATCCGAGGCATTGATATCCAGGACGCCGGCCAGTACCTGGGGTTGGTTAGCCACGATCCCGACTGAATGCCCCCCGAGTCTCGCAAACCCGACAACCACATTCTGAGCGTAGGCTTCATGGATCTCAAAAAATTGGCCGTTATCGACGATCATCCGGATCACTTCTTTCATATCGTATGGTTTGCCTGGATCGTCCGGTATGAAATGATTTAAGGTTTCTTCCATGCGCAGCGGGTCATCCCCGGTTTGCGCGAGGGGGGGATCCTCCATATTGTTGGACGGAATGTATCCGAGCAGCTTCCGGATCAAGTAAAGCGTATCGGCCTCGCTGTCTGCGGCCACATGACAGACTCCTGAGACCTCGGAATGCACACTGGCTCCCCCCAGGTCTTCAAAGGAGACCTCTTCATGGGTGACCGATTTAACAACTTCAGGTCCTGTGACGAACATGTAGGAAGATCCGCTTACCATGAAGATAAAATCCGTCAGGGCAGGGGAATAGACGGCGCCGCCAGCGCATGGCCCCATGATGGCGCTGATCTGAGGAATGACTCCGGATGCGAGCGTGTTGCGCAGAAAGATATCTGCATATCCACCCAGAGAGACAACGCCTTCTTGAATTCGGGCTCCTCCCGAATCATTAAGCCCGATCAACGGGGCGCCATTCTTCAAGGCCATATCCATGATCTTTATGATTTTTTCTGCGTGGACTTCACCAAGGCTGCCGCCGAACACAGTGAAATCCTGGGAGAATACGTATACCAAGCGGCCATCGATAGTACCCCATCCTGTGACCACTGAATCACTCAGGTATTTCTGTTGGTCCAGGTTGAAATCGTGTGTGCGATGGACCACAAAGGTATCGAGCTCGCGGAAAGAGCCTTTATCCAGGAGCAGGTCAATGCGTTCGTGAGCGGTCAACCGACCTTTCTTATGTTGGGCTTCAATTCTTGCTTCACCGCCTCCTAGCCTGGATTGCGACTTGAGTTCCCTAAGCTTTTGGATCTTCGCGTTGTTTGACATGTGGCTCTCTTTGCGATAAGAATTTCCGCGTTTCAGGATGAAGTGTACAAAGAATAACACAAATTAGAAGTAGAAGGGTCATTCCTAGGGCAAAACCCCAATTCGGGCTCGGAGAGGCGAAAAGCCATCGGTCGATCCAATACCAAAGCAGAAAAGCGGTTCCGCTGGAAATGATCAGCAGGATCCCATGCCGGGTTCCACTCATAAATTTCCACAAGAGTAACAAACTCACCAGGAACCAGATCAGGCCACTTGCCAGTACATAAACCAAGAGCGACTGGGAGGTTAACCGGATCGCGAGGGGCCACCATATGAAAACGGTGAGCAGACGAATGCCGCTCCATGCGGCCAGGCTGAAGGTCAACCACAGCAGGATCGTGACGCAAAACGGTCGTCTCAAAGAAACCTCTTGGGATTATCGCTCAACCAGGGGGTTGAATCGCATGATGGCTTTGCCCCCAAAGTAGTCGATGACCTCCAGCTGGTTCGTATACTCGCCTCGATAAGGTAGGCCGTCGAGGAAATCCGGATTAGCGAAGATGTACTGCATGCCGATCTCCGCCAAATAAGTTCCACCATTCTTGGCGCGATGGGCGAGAAAATATGGATAACTGTTGATTAAACCGTCCATATTGATGATGGTGCGGTCATGGATGAAATAGCCCACATTGCCTCCACCGGTCATCCCCACCAGGCTCCCGGGTTCTGTGTACTTTTCAATGAAGGCCGCAGCTTCCATTAAAGGTTTCCCCTGTGTTTCTACGGGTTTCAGCATGTTGGCGATTATGATTCTAGAGGAACTAGCTCCCGAATTGAAACCCCAATACAGGACCAGGATGGTCAGCAGCGCATTGCCCGGGCGCAGTCTTCTCAAAGGTCTTGTGAGGACGTCAATCGCCATACCTCCCACCAATACAATAAATACGAGCTGGGTTACCCAATACCATTCTTTCAATGCCGAGTAACCGGTTAGATTGTAAGAAAGTACCTGAATTTCCGCGCCCACGAACAAAGGCACCAGAGCGAGCTTCTGGGTCAGATAGATCGTACGTTGTCGGTTGATCAAGTAAAGTACAGTGCCCAATCCCAATGCGATCAGAAGCAGCATCAACGCGTAACGCAGGTCGTAGTCGATTGGGATGGTGCGCATCTCGATCTGGCGATGCCAGTCTCCGGTAATCGAGGTTACGGGGGACCAGGCATTGAAATCTCCTTCTGGCTCGATTCCGAAGAAGGCCAGCGCCGATCGGGCTGAACCGCCGTACACCTTGCTGGGAAATGACCCCCACCACCTTTTGATTTGCCCGCTGACCGGTGTGAAGGTACCGAAGGTCAGTCGATTCCAGATCATATATCCCCCCAGCGTGCTCCCAAGTAGCCCAAAATAGACGAGCCCTCCCCGCGCCCAACTCTTCAATTGTTCTTGGCTTAGAGGGACAATCGAAGCTTTGTCATTCTGGCGCACACGCCAAATCCTGTATCCGATCCGGATGAAGAGCACCAGGACCACAGTCAATCCCATATCAATAATCGGAACCGAGCGTGGAAAATTTCCTTGAAGCCAGCCCAGCCGGTTGAGTATCAATATGCCAATGAAAAGAACTACGGCGGAGGCGGCCGAAGCCATGATGGTGCCCCTCACCAAATCGGAGAGCGAAATATTGTCTACTCTTGTGTACAGTCCAAAAACCATGAAGAACGAAACTTTTAAGGCCAGACTGAAGGTCAGGATCGTGAGCATCAGGCCTTTGTACTCATAAAAGTCAGGAAAGCCTACCCGGAAAATGAAAGCACCAGCAAGGCTGCTGGTGAGTATGAGCAGGTCGAAAAGCAGCAAGGTTCGAAAAGGCAGATTCCTGAATACGAACCAAAACCCAAAGATGACCGCCAGGAATACCAAATCCAGTCGGCTGAATACAAATAGTGTTGCATACAGACTCAAGAGAAAAATTTGTTTCAACGAGAATTCATTGGATCTTCGTGCCGCCTCGACGCGCTGCATGACGAACAGGAACAGAACCAGGCTGAATACGGCCAGAGGGGTTTCTAATCCTTGCTGATAAATGGTGGTGTGCAGACGGTAGTCGAAGGCCCAATACAAAGCTGCCAGCATGGCAACCGGGCGGGCTATCGTACTTTTCAGCATGTGATACATTAACAGGCTGGTCGCTATGCGGAATCCTGCCAGCAGCACTAGCAGGATTCGGAGCGGAAGGACCACGTCAATGCGCGCGAGACTGAAAATCGGGATACACAACAGCATCCACAGGGGGTGGTATCCATTGGTCAGATTGAGCCCATCGAATGTGCTGCCAAGGCCCCCGGCTATGTTCTGGGCGACTTTGAAGTAGTAATAGGCGTCATCGCGGGTGAACCAGGTATTTGGGAACCTGAATGCATCTGAACCCGCTGCATATAGGTTCACACTAAACAATGCAATGGCGATCAATAGTTCGAACCAGGGAAACTTCTGGTAGACCGTCGAAATTTTCACAGGGAGGATCCAATGTCCAATGTGATCTTTCCAAAATGCTCATTTTTCCACAACCGCTCTTGTGCCTTGGCGGCTTCCCTTAGCGGGAACGAGCTGTCGATGAATGGGTTAAGTTTACCGGCAAAGACCAACCCCATTACCTTTGAGAAATCCTGCAGGGTGCCCATCGTAGATCCAATGATCGAAAGGTGTTTGGCGAAGATATAGCGATTGTCGATTTCAAACTTCGGTCCAGCGCTGTTTCCCACTGTGAGCAAACGTCCTCCTGCCCGTAACGTACGCAGGCTCTCCATGAATGTCGTTCCGACGTTGTCCACTACCAGGTCCACACCTTTCCTCAGTGTGGCCTCATATACCGATTTAGACCAATTCGGCTCACTGGACCGGTCGACGCCAAAATCCGCGCCTAAATCGAGGGCTTGTTTTACCTTCGCTGATGTCGATCCGATCACGATTACACGAGCGCCCAGATACTTGGCGATATCAAGGCAGGCTGTGTTGACGCCGCCGCCTGCGCCAACGATGAGTAGGGTCTCGCCGGAAGTGATCCGCCCACGCACCACAAGTGAGTGCCAGGCGGTATGGTACACCAATCCAGCGGCTGCAGCTTGCTGGTACTCACAGGATGCGGGTAGTTTTAACAATTGGCGGATTGGTATGGCAAGGAATTCAGCATACGAACCTCGAACGGTTTCTCCGAGCAGATGCCACGTCTCGCAGCGGTTGTCATATCCAGACAGGCAGTTCTCACATTGGCCGCATCCAAGGTTGGCGTTGATGACGACCCGGTCTCCCACTTTGAGCTTGACCTCCAGTGAATTCCTGGCGTTCAATTCTACGATCTCGCCGGCGCCATCTGCCCCATTGATATGTGGCATCTCCAAATTCAAACCCCGCCACCCCTCTCTCACCATGATGTCCATACGATTCAGTGCTGACGCATGTAGCTTGATGAGAGCTTCCCCTGGCTTGGGTTTCGGAGTGGGAAAATCGGTGTATTCCAACACTTCCGGTCCGCCATGCTGTCGGAAAAGAACAGTCTTCATAGGTGCCTCATTGCCCGCGTCTATTAAGAACTTGCCTCAGGGTGTCAGGTTGAATTCGGCAAAAGAGCTCTCAAGGCCACGTTCTCCCTGGGCGTTTACCACCTTATCTTGATCGAATATTCTGACTTTCCAGCGGTAATACCCCGACGGGAGCACCTGGGGCAGCAGATAATCCGTAGCGTTGGATTGTACCTCGTCGGTCTGGAACACTGTCTCCCAAATACTGTCGAATTCCGGATCAAAGTCCAGATCAGGGGTTAGGAAGACGCTATCGATAAAGACGCTGTACTGTTCATCCTGGCCATAGGTCCGCGACAACCCTAGCGGAGTTTGCCCGGATTTCAAATCGAATACACCCAAGTCTCGCCAGACCCATTGATCGAGAGGGCTGCCTGTCTCGGCGAATTCGATGCTTTGATCGCGAAGGTTAAAATAATTCTTCTGGTCGTTGTTCCTGCGCTTATAGTAGCGCACCCAGATCCTGTAAGGTGCATCCTTTGGCGCGTTGAACAGGTAGCTCGCACGCCCCGATTGCCAGTCATCTACCAGAAATCCACGGCCGTTGAAGTCTTTTACAAAATCGGAGGTGGCGTACCATCCTGAGCCTTGGAAAGTTGTCTCTGCTTCCAACCAGTAGATCTCCTCCAATTTCCGGTCAATTTGGAGCGAGAAACTTGTCGTTGGCGCATCGCTTTGTTGCCATGCGAATTTGATTGGTGCATCGATGGAAAGGCTTGCATCTTCAATCGGGTATGCCGGCACCGGCGTGTTGGGCTGGAAACATTCCGGGTGAAGTAAAGCCTGCGAGTTGAGTGTATAGACATCGAAGAATTGTCCGGTTTCGCCAAGCCCGGCCAGAGGGTAGCAATTCAGGACCGCTTGCATGAATTCGAACTTCGAAAGATTGGTTGCATGTATCGTCTTTTCGACCACAACGGCGATCGAGTTCTCCGTCTTATTTTCCCAGAGCGAGCGAAGCAGGTCGGAATACTCAATCCTCTGGTAATAGTCTTCCGCCTCCAACCCAACGTTTTTTGCGCTGGCTACCGAGAATAGGATCACGTGCGATTCAAGCTCAGCAGCCTCATCAAGATAGGCGGTGTAAGGGAGCAGAAGCAGATCATGATCTCGCGCAGAAGAGGCGGTCAGATCGGCCAGCTCCCGCCGTACCTGGCGGTCCTCAGGATCATTCAAAGCAGACGTAAAAACGACATAATTATTTACCAGAATTCCAACCACAATAATCGCAAAGAACGGAGCCGCAAGGCGCAGGGAAAGCTGCTTGAACCATATGCGCAGAGCTGCAAGGCATAGCCACAACCCGAGTGCGCCCCATAGCATTAAGGGTGCTGTCGCCGTAAACAATACCCTTGGCCAGACAGAACCCGTAACCACGGGACCAGGAATGATCTCAAGGAAGAACCACAAAAGTACGAACCTGTATCCGGGTTTTTTGAAATTCCAAAGATTAAAGATGAATCCGATGGCAACAAATGGGAGCAACCAGGGAGAAATCAAGGGGCCTGCCCAGTTGAGCAGTGAATCTCGATAGGTGATTTCCACAAAGAGCGTATGGATCAAGTTCGAGAAATTCTTCAGAAAGAATTGCGCAAGGTCTCCTCTTTCAGAAAAAGTCCAGAACCATCCAAAAATATAATCATTTCTCGTGGTGAGATATTCATTGGTAAAGGTGGAGAATACCAGCACAACCGGCCAAAGCGTGAGCGCAAGGTAGAGCAGCCAGTTCCGCACCGATTCGCGGCTCGTATGGATTTCGTAGAAAGCCATGCCTACCATGTATAGGAGAACCAGTATCACCGTAGGCAAGAAGGTCTCGTAGGTGAGCATCCCCAACGCCAGGAATAAACCTGAGATCTGGAACTTCCATGCGGCACGCTTTGTGATGGCCAACATACCAAATAAGATGCCGCCCATCATCCAGGGTTCGACGGGTGTATTGTGCAATGCCTGGTGAGACGCGTTGAGTTCGATGAAGGAGAGCCCGTAGAGCGCACTACCCAGGAGAGCAGTAGCGGAGCTCCTGGTGATAAGCCGGAAAATGAAGTACAGCAATAGGACGGAGATAAGGCTCAGGGTGGCGCTCTCGATCCTTGCTGAAATGAAGTTCAATCCGAACAGACGTAAGAAGGCCGAGCGCACCCAGAAATCCACCGGTACGTGATCGTAATGCATGCTGGCGAATTCTCCCAGATTCACCCTCAGGATGGTGGAGTACCAACTCTGGACTGTCCACTTGGTCTCGTCCGCTTCAAGCCCATACACCCGATATCCCAGGTCGTAGTAACGCACGATGGCCATCAGGAACAACATACCGCTGAAAAGAAGGGCTTCATGGTGAGGTTTAATTTGGATTTGGAAAGGGAAGACCGAGCGCCACTTTGGATTCTTGATCGCCCAGGCCAGTAATCCCACCGCGGCCCCAAGATAACCTACCAGGCCAACCCATAGCCAGCCGAAGGACAGCGCGGATTGGGCAGCAACCGCGCTTAAGACCGCGGCGATGAACAACAGTGGCTGTGGGACCTGTATTTCTTTGACCAGCAGCGCCGGTTGGTCGTCCTCCATTCCATCTGGTTGAAATACATTCTTCCAGCGCGGAAGTCGAACATGAAGGTTGATATCGAGGCTTTTCAAGTTTTTTGAAGTCTGGAGATCAAATTTGAACCAGCAATTGGGCGAAATGTCAGTACCCAATGTCTGCTGAGCCCAGGCTGGCGGTTCGGTGCTTTCTGGCTGGAGAGCAGCTTCCTCGGCCTCAGGAACCTGAATCCAGGAGTATTCAGGTTCCTCGAACTCTGTGGCCTCGCCAGGGCCGGCGATCCAGGTCAGCGGGCGCAGGAAGCGCGTCGGAATGCGCGATCGCCAGTGTGTCGGGTAGGTGGCGATGGCGAAAAGCAAGAGTACCAGCCCCCCGATCAAGACCAATAGTGATCCATGCCCGTAGGTGTCGTTCAGGAGCGTGCTCAGGGGTTTATCCTGTTCGAATACGAACGGGGTGTTCATACCGGCCTGGAGAATTACTTTTCCCTCCGGATTGTAGAACGATTTGCCGATGAACTGCTTCCCCCAGGCTTTTTGCAGCACGGCGTTCATGGTTGCGCCGATCTCAGGCGGAAAGAAAACGATGGAGGGCTTATCGGTCGAAAACGACGTCAGCCCGTCCTTGATGGGCGCAAAGGGTATCGCCTGAATGGTGACTGACCGGCGATACTCCGAAACCAGATCTGGCATGAACTCCGCCTCACTGGGATCTGTGAACACATACGCCAACCCTTCATCCTTCAAGTTCAATCCGGTCCATAAGATCACCTGGTCCGGATGAGGCTGGTAACGCCGGGGCATCTGGATGAAGTAATCCCACAAACCGCCCAGCATCATCGCTAGCACTATCACTGACAGGATCAGAGACCTTTTACCAGATGCCTGCCTGAACAGGGCTGCAAGGGCGCGCATCAAGGCAAAGGCGCCCAAGGCAGACAGCATAGCCAGGACTGGAATGATTGAAACGATGTGTGTGTGGCGCGGAGGCACCGTGTTCAATGCACTCAGGCCGAAAACGTTCATCAGGAACCAGAGGGACAACAGCATGCTACGCGGCTGCTTGAAGGTCCACGCCACCAGCGCTAACCCGATCAGGTAGAAAAACACACCGATCGTTCCAGCAAGAGCAAAGGCGATGTAATGTTCCGAGATGATCCAGGGCGTTTGAAATGCCAGCATAGTGCGTAGGAATCCCCTTACGATGAGTTCCATGTAAATGCGTGGCTGGTAAAAAAGTTCATTGCCATTGATCTCAAATGGCGGCGCAACGGAGTACAATTCGCTTTCGGTATAAAATTGCTGGCCGTTGAATGAATTAAAGAATACACTCTCGAATGTCTTGTAGCTGATCGACTGCGGGTCGTGGTGGGCGCCGTAAACCAGGTGCGGGAGCATGACCAGAAGGAAGGCCAGCAACGTGATCAGGCCAGCCCGAAACGCTTCGCGCGCTGACAGTGAGCGCGTCAGCCACAGCAGGATCAGGAATAGGATCATCGCGATGATGACCAGGCGCGCGGAAAAATAGACGTAAAACCCTACCCCGGCCGCACAGCCCGCCAGGTACATATACAGGTTGCTTTTTCTACGCACTGCGCTGTACATCCAATAGAACGCCAGCGTAGTGATGAACAAGGCCTGGATATTGTTGTAGCCCAGCCTTGAAAAGGCCAGAAAATAGGGGCTCGTGACCAGGATAGCCGAGGTAGCGATCGCAACCTTGTGGTTGAACGCCTCGCGCGCGAGCATGTAAAGCGGAGGTACGGTCAACAATCCCGTGAGCACCGAGCTGATGCGCCAGCCCCAAAGGTCGATACTGAATAACCGCATGATACAGGCCTGGAAGCTCGAGCTGAAGATCGGGAAGGTGTACACGCCAAAACCGAAGATGGAAGGCCGGTAGATTCCGTTCGCGATATCTCTTGCGATCGTCCAGAAATTCCCCTCATCGCCAACCAATTGGTCCGGAAATCCCTCCAAACGGAACGTACCGATCAGCAGGCCAACCAGAATGAGTCCGAGCATCCACAGCAGGTCAAGGTGCGTAAGATGGGGGGAAAGGTCGATTTGCGCTTTTCGATCAAGCTGGAA
Organism: uncultured Anaerolineaceae bacterium; assembly: GCA_964621295.1. Lineage (GTDB taxonomy): Bacteria > Chloroflexota > Anaerolineae > Anaerolineales > Villigracilaceae > JAABUE01. The sequence continues at coordinate 61,900 of CAZULT010000001.1, read as the reverse complement.
GGCCAGATAGGCAAAGATCCCGAGTGCGATCAACCAGAGCGGAACCCGATACCAGAGCACCTCGGCCACGCTCATACGCGCAAGAAGCAGGCCGAAGATCGAAACGCCTGCCAGGATCCAATACCAGCCCCTGGCGAGTGTACGCCATGAGAATGGTTTTGATGGTTTGAAAAGGGGGTTCTTGGGAAGTAAGGGCAGGCCGCGTATTGCCAGGGCGAGCAGGAGTCCACCTACGATCAGAAGCGGCAGACCGGTAAGGATAGAATCAATGGTGGGGATCCCAAGGTGTAGCTGCTCATTCAACCACACGCCGAGCTTCAAAGGAAGGTGGGCTGGGACCTGCTTGGCAGCCATTCGCACTTGCCCGGCAATGAGCGCCGCCAGGCCCACCAATCCGGTTAGCCACCGGATTCTGGGTGAGACTTGCTTGGTTGCCGTCGGCGATCGAGTCATGGTGGACAGACCGTACGAACGCGGTGCCTACCGTAACCCGAGTTCCGATCGGCTGATGACCAGCCGCTGGATCTCGCTGGTGCCCTCGTAAATTTCGGTGATCTTGGCATCCCGGAAATATCGTTCCACCGGAACTTCTTTGCTGTATCCAATGCCTCCATGGATCTGCACAGCGGCGTGCGCGCAGAACATGGCCGTTTCCGAGGCGAACAGCTTGGCCGTAGAGGATTGAAGTGTGTAGCGTTTGGCGGTACCCTTTGACTGCTGCTTGGCCATGGCTGCGTTGTAGATCAATAAGCGCGAAGCTTCAATGCGTGTCTTCATGTCTGCCAGCTTGAAGGAGATCCCCTGGAACTCTCCAATTTTCTGGCCGAAAGCCTCGCGTTCACGGGCATAGGCCAGCGAAGCTTCGTAGCTGGCTTCGGCTATCCCGAGAGCCTGCGAGGCAATGCCGATGCGACCTGCATCAAGCACAGTCATGGCGATCTTAAAACCGTCGCCTTCCTCCCCCAAGCGGTTCTCGAGCGGAACGCGGCAGTCTTCGAATACCAATTCACTGGTAGCCGAGGCGCGGATGCCCAGCTTGGGTTCTTTCTTGCCTCGTACGAATCCGGGCCGGTCGGCCTCAACCAGGAAGGCGGTGATGCCTTTATGCTTTTTCTCGGGATCGGTCATGAAGAAAGCTACAATATATTCCGCGACAGGTCCGCTTGTCACCCAGGATTTGCGGCCATTCAGTACGTATTCCTCGCCATCTCGAACGGCGCGCGTGCGCATGGTGCCCGCATCTGACCCTGACATCGGTTCTGTTAACGAGTAAGCTCCGATGGCTTTGCCTGAAGCCACAGGTGTGAGGAATTTTTGTTTTTGGGGCTCCGTGCCAAAATTCATGATGCCGTGGCAATAGAGTGAGTTGTTCACCGACATGATCACGCCGTGCGAGGCGTCGACTTTGCAGATCTCCTCCAATGCCAGCACGTAGGCCAGAGTGTCCATACCTGCACCGCCGTACGCTTCCGGAACTTCGATGCCCATGAATCCCATTTCGCCCATCTTCTTGATGGTCTTCAAGGGGAATTCCCCGCTCTCATCGAACTCTGCAGCGATAGGTGCAATCTCGTTGGTGGCGAAATCGCGGGCAGCATCCCGGATCATCTTGTGCTCGTCTGTCAAAGGGAACAGGGCGGTGTCGCTCATGCAGGCCTCCAGGTGATGAGAATTCCACAGAATCACATACCGGAATTAACTCTCTGCAAAATTCGCGTATGGTGGGTTTCGGTTGATTATAGCATGCCGTGATTTTATAATTGGAGGCAGGAGGAACGGACATGAGGATACTAGTCGCTGCTGATATGGAAGGAATCACCGGAGTGACCACCTGGGATCAGGTCACAGCGGGTCATTCTGAATACGAGCGTTTCCGCCGGCTTATGACTGAGGATGTCAATGCGGCCGCAAGAGGCGCTTACGAGGCGGGCGCCTCGCAAGTCACTGTCACTGACGGTCATTCTGGCGGTTCGAACATACTCGTCGATGCATTGGACCCTCGCGTCAGGCTCTTCAGTGGGTCGCCCTCACCGCTATCAATGGTCCAGGGCGTTGAAGAGGTCGATGGCGTGCTCTACATTGGTTATCATGCTCGGGTGGGTACCCCCAGGGCGATCCTCGACCACACCTGGTCCAGCCGCTGCGTCCGCAACCTCTGGCTCAATGGAACGCTCACTGGGGAATATGGGTTGAACGCAGCTATCGCAGGCCATTTTGGCGTTCCTGTATTGCTGGTCTCAGGCGATCAAACTGCCTGTGCGCAGGTACAGGAATTGTTGGGGGAACAGGTGGAAATTGCGGTAGTAAAATATGCGGTCGGTCGCTTTTCAGCGCAGTGCCTTACGCCAGAAGCCACACACGAATTGATCCAGAACGCAGCGCAGCGCGCTATAACCCGCCTGGTGGAAGGAAAGGCTCCCTCGCCCTTTGTACTGTCAACACCGGTGACCGTGCGAGTGGAATTCGCAACATCCGATATGGCCGATCGGGCTATGAGGTTGCCGCGCAGTGAGCGCGATGGGACTAGCGTGCGCCTACAGGTGGAGGATATGCAGGTTGCATACCAGGCCTTTATTGCATTGGTAGCCCTGGCAGCGGGTTGAAATTCTCATCGATCCTTAGTCAGGCTTAACGAGGAGGAATGAACCAGTCCCGGTTTATTCGGATATGCTCGCTTCGGTTTGGGGAGCTGGTTCGGGCCTGTCAGGAATTGGCATCATAAAGACCATCTTCTCGGTGCCCTGTACCACTTTTTCCGCTACACTGCCCATGAAGAGCAACCTCAGCCCGCCTCGTCCGCGCGAGGTCATCATGATGAGGTCCACACGTTTGGCAGCGCTGATTTCCAGGATGGTCTTGGATGGGATCGACCCTGATACCTGGGTGGTGACCCGTAATCCATCCTTGCGCAAGGAGCGTGCCAGCGACCCAAGGAATTTGCGCATGTTGGCGTCTTTCTTATCTCGCAGCGTTTCCAGGTAATCAGCAGGCGCGCGGTAATCACTCGCATCCGGTACGGCCGGCACCGACATCAGGATCAATTCGCTCTTGAAAGCCCTTGCCAGCGCGCGTGCGTACGGCAACGTTCGTTCGGAGAATAATGAGCCGTCCAGGGCGACCAGGATTCGTTTCAGCTGCGGAAGTTTATCCTCTTCCTGTGTAGCCTGGACGATCAGAATTGGTTTTGTAATTCGAGCAACCAGTTTTCTAGAGGCCCCGCCCTTATCCCAGTGTTTTTCGCCCGATTTACCTTTATTCGAGAGTACCACCAGATCGATATCCTTTTCTTCCAGGTACCGGCTGGTGGCATCGGTGATGGTTCCCGGGCGTACGGCAAAGCGTGTTCTATAACCATCTTCCTTAAGTGATTCTGCTAAATTTTCCAGATACGCAAGCCGCTTGAAGCGTTTCCGCTCGTATTGTTCCATCGTGGCTTTCGGTGATTTCTTGTCTGCCGAAAGCAAGTGAAGGGTTGCGCCGGTCCCCTTGCATATCAATTTGGCAGTCGGCAAAGCTTGCGCGGCGTAGATCGATCCATCCAGGAGCACAGCGATGTTGCGGATCTCGATCTTGTCCTGGCGCCAGGTGCTGAATTCCTTCGGGTCCGGTTGCCAGGTGACTTCGACAGCCAGCTCGCCGTTTTCCAGCAAGGTTTCCGAGGTGGCATATTGCCCGAAGCCGAAACCGGCCAACTGGGCAGCATCCAGCATGCCGAGGTATTCCATCTCGGGCGAGGGAGGTCCCATATGGCGGCGGAAATAGCTGAAAGTGGCGTAAAGCAGCGGAATGAAGATAAAGTACGTCCAGGCCCCTTCCAGGAAGCGCTCATAAAAGATGACCCCGGTCGCGCCTGTGCTCAGTAGGGCTGCAATGACAGTTCCAGCGATCAAGAATAAGTGGCTGGTTGCATACTTTTCGCGAAGATGACGCACCAGGCGCTTGGTGACCGCCCAGGCCGTCATACTCAACAGGATGAATACGCCTGCCGCGTAGATCGCCAGATAGGTCTCCTCATGCGTGCCGAACAGGGTGAAACATACACTGACAATACCCACTTCGAGCCAGACAGGTTTATCGGCTACTTCGAATTCGTTTCGTTGGCCTATATATCTGGGGATGTAGTTTCGCTCATACAGACCTAGCGCCAGGTTCTGTAACCCTTGCGCACTGGCGGCTGAAGCCGACATCAGGACCGCAATCCCTACCAGAGTGCCCAGATATGGCAACGGATCAGGCAGCAGCTGATCCATGGTTTGCGTGAAGACCGAGACCTCAGTGATGGTCGGGTCGGACAGATTGAAAATGGCCGGTCCAACCACCAGCATCGTGATGGAAGTCGTGCCCATGACGAGCAGCAGGCTCAGGAAGGCCTTGTTGCTCTTTTGGGCGGGTGTGCCGCTATAGGCTGCAACCAGGTTGGCGAACACTTCGATGCCGGTCATCACAGCCAGGATGCGTGCGTAGCCATTGATCGTAAAATTCAGGAATTCACCTTGAAAAGCGCGCAGGTCGATTTTCGGCAATTGCAAGCCGTATTCCAGGATCGTGGTAAAGACCATGATCCACAGCAGCAGCAGCACGCCGGCCGTTGCGGGTCCGAAGGCGCGTGCGGCCACTTTGGGTCCGCGGTTGACCAGCCAACCGGTCAACAGGCTCAGCGCGATGGCCAGCAGGGTGCGGTACTGCATCCAAAGGAATCCTTCGTTCAGGATCGGGAAGCGGTCGGCCACAAATGTCACCAGAGCAGCCATGCTGACCAGGAAGGTAAGCGTGTATTCCACGAAGGTGATGGCCGCATTGACCTTGACGGCCCAGCCTCCGAATTCTTCTTCGCTTAAACCGCTGCCTCCGCTGCCGTCGATCACCCAGCGCATGACCAGCCGGTACATGGCGGAGACGACGGCAATCGTAAGCACCACCATCCAGACTGACGCGCCGAAAGTGATCTGTGCCACCCCTGCTACAACGATCAGTTTGAGGAAGGGGCCAAAGACATATAGGGGCGAGGTGGCGGGATCGCCGCCGCCGGCCAGCGCCCCTTCGATCGCATTGTTTAATTTATGTGAAACTTGGGCCATAGAATTGAGTAGAATTGTACCCTTATTTTGGGTCGCGTTTCAATCAGCCCGCCTTTCACACAGATCACGACACGGACCGTATCGTAACCCCTTCGGACGTGCCGATTGGATTCGATGGTATGTGGATTAGAGGTACACTTGGCCCGGAGGTTCACAGGGTATATGCGCGATCGATCATCATTCGACCGGAACCAGGTCTGTTGCGGGCAATTCTGATGCGTATGCGTAGGGTCGGCTTCGGCTGGCGTTTATTCCTCGTCGCCCTGGTGCTGCGCTTGCTTCCGGTCTTACTAACACGCTCGTTGGGTATCGGGCTGGACGACATGTTCCAGTACGATATGCTGGCGCGCAGCCTGGCAAGCGGTAACGGATACCGCTGGTACGCCTACTCGGATTTGCAGTTGTTGGAACCCTACATCCATTTTGATCTCGACTCGGTGGAGTACGACCCGCAACGTGGTATACCGACTTCCTTCCGGGCTCCGCTCTATCCCGCATTTTTGGCCACGATTTACTGGATCAGCGGTGGGGGTGCAGGCAGGTTCTTCGCCGCCAGGTTGGCTCAGGCTATGTTGGGGGCGCTGCTCGCGCCGCTGACCCTGCTTGCGGCACGGCGCCTGTTCCAGGGGCACGAGCGGGCAGCCCGGCTCTCAGGCTGGATCGTGGCCTGCTATCCTATGTTGATTCTCTACCCGCTTGGGCTGGCCACAGAGAATCTGTTCTTCTTCTTGCTCTTGGCCTCTCTCTTCCTGTTGCTTCGCCTGCGTGAGGGCGCCCACGTCTTAAGCTACCTGGCGGTTGGCGCAGTTCTGGCGCTCACTGCGTTGACTCGCTCGGTGATCCTGCCTTTCGCTGGCTGCTGCGTTCTTTGGGTCTGGTTCGGCTTGAAGGCCAGGCGCGGCGCCTTGCTTATGATGCTTGCCATGCTGGCCGTACTTGCGCCCTGGGTGGCGCGTAATTCGCTCCTGTACAGGCGATTGACTGGGATCGAAACATCGTTAGGGTACAATCTGTACCTTGGATATCACCCGCAAGGTAACGGTTCCTTCCTCTTCGGACCATCATTGGACCTGGTCTCGATCCTGGATGATGTACAGCGCGATCAATTGGGTACCCGGCAGGCGTTGGAATTCATGCGTCAGCAACCGGAGCGCATCCTGCCACTGGCGTTTAACCGCCTCGGTTTCTTCTTGGGCTTGGAGAAACGCGTCCTGATGTTTTTCTATTCGAACGACCTGCTTGGCTACCTGCCCGGACCATGGCTGGTCGCCCTGGCGGTTGTTTTCCTGCTCCCGTTTGTGCTGGTGGCTCCAGCCGCTGTCCTGGGATTGGGCCTGCTTGGCAAGCAGCCGGAAGAGATCCTTGTTTGGGTATTGTTAGCGACCTATAGCCTGCCTCACGTGCTCATCCTGGCTGAAGACCGCTTTCATCTGGCGCTGGTGCCTGTGTTTGCCATCCTGGCCGCGCGATCCTGGTGCGGCGGTTGGCGGGATTTAGCCCAACGCTGGCGCGCTTCCCGAACTGGCCGTTGGGTGGTGAGCGCTGTGCTGTTAGCTGCCGTGCTGCTGTTTGTGAACTGGGGTATGGAGTTGAACCGCGATGCCGCCAGATTGTCTGCCTTGTCTGGCCATGGCGGAAACCAGACCCACTTCCCCTATTAACAAATGTCAGACTTCATGAAAAATCTCCTTGGAAAAAAACTCAAATTCGATGGGCGCATCCTGGCCATCACGATCGGCAGCACACTGCTGTTGATGGTGGATGCCTACCACCGTCTGACCCCTCATAAATATCTAGACCGTGTCCTGCTTTACCTGGTGATTCCCCTACTCGTCGTCCTGCTCATCTTCCGCGAGTCCCCGGCATCCTACGGCTTTGGGATCGGCGATTGGCGCGCAGGTTTGGCTCTGACAGCGCTCGGCATTCTCATAATGGCACCGGTCATCTGGTACCTGGGCACAAGCGATCCGGGAATATCGGACTACTACCAGTCCCAGGTGAAGGGATTGCCCTGGACGACCTTCCTCGACCTGATCGGATGGGAGTTCTTCTTCCGCGGATGGATCCTGTTCGGGTATGCCCGCAAATTCGGCCCCGAAGCGCTCTGGCTGCAGGCCGTGCCCTTTGCCCTGGCTCACATCGGAAAGCCGGAGGTGGAAACGCTTTCTACCATTTTTGGCGGGTTCGCCTTCGGATGGGTGGCCTGGCGCACGCGCTCATTTCTCTACCCGTTCCTGATCCACTGGTTCATCGCAACTTTCATCATCCTGACCGCCGGAGGCGTGCTTGGTTGAAGTGCGCTTGCGGCAGGCGAGGGAAGCGGATTTTCCTGCCATCCGCGCGCTTATCCGGCAGGTGCGCATCAACCCCACCGGGCTTGATTGGCGCCGTTTTATCGTGGCCGTATTGCCCTCCGACGAAATCATCGCCTGCGGGCAGGTGAAACCGGTGCCGGGCGAACTGTGGGAGTTGGCCTCGCTGGCCGTGGTCTCCGATTACCGCCGGCATGGCATCGCCTCGGCCATCATCAAGCGCCTTTTGGCAGGCGCCTCGCGTCCTATGTATTTGACCTGCCGTTCCTCCCTGGGCGGTTTTTACAAGAGATTCGGATTCAAGAACGTGGATCCGGAGGCCACGCCGCGCTACTACCGGCGGCTTCAAAAACTGGCCGGCGCTTTTATACGATTTAGCGGCAGTGACGAGCATTTGCTGGTGATGAAGTTGGATTAGAATAAACAGCGTGATGAAAACCGTGTGGCATGTGCTGGTAGGGTTACTGGCAGGCCTGCTGCTATCGGCGGCTGTCTTCCTGGTGGCGCGCGCCCCGCGAGGTGAGGGCGTGACCTTGCGCCCACCGCCCACCGCAGAGCCCTTTCAGGTGCATATCGCCGGCGCTGTTGTACGCCCGGGTGTTTACGATCTTCCTGAAGGCGCGCGTGTGCTGGATGCGGTCGAAGCGGCCGGCGGTTTTGTGGCCGAAGCGGATAAGAATGCTGTCAACCTGGCTGCCCGGATTGAAGATGCGCAAAAGCTGGATATCCCCTTTGTAGCCGGCTTCGAGCCGGAAGCGGAGCAGGGCTTTGTGGTGGTCTCAGAGGGTACGCCGTCCTCTCTGCTTGAAGGCGACCCGGTGGATATCAACAACGCTTCTCAAGCGGAATTGGAAGGACTTCCGGGCATCGGTCCATCGCTGGCTGAACGTATCATTGCCTATCGCGAAGAGAACGGGCCGTTTGCCCAGATCGAGGATATCGTCAACGTCTCTGGCATCGGTTCGGCAACATACGAAGAGATCAAAGACCTGATCATCGCAGGAGAGTAATGCCATTCGATCATTTCAACTTAATCGCCTCCATTTATTCGCGGGTTGAGTACGGTTCATTCGAATCCATGCAATCCTTTGCGGACCTTCCCACAAACGGGTGGGTGTTGGATGCGGGGGGCGGTACCGGGCGCGTAGCTTCTCTAGTGCGCGACCAGGCTGGCGGAGTGGTGATCGCTGACCCTTCGCTGGGCATGTTGCGGCAGGCGGACAGCGATCGGCTGGGCTTGGCCTGCTCGAATTCTGAGGCCCTGCCTTTCCCGGATGAGACATTTGAGCGCGTGATCATGGTGGATGCGCTTCACCATGTCGCTCACCAGGGCGCTTCAGCACGCGAGTTGTATCGCGTGCTGAAGCGCGGAGGGCGCATCGTCATCGAGGAACCAGACATCCGCTCCTGGGGCGTCAAAGTGGTGGCTCTGGCCGAAAAGCTGTTACTGATGCGCAGCCATTTCCTGACGCCACAGGCGATCGTGGGCTTGTTCTCCTTTGATCATGCCAGGGCGACGATCCACGTGCAGGAGTCGGACGCCTGGATCGTGATCGAGAAACCCCGTTAGGGCGGAGGAAAGGACTTCGATCACTGGTCAAAATTGACCAGTGATTTTTGTTTGGTTTTCCCTCCGATAATATGGGTGTTTTTAGGTTTTTCGAATACGCTACATACGGGTACGATACAAATGGGCTGAATTCATCGTGGCCTCTCAACAAAACTCTACATTGAAGTCAATGAAGCGAGGGTGCCATAAAAGCCAGTCTTAAATCCAAGAAACACATCAATTGCAGCTGGGAGCATCTGCTGGCTCAGGTCGAGGGCGGGTTCGATTTCAGCTTTGCCTTTCAGCCTATCGTGGATGCGCGGGCGCGTGAAGTGGTCTCTTTCGAAGCCCTGGTTCGTGGGCCCCATGGCGAGCCTTCCGCTGAGATCTTTTCGAAGCTGGAGGGCTGCAACCGCTACCGCTTTGACCAGGCCTGTCGCGTAAAAGCCATCTATCTGGCAAGCCAATTGAAGCTACACCGCAACCTTAATATCAACCTGTTTCCGAATGCCGTCTACCAGACCGGTATGAGCATCAAGACCACGCTTGAAGCCTCCCAGGAGTATGGCTTTCCGACCAGTAAGATCATCTTCGAAGTCACAGAAGATGAGCGCGTCTTGCATCCTGGCCGCCTGATCAATGTGATCCGTACATACGCCGAGCTTGGATTTCAGACCGCCATTGACGATTTTGGTGTGGGATATTCAGGCTTGTACCTGTTACAGGAATACCAACCCGATTTCATCAAGCTCGACCGGCGACTTATCTCGGACATTCACGCCAATACGGTTAAACAGACCATCGTAGGAGGCATGATCTTCATCTGCCGCGAGTTGGGCGTCACCATCATGGCAGAAGGGGTTGAGAAGGTCCGGGAGTATGAATGGTTGTTTCAAGCTGGTATCCATTACTTTCAGGGTTACTATTTTGCCAGGCCGGCCTTTGAATCTCTGCCGGAAGTGGTGAAAAACCGCTACTGCGTGTAATCATAACCGTTGAGGATGGTTGAGAAGGAGTGGCCTCATGAGAATGCATATGATGAAACCCGTTGTACGCTGGTGGTCATTGATGGACAACCACCTGCTCTCGCACTATACAGAAACGCTCGAGATCCACACTGATCGCTTCGTGCAACGTAGTGGGGTGTTATCAAAGCGCGAGAATGTGGTGCGTTTCACGCACATCACCAATTACAGCTCCGAGCAGAATCTGCTCGACCGTTTGTTCGGAGTCGCGAATTTCAACATCGAAACATCCGCCGGTGCTCAGGAACCCGAGATGGTCTTGCGCGGTTATCCCGACCAGCTGCGCAGCTTCCTCTCGCGCATGCTCGATCGCTTCGTGCAGCTTGGGTAGTCGGGGACTCGCGTCCCGTTCCACATTTCGGGTTCGTTTCTCCGGAATGGTCAGCTTTTGCTTTTTTAAAGAGTAGAGTGAGAACCTTTTTCGTTCTACTTTGCTTTTCCTGATTCGCTGCGCTCGCCGGGGGTGAGGTAGCGCGTGTTCTTGTAAGGTTTCAACTGTTCCCCCAGATTGTCTTGCAACAATCGACCGGACTCATGCATGAGCGTGTCGTGATTGTAATCGTTCAGTTTGACCATGCTCGCCAGGCATGGGAAATGGTGATGCGCCAGCCCGGCCTTTTCCTCAGCTTCGTCAGCAGAGAGCCCGATCAACTTATCGGCCACCGCACGCGCGCAACCGCAAACCGCATCGCGCTGCACCTCGGCGGCTGTGATCGTGCGCGTGGTTTCATCGACGGTGACGCGGATATCCGGCTGCCCAAAGTGGTGGGCGAATTCACGGATAAGCGGATCCTCATAGCGCTCGCGTTCGAACCGCGTGACCTTGTAATCGTGCTCGGTGAGCGAGCACAGCGGCTTGGGGGTGGCGCAGGCCACGCCCATGCGCTCCAGCCAGCCGATCAGCTGACGTGCCAACCCGCGCGGCAGCCAGGCGTCGTTATCGATGGCCGCCACTACGGCCTGCGCGCCGGTCAGCTTGACGATCTCGGGGATCAACTCGGCGACCGACTTGTTCTCGGCAAAGGACAGGATCAGGTCGCACGGGTCCATGACCTCCGGAATGAATTCCTCCGGGTAATCCATGATTAGCGGCAGGGCCGCCGGCGCGCGCCAGTCTGTAAGGCTCCAGGAATCCGGCATGTGCGCGCGCAGATTGGCAATATGCCGCAGGCCGTATTCAGCGGAGTAGATTGCCAGTATTCGCATATTCATAGTATAGCGCGAAGGGAGGGGAACCGCTGTAACTTAAGTCGCACTGTGATGCGCAGAGAGCCTTTAGGAGTAATCTTCTTGAGGATAAAAAAGACGGGGGAAATGCCGGATTAGATCCGCTGGCCATGATGCGACCAGCATACCTGATCTGCATGGAATCTCGCCAGGTTTCTTGATGCACTCAGCGTGTTCCTAAAGAACACAAACCTGTTCTGTTATCACAAAGCCTGGTTCTTGAGGAAGAATGCCATATTCGATGATCCTCATTCTATGTTCCTAAAGAACATGGATTTGCTCTGCCATCACAAGGTCTGATTCAAGCATGACCTGTGGATGTTCCTTTATCAACACGTGGTGTCCGAAAGAAACATGGCCTGGTCCCTCGATGACAACGCGTTGTCCGAAAGGAATGGACTGATTCCGCATATCACAGGAGTGGCGCGTGCGGACAAAACCGTCAGGTCCGCACACCTGTTAGCCTCCTTCTGAGGCGGCGTTTTGTATGCCGTCCTTATTGCAGGATCATTCCAACGAACGCAAAACCCAACGTCAGGCCCATCGAGATCAGGAAGGAGTAGAACCAGCCGCCGAGGTTTCCGGTCCCAGTCTGTGTGATCCGGCGGTACTTCTCCACGTACTTGATTATATAAAGCCGGTACAGGAAGAAGTTGATCTTCTCGCCGCGGTCGGAAATATACTTCGTCATCGCGATGGATGAAACGATCTCCCAGACCACGCTCACCAGCGCCAGCCCCAGGAAAAGGTCACCGAGGTTCATCATACTTAGAACTCCATCTTCAGCACCTGGCGTGCGATCACCAGGCGCTGGATCTCGCTGGTGCCCTCGCCGATGGTCATCAGGCGCGCGTCGCGGTACATGCGCTCGACCGGATAGTCGCGGCTGTAGCCGTAGCCGCCGTGCACCTGGATGGCATCCCGGCAAACCTTTTCGGCCATCTCGGTGGCGAACATCTTTGCCATTGCCGCCTGCATGGTATAGGGGCGGCCCTGTGCTTTGAGCCAGGCGGCTTTGTACAGCAAGGTGCGCGCCGCTTCGATCTGGGTGGCCATATCAGCCAGCATCCACTGGATGGCCTGCTGGTCAGCGATCGGGCCGCCGAAGGCCCGGCGTTCGCGCGCGTAGTTGGTGGCATGCTCGAAGGCGGTCTGCGCCAACCCGACGGAGATGGCGCCGATGCCGATGCGACCGCCGTCAAGGGTGACGAGCGTCTGCTGAAGTCCCTGTCCCTGCTCGCCAAGCAGGGCCTCCGCGGGCACGCGTACGTCCTCATAGGTGACCGCATGGGTCGGTGATCCGTGCAGCCCCATCTTCTTCTCGGGCGGGCCGATCATCAAACCGGATGTGTCGGTCGGGACGATGAACATGCTCAGCGAATGCGACCCGCCGGCTGCATCGGTGCGAGCAAGCGTGATGATGTACTCCGCAATGGAAGCATTGGTACACCACATCTTAGCGCCGTTGAGCGCCCAGTGATCCCCGTCTTTCTCAGCCCGGGTGCGCACACCGCCCTGCAGGTCCGAACCCGCGCCGGGTTCGGTCAGCGCCAGACTTCCCAGCTTGTGCTGGCCGCTCGCCACCAGCGGCAGCCACTTCTGTTTTTGCGCATCGCTGCCGTAGGTCACGATCGGCGTGGTGCCCAGGCCGTTGTGGGCAGCGATGGCCAGCGCCATACTGCCGCAGCCCCAACCAACTTCCTCGATGGCGATGGCCGCGCTGACCGCGTCCACCTCGGAGCCGCCATAGGCTTCCGGGATATTGAGACCCAGCAGACCCAGCGGTCCCATTTTGCGCACAGCCTTCCAGTTGAATTCACCGGTTTCGTCCGCCTCCCTGGCGAACGGGGCAACTTCTGCGGTTACAAAATCGTGGACGGCTTTCTGCCACATGCGCTGTTCCTCGGTGAGATCAAAATTCATACCTGCCCTCCTAAATAAAATTGTCATGCTGAGCAATTCCAAAGGGAGCGTGAAGCATCTCGCTCGAGCCATATACGAGATTGGAGCGGTTCCACTCCCCTTGGTCGCGAGACCCTTTGCCTGCGGCTCAGGGTGACATGAGTAGATTTGATTTCACTTATTTCGTAAACAACTTCAAGCTTCCGTCCTCTTCCACCTCCACCCGCAATTGCCGCAGGGCCTTCTGTGCAGGGCCCTGCAGCACCCGCCCGTCTGAGGCATAGCGCGAGCCGTGGCAGGGGCATACGAAGTTCCCTTCTTCATCCAATTCTACGGTGCAGCCCAGGTGCGAGCAGATCAGGCTGTACGCCACGAATTGGTCGTGCTTATTGTAGAGCACTGCCGGGATCCAGGGCAGCTCGGTGTGCGCGCCGGGCGGATACTCCGAAGCGGGGCCCAGGTCGAATTCGCTCGGCGGTTTCGGATCAGGTTGGTAGCTAAAAAAGCGCACCAGCCCACCGAGACCGAGTAACCCACCCAATCCAAAAAGAGCATTGGTGGCCATTTTCAAGAAATTACGTCGCGAGACTGTGGGCATAGGTTCCTTAAGTTAAGGTCACGTAGGTGATAGGCGCTGGCATGGATGTTCGCCGCTTGCCCCCTGTTCCGGCGCTGCTGTGTTCATTCCCGACGGTTCGCGGCGGCCCCCCAGGCAGGCTGATCATGCGTCCTACCCCGAGATGGCGCCCGTGATTGTGAGCACCACGATGGCAAGTAAGATCGACGCCGCGATGATCTGAACCAGACGGTTGCCGTGAGGGAACCAGCGGCCCAGTTCTTCCGCATGGGCGGCCGGCAGCAGGAACGGCAGCAGACCCAGCACCGTTACGACCAGGACCGGGACCAGCACACCCAGGGTAAAGGGATCGCCCCACTTGAGCAATTGCTGGACCCACAAGAAGAACCAGGGCGCGCGCGAATCGGAGGTGACCGCCCCCAGGCCTGTGATCGGTTGGTCGATCGGGGCGGGCAGCGCCAGGGAAACCAGGACCAGGGCCGCACCGGCGAGAGTCATAGCCAGCACTTCGCGTCGAATCAGCTCGAAACGGGAGATGCGTACGTGGTTCGCGCGCCTGGTAGGGGGTGGCACGGCGATTCCACCGTCGCGCCGCACACGGAAGGCGTGCCAGCCCGTCAGGAACGCGGCCCCAAGCGACAGGCCGAACACATGCCAGGCAAAAAAACGACTCAGGGCAGCGGGGCCCGGCTCGGAGCCGCCGATCACGAAGCGGTACAGGCCTTCGCCGATCCGGGGAACCGTTTTCAGCAGGTTGGCGCCTACGACCAGCGCCCAGCGAATACCTTCATCCCAACGCAGCACGTAGCCGGTGAAATCCAGCAGCAGGATCAGCACCAGCAGACCCAGCCCGATCAGGTAGTTCAACCGGCGCGGGGAGGCGTAGGCGCCGGTCAGAATCACGCGCAGCAGGTGCAGGCTCATGACCACAACCAATGCCTGCGCCGACCAGAAATGCAGGTTGCGGGTGAGCGCCCCGAACGGGACCAAAATGGTAATCCTCTCGACCGAGATCGCGGCGTGTTCGGGGGAGGGGATATAAAAGTACATTTCGAGCAAGCCGGTCGCGAGCAGCACCAGCGTAAGGAAGACGGCCAGGCCGCCCGCACCCAGGGTGTACCGCCAGCGCGCCTGGGTGGCGGGGACGGTGGGTGGGTGCAGGTGGTGCGCGAAGTTCGGTCGTGGAGGCGCGAGCTCAGACGTGCTGCGGCGCGCAGGCGATTGCAGTGCCAGGCCCACTGATGCCAGCGCCAGTACGCCTGCCAGGGCCAGCGCCCCCGGTACCTCGCCTTGAGGGGTGGAGACGGAACGGTGGACCGGTATGGCGGAGGCGTTGGTGGGGCCGAGCCGCAGGCTGGCGATTTCCGTACCAAGCAGGCTCTTAAGATAGGCGCTCAGCGCCCAGGCAGTGTCGGAGGTCATTGAGCCGGGCTTCCACCAGGGCATGCTCGTGAGGATGTATTCGTGGAGTTCGTGTGCATTGTTGAAACGCGCCAGGGCCCCCGGTCCGGCCATGGGAGGCGGGAGGCTGTCAAGCGGGAGCAGGAAACTCTCCGGCGGGTGATCCGGACCATGGCAGCCCGCTGTCCAGCAGGCGCGCTCTTCGGGCCCGTAGGAGTTGCGCCATTCTTCGGTCAGGCCCTGGCCAACGTCTCCGTGACAGGCCATACAGACTCCCCAGTAGTAAAGCGTGCCTTCATCCAGTTGGGTGGGCTCGTCGGAGACATCCGGTTTGTCCAGGCGGCCGGGATCGAAAGTTGGCGTCGCCATTGGAGAAAGGGTCGCCTGTACGACAGGTGAAGCCTGCGTCCAGGTGGCGGCGAGCAACATCAACACGGGGAACAGCAAAATGAGGAGGACCAGGGACCATTGTCGTTTCATTTGAAGGCCGTTTCAGCCCTACCTGCCCTGATTCAATACTTGCCAGATCGTTCAGGGCGTTCCATTTTAGAGCGGCGCCAGAATCTGGCGCGCGGTTTGTTTAATGGGCGTTTGGCTTCTCTGGTTGATATGGGAAAACCTGCGCGCCTGCATCAGACTCCTGGCAATGATGAGTTGATAAAAAGGGTTGGGTTAAAGAGTGATGACCTTGTCGGCCTTATCCTGTGCCTCGATGATATCGGGCATACCGCCCACAACACCGACCTGTACCTGCTCGCTCAACCCGTAGAATTCCAGACAGGTGCTGCAGGCGATCAACCTCACACCTTTGGATTCGAGGGCGTGCAAGTGCTCCAACACAGGCGATCCGCTTGTCAACAGCCGTACGCCATCGGTATAAAAACAAATCGCGTTTGGTTGGCTGTCGTTCAGCAGGATCAATTCCAGGTACTTACCGATCAATTTCAGCTGTAAGGCTGGATCGCCCTTGCCCATGCCTTCGTTGGTGACCAGGATGACAGTATTCTTCACAGTGTTACTCCTCTCTTTCTTGGGATGACGGTTCTGTAGATTGGTAGGCGGCCAGCACTTCGCGCGCCTGGACACTCCTGTCTTTGGGGACGAACAGTTGCACGCGCGCCAACCCGTCGACCGTGGTAGGAAAAGCATGATGGCCGACAGCTTCCTGGAACAACTCGACCGGGATGCCTTCAGCCTCAAGAAAACTCTTGAGTACGTCCGCATCCATGCGCCCATAGATTTCCGTTAATTTTTCCCATTGCATCTCGCTCACGAGTACCTCCAGCAGATGATGAATAAAATAGTAAAGAGTGTGCTTACCAGCAACTGGCGGCTACCAATTGCGGTTGGTTTCCAGCCAATGGCAGGGGTGTTGATGCCCCACAGGGTCTCGAGCCATTGCACCAGGAACGGCAGGAAGATCCAGCGCGGCAGCCACGCCACCCAGCCCAGGGAAATAGCCAGAGCCAGGTTAAAGGAAGTGTAGGTAAAAGCCCGTTGGCCCATCTTCCAGGCTTTACTGGGTTCTGGAGTTTCTGTTAATACGCGTTGTTCCAGCCTGAGATAAGCATACACGATCGATGCGGCAGCCTGCAACCAGGTCATGACCCACAAGGCCCAACCAAGGGGATCATATTCGCCCTGGGCGACCCAAAAAGCCGCCGGAGCTGCCAGCGCTAGCGCGCCCGTGGCCAGGATCTCCGCGCCGGCCTGTCGTCGTTCCTGACGCTTGCTCACCAGCCATAAATGCCAGGCGAAAACCAAAGCGCCCGGCAAGGCCAAGACCATCACAAACGCGAAACCTTGAAGGATCAATCCTGTCAGGCCCACTAACACGAGGCCTGCATATATCGTCATCCAGAAAAATGCCAGCGGCCGATCGGCCGCCGGTAAACGACCTGAATAGGTCTTAACAAGGAAGCCCACGGGTTGTCGCAGCAAAAACGCACCCATGGCCGCCAGGATCAAACACATGGCTGCGATGGGAAAGCGCTCGCCCGCAAACAACCCGATCAGCAGTGGGCTTAGGATGAAAACCCACGATCCATGGTCTTGCGTTAGGGCGATCTGGCGTTTAAATAACTTGGAGAGAACCATCGTTTTCTATGCCCAAAGATAAGAATAATGGAAAGTATACCGGAGTACAAGTGCAAAACTTCCTAAAGCGAAATGATGCTGGTGAAGATATATCATGAGTGCAACAACACTTTGGTTGAGATTGTCATACAGAATAGGCACCAAAAATACACCAACGAGAATATACAAATAATTCTTTATTGGCTAGCCAATCCTCCAGCGATCTCACCTCCGTCAATCACAAAGCTCTGTCCTGTAATATAAGAGGCATCTTCAGATGCCAGGAATGCAAATAAAGCAGCTACTTCACCCGGGTTCCCTAACCGCCCCAAAGGGATCTTAGATTCGCACTCGCGCAGCATATCCTTGGTGTACTCTGCTTCCTGCATCGGAGTCAGGATGTATCCAGGGCAAACGACATTGACCCTAACCTTTGGTGCCAGTTCCAATGCCATTGATTGTGTTAATTGAATTACACCTGCTTTTGAGGCATTGTAATCCGAATAATTCGGGTGCCCGGTGATCCCATTCGTAGACCCCATATTTAATATTACACCCCCGCCCTTGTCGATCATTCGTCGAGCTGCTTGCTGAGATGCCAGAAATACCCCGCCTAAATTTGTTCTTATTATCTTTTCCCAATCTTCAAATGAAATAGTCAAGAACTCATGTCTTATGCTGATACCGGCATTATTAATTAATACATCTACTCCATCCCATATTCCATCTAACTTCCGAAATGCTTTGGTTACTTCCACTGGATTACTTACGTCGGCCTGAAGGGTAGCATCCAGGGTTGGAAATTCTTTTCTGATCGCCTCCAGCTTAGCGGAGTTTCTGCCAAGCACAATTACTTTTGCACCCTCATTCAGAAAACGTTCTGTGATCGCAGCACCGATACCGCTTGCGCCTCCTGTAATGAGCGTTTTTTTGCCTTTCAGTCTTTCCATAATGATCTCTCTCTCGACAAGGAGCGTAACTATTTATGGGCGATTACGTATGTCGTAGATCTTATTGGAGCTCCTATCCAGTCCCTGCAAGTCCCCCTCCATCCACTACAAGAATTGACCCGGTAACGAAAGTGGAAGCATTGCCTGCAAGAAATAAAACAGCTTGAGCGATCTCCATTGGGGACCCGATGCGACCCAAGGGACGCTGATTGGCAGACTCTTTAACAAATTGGTCATAAGCGACCCCTAACGCTATCGCCTCAGATCGCAGCATGGGGGTATCGGTATCACCTGGGCAGACAGCATTAACGCGTATATTCAGCGCGCCGTGGTCAATCGCCATTGCGCGAGTCATATTGGTCACCGCACCCTTGGAGGCGCAGTACGAGATAGCGTTTCCACCACCTTTGAGCCCCCAGCCCGAACTGGCGTTGATAATGCTTCCTCCTCCGCGCTTCTCCATATGAGGAATGGCATGCTTGCTCATCAAGAGAATTGATTTGACGTTCACGTCCATAACTCGATCCCACTCGGTCTCGGTGATTGAGAGTACGTTCGAGCGGTGAACGATGCCAGCGTTGTTGAAGAGGATATCCAGCCCGCCGAAGGTCGCCACAGTCTGCTCAACCGCCTGTTGACAATCAGCAGCCATACTCACATCACAGGGGATAAAGATGACCTGCCCACCCTGTTTTTCGATTTCCTTTAGGGCGGATGCCCCCATTTCTTGGTTGATATCGGCAATAGCTACAGCCGCGCCCTCCTGCGCAAAAAGGGTGGCCGTTGCCAGTCCAATTCCCGAGGCGCCACCTGTAATCAGTGCGACTTTATTTCTCAACATATCCATGCCGGGTTCCTTAATTTTGTGTTCCTTTCCGCTAATGGAGCTGAAAGGTTAAGCCTGGCTTGCCAATCCGCCAGTAATTTCACCACCGTCAATGACAAAATGTTGCCCGGTGATGAAGGTTGCCTCGTCAGAGGCCAGGAAAACGAACAGGGCAGCCACATCCTCCGGAGTGCCAAGCTTTTGCAGTGGGACTTTAACTTCAAATGCCCGGCGCATTTCAGGGCTGTACTCAGCTGCTTGCATGGGCGTCATGATAAAACCAGGGCAAACAGCGTTAACGCGAATAGTTGGCCCCAATTCCAGTGCCATGGAACGGCTCAGTTCAATTACTGCGGCCTTGGTGGCGTTGTAATCGGCGTAGTAGTGATAGCCCACCAAACCGTTGCTGGAGCCCATGTTCAGGATCACACCGCCGTCTCCGGCCAACATCCTTTTGGCAGACTGTTGCGCCACATAGAAAACGCCGTTCAGGTTAACGCCGACAACCTTACGCCATTGTTCCGGTGGGATGTCCATGAATGTATTCCGGATACTGATGCCGGCGTTGTTAATAAGGATATCCAATCCGCCAAACAGGGCGTCCAATTCATCGAATGCACGTGCAACCGCCTTGTCGTCGCCAACATCTGCCAAGAGTGCTCCACTTAAGTTGGGTAATTTTTCCCTGGCACGTTGGCAGGCCACTTCATCTTGATCCAGAATGACAACTCGGGACCCTTCCGCCAGAAAGCGTCCGGCAGTGGTAAAGCCGATCCCGCTTGCACCACCGGTGATCAAAACTCGTTTATCGTTCAGGCCTTTCATAAGTCCTCCTGCGCTCACTAGAAAGCTACTGTCTACTATGCAATTTTGTATACGATCTTCTCATGGTAGCCCGTGACTACATCGGTGTAACCGGTCAACAGTTGATCGGTCTCCAAATTGCCTGTATCTACCAGTAGGGGACACCCACCTAAAGCTGCGATTTTGCTGGCCAGACAGACAACCAGTATATTCTCCCGGCCGATGTGGCGAATCACCTGCGGACTGATTTGCTGGTTTCCGCGTCCGAATAAAAACCCCTGCCCACCTGTAGGCGTCACGATCAACCCTAATGGGCGGTGAACCAACATCTCTAAAATTTGCCTTTCACCAACATCCTTCGCCAGAATGTCATCGCTGGTGACGATATCCACACCTACGAGTGTTTTTGGCAGATCCAGGCGTTCAGCAATTGCCCGTGTGGTAGTGCCCGGGCCCAAGATGTAGGCCTGGCCAGGAGCCATGCGCTCGACGACATCTGCTGCAATAGCCTGGGCCTGGGCGACTTCACTTGCCGGTGTAGGGACCTTCTGATTTTGGACGCGTCTTCGTCGATAGGGAATGGTCAGGGTGCCGCAGAGATGAGTGGAAATCTGCCCATACCGATAAGCATCCTCATCAATATCCAGGACTTCGGATTCGTGCAAGCGGACCTGTTTCCCTTGCAGGAAGGCCATTGCAATTTCCCCTGAATCTTTCGGGGTGATACCGAAAACCGCGGAATAGATCTTGACACCTGCGGGAATACCCAGAACGGGGAAATTGTTTCCAAGAGCCTGGTATATATCACGGGCAGTGCCATCGCCGCCGGCAAAAAGGATCAAGTCGACTTCGGCTTCTTGCATGGCCCGGGCGGCACGATATGTATCATCTGCAGTCGTTACTCCCCTATCCCTATGATGAACGGAGAGAGGATGAGGGGTGAATCCACGCTTTTGGGCAATGGTCTCACCCATCTCGCCCGAGGCGGTTACCAGTTCTAATTCCCCTGCCAACGGTTGTAGAATTTCCAGTGCTGCCGCGGCGCGTTCCTGGGCGAGCGGGACTGCACCCAGCCCCAAGGCCTGCTGCTGGACTTCCAACCCGTCGCTGCCTTTCAGCCCTACCCGCCCGCCGATCCCGGCGATGGGGTTGACGATCAATCCCAACTTCTTGCCAGCCAACTATTCGCCTTTTGTCTGGCCTGTTTTACGCAAGTAAGCCCGCCAGGTCACCGCCCACTCATTGGGGTCATCAAATGGCTCGTGGTGGGTATGGTGGACAGTGCTGTTGTGTGGCGCGGTCTTGATGATCTCTGGATTGTTGTAGGCTTCCTCGCTCATCTGACGCAGCACGGATACGTACTCATCCAGGTCAGCCTTGGAGTAGGACTCGGTGGGTTCAAGCGTCATCGGTTCCGGCACCACGAAGGGGTGGTGACTGGTCCAGTAGTGCATACCGAAATCGGCAATCCGCACTCCCATTTCTTCCGAATGGACGCCGGTCTCTTTAGTGAGCTGCTCCCAACTGTACCGAACCTGCTCAATACGGCGTTTGCCCTTGGCGTAGGGAGCGCTGGAACCACGTATTTCGAGCACTTTCTTGAGCAAGTAGTTGTTGTTCAACACGGCGATCTCGGACACTTCACGTAAGCCATCGGCACCCAGACTCATGATCCATGCATAGGCCCGCAGCAAATTGGGCGTCACACCATAGAATGGACGCACCTTGCCGATACTCTGGGGGCGGTTGTAGTCCAGATGATAATTCTGGCCGTCGAATTCTATGGTAGGTACGGGTAGAAACGGACCCAACCTTTCTGTCACGCAACTGGCACCGGCTCCAGGTCCGCCGCATCCGTGGGGGGTAGAGAAAGTCTTATGCAGGTTGAAGTGGCATGCATCGAACTCTGCTTCACGGGCACGGGTGATTCCCAAAATACCGTTGGCATTGGCCTGGTCGTAAAAACATAGTCCACCAGCCTGATGGATTACCTCCACGAATTCTTGGATGCGCGGATTGAAGATGCCGGTATCTTCTGGGTTGGTGATCAGCAAAGCCGCGGTGCGTTCGGAGACTGCTGCCTTGAGTGCTTCCAGGTCGGGGTAGCCATCGGGATCGGGGTACAGCGTGACAACTTTGTACCCTGCGACTTTAGCTGCCGCGGCATTGGACGGATGGGAGAAAATGGTTGTGATGACTTCGTCTCGTTGTTGGGCATCTCCACGAGCGGTGTGGTAGGCCCGGATCATGCGGATATTGGCGTAAATTGCCGCTGAACCCGCCCCCGGTTGGAGAGTGACATGGTCCATGCCGGAGATTTCCTTGAGCATTTCTTCCAGGCGATACATTACTTCCAGGATACCTTGCACAGTTCTGGTATCCTGCAATGGGTGCAATTCAGTCAGATTGGGGGAATTGGCCAAACGGTCGTTTATCTTGGGATTGTACTTCATGGTGCAAGTGCCCTGGCCGATATCGATGTTCAGATCTACGCCTAAATTTTCTTGAGAGAGCCGGGCGAAATGACGCAAGACGTGGATTTGAGACATTTCGGGTAGAGCTGGTGCTGTTTTACGACGCAAGCCGTCAGGTAACTCTTGGGCAGGGTTGCCGACCGTTTCTTCAATTTCTGCTTCGACAGGGGGCAGCAGTACACCGCGCTGACCGGGCTGACTCAACTCAAAGATGATGGGTTCATCCCAGCGGGCCTGGTGGAAACGGCGCGGAGATGGTTTTCTAGCGATGGGTTTCATCCCAGCACCTCCTCGAGCGCCGATGCAAGGCGGTCGATATCGGTTTTTGTATGGATTTCGGTCACGCAGACCAGGGCGCTTTGCCCCAAAGCAGGGAAGGGTTCACACAAATCCACTCCGCCAAAAACGCCTTGTTCGAGTAAAGCCTGATTGATATAGGCTACTGTCTTGCCGGTGCCAGTGAAATCCACCACGAATTCTGTGAAGTGTGGCTCCCTCTCAAAAGGCACGCTCACATCTGGTAGTTCGGCCATTTTCTGCATGGCATAGAGGCAGCGTTGCATGATGCCCTCGCCAATCTCGACCATGCCCTGTGGCCCCATCAAAGCCAGGTAAACTCCGGCGGTGATGCCCCATAGAGCCGCGGCCGTGCCCACCCATTCCTTCCCTTCTTCACGTATGGCACAGGAGGTCCGTTCGTAGGCCACATCCCCGAAGCCGTATTCGCCTTCCACATCTGTGGGAGCCACGCCGAACAGTCGGGAGGGGAATTCCATTACAAAGATGGGATCATCTCGGGTGGCGATAAACCCGCCGTGCCCGCCGCCATACTGCATGTGGATGCCCAGGCTCTGAATGTCGCCACAGGCTATATCGGCACCGTACTCTACCGGAGGCTGGATCACGCCTAATGAGAGCGGTTCCACTCCGACAACGCATAGCGCCCCCGCGGCATGCGCGGCAGCACTGATCTGTTCGACCTGGGTCTCGATCAAACCTAAAAAGGTGGGATTTTCGAAATAGACGGCTGCGGTCCCTGAATTGAGTTTTTCGTCCAGAGCACTTAGGTCTAGCAAACCATTCTTGGGGCCAAAAGGAATCTGCTCGATGGTAATATCTGGCGCCAGATATTCGCTGACCATAGAGAATTTATCAACCCCCAAATTGGCCGGCAGCAGGACCGTTGTGCGCCCGGTGATGCGTGCGGCCATGCGCAGGGCCGTGGCTGCTGCCTGGAAACCGTCGTAGGTGGGCACGTTGACCACGTCCATATTGAGCAATTCGGCCATCAGGCTCTGATACTCAAAAAGCGCCTGGAAACGGCCGTGATCTTCGTAGGGTTCGCCAGCATAGGCAGTGAGGAATTCGCCGCGAGAATTGATCTCATCGCACACGGCCGGAATCTGGTGTTGGTAGCAACCAGCCCCGAGGAAACTGAGATTCCCACGGGTGGAGCGGTTCGTGTTCAGTAAGCCGTCCACGTGGCGGATTAACTCCGCCTCCGAATGGAGCGGCTCGGGCAGGTTGAGCTTGCCCTTAAAACGTAAATTGGCAGGGATATCGGCGTAAAGCTCGTCAATGCTCGCAGCACCGACTGCCCGCAGCATTTCTGCCTTCACATTTGACGCGGAGTTGGGGATGTAAGGGTAGACTGGTTTTTTTGCGGTCATGCTCGTTCCTTTAGTTTACTGGGGAAAAGATTAGCAGTGTATTTAAATTTATGAAAATCGCTTTCTTTTTCGCGGGCTCTGTTGTCTGCTGGTTTTCATAAAACCCTTTACCGTTCCTGCTGGGTGTAGTTCTAAGGCAGAGGAGGCAACTTCTTCATGCCAGCATTATTAGCCGCCTTGGTGGTGATATCGCGAAGTTCTTTCTTGACCTCATCTGATATTGGCGATGGTTGAGACAGCATTAGGAGTGAGTCTACTCTGTCTTGTGCCCGTTCCCAGGTGGATTTTGAGCCTTTTTTCTCCCATGCCTCCAGGGTATCTCGGTCAATCACTTCAGATGGGAAATATAATTCCTTACGGAACCATTTCTTCGTATGTGGGTGACTCAGAAAGTTTCCTTTGTGTCCGAGTTCCTGCATGATTTCGAGCGCGATGGGTGTTTGGCGGCTATCTATGCCTGCGATCAGGCGCTTCGCCATACCAAGGATCTCTGCGTCAACGACCAGTTTTTCGTAGCTCAGGCAGCTTTCAAAGTCCATCATCCCGGGACCAGAAACCATGTTCGCCCCGGCTAGGGCAGCAAAAAAGGCGCTGGAGGACTCCAGGCCACATTGGGCATCGACGATCTTGGCGTCACTCATCCCAAGATAGGAATGCGTGGGCATACCTAATTCTTTGCCCACCTGAACGTAAGCACAATTGATCATCCAGGTGCCTATTGCTCCCATAGGAGTAGTTCCTGTACGCATGTCAAATGTGGCGGGAGAGCCGCCCCATACGATCGGGGTGCCGGGATTTACCAATTGATTAATGGTTACGCCGCTCAGGCATTCCGCAGTATGCTGCACCACCGCGCCAGCAAGCGTGACAGGTGCTGTCGCGCCAGCCATAGGCATGGAAATCAATTGGGCCGGGATATTATACTTGGCGCAGTCGATCAAGTTCTGGCAGGTGATGTCGCTCCACTTCAAGGGTGGAGAAGGGCAGGCGTCAAAAACTGCTACCGGTTTCTCTGCCAGTTCTTTTTCACTTCCAGCCACGGCAACGAGCATATCTTTCATCGTCCACCAGGTTTCTTTTTCGAAAGCGCCAGTAATGATCGGCTTTCGCATATAATTCAGCGCCAAAAAAAGACGGTAAAGATCGCCGATAGCCTCAGGTACATCAGAGGTGATGAATGCAGTGCTTTGTGCATCCACCTGGGGCAGCATTTCCACAAGTTTGACGAATTTGACGAAATCCTCAGTGAGGGCCTGGCGTTGCTTTTGGGTTTCACTGTCCAGAATCGTGATTCCTCCCGACCCAGGAGTGAATTGGACACTATCGCCTCCATAGTGAATAACTTGATTCCCATCTAAATCGTAAAGATAAAATTCAGAAGGTCGAGTTTCCAGGGCTTGCCGGGCAATCTTTTCTGGAATTTTGGCGATCTTGTTCTCTCTGTCGACCTCTGCACCTGCATCCGCCAACAAAGAAAGCGCCTCATCGTTTTTAACCTGAATACCCGGGTTCATTAACAGGGCAAATCCCTCCTCGATGATTTGTTTTACAAGTTCATCTGAAAGAAGATTTAATTTGGGACGCATCAGTCGTTCCTCCATGTGTTTTGTTTGAACATGAGATTTTTTGCATGCGCTGGGATTTCTCCTAGCAAGTGGTTGATTTGGTGGGGGCGTCAATCAGGCGGAAGGCAAGATCAACAGCAGAAATCGCGTCTTCTGCATAGCCATCTGCGCCAATTTTTTTTGGTGTAGCTTTCTGTCACTGGGGCGCCGCCAACCATTACCTTGACCTTTTCTCGTTAACCTGCGTTTTTGAGAGCGTCGATCAGTTTTTCTTGCTGCAGCATTGTTGTGGTCAGCAATGCAGAAGCCCCCACGAGGTTTGCACCGGACTCCTTTATTACCTGCCCCCAGTATTTGTACCATTTTCTAAGTTAGTCCAACAGGTTGGATCTGAGCGTGTTGGATGAAGATCGCAGCTGGGGCCGGGGGTCGATAACCCAGTGCAATGTGTAACCTGATGGTATTGTACTGCTTTCTCCACATCTCGATTAATATCTGTGCCTCTTTCAGTGAATAGAAGGTCTCCCTTGCCAGCAGCTCATCTCTCATCTTCCCGTTGAATGATTCAATGTAGCCATTCTCCCAGGAACTGCCCGGCCCGATGAAGAGTGGCATGACATCCAGTTTCTTCCCGAAGGCCATCGGGACGATGTCAGCTATGCGCGTATTCTTTTTGCAGTGAACTCCGAACCATTATCGGAGCGAATGTGAACGGGAACCCCACGCTGAAGGACTTTCATCAAAAGCCATTCTTTCGGCGGTGATGCGTAGACGAGTTTATGTTAGCCTGGGTCTTGAGGTGTCCTTCCAAGCCGAGTTAAATCACAAAGTATATGACATCGGTCAAGATGTTGGACCTTTTAGGGGAGAGATCAAATTCAACTCAAGCATTTCCAAGTCCCCTGAGGCGGCTTGTGTCCAGATTGTGAGAAACGGGGAGGTTGTAGCAGATGGAACTGTAACAACTGGCGAGTCCAAACTTCGTTATACTGACACTACCACACCCTCACAATCGAAGTGGTATCGCTCGGAAGCATACGATTCAAACGGAGCCATGTTAGCGATCACCAATCCAATATTTGTTGGTCGCCGGAAACGCCCGCAGATCCAAACCTATGGGGAAGTGCTCAAACTTGCTTTCCCAAACGATGAACCTTGATGTTTGCAATCGGCTCAAACACATCCCATACGTTTTGAATAGAAAGTTACTTACTCTTACCAACGAAGACGATCAATTTCCAACCTGGCCAGTACCGTTGTGGCCCCCATGTCCACTCCAACTTCTCCGAAGGTATCCTACCACCAGCTAAGTTAGCATGAATAATGGAAAATTAAGCGGGGTTCAAATTTGAGTAAACCTTGGGTACCTACTCTCATGAAATTCTCAACACCTTGACGTAGGTCACACCCGGAATTCCGTCAAATTGGTAGAGTTCATGTGGAAATTGCGCAGCAGCTTCTGTATCGAATAGTGGGGCATATTTTCGTAATTGTCTGACCTTATCTCTTTCTTATTAGATATGCCCCAATCGACAGCCGTAGAGCTGTTTGATATTGACCACCACTCTTGTGCGGTATTTAACTTGCTTTCGGGGTATTGTGTTAGTATATTACGGTTAAGGGATTAATCGAACTGCATGGACGCTATCTACAATTTTCGTGACTTCGGTGGTTATAAAACACAAAACGGGAAAAAAATAAAGAAAGGGCTGCTCTACCGCAGTGGTGACCTTTCCAGGGCGACCGATACCGATCTTGCGCGCCTCGCTGCGTTGGGGATCAAGACGATATATGATCTGCGCTCAGAGGGCGAAATCCAGAGAGAGCCGGATCGTATTCCCGAGAGTGTGCCATATAAGTGGTTTCACATCCCCATGCGTCCAATCGTCGAGTACCATGGGCGCTCGCTGGGCCGTTTATTGTCCTTGATGTTCGGGCGCGAACGTCGCACGGACTATGTCGCCGTATCCTATCAGGCCTACCGCGAATACGCCACGAATTACCTGCCTCAATTAAGGGCATTGTTTCAGCGTATTTCCAATCCAATGAACCTGCCGGCGTTGATCCATTGTTCGGCAGGCAAAGACCGCACAGGTGTGGTGATCGGTCTGATTCAGCTTGCGTTAGGAATCACGCATAAACAGGTGGTAGATGATTATCTAAAATCCAATGGCAATCTGGACACATATACGGAAGATATTTTTCGAAGACTAAGCAAACTGGCTTATTTTGGAATTCCCTGGAAAAAGCTGTACACCCCGCTATTTGCCGCCCGGGCGGATTTTATAAACGCCGCACTCGAGCAGGTCAAGGTCGAATTCGGAGCAGTGGATGAATGGCTGCAGCGCGGCCTGGGCTTCTCAGAAAAAGACCTGCTGGCTCTGGTAAAAGTATTTTGCGATTCGCCCGTATGAAGAGCATGTCATTCCCTGAGGGTTTGGCTTCAAGGGGGGGCATAGTGATCAAGCCTTGTATCATGAGGGCCGTAGAAGCGGCCCTTTTTCATTGGGAGCTCTAATGGGGTAAGGGCTGTCCTGAGATTCTAAGATACTAAGCTTCGTGATCCTTTAAAGCGGACTTGGCCCAGCTCAGCGCGGCCATCATCGTAGAAAATCCGAGTGTGTTCACGCCGGCTACCAGAGTATGTTCGACCTCAGCCGGTGTTGCACCGGCCTCGAGTGCGCGATGGGTATGCGATTGCACCGCGCTTTGCGATCTGCCGGCAGCCGCCATGCCCAACTTGATCAATTCAAGCGTTTTCGTGTCCAGCGGACCTGCGACCGCAGCGCTCTCGCCTAATTTCTCGTAAGCGCTGAACACCGCAGCATGATCCGCGCGAAAACCTTGGTATGCCTTTGGATATTGCTTCATGTTCCTCTCCTTAATCAATTGGTTGTCATGGCATTATCCATGACGAGCTATTGTGTCTGCGACCATGGGGTCTTATATAAAACCAACTCGTTCTGGTCATTCGTCTCCACACGCAGGGTGTGCAGCGCCTGAGCAGCAGGACCATGAGTCACCTGGCCGGTCCCATTGAAGCGTGAACCGTGGCATGGGCATTGAAAGCCCTGCCCTTGCTCTTCCACTGTGCAGCCGAGGTGGGTGCACACCAGGCTCAAGGCAGAATATCCTTCTCCTGTGTGGAACAAGACCGCAGGGACTTCGGGGAGTAGAGTTCGTGAGCCAGGTGGATACATCTCGATAGGTCCCAGCTCGAATTCCGTTTTTGGAGCAGGGTAGGGGTCGTAATCAAGAAAACGGATCAAGCCGGCAAATCCCAGCGCTGCGCTCAACCAGAGCAGCGCCTCGCGTACAAGCTTGAGGAAATCGCGTCGAGATGCGCCAGCCATAGGTTTCTCCTTATCTCTCGATGGCGTGGCATTGGTGGCAGTAAGCCGAAGACTGGTCGTCACCCGATTGGGTGCAGCCGCTGCCCTGCACCGGCCGGAAAGTGAAGGATTGGCGCGTCGCTTTGCCGATCAGGGTGTACGTGCCATCCGGCAGCGCGCGCGTATTCCAGAGCGGTTCGCCTTCTTCTGTGACCAGGATGGTGTCGCCAGGTTGCAGATCCACCACCGGGTTGAGCAGAACCATTCGAAAGGCTATGTCCTCCGGATCGATCAGCCGCCTTGTGAGCGGCAGATCAGTCGGTGTGCCGTGGCAGGTGCTGCAGCGTACATATTGAATGTCTTTCTGTTCCATGTAAATGTCCCCGTCCCCCATGACTTCCAGGCGGGTGTGGCAGTCCACGCAATCGAGTGTGTACTCGCATTGCGTGAATTGCGCGATGGGCTGGTAATACCTGTCAACACGGAGCAGGGCATCGTCTGTGCGTTGGACAAAGGTCATCGCGCGCAGGTCGTAGTTGCCGCGATTGTGGCAGGTGTTGCACTGTGTATAAGGGATGGCAGTGGTCAGGGTGTGGACGACCCCCTCACTCCGGCCCTCTCCCGAGGGGAAAAGCAGGGCGGGGCTGTGGCAGGCTGCGCAGCCGGTCTCCCGGGCGTAGTCGCGACCTTCGCGCGGCGGGGCATGCAGATGGCAGGTCAGGCAGTTCCCCCCGAACTTCTGGATGGACGGGTTGATCTCATGCGCGGGGTCGAAAGGCGCCAGCGAGGTGATGCCAGTCTTTGACACTTCGTCGACAACCGCCTCGATTCCCAGGTAAGCTTGCAGGTCAGACTGCGCGCCGAAGGTATAGCGCACGCTGGCGATCGCGCCGGCATAGGTGGACTGCAGGCTGGTCATGACGCGCTGGATGTGGTCGCGCTGCTGGGCTGCGTCGCCGGAATGGCAATCATTCCCGCCGCAGGATTGCTCCACCACGGACAGGTCAGAGGGGTTCGCGCCTCCACGCATGCTGCTGTGCGCCAGGTCGGCATCAAGCGCAAGCCTTTCACCGCCGTGGCAGAGCACGCATCCGAAGGTCTCTACCGGGTGCGAGGGGCTGATCACCGGCAGGTCGGCATGGCAGCTGAGGCAATATTCCGGTTGGCCCGTGAGGGTGGGGATCAGTTCCACGGGCTGCAGCTGGCGAGCATGCAGCCAGCCTGTGAAAACCAGGGTGAGCAGCAGGAAGCCGGAAGCGAACAAGAGCATCTTTTTCATGGGTATCAAGCGGTAGACAGGCCGGCTTTATGTGATCAAGGCCAGAAGCGTAAGGCCGATGGTGAACAGCGCGATCGCACTGATGATGATCTGGGCGAGACGGTTGGAAGGGGGAAACCAGCGCCCAATCTCGGGGTCCCTCGGCTCCGGGAAAAGGTATGGGATGAGGCCGAGGGTGATCACCAATCCAAGCGGCACAGCCACGCCCCACAGCAGGGGATCACCCCATTTGAGCATTTGCTGGATCCACAGGAAGAACCAGGGCGCGCGTGCGTCCGCGGTGAGAACCGGCTGCTCCGTCATGGCTGGCGCGATCGGAGCCGGGACCGTGCTTGCGATCAAGAGTAACGCACCCCCGACCAGCAGCATGGCAAGTATTTCGCGCTGCACCAGGACGTCTCGCGAGATGCGCTCTTGAGTGGCGCGCAGTTTTGGCGGCGGGACGGCGATGCCGCCGTCCCGCCGCACGCGGAAGGCGTGCCAGATTCCCATGAGGATGGCGGGGATTGTCAAACCGTAAAGGTGCCAGGTATAGAAGCGGATGAGGGCGGTAGAGCAGGCATCCCCTCCTCCAACCGCCAGGCGGTACAGGAACTCCCCGATCCAGGGGATCGTGCGCAGCAGGTTGGTGCCGGTTACCAGTGGCCAGCAGATGCCCTGGTCCCAGCGCAGGATATAGCCGGTGAAATCAAGCAGGATCACCAGGAGGAACAATCCCAGGCCAAGCAGGTAATTAAACTGGCGTGGCTGCTTGTAGGCAGCCGTGAAGACCACCCTCAGGAGGTGGACCGCTGAGACCACCAGCAGGAATTGCGCAGCCCAGTAGTGCAGGTTGCGCACCAGCCCTCCAAAGGGTACCTGGTAGCTGATCGCCTGCACGGAGTGAGCGGCCTGCCCTGGATCAGGGATGTAATAGAACATCTCCAGGATACCCGTCAGGCCAAGCACGAGCATAAGGAAGATGGCTGTCCCACCCGCGCCCAGCGTGTGTCGCCAGCGCGCCTGTGCCGAGGGGATGGTGGGCGGATGCAGGTGGTGGAAGAAGCTAGGACGCATGCCTAATTATACAAACCTCCCACCTCGTTTGGAGGGAGGTTTGTTCATTGGAAAATTGGCCGCCGGTACGGAAGCAAGATTCGTTCCGGAGGAAGCGAAGGGTGCTCAATCCCCTGAAGTTTGCTGTGGGTGTGTTTCGTCAAAAAGGGGCAGATACTTTGCGGCCAGTCCAAAGGCCAGGATGCCTGCGGAAAAGATACCGATCGAGACGGATAATTCGGGGAGTGATGGCCAGTAATGGATGTGGTTAGCCATAAATGTGGGGATGTAAGTGATCGGATCAGGGTGTTTCACAGCAAACCAGCTGACATTGAACCGGTTCAGGATCATGCCGGCCAGGAGGATGACTGCGCTGACCAGGATGCCATTCGCGCTCTGGCGAACTCGTTTGATCGAGAACAGCACCAGCGGGATGACTGCGCCGACGAGGATCTCCGTCCAGAAAAGCAGGCTCATCAAACCGCCTGTGAATAGATAAGGCAGATCGTTTGCAAGCGTAAGCTGGCCAAAACGGAGCAGCAGGTAAAGCCACAGCACATAGGGGACCGCCCGGCCCAGCTTCTCCAGTAGACGAGTCTCAAGTCCGCGCTTGAAATAGCGCGAACTGAGCGACGATTCAATTATGATCATCGCCAGGCCAATGGCAATTGCCGAGATGAAAAACAGCACCGGCAGGATTGGCGTCCACCAGAGCGGGAACAGCTTTTCAGGTTGGATCAGCAGCAGAGAGCCCAGAGAAGATTGGTGCAAGGTGGAAAGCACCACGCCCAGGATCACGAACGGCATGATGAAACGATGAACCAGATGGGCCCATTTTTCCCATTTCAAGCCTTCGAACACGACCGGCGCAAACTCGATCGCAAGAACCGTCAGGTAGCTCATTACACAAATGCCGATTTCGAGCAAGACCGAGGTGTGGTTCCAGTGGATGATCATATACCAGATGCGTTCGGGGTGACCGAGGTCCACCAGCAGGGCAATCACGACCAAAATATAGCCGAGAAAGCCGGTCAGCACTGCAGGTCTGAGTAGAGGTTTGAATTCCTTTAACTCGAAAATATAGACGATAGCGGCCATGACGAAAGCGCCGCTGCCGATGGCCACCCCTGTGAACAGGTCAAAGCTGATCCAGAAACCCCAGGGATAGGCATTGCTCAAATTGCTTATCGGGCCAATGCCGTCGGCATAGCGGATCATCGCGACCACAAAGGCAATGCCCATTAAGCTTAACAAGACCCATACTAGCAGGCTGAAGCGCAGTTGGAGCCGTGGATGAAGAGTGAGATTAAGCTTCATTGGGTCGCCTCCGCTTTCTCTTTTGTTGCAGTCTCATCTTCCCTTTTCTGGTTGTAAAGGTGCACACCGGCTGCCACGCCACTCAGGACCGCGCCCCACCCCAGTGCGAAAGGAATGGTCATGCCCATGACTTTTTCACTGACCTCATTGATGGGAGCTTCAGGCAGGTGGGGTAAACCCAGCTCGCTGAATGGGATGTGCGAAAGTATCAAATACGAAGTTCCGCCATTTTCAAACTCACCATAGACATGGTCTATGTAGCGGTTGGGATGGTCAGCGATGCGCTGATGGGCTTCCTGGATCAGTGCATCGCGGTCTCCGTAGACCAGGGCGTCGGTGGGGCAGGTCTGCACGCAGGCCGGTTCCTGGCCGTTATAAATGCGCTGGGGACAGAAGGTGCATTTATCGATGAAGGCGCCGTCGACGAGACCCTTATCATAATCGAAGTGCGGCACACCGAAGGGGCAGGCATTCATGCAGTAGCGGCAGCCGATGCATACGTCTGGGTTGTAGGAGACCGGGCCGTCTTCGGCCTTAGAGTAGGCGCCTACCGGGCAGGCAGAGAGACAGTCCGGGTGCTCGCAGTGCATACAGTGATAAACCATCGTGCCGCGTTGCAGGTCTGGGAACTCACCTTTGATGCCGATGCCCGCCACCCAGATGCGGGTCTTGTTCATGGGGACGTCATTCTCCACGCTGCAGGCTACCATGCAGGCGCGACAGTCGATGCAGCGCGTGGCGTCGAAGAGAAAGGCATGTTGTTTGATGTCTGACATGGAATACCTCTAAGCCTTGTTGACTGTGACGAAGGTCTGGCTGAGCGCCTGGCCGCCGCTGATCGGATCGGTGTAGGTGACGTGCAGGGCTGAATCGCTGGCGCCCACGCCGAAGGCCGTTTTCAAGCCTTTGGACAGGTGGCCGTAGCCGGGCGTCAGGTAGACACAATCAGGGCGGATGGCTTCAGTGGTTTGCAATTTGCTGTGAGTCTGGCCGACCGGACTGGTGATCTGGACCCAATCGCCGTCCGCCAGCCCGAGGTCTGCGGCTGTCTTGGTGTTCATCGACAGGCGCGGTTCATCGGAATATTTATGCAGTAGCTGGTTGTTCTGGGTACCGAACTGGGTTTGCTGAGCCACCTTGCCGGTCAGCAGATAGAAC
The DNA here is from genome assembly GCA_964621295.1 of uncultured Anaerolineaceae bacterium. Classification (GTDB taxonomy): domain Bacteria; phylum Chloroflexota; class Anaerolineae; order Anaerolineales; family Villigracilaceae; genus JAABUE01. The sequence goes on along the minus strand of CAZULT010000001.1, from coordinate 28,343 downwards.
TCGTTTTCACCTGGCGCGGGCGGCTCCTCCCAGGTAGGCCAGGGGGAGAAGCCTGCATTCTTCAAGGTCTCCGAATAGACTTCGATCTTGCCAGAAGGGGTATTGAAGGTTATTTCACCATCGTCATCCGTGGGCGGCATCTCCGCGTACCCTTTAAGCTTGACCTCCTCCAGGTTAATACCGAGAGGCGCAAGCTGCTGGCGCAGGTAATCTTCCTCGTCCGTGTACTGGAAGTACTCTCCCAGCCCCAGGCGTTCGCCGAGTTGTTTGTAGATCCATAACGCAGACCGGGCCTCTCCTTGCGGTTCGATCACTGGCTGGCGGATGAAGATTTTGTCGCCAACCGGCAGCAGCGGGTCGTAGCGCTCAAGGTAGGAGGCTTCCGGCAGCACGACATCGGAGAACCAGGCTGTGTCGTTCAGGAAGATATCCACAGTGGAGATGAAGTCTATCTTGCTGAAGGCTTCGAGAGTCCTGGAACGGTCGGGCAGGGATTGCACCGGATTCTGCCTGGAGATGAACCAGCCGTGCGCCTGGTATGGATCGCCCGATAGGATAGCGTCGCGCAGTTCCTGGAACACGCCCAATTTGAAAGGAACCAGTGGATATTTCCAGGGCACGCCATCCAGACGCAAAGCAGAGGCTCGGGGATAGGGCGGTTGAGGCGGAGCGCCTAAACCCGCGCCTTCATCCACGAGTTCTGCGGAAAGGCACCCACCTGGTGTCAGCACATTCCCGCTCAATGCATTCAATGTTGCAATGGCGCGTTCGGTCTGAAACGAGTTAATGAAATTCGATGTGCGCCAGCCGGGATGCGCCAGGGCATTGTGTTCCGCGGCCGCGTATTCGCGCGCGATGCGGTCGATGGTTGCAGCCGGCACGCCGGTGATGCCCTCCGCCCATTCGGGCGTATATTTTCTCATCTCGTCCTGGATGCCGTCGCACCCGATAACATATTGTTTGACAAACTCGCAGTCTGCCAATTCATTCAAAACAATGACATTGATCATTGCCAGCAGGAAAGCAGAATCGGTGCCCGGGCGGATGGGAATCCATTCGGCCGCTTTTGAAGCGGTCTTGGTGTAGCGCGGGTCGAGATAAACCAGCTTCGCCCCACGGTCGATTGCATGCGATAGTTCGGAAGTCTCTGATGTGGAGATGGCTTCCATCATGTTGCGGCCCACCATCAGGATGAATTCAACATCATCGTAGTTGCGGGATGGCTCTTCGACGCCGTAGGTCAAGGAAAAGGCTGTGATCATGGCGTTGAAACACAGGCTGCGTTGCGTGCCGTAATTCGGGGAACCGAACGCATACAGCAGGTTCTCGAACTGGGCCTGGCTCAAATTGTGCGTGGAGGAAAAGACCATCGCCTCCGGGCCGTAGGTCTCCTTGATCTTGAGCATGTTCGAGGCGACCAGGTCCAGCGCTTCGTCCCAGGAAGCCTTACGGAATTGACCTTCCCCGCGTTTACCCACCCTGATGAGAGGGGTCAGCACGCGGTCGGGATCGTAGGTGTTCATCAACCCGGATTGCCCACGAGGACAAAGGTTGCCGCGCGAGTGTGGGTGTTCGGGGTTGCCATCCAGCTTGACGACGCGTCCGTCTCTTACTTTTGCCAGTAAACCGCATCGCCAGACGCACATCTCGCACATGCTCGGAATGGTTCCGTCGCCCTGCGCATCAAGATGGCCGGCTTCACGCGCGGCTTGCGCCACCTGCGGCGGCAGCATGCCTCCGACGGCCAGTGCGCTGGCAGAAGCGGCGCCCAGCTTGAGGAAATCTCTTCGTGAGATCGTATATGTCATCGTGTTGCTCCAGTGGGTCGTGTGTCAACCACGAATTACTCCTTTTCTGCCCGCTGCCACCCCGCGCGATCGATCAAATAGAAGAGCAGGAGCGATATCAATGTGAAAAGCAGAATGAACAGGAAGGGACTGACGTTCCACAGGTCGGGAATGATGGCGTTGCCGTAATTCGCGAGCGCCGAAATCTGCGGAAACACCAGTTGATAGGTCAGGCCGTAAATGACTGCGCCCGCGAGAAAGCCGAGCAGTCCGGGGACCAAATAATCCAGTTTGCCTTCGCCGCCACCGGCGGCGCAAGTGCCCGGTCAGTACCCGGTGAGCGCCATGCCCACCCCAAAGATCAGCCCGCCGACAAGATTTCCAACGATGTAAGTCGCTGGGACGTTTGGGAAGGTGATCAACCCAAGCGCGCGCAGGCTGTAGAGACCGCTCATCGCAACTACAAGGGCGGTCATCATGAATTTGAGCACCGCCAGATCGGTGAGGCGGAAGACGTTCACGATCTTGTGGTATTTGGTCAGACCGGCCTTGTTCAACGAAAAGCCGAAGAACACGCCGAAGACGAGTGCGAGTAGGTTGTTTGCCATGTCTATTTCCTCGAGGTCCTAAAAGCGCTTGCGATAGATGATGAGTGCGGTGAGTATGCCGGAGGCGAACATGCCCATGATGAACAGGAACGCCGCGGGAGCCAGCAGCATCCCGCCTGATATCGCCAGTCCGCTGGTGCAGCCGCCGGCGATGCCTGCCGCATACTCCAGGATGATCGCACCTACGAAGGCCAGCACCCAGCGTTTCCAGACCTGCGGGCCAAAGATGCGCTTCCATTGCGCGTCCGGATTCGCGGACCCTTTCTTACCCCAGAGCAAGGTCTTGCTTGTGAATGCCCCGAGCATGCCCCCGAAAAATACGCCGATGAGCAAGATCACCCCCCAGGTAATGCCTGGCGGCATGATGAAGTTGAAGTATAGATTGTCGAAGGCCGCCGGTGCAACGATATTGCCGATCATCCCGGCTATGTTTTCAAAAGCGCCGGACGCGCCGAGCAGGGTGTCGCTCAGCCAGACGGCAGCGATGCCCACAAGGCCAAGCAGAATGCCGGCCACATACGGTGACCATTCTTCCTTCCGGATGTAATTCCAGATCGATTTCATGACTTACTCCTCTTCCTTTTCGGATACGACCGCGTCCATCAGGTCCAGCACCTTGCTAGCCTTACCGGGATTCTCGAGCACGTTCTTTAAAGCTTTGCGCGCACCGGGTTTCAGGCCGGCGATCTGCGGAAGCATCTCGACCACTTCGGCCGGGAATTCCTTGCCAACCTTTTGCGTATCGCCAAACTTGACGCTGACCAGTTTTTCCCGCGTGACCACGAATCCTCCGCCACCGACCGCAACCAGGCCGATCATGACCATCAGGATGGAATTGCCCCAGTTGATGGGCTTTTTGCCCAAAACGATCTCATCGTAGCTCTGGGCGTAGTTCACGGTGTTCGGGTCGTTCACGACCAGGTCGTTACAGGAGGGTGCAGATGCCGTCTGTGGGGAGCCGGTGTTGTTGGCGGCAGCCGTATCGGAAGCCGTCGCAGATGTCTCACCGGGGGTCGCGGAGGAACCTGATGCCAGATCGACTCCCAATGTCGTCGCATAGACCTGTGCGCGCGCTTCCAGGTCTGCGGCGTGGCATTGTTGGCAGGAGGCTTTAATATCTGAAAGCGGATCGACCATGCCTTCGTGCGCCGCGGTTTCCTCCTTGGCCTGGTTGTTTCCGGCATGGCAGATGTAGCAAAAATCCCCGAATGAGTGGGACTGATGCCAGCCGGTCCCGTCGGCATTTACCGGATCCTGTCCCTGGACTTCATGGCAGTTCTTACAGGATGATGCCTGTGAACCGCATTGCGCGCTGGCCGGCGCAGCGGTTGCAAGTGCAATACCGACCGTGAGGATCAAAGTCAACCCGGCAAGCAGGAAAGGAATGGCGAACTTCTTGTGATGCATGCAAGCCTCCTACATTGAGAGTAATAACATTACTGATCTTTTAATTCTTTCATCAAGCTCGCGCGGCGAGAGATTCGCTCGCGCAGTACGCTGCGCAGCAAGTCCAGCGCTTCGATCAAGCGTTTATCAGAAAGGTAGTAGGTGATCGTTGTACCCTGGCGATCGGTGTGGACCAGACCTCGTTCGCGCAGGATTTTCAAGTGGCGAGAGGTCGTCGGTTGTGTGACATTCAACTCCGTCGCGATTTCAGATACGTTTCGCGGCCGCTCATCGAGCGCGTAAAGGATCAAGATACGAGTTGGATCAGCGAGCGCGGAACAAAGGTCGGCTTCCAACTGAGAGACTTCCTGGGCAAGGCTTGGAGTTATCATATATTTTTATATATTCGTATGCTCGAATATAACTATTGTTGACAATAATACTATTCTGCACAAATGGAAGATAGTGAAGAATGTCACATGATTAGCATGAAAACCTGCCCGGAAAAAAGGTTACAGAAGTTGTATGAGTAAAATTCTATAACGGGCCATAGGGTATAATCTAATAAGATAATAAAGAGGTAATTATGGATATATACGGCCAGGAAGCACAATCAACAGATGTAGGCGGGCGCTTGCGACAATTGCGTGAGGACCGTAATCTATCCATGCGGTCCCTGGCTACTGCCAGTGGTCTTTCCGCAAATGCACTCAGCATGATCGAGCGTGGTAAGACCTCGCCTTCGGTCAGCACCCTGTACAAATTGGCGGATGCTATGGGTGTGCCGATCACGACCTTCTTTGGAGAGAAGAGCACACGACACTCCATCATTTTCACGCGTGCTCAGGAAAGGCCGCGCGTGCCGTTCTCGAGAGGTGTGTGGGAAGGATTGGGTGGAGAGAAATTCACGGGGCGCGTCGAACCGTTCATGCTCACACTGGAAAGCGGCGTGACCAGCGGCCTTCATACCATGATTCATAGCGGACACGAATTCGTCTTCTGCCTGCGAGGCCAGCTCGAGTACGTAGTCGAAAAGGAATCCTATACATTGGCGGTGGGAGACAGCCTGCTATTTGCCGCCCAACTATCGCATCGCTGGCGCAATCCGGGTAAAACCGTCACGAATGCCCTGATCGTGCTCTCCGGTTTTTCTGAGGAGGAACAACCCCATGTGATGCATTGGAAGAAGAGTAAGTAGGGATTGCGAACTGCTAACCCATTAGTGGGAATAAAAAAGCCCGAGCCTGAAGCTCGGGCTTTTCATATGCTCATATCCAGGGATCTTTATGAGCTAGGATAAGCGCTCCGGATACGTATCCATGGTCCGGACAAACCGCACCACACGCACCAGTCTAGTTGTACATGCCCCAATCCAGTGCAGATGGATCCTCCATCATGGAAAAGTCCCATGGTTCCACGCCCATCTCGACCGTGACCGGCTTGTTGAAAGCTTCAACGGCTTTCGCGCGGGTCATCTCGATCATGGCAGGTCCGTAAGGGCAGAAGGGTGTGGTAAGGATCATCTTCAACCGCGGAATCTCATCCTCAAAAGTGACTTCCCTGATCAGGCCCAGCTGGATGATGTTCATGCCGATCTCGGGATCTACCACTTCGGACAATTTTTCGCGTACTGTTTCCACCAAATCGGGATGTGTCTGGTGCAGGCTCCACTGGATCTGTTTGCTCTCGTCCTTGCTCATGCGACCTCTACAGCTTTCCGTTTCTTGTTCGTATCTGAAGTTTGGACAACGTATGTACATTGCGCATTACCGTCCAGGATGCATTGGACCTTTTCAGCCGGGACCGCCAACATTTTCGAGATCAGCGTCTGGTCCACGGTGCAAACCTCCGGGTGATCCTGGCCAATTCGGAGGTAAGGGCAGGTGATCTCGTGAATGCGGTACTGGTCACCCAGTTTTTCCCATTCCACGGTAAAGCCTTCTTCTTCGAGCAGATCGCTGATCAGATCCAGCCGTTCTTCCATGCTCAATCCCTGCATCTGTTCGGCATACTCGCTTGCAAGGCTGTTGGCCATCCCGGCAAATAACTGGGTGACCATCGGTCCCGGCAGGCTGGATTTCAACTGGTCAAGCAGGCGCGAGGTCAGGCGCAGGTAGCGGGTTGGGAAGTGCTCTAGTCCGTGCTCGGTCAAGGTATAGACCAGGCGGGGTCTCCCAACACCGTGCCTCTCTTCCTCAGCGTGAACCATTCCTTCCACCTGCAGGTTCGTCAGGTGGTGCCGGACAGAGATCGGATTAATATGAACCGCATCCGCCAGATCGTTGATGGTGGAGTTGGGGTGTTTGAGCAGGGTATGTAGAATTCGTTCGCGCGTGCTTTTCATTTCAATACTCCCGCCTTTCCTTTTGTTGGAAAGGGGATTGCTCGGTCTCTTGCCAAGGAGGAGTATAACAGCCAGCACATCGATTGTCAATATAATAGATAAATATCATAAATATTAAATGGCAGTACGCACAGTTTATAGGACGCGCGAACGAGCAGCTCAGTGGTTCCCGAACGTTGTGGGAGGCAATGACTCTAAGTAGGCATATACAGCGTGTAACTCGTCATCGTTCATATAACGATAAGAAGTCCAGGGCATGTAATCGCTATCGATCCACCGGCCGTGTTTACCTCCATTGCGGATGACCTGTATGAAGCCGCTCACGCCCCAGTCCGGTAGACGGCTGGCAGGGTCGAAGGTCAGGTTTGGAGCCGGAGGCCACTCCTGAGGAAACCCGGGTATGTCACCGCCCGACAGAGTCAGACCATGGCAAACCTTGCATGAGAGCGCCAGGTAGGCGCCATACTCCGGTGTGATGCCTGGCGAAGGTGGGGCAGGGCGTGGCGCTGAATGCGGAATCAGTTCTGCCGGGAGGAACGTGATCTCGCGGGTAACATTCATGACGACGCGGCCTGTAATGGAAAGCTGGCTGGGCGGCATTTCATTTGCAACCGGGGGCGCCGATTTGATGTATGCGATGACCATTCCCAGGTCCGCATCGCTCAGGAAGTAGAACTCGGTGGACGGCATGAAGAGCAATGGGGTGCCGTCAGGCTGCAGACCATGCCGGATGGCCCTGACCCAATCCTGGTCTGAGCGTTGCGACCCGATCCCGCCCGATCCGTCGGTCAGATTAGGTGTGATCACCTGGCCGATGGCGGGATGATCCAGATAGACCAGTCCCTGGAGCTGCTCGCCGTGGCAGGCTTCGCAACCCCGGTAGCGAAAGATGCGCTGGCCCTCCAGCAGTGCATCCTCGCCATTTGGCAGGGATACTTCTTCCACATGAGATGCGTACGTTCTACGCAACCGCGTTTCACCCATCCTCACAAACACCACGCCAATCACGATAAGAGTGAAGATCACAACCCCAAACAGCCTTCCGGTCCAGACCAGCGCTCGCTGCATACCCGCTGCCTCCGTTCAATTAATCACTGCGCGAATTGTACTATCTAGTTGGATGCCAAATGCATCGAATTAAGTCCGAATTTACTAGAAAAATATCATAAATATTGACATTTTTAGGCCCCTTTGCTATAATACGCTTTTGAAGGAAATTCCGCCGTCAAGGCGATTCTTTTTAGGAGAGTCATGTCAGAACTGGTCATCAAAAATCTGCACGTCAGCATCGAAGGCAAGGAGATCCTCAAAGGCCTGGACCTGACGGTCAAGCAGGGTGAGATTCATGCAATTATGGGACCCAACGGCACGGGGAAGTCAACCCTGGCTTACACCCTGATGGGGCACCCCAGTTACGAAGTGACGGGTGGGGAGGTCTGGTACAAAGGAAAAAACTTGCTAGAACTGAAGCCGGATGAGCGATCGCGCATGGGCGTTTTTCTGGCCTTCCAATACCCGGTCGCAATCCCAGGTGTCACAGTGGCAAACTTCCTGCGTACGGCGCTCAACGCGCGCCGCAGGGCTGAGCACGCGGACGACAAAGGCATCGCCATCCCTGAGTTCCGCAAGACCCTCAAAGAGCAAATGACGATGTTGAAGATGGACCACGATGTTGCAGGTCGGTACTTGAATGACGGCTTCTCCGGCGGCGAGAAGAAGCGGGCAGAGATCCTGCAGATGGCTACCCTGAAACCTGAAATAGCGATTCTGGACGAAACCGACTCTGGCCTCGACATCGACGCCCTGCGCATTGTGGCCGACGGTGTGAACGCCTTGATAGGACCTGATCTTGGCGTACTGGTCATCACCCATTACCAGCGCCTGCTGAACTACATCAAGCCGAATTACGTGCATATTATGCTCGGTGGCAAGATTGTTGAATCGGGTGGACCCGACCTGGCCCTGCATTTGGAAGAGCAGGGCTACGAATGGGTTCGCGAAAAATATCAAGAGGAACCAACTTCATAATGCAAATCAGAGGCCATAAAGCGAATTTATTGATACGAACAGGTTTTATGGCAGGACTTGAGAGGTACCGATGAGTGACGAAAAGCTGCTTGAAGACGTTGGACAGTACAAATACGGTTTCAAAGACCCGGACACCTTTGTCTTTAAATCAAGCAAAGGATTGAACCGGGAAATTGTGGAACAGATCTCCCAGAAGAAGGACGAACCGGGTTGGATGCTCGATTTCCGCCTGAAGGCACTTGAGCATTTCCAGCAGCGACCCATGCCCACCTGGGGTCCGGACTTGTCCGGCCTGCATCTGGATGATATTTATTACTATGTCAAACCCACCGAAGGCCAGAGCAAATCCTGGGACGAAGTGCCGGATACGATCAAGGATACTTTCGATCAGCTGGGTATCCCCGAGGCCGAACAGAAGTTCCTGGCCGGCGTTGGCGCCCAGTATGAATCGGAAATGGTCTACCACTCCATCCAGGAGCACCTCGAGAAACAGGGCGTGATCTTTCTCTCTATCGAGGACGGCTTGCGGCAGCACCCCGACCTGTTCCGGGAGTATTTCGGTACGGTAATCCCGATCGAGGATAACAAATTTGCAGCGCTGAATTCCGCGGTGTGGTCAGGCGGCTCCTTCGTATACGTCCCACCGGGTGTCAAAGTGGATCTGCCCCTGCAGGCGTACTTCCGCCTGAACCTGGCCAATATCGGGCAGTTTGAGCGTTCCCTTATCATTGTGGACGAAGGCGCCCAGGTGCACTACGTGGAAGGGTGCACGGCCCCTCAGTACACGACCGATTCCTTCCACAGTGGTGTGATCGAGATCATCGTCAAACGCGGCGCGCGCTCGCGTTACACCACCATCCAGAACTGGTCCACCAACGTCTATAACCTTGTCACGCAGCGCGCCCAGGTCTTTGCTGACGGCTCGCACGAATGGGTGGATGCGAATCTGGGCTCCAAGGTGACCATGAAGTACCCCTCCTGCTACCTGATGGAACCGGGCGCACATGGCGAAATGCTTTCGATGGCCTTTGCCGGAGCTGGCCAAACCCAGGATGCCGGTTCCAAAATGGTGCATTTTGCCCCGAACACCACCAGCAAGATTACTTCCAAATCGATCTCCAAAGCGGGTGGACGCGCCTCCTACCGCGGCTTGTTGAAAGTCTACAAGGGCGCCCATGGCGTGAAATCGAACGTAGTCTGTGATGCATTGTTGCTCGATCCAAAATCACAATCGGATACCTATCCCTACATCGAGATCGATGAGGACGACGTGACGATCGGTCACGAGGCTTCGGTCAGCAAAGTGGGTGATGAGCAGCTCTTTTACCTGATGTCACGCGGATTAACGGAGGAGCAGGCTACTACCATGGTCGTCTCCGGCTTCATCGAACCACTGGTCAAGGAACTACCCATGGAGTACGCCGTCGAAATGAACCGCCTGATCCAGCTACAGATGGAAGGCAGTATCGGATAATTTCTCTATCGCCTCCCCTAGCCGGGGTGAGTCGATGGTTTGGATGAGTGCATGCCAGAAAAAACGAAAGTTGTCGTTACCAAAACCAGACGAACCGGGGCTGCCAGGCCCGGGTTCCATTTCACCAGGAAGGATGTCCCTGCCGTCCAGGATAAAGCCCTGACTGCTTATCGGGAGCAGGCCTGGGAAGCCTTCGAACGCCTGCCCTTGCCTAGCACGAGCGAAGAGGCCTGGCGCCGCACTGACTTGCGTCACATGCCAGTGGAATCTGCCGTCCTCCCGCAGCCGGGCGCCTTCGAAAAACTGCCGGCTGTGCCGAAGGAACTGCTCAAACCGCTGGTCGCTGACCAGCATGGCGGACAGGTCGTGCTCCTTCCGGGCGGCGCGCGCATGGAGATGGATGAGAATCTCCTTGGGCAAGGTGTGCTTTTTACTGATCTGAAGACCGCTCAACGCGAACATCCTGAACTGGTTGCCCGGATGTTGGGCGAAACGGTCAAACCCGAGGAAGGCAAGTTTGCGGCGATGGCCGGCGCACTGTCGGAAAACGGAGTTGTGCTTTACGTCCCACAAGGTGTGCAGGTCGAGCAGCCCCTGCACAGCGTGATGTGGGGGCCGGGCGAATTTGCGCACCTCTCGCACCTGTTGGTGTTGTTGGAGGCGGGGGCTTCGGTAACCTATGTGCACGAGAGTGCTTCTCCCGACCAGGATCACGTCCAGGCTCTGCATGCTGGCATCGTCGAGATCCAGGTTTTGGAAGGCGCCAACTTGAAATTCGTGGAACTGCAATCCTGGGGCAAGCACGTCTGGAATTTCACCCACGAACGCGCGCGCGTAGAGCGCGATGCCAACCTGGATTGGATATTTGGCGCGGTGGGCTCGCGCCTGACCAAGAACTTCAGCGAGCTGGACCTGTCGGGGCAGGGCGCCACCGGGCGTATGTCCGGGTTCTACTTCACCGATGGACAACAGCACCTGGACCACGACACACAGCAGAACCATTTTGCACCCAACACCACCAGCGATCTGTTGTTCAAGGGTGCGCTGAAGGGGAAGAGCCGTTCAGTCTGGCAGGGGATGATCTACGTGGCACCCGGAGCGCAGAAGACCGACGGATACCAGGCCAACCGCAATCTGGTCTTGAGCAACAATGCCCGTGCCGATTCAATTCCAGGCTTGGAGATCCTTGCCGACGATGTGCGCTGCACGCATGGCGCGACCGTAGGCAAACTGGAAGAAGAGCCATTGTTTTATATCAAATCTCGCGGAATCCCCCAGCATGATGCGGAATTGATGGTAGTGGAGGGCTTCTTTGATCCGATCATGCAGCGTATTCCGTTCGAGGGCGTGCGTGAGCGTTTCCAGTCTGCTATCCTCGAAAAGATGCAAGGCGAGTAAAACGACCTGATCAACCTACCAGTCAGGAAGTGCATGCCTTGCCTGGCGGGTTTCTAGGTGGCATGTCAGCACAAGGCCTTGTCGGGAATCTTTGTGAATTCATCTATAATAAAGGAAACGGATAGACTCCATGACGACAACACGCACACATCGAAAGACTGAAAGCGCTGGCGGTCGCCGACCGGCGCGGGGAGGTCGAATGGGACAAATTTCATACATGCGGGCTCCTGGTTTGGAACACTCCTTCGAAGTTGGAGACAACGTCGAAGTTTTCTGTGACCATGAAATAGACAACGACCGCACACGCGGATGGCTGAAAGGGATCGTCGTGCAGGTGGACAATAACAAGATGGTCGCCGTTCAATTTCGTACCAATGTCTTCCTGACGGATGGCTGGATGGTGCCCGATCGCATACTATGGTATCCGGTCACATCCGATCACATCCGCCAATTGCCTGGGAAGAAGAAAACCTCCAAGAAATCCGAAGAGCTCCCGGAGTACTAAGCTGGCGGTGAGCCGTCACAGCGACTCCGTGATTCCGATCATCCATTTAGACCAAGGCGCTTTCCATGACTTATGACCTCGATCGCATCCGCGCCGAATTCCCGGTAATGGCACGTGAAGTCCGGCCGGGTCTTCCGGTGACCTATCTGGATTCGGCTGCGACCTCCCAAAAACCACGGGTCGTCTTGCAGGCTATGCAGGATTACTACGAGCACTCGAATGCCAATATCCATCGAGGCGTGCATACGCTGGCCGAGGAAGCCACCGCGCTTTACGAGCAGGCCCGGGAGAAGGTGGCGCACTTTATCAACGCCGAATCAGCCAGGCAGATCATCTTCACGCGCAATGCCACCGAGTCGATCAATCTGGTGGCCTATACCTGGGCACGCGCCAACCTCAAGAAGGGTGACCTGGTCGTGTTGACCGAGATGGAACATCATTCCAACCTAGTTCCCTGGCACCAACTGCAGGCCGAGCGCGGTGTGCAACTTGAGTTCGTCCCGGTCACGGAGGAAAAGCTGCTGGATCTTGAAAGCTACCGCGCGCTGCTCGAGCGCGGACCCAAGCTGGTCGCATTCACGCACATGTCAAATGTGCTGGGCACGATTAACCCGGTCGAAGAGATCATCCGCCTGGCGCATGCTGCTGGAGCCGTCACGCTGGTCGACGGAGCCCAGTCCGTACCGCATTTTGGGGTGGATGTGCAGGCGCTGGGCGCGGATTTCCTGGCCTTCTCGGCACATAAAATGGTCGGACCAACAGGGATTGGCGCACTCTACGGCAAGGTTGACCTGTTGGAGGCCATGCCGCCTTTCCTGGGCGGTGGCGATATGATCAAGACTGTCCACCTGCGCGAATTCACTCCCAACAGTTTGCCCCACAAATTCGAAGCCGGTACTCCGGCTATCGCCGAGGCGGTCGGTTTTGGTGCTGCGGTGGACTACCTCTCATCGGTGGGCATGGACGCCATCAGTGCATACGAACACGAGCTGGTGAGCTATGCCCAGGAACGCCTTGAGGAAGTACCCGGCGTCGAGCTGTTTGGGCCGGCTGTCGCTCATAAGGGTGGGGTTGCCTCCTTCACGCTGGAGGGCGTGCACCCTCACGACGTTGCGCAGATCCTGGATCAGCACGGCGTGGCAGTGCGCGCCGGGCACCACTGCGCGCAACCCTTGCACGAGAAATTCGGCCTCAGCGCTACCAGCCGGGCCAGTTTCTACCTTTACAATACCAAAGAAGAGGTCGATCGCCTGATTGAAGGTCTCTATAAGGTCAAAGCCATCTTCGGATAGGGCCGCATGAACAGGGTCGGATATTTGGATCAGGCCAAAGCGTGGGGCATGTTTCTGGTGTACTATGGGCACTTCCTGGAGGTGCTGATACGTGCCGGTGCGCCCGCGGCGCTTCCCCAATTGAAATGGATCTACAGCTTCCACATCCCCTTTTTTTTCTTCTTGACCGGAGTGTTCTGGAAGCCAGACCTTGATCTGAGCAAGGTGTTCGTAAAGAAGCTGCGCACGCGCTTGCTGCCGGTACTGGTCTTTGGTTTGTTGCTTGTACCGGCCTGGTTGTTTGTCAAGACACCTCTGGAAGTACTGGCGGCCCTTGGCCGTTACGCTTCCGGCAAGACCGACCTGAACGCCATCACCTGGTTCGTGGTCTGCCTGTTCGTGGTAGAGATGCTCGCAGCAGTATTGGGAAAGGCGTTCAGATTGACACCGGTTCATCTGGCCTGTTACGCGCTGATCACCTTTGCCTTTGGCCTGCTGCTGGTGGGCAAGGCGCGTGCGATCAGCCATTACACCGGTGTGGCGGAAGGTTTCTGGTACATCGATGAAGCCTTCGTAGTGCTGGCGTTCTACCTGGTGGGATACGCGCTGCGCGAATTCGTGCTTGCCCCCGAACGCCTGCCGGGCGCTGTGCGTACAACGATCCTGGTCCTATCGGGGCTGTTGGTATTCGGCACGTACGACCTTAATCGGGGACCTTTTCCTAACCGGGTATTGAAAGGGGTGGTACTGGCGATCTCCAGCCATGGTCAGCCGTTCTTCTTTGCCCTGACTGCGCTGGCCGGGTTCGTCTTCTTGCTGGCGTTGGCCTGGTCTACCCGCCGGGTTTTCGGTTGGACGGAATTCGTCGGGCGGAATTCCCTGATCTTCCTGGGTCTGAACGGGTTCTGTCTGCATTTCCTGGACAAGTGGTTCCAGTCCAGCACAGGCTTCCTTCCGCAAACCGGCCTGGAAGTGGTGGCGCTGACCGCAGGATACGTGCTGTCCATCTTGCTGCTGTTCTCCCTGCCCGCTCTGGCCTTGCGGCGCTGGATCCCGGAGCTGGTGGGCTATCCCTGGCAGGAGACTTCCCTGCTGCCACCGATTTCGAGCTGGACGAAACGGGGCCCGGGATTACGACTTGCGCAATGGGCGCGAAAGTACCTGCTACAATAAGGAAAGGCTATGGACGATCTTTATCGTGAACTCATCATCGAACGATACAAAACCCCGTCGTACCGCGGGCATCTTGACCCACATGATATCCAGTTCGAGGACGACAATCCGCTGTGCGGTGACCACATTGAGATCACCTTGCGCGTGGACAAGGACGGGAAAGTAAGCGAAGCTGCATTCGAAGGTAAAGGCTGCGCGATCTCACAGGCCTCTGCGGATCTGCTGGTCGAATCGATCCACGGGAAAACCCTGGATGAAATCAAAAGCCTGGGGAAACAGGATGTGCTGGATCTGCTGGGTATCGAGCTGGGACCGGTGCGCCTGAAGTGTGCCCTGCTCTCGCTCAAAGTCCTCAAAGCCGGCGTCTACGGACTCGGCGAGGCCAGCGACGATCTGGTGGAGTAGTCCAGGCACCTTCTCGCCCCGGATGGCAGAAAGCCTGGAGAGGAGAGAAACGAGTATCCATGTTCAACTATACCAAGATCCCTGAGAAGCAGGTCGAGTTTATTGAAATCGCACCGACCAGCGAATTGCCGGAAGGGGAGCGCCTGTTCGTGGATATCGGTGAGGCAGCCGTGGTGATCTTCAACATCGCCGGGAAATTCTTTGCGATCGGTGACGTCTGCACCCATGACGACGGCCCGCTGGGCGACGGCGATCTGGAGGGGTTCAACGTGGTCTGTCCGCGTCACGGCGCAGAATTCGACGTGCGTACCGGTGAAGCGGTGCAGATGCCGGCCGTCGTGGACATCCCGGCGTATCCGGTACAGGTGCGGAACGGTATGGTCTACATCGGAGTGCCGAAAGATTAATAACCCCGATCCACGCCTGTGCTCTGGTAGTATCGGGCGGGATGTTCTTGCATTTGTTTGCGCCTGTATACTACAGGCAGACCTGGTAAAGCCAGCGCCACCGCCTCGCAGAGATTCGGGGCGGTGTTTTTTTATTGTGCCTGAGATTCCGGGAAACGCTTGATGCCACGATAGTATCGGAGCCGACCAGGAGACGAGGGACTTCAAGTTGAAATCTGGTTGCGCCAGCAGGACGGCGCCAGTGGATGCATGAAATATTGCTCACCAGCCGCTACGCCGAAACTCAGGCCTTGTGGAGGACTTTCTGCCGGACACCGGCTTTTCTGCTATAGTGGATGTATCGATGGAATGCACTTTCTTACCCTGTTTGGGTGGCGCCAGTTCAGGACTGCTTTACACCCGGAGGCGTGACCAGACCGGGAGAAATGCGTCGGTCCGGTCCCGCCTGGCGCGTGGTAAGCTCCTATGGAAAGGTAGGCTCCCTTGAATTGGATGGACTCATTGAACGGCGATCCCTTGCCCTGGCTGCTCGAGCAGGGTGATCGGGGCGTGCGCTACCTTGCGCTGCGCGACCTGGCCGGGCTGCCGGCGGATGACCCGGACCTGGAAGCGGCGCGTGTGCTGGCTCACCGCGAGGGGCCGATCGCGACCGTACTGGACGCCATGCACCCGGAGGGCTACTGGGTCGATCCCGGCCCGGGCTACAACCCCAAGTACCGCAGCACGGTCTGGGCTTTGATCCTGCTGGCGCAGCTCGGGGCACAGCTCGAACAGGACGAGCGCCTGGAGCGAGCGGTAGCGTACATATTGGATCAGGCCCTTGCGGAGGGTGGGCAGTTCAGCACCAATGGCCGGCCTTCCGGCACGGTGGACTGTTTGCAGGGCAACCTGTGTTGGGCGCTGCTGGAACTGGGCGTGCAAGACCCGCGCCTCGAGCGAGCGTATGAATGGATGGCGCGCAGTGTGACCGGGGAGGGACTGGCCCCCCTGGAGGAGAAGCGGGCGCCCGTGCGCTATTATTCGGGCAAATGCGGGCCGCTCTTCGCCTGCGGCGCCAATAACAAACTGCCCTGCGCCTGGGGTGGAATCAAGGTCATGCTGGCGTTCGCCCGGCTGCCAGAAGTGTGGCGTAGCCCGCTTATCAGGCAGGCGATCCAGCAGGGCGTGGATTTCCTGCTTGGACGCGACCCGGCTGAGGCGGATTATCCCAGCGGGTGGAACCAGAAGCCCAGCCGCAACTGGTGGAAGTTCGGCTTCCCGGTTTTCTACATCACCGACCTGCTGCAAAACATCGAGGCCCTGGCACGCCTGGGTTATGGACGAAATCCGCGCCTGTCGAATGCCCTGGACCTGATCAAGAGTAAGCAGGACAAGGCCGGGCGCTGGTGCCTGGAGTACGACTACACCGGCAAGACCTGGGTGGAGTTCGGGGAGAAGAAGCAGCCCAACAAATGGGTCACGCTGCGGGCTGCCCGCGTGCTGCGGCTGGCTTCCATGGACCCCGCTGCTGCGCAGGAGATCAGCGTGCTTTCCTGAAGAACCCATTCGCAGGGGGCGCCTGTACTGGCGGGCGCCCGGCTGAATGCTACAGGAGGATCACATGAATCGCGTCAAGAATATCGCACTGGTGGCGCATGACAACCGCAAGCAAGATCTGGTCGAATGGGTGGAATGGAACTTCCAGGTGCTGGTGGAGCATAACCTGATCTGTACGGGCACCACAGGGCGCAGGATGAAGCAAACGCTTGCGAAGAAGATCAAAGATGAGCGGGTGGAAACCGAACTTCGCGAAATGCTGGTGCTCAAATCAGGGCCTCTTGGCGGTGACCAGCAACTTGGCGCGATGATCAGCGAGGGCAAGGTGGACGTGCTGGTCTTCTTCTGGGACCCCATGCAGCCGCAGCCGCACGATGTCGATGTGAAAGCCTTGCTGCGCATCGCTGTCCTTTACAACATCCCCATCGCCAACAACCGCTCCTCAGCGGACTTCATCATCTCCTCGCCGCTGGTGCATCAGGCCTACGAACCGAAGTTAAAAGATTACAGCACGTATCTGGAGCGCGAAGCCTGATACGCATATCGGGTCATGGTTCGTATGAACCTAAGGAGCCCTGCATTGCCAACCCACCTCTCTGTCCCTCTTGAAGCAGCCCTGGCGATACCCGTCCCGGAAGCCGAAGTGCTGGTAGGCCCTTTTCGCCAGCGCTACGATCCTTCCGCGCAGCTGGGTGTGTCCGCGCACATCACCATCAACTATCCCTTTCTGCCCGGTGTGGAAGCGGGCGAAGAAGTATTTGCCCGGTTGAACAGCGTGTTTTCTACGAGTTCCCCTTTCTCCTTTTCTTTGAACCGGGTGGAGCGCTTCCCTGACGTGCTTTACCTGGCGCCTGAACCTCAGGCTCCTTTCCTTGCGCTCATCGCGTCCGTGGCAGGGCGTTTCCCGGACTCGCCGCCCTACGGAGGCGCCTTTGAGCGTGTCGTCCCACATCTGACCGTGGCTCAGAGCGATGACGAAGGTCTGCTCCGGTCTGTGGAGCGCGAATTCCGTGAGCGTGCTGCCCGGTACCTACCGCTAACTGTACATGCGGAGAGGGTCTGGCTGCTGGATAATCCTGACAGCCGTTGGAGAAAGCGCTACGAATTCCGGCTGGGGGAGGTGTAATGCATACCAGGGAAAGCTGCGATGTCGATTGAGGCCCTGATCAGGGGATTGGCTGTTGGAGCCGGCATACTCATCCTGGCAGCACCCTTTCCGTTCTTGCTCTGGCAGGCGCGCAGGTCGATCGGGCGGACGATGGGCGTGGGCGCAGTGGGTCGCCGCTGGCCGGGGGTGATGGTTGTGACGGTCGTGTTCGTGGTCGCGGGTGTGTGGCTCTGGAGGCCTGTGCCCCTGGCGATCCCCGCCGGTCTGAATTGGCTGCCGTTCTGCGCCGGATCGGTCCTGTACTTTCCGGGGATAAGTTTGTATGGGTGGGGGCTAGTTACGCTGCGTGCGCAGTTTGGGGTATCTGGAATACTTGGCGCCCAGCTTTACCGGGGGCACACCCTGATCACCGACGGACCCTATGCTTACCTCAGGCATCCCATGTATGCCGGAGTGCTGCTGGCGGCGCTGGGCGCCACGCTACTCTTCCGTACGTGGGCTATGGTCCTCTTTTTACCGATGTCGCTTGTGGTCGTGGTGCGCGCGGAGCATGAGGAAGATTTACTGGCTGAGGCGTTCGGTCAGACCTGGGGTGCCTACGCCGCGCGTGTTCCTAAATGGATCCCACGCTTCGTGACTGGAACTCGCACGCGAGGAGCGTGAATCACCCTAAGAGGTCGGCGGACCGTGAAAAGTACCGTCCTTCGTGTATCCATTCAAGGGGTGATCGGAAGCAGTGGAACGACTCGCCCCAATGGCTACTCGTTGCAGATAGCGATCTCAGGAAGAACTGAAACGTGTCTTGTTTTCAATCCGGTGAAGCTGTACAATCATTTGTAGGTACCAGGGAACCTGGCGGGAAGCCCGCGCACGTCAGCGGAAGGATCTCGCACATTGGCGGGAGGTCCGCGTACGTCAGCGGAAGGGGCGCACACGTTGGCGGAAGGGGCGCGCACATTGGCGGAAAGCCCGCACACGTCATCGGAAGGATCGCACACATTGGCGGGAAGCCCGCACACGTCAGCGGAAGGGGCGCGCACATAGGCAGAAGGGCCGCTGACTTCGCCCGAAGGAGGTGAGAGCATGCCATATGCAATTGCGACTTTATTCACGCTCGTAGGGCAGATGCTGGCCGCTATGTCGGCCTCCGGCAACCAGATCAGGGTCAGCGCGAGGGGTGGAGACGAACAATTCCTCTCAGCAGGCCAGGCTAAATTGGAGGAACTGGAGCGACTCAACGCCCAGCAGGAGAGGCTCAAGGCGGAATTGAAGCTCAAGACCGCCGAGGTGGAAGCGTCTTTAAAAGGGATGAGCGACTGGTATTCCCAGGCCAAGCAGATCGTAAAGCTGGCGTACCATGACGAGCAGGAAAAGTGGATCGAGTTCGGCGTGACCACCAAGAAGTGAGCTCGCCTTTCTCTTTTTCAGGATGCGATCACCTGAAATAGAGTTTTGAAGTCAGGGAGGCCTGACCCATGGATGAGGGCGTTCGAAAGGTAGTAGATGAATTGGGTGCGCGCGATGACAAGGTGCGCGCAGAGGCACTCAGGACCGTGTTGGCCTGGACGGAAGGACAGGTGGATTGGATCTACGAGGTCTGGGATGACCTGCTGGCGCAGCTGGAGCATGACAATTCGTTCCTGCGCTCGACGGCCATCAAGGTCCTATGCAACCTGGCCAAGAGCGACCGCGAGGGGCGCCTGCCAGGGGACCTCGACCGGATCCTGGCGCACACGCACGATGAGAAGTTCGTCACCTCGCGGCAGTGCCTGCAGGAGTTATGGAAGCTGGCCGCGACCGGTGAGCCTGTGCGCGCGCGCGTGTTGGAGCACCTGGAGGCGCGCTTCAGGGAGTGCCAGTCCGAGCGGCATTACAACCTCTTGCGGCTGGATGTGCTGGGCTCGCTGATGGCGCTCTACCATGCGGAGGGCGATGAGAAGTTGCTGCAATCGGCGCGGGCGATGGTTGCGCTGGAACCAGAAGAAAAATATCGAAAAAAATACCTGACCCTGTTGGTCAGGTGAATTGATAGGAAGCGGATTGAAATGAGCGGGTTGCAAACCCGCTTGTTTAGTTACAGGGCTCGAACTTGCCGACGATGCGCAGGATGTCGAAGCCCTCGGCGAACTCGCGCTCGGCCAATGTCCCGTGCCGCACCATGGTGGCGCGCAACAGGGTCGGGTCGAAGTAGTACTTGTCGTGGTACGTCTTGTACTGCGAAAGGGCTTCGATCTTGGCCTCCACGTCCTCGGCGGTCACTTCGACCAGGAAGTGCGGGAAGAAATTGTAGCTGGAGCGCACCACGTCGAAGCCCAGCAGGGTCAGACCGCGGTAAGCGCGCAGCGCTTCCTGGGTGACGACGTTGTGGTCCTGGTGGATGTCGTTCTGGGAGTGACAGAAGACGATTTCAGGCTTGTACTCGCGGCGCAGCTTGAGCAGGTATTCCAGCACTTCCTGGCGCAGGTCAGGGAACTTGCGCGTCTCGAAGGTCTCGACCAGGTCGTGGTCCTCGGGCACGCCCAGCACGCGCATGCTGGCGCGGTGTTCTGCGACCACATTCACCAGCAGCGGATTCTTCTGGTTATCGGAGAGCGTAGCGCACAGAACCTCGCTCTGTTTCCCGATGTTGTGAATCAACGCGCCGGCACCCAGTTCGATATCGTCCGGATGCGCGCCGAGGAAAAGGAGTCGTTTACCGTAGAAGATCATCGATCACTTTTGGTGTTGTCATTGCGAGTGCCTGAAAAGCGCGACACCGTACCTGCGGTTCGCCGCACACCGTCCCGGTGTCCTTCGGGAGGTGAGCAATCTACCCCATCATTTAACAGTGGATCGCTTTGCCAGTTTCGCTGGCTCGCAATGTCGATTCATTTCGTGGCCAGGATGCCCCCAACCACCTTGGTCATGACCAGCTTGCCGTCGCGTTCGAACCAGCGCCTGGCCACCCCTTCGATGGACTTGATCAACGCTTCGTATTCTGCCTGGTTCCTGAACATGCCGGTCCACAATTTGCGGTCCTCGGAAAGCGAGGCGCGCACGTACTCGATGAAGGGGGCCACTTCGGGAAAGGTGAGCGGGTTCTCGAAGGTCAGCAATTCGGTCTTCTTGAAGATGCGTTCGATGGTGCCGTAAATCTCGCCTTTGAATCGGCTTGAACCGGGCATGGGTGGGATGGGTTTCTGGGTGGCTTCCCGGATGATATCGTAGAACATGCGTTTGTTCTCGGGCAGGGGACCGGTCACGAACAGCCTGCCATCGGGCTTTGTGACGCGGTGCGCCTCGCCAAAGGTGAACTCCAGATCGGAGGCGTAATAGATCGCGAAGGCCGAGGTGACCAGGTCGAATATGTCATCATCGAAGGGGAACTTCTTGTTGAAATCCAAGAACTGGAAGGTCAGCTTCTCTCCCGCGCGTTTCGACTGCACCCCGCGCGCCTTGTCGAGCAATTCCTCCGAAAAGTCGCCGCCGATGATCTCGGCCTCTCCGCGAGTGTAATTTGAATAAAGAAAGCACTGCTTGCCTGCGCCGCAGCCCACGTCCAGGATACGCTGGCCGGCCCTGGGCTGCAAAACTTCCAGGTTCCAGTGGTCGATATTGCGGGCGCCGTACTTCTCGTGAATGTCGATGCGTTTGAGAAGGTCCTTGCTGGTTTCCTGGTAGTTGAACTCCATGCCTGCTCCTGAATGCGGGATGGGAGCATTATAGCGCCGGGAGGAACATAATTCAAGGGATGAATTTTACATCCGGATCGCAGTGCCTGTCCTTATTGAGAGGCAACAGCTCGCCAACCTGGGGAAGTGGAGTGCGGACTCGTGTGCTGCCGTATCGCTCTCGAGGAGCATAGCGGAAGGGACATCATGCTCGTGGCACGAACGGTGAGCACCGCGAAGCACCAGTCCGATGGATTCAATGCGTCTATCCACGTTTGAATTCACCGTTTCTACCTCAGCTATATTGTATTACTCTTGTTCTTTGAAGATACCCAGTGCAACGCTAAGAGCAATGGCGCCAAGCTGCATCAACAGACCTCCCATGAGCCAACGGCGTTTTCTAAACGAAAACAATCCCGCTACTGACAGCAATATCCCCAGAACACCATCCACTTTCCTTACCGAAGTATCTGCTTCTTTGGGAGTCTGCCCTTTTTCAACCAGCGACCACTTCAAAATTGGACCGCCATCGATACCGGGTATTGGCAATAATCCTACTGCTGGAAGGAATAAATTGGTGCCGGCAGCCACATTTGCTAAATCCCGTATTGTTGATCTGGTTTCGGAACGAGACTTAAAATAATAGGCTATCGGTAGAACCAGGAGGTTAACCACAGGGCCGCCCAGAGCGCGAAGTATATGCTGGCGCGGTGTCACCCCTTCATCGTTGATATCGTAATACACCAAAAGAGGCATTCCCCATGCAATGCGAATAGCGTCCACAGGCTTTCCCACCATACTAGCCGCAGCCGCATGGGCAAGATTATGGCACCACTCTGAACCCAAAACTATCGGCATTGTCAATGCCCCTATACCCAGGCTTTGCAACCATGAGCGTTCGGGGATTCTCTTTTTTGCGACCCATGCCATGATAGGCCAGGTTATTAATTGAGTTACTGGAAACCAGGTTTTTCCCTTTGTTACCAGCGTCGTGTTAAATACATTTCCAATGATGTCTACTTCATCATCTGGATGAACTACCGGTGGTTTTATCATAACGATATTCTTGTTTTGTTTGGTTGTCTACTGGTGTGCGTTCGCGTAGCGCAGCGAAGCACTCTGCCGAAGGCCCCTGTTAGTTGGTAAGAGTACCCGCCGTCGGTGTTGGCAAGGCTACACAATAATCTTAGCATGAAGCTCTGCAAATTGCGCCAGCATGCCTCCGCCTCGCGCAGCTCCCCCGCCGAAGGTCCCTTGCATAGCATCCTGTAGGGACGCAGGGGGAGGCGCTGAAGTGGAGGGGGATAGCGCCAACAAAGCTACAATTCCAAATAATATGCCCCCAATCTTATAGATTCCACCCAGAGAAATCCAATTAAGATAAAGGGCACCCAAAGCAGCAAACGGGCCTATCGTTGCTCCCAGATCTCCAGCGGTATTGATCAAACCTAAAGCACGACTGCGTAAATTTTTCGGAACGCGGTCACCAGCAATAGCGGGTATCAAGGTTTCTGTGCTGCTACCTGCTAATGGCACCAGAAATGCGCCAATCAGGGCCAGAGTGCGGATTTCGCCACTCATAAGCCACAAGCCTAGGCCTCCCAGTAACATTGCCAACCCAATCACAGGCCATCTCCGCCCAAACCCGTCGGAAACAGAACCAGTTAAAGGTGTGATGCCAACACTGACCAGATTGCTCAAAGCGGTATAAAGTCCTGTAAGGGTAGCTATGGGAATAACTACGGTTGCAATCTGTATCCCCTCTCCAAAGATATCTGAAAGCCACAGAACTGCGGTTGCCGCCAAAACTCCCCAGGCCATGAAACGAGCGACAAAAACAGTGAATGATGAAACTGTTATTACCTTCCAGGGCAGTCTCATCGTTGCTGATTTGTCCGTTTCATTGACAGCATATTTGGGAGTCCCCTCATTTGTTCTAGTCTCTGGCAAGAAGAAGAACCAAGCTAATGCCGTTGCAGCTATAACAACCACACTGATCCATTGGCTGCTGCGAAAGCCGAACATATCGGTCAGCACTGCCCCAAAAAAGGAGGTGGTTGCTACACCGGTAAAAAACCACATCTGGTAAATGCCGCTATTGTGGCCTCGGTTTTCCTCTGTGGAAACATCCAATACCATAGAGTTCCCACCCACCCACAACAATGACCAAGCTATACCCCAGAAAATTCTACCCATCAACAAGGGCCAGAATCCATTGCCCAGAGCATAAAATATACTGGAGCCTGCGCCAAGAGACAACGCGAAAACCATTAAACCGCGCCGCGGCATGTGGTCGTAGAGTATACCCACGGGACTGTTCAAAACCAAGCGGATGGCACGATTTGCTCCCAGAAGCAACCCTACCATCGAGAGTGAGATTCCCAATTGAGTGAAAATGTCTGGATGGGGTAACACGGTATAGAGAGTGGCATCCCCAAAAAGAGAAATGGCGGTTCCAATGCCTAATAAGTTAAGAATAAATCTTGAAGATTTTTTTTCATTCATGCTATTTCAAAATTCAGACAATAGATCAACTTTACCGCGAGGGATTATCAACAGATCCAACTTCCTGCGAAGAATACTTCCAGTTTAGAGTATTTAGTTCAAATATCGAAAGCACTCTCTTTGCAACCTTTGGCATCATTACAAAGGCAAATTGTACTCGAATGATATTTCTTAACACAATGGATCCAGATTTCGATAAATATTCTGCCTTTCTCATATGGTATCCCTGTTTCCTCCCACAGGGATTTGAATCGGAGCCCTCATTTTGATATACTGGTTTCATGTAATTTCGCGTATCGTTCAATCGCAGCTGAAGCACCTGAATGCTGTGGTCTCGTTTTGGGAGGGGATGTGGTTTATTGCAGGCGGCATCGCACGTAGGATTGTGGATGAAGAAAATGACAACTGCAAGGATAAGATACTTCAGACGGGGGATGGTTCTTCTTCTTTCGATTTTGTTATTATTCAGTTCAGACGTAGATTCCGCTGCTGCCGGGGTGCATGGCTTTGTGCCAATGAAATCTGCATCAGAGCATGAAGACCGCATAAATCTATTTGAACTGCAGGATGGCGGGTACTCTTGGGAGGGTGAGTGGAATCTCTATTCTGAGATGCCCTCATTCGCTATGGACCGTATGATCATTTCCCAGGGGGGTGAATGGGGTTATACGATTATGTTCGAACCACCGGTTGCTACAAGTGACGCTGACTGGCACCCGTCCCTTGAAATGCGAGAACGTATCGACGCGAGTGACTATGTTCTTCGATATCATGTTGAGGGTGTTTATCAGGGGACCATTTTCTCTAGAGCTGAAGTGTCTCTGGAATACACCGAGGACCCAGATCAGCTTCGCGGGACGATATCCATCGTTTCGGAGCATCAATTTAGCGGCGATAACCTCGGATGGAATATTGTCGATAACCATATAGATTTTGGGACACACGCACTATGCGCCGCGCGGAATGGCGCCACTTTCCCCTCACCCTGCATGGCCACCGGAGATCCGTATATCCCTGCGGAACCGGATCCCCAACCGGATCCCCAACCGGATCCCCAACCGGACCCGCAGCCGGACCCGCAACCAGAAGTGCTCGCTACGGAAGAAGATGG
Organism: uncultured Anaerolineaceae bacterium; assembly: GCA_964621295.1. Taxonomy (GTDB): domain Bacteria; phylum Chloroflexota; class Anaerolineae; order Anaerolineales; family Villigracilaceae; genus JAABUE01. Next base: position 3,647 of record CAZULT010000001.1, on the reverse strand, counting down.
GCCGCTGCCCGAGGTGGTTGCGCCATCACCTGATACTTCTTTGATCCCATCTGACATGGTTAGTCCAATCGGCCAGGCTGGCGCGGCTCTTGGAACGACCGCATTGCTGGCAACCTGGTTGTTGATGGAGTATCTTAGCACTGCCGGAACCGGCGATTCCCATACAGGGCCAGGATCGGGGGATGCAGAACAGGGCAGTCCGCAGACTCTGCCGGCTCCTGCCGTTGAAAGGTACAACCCTGCGTACCAGGGCCCGGCCGGAGAAGGGGCGATTGAAGTGTATGATGGCCAGGATGCCCACTCCATCCTGCAGGCCTTGCAGATCATTCCGGAAGAGGTCACGGAGAGCGGACAGGTACAGATCAACCGCGCGGACCTGGACCGTGTCCTGAGCTCGCATCCGGACGGGCAACCGCATTGGGTCACCTTGCCAAACGGCAACGTAGTGGTCGTGGATCAAATCCAGGGCATCGCCTTTGATGACCTGCAGGCTGAATCGCCCGATCAAAGCACCATCGACTTCACCAGGGGCGTTGTCGTTTCCGTGGAGGTCATCAAGCCGCCACCTGGCGTCACGCCCCCTGCTCCGAGCGCGCCCCCGGTACCTGGGGAGGTCACTCATCAGGCTGAGGCGGGGCCACCGGTTGTTCAGCCGCAGGGGCAGATCGCCCAGAGCGAACTTTTGCCTCATGCGCCACAGACCGCTGGCGAGCAGCAAGCCGGACAGGCCTCGCAGGAGAGCCCGCTTCCCGGTGAAGGAGAAGGGGCGCTGCCTGTCGACCAGGGAACAGGACCAGAGATCTCGGTAACGGATGGAAGCAGGGGTCCTGAAAGCCAGGGACCTGACAATTCGCTGCCCAGGCCCGACACGCCCGAGGAGGAAGCCGAGTTGGATCACTTCTTCGCAAGCACAAGCGCAAGCGGGCCCGAAGGGGGAATCCAACCAGAACCGGGTGGCACCGGCGACGCGGCTGTCGATCAGCCCGTTGTTGGACAGGGCGGCGGAGTGGATGACTCTGGAGACGGGGAAGAAGTCTTGAGAAGACAGCAGGAAGCCAGTAGGGAACAGCAAGAATTGGATGACAAGATCGATGGGCTTCTGGATGACCTGGAATCTCGCATGTCATCAGAAGATGCAGACGTGGAGCCTCCAGTCAAGGGCGATGATGTTGACGATGGTATCATTGATGGGGATGAATCCAGATCGGCAACTGACGATTTCTAAGGATCTTGAAAGTGACAAAAGATGCCTAAGAAGGAAAATTCTGTTGGATACCGTCGCTGCCCGCAGTGTGGCGCGGCCAACTATGGACGGATGACTAAATGCCTGCAGTGCCAGGCAGAGTTGCCAGGAAAACCCGCTTCAGGCAAAAGAAGCAGAGCCCCGAAAAAGCGGTCTGGCCAAATCCGCGCGCGGTACTGCACCCGCTGCGGGAAACCGGTTCCTTCAAAGGGTACCATCAAGTTTTGCCGTCATTGTGGCCAACCGGTGTTCGTACCCTCGGACGCAGGAGGCTGACCCATGGATGACATCCTGCGCGTTCTAAGTGTGTTAAGCCTGCCCATAGCGGGAGTGATGTTCTTCATGTTGGCGCGCAGGGTGGGCAGGGAACAACCCTCGCGCATGCGCACCTATGTAATCGGTATACTCATGCCCAGTCTGATGATGGGGGTCAATTTGCTGTTCATGCTACGAGCTTTCCTGGCCTGGTGCCCTGGCATCTGGCCGCTGGTCCTCATGGGGGGCATGGCGTTCGGGTACCTGTGGGGAAAGGCCTCGAATATGTATCAAAAGGGGGATATCCTGGTGATCAAGCGCACCGTTCTACATCTGGGGTTTTGGGCGGTTTCCTATACTCTGACCCACTTGCTTTCGGCGCTATTGCCTGCCTCCATCGCGGCAGTTGGGATGGCGACAATGTTCTTCAGCACGGGCTCTGCAGTCGGGATGAACACCAATCTGATCCTGCGCCAGAGAAAGCTGGCGCAAGCGCCATCCGCCAACCGGAGACCATCGGCGGCTCCAGTCACAGGACAACGCTGCTCGAACTGTGGGACGCTGGCGGACGCAACGTATCGTTTTTGTATCCAGTGCGGACAGCCAATAAAGGGATAAATTATTACCACCCTTATGCAGTTACGCTAGAGGAATTCCCACGTGATGTATTCAAACAGAGAATACCCTACAACTGCACAGCAAATGAGTGATAAGCATAAAAGGATAAACAGGACCACGATAAGGATTGTTTTCGTTCTGGGTTTCCCGGTTGTATCCGTTGGCGCCAGGTCTTGAGGGGAAGCGGGTTCAGGCTGTGCGGTTTTGTTCTGGGCAGCCCCGCAGTTCCAGCAGAATTGTGAATCTGCCGGGATGAGCTCCCCACATTGGGTGCATTTCTTCTGGTTTTTCATCGTCCCTCCTGATGTTACGAGTGCGACCGAACCCTGTAAGAATTATATCAACAAGTCACAATCTGGGCACCTGACACTTTGATAACAGAGACGATTTTGTAAACTGCAGCCAGGGCAAAGAATTACTCAGGTAGGGACTTTTGTTTGGTTGCTTGTCGGGATCTACCAGAGTCGCTCGGTCTATTTGAGTAAGATAGCCAGGAAGATCCCAGGCCGGGTAAAACTGTTAAGTTTACCCCGGCGTTTGAGCCGGTTGCTGGATAATCCAGCCGTCCGCGCACCTGCTTTGGCAGGTTGCCATGTTTCATCATGCAACTGACCATCTATTCAGTTGGAAGATCTTTCACCTTCCGGGCTTCATTCGAATCAAGATTTATTTCATACATACCATTTTGAGGATCGTCCACATTGCATCCCCATGTCATTGCTACCTCTAACAGAGATTCGTTCACCCATTTTCCGGGGAATTCGTAATGGCTTTCCAAATGAGGGTAGAAAGACTCATCGTATTCAGAGAGAGGTATACCCGGAATCTCGTCCTGGCAGGTGGAGGAGATTGGATGGAATTCCTGGCCAAGTTCTAAGATGCAAAGCCTGAAACCCACAACACATGCGTCTCCGCTTCTCCCACCATGCATAAATGCCACATACCGTCCATCCGGAGATATAAGTGGAGCGAAGCCATCGCTCACCTGGTAGGTTACTTTAGTTGCTATAGTTGCTATCCAAACTCGATACTCATAACCAGGAAAACCAGCCTCAGTTGCAATGCGATCGCTATAGATGATATGTTGACTATCCGGGAACCACGAGAGTTGGGTGATCTCCCCTGAACTGGAAATTTCGTTCTCTGCCCCGTTGATATCAAGAACGACCAATCGATTCCCATCGCGTATCTTTGCATAATGTTTTCCATCTGGGGATTGAATGGAATCGTCAGGAACTTTTGCCAGGGGTGTGCTTTGTGGAACACTTGTACCGACCTCTTGAGGGATATCCTTTGTAGCTGGTGATATCGCAGCTGAGTACTTGCAGGAAGGCAATATAGTGGCAACAAAACCCATCAGGAGGATCAGGGATAAATACGCATTCTTGATATTTATTTTCATAGTTCTCTTCCCTTTTATAGGTACGCAGGCAACCTGACGGTTTGCGTTCGCGACGCTATGCGCTCCCGCCGTAGGCCCCTCGCGTAGCATCCCGTAGGAACGAAGTGTGTAGGGGTGAAGGGGGAAGGT